>NZ_LMAK01000014.1 GCF_001439665.1 Formosa algae
GCTATGGAAGCATTTGTGCGCTGGCATTTTTAATAGTATAATATGTTGTTCCTTATTTGATTATTTATAAAATGAGCAAATTTCTTTATTTTCAAGATGCTGAGACGATACCTCTTTGGAAGACAAAAATTCCTAATGAAATATCAAATTCAGATTATAAAGAATTGCCGGTTTATAAAGAAAATTTGTTAGTAAGTACATCTCATGTTTCAACCCCAACTTTAACCATTTTCCAACCAAAGTTCGAAAAACCGAATCAGACAGGTGTGTTAATTTTTCCTGGTGGAGGGTATTCTCGTTTATCGATAGATAAGGAAGGATTTAAAATAGGAAAATGGTTAAGTAGTATAGGAATTACTGCATTTGTGTTAAAGTATAGGTTACCATCTGATGTAATCATGGAAGATAAGACAATAGGTCCATTACAAGATGCTCAAGAAGCTATGCGGTATGTCAGAGAAAATGTTAAGAGGTACAACTTAAATATTGATAAAATAGGAGTTCTAGGTTTTTCGGCAGGTGGACACCTTGCCGCAACATTATCAAATTGTTATAATGATGTTGTTTATAAGTCAAATAAAACAAGTGCGAAACCAAATTTTCTATTGCTAATTTATCCAGTGATCAGCATGGAAGAAACCATAACACATAAAGGCTCTAAAAGCAAATTACTGGGAATATCGCCATGTAAATCGTCTGTTATAAAACATTCAGCAGAATTACATATTGATAAAAATAGTATAATGACTTTTATAGTTCATGCATCTGATGATTTATCAGTACCGGTAGAAAACAGTCTTAAATATTATTTAGCCTTAAAGAAACAGAATGTTTCAGCAGAGCTACACGTGTTCGAAAAAGGTGGTCATGGATTTGGGTTATGTAATGATAAAACTAATTTACATTGGAAAAATAATTGCCAAAGTTGGTTAAAGCTCCATGGATTTCTTTAATCATATTTTGTAATTGTAGTCATTCTAGAAAAGGGATCAAGAAGGCAAAAATTTGGCTTCTGTAATAATAAATTACTGAGATATATTTTTTTGATTAAAAATGTGCTCGAGAACACTAATAACTTAACTTTAAAACCAACATTATGAGAAAAACCAACATTTATTATGTAACAACTTTATTTTTTATAAGTCTAATTAATATTCCGAATTTAATGGCTCAAGAGGCACAAATTTGGAAGAAATATATTGGAGAGATTAATAATTCAGAGATTCCAGATCTGCCAAACTATAGTTATGCAGGGTATAAGCTAGGAGCAGAATCCATTCCTAGTAGTAACGCTACAATATTTAATGTTACAGATTATGGAGCTATAGCAAACGACGACACTTCAGACGAAGATGGTATTAGAGGAGCCATAGCTGCGGCAGAAGCAGCAGGAGGAGGAATAGTGTTTTTTCCAGAAGGTGAATTTATTGTTAATGCGACTTCGGGGAATGATCAATCAATAATAATTTCGGGATCTCATATTGTGTTAAGAGGTAGTGGCTCAGGTATTGGAGGTACTATTATTAATATGAAGAATGTTATGGCTCAAGAACCAGGAATGGTGGGTGTATCTCAATGTAATCCTATGTTTAGTTTCATTGGTACAGAAGAAGTATCAACTCACACAAATTTAATAGCTGATAGCGATAAAGGTACAAATTATATAACCGTTGATAATGCTAGTGTTTTTAATGGATTTAAATTTATCCGAATGTATATGGCTCCTAATATAGATGCAAATAGTTTGTATCTAGATGGTATTACAGAAGTAAATAGTATTTGGACAAATATTAATGACACAGGAGTGGAAGCAAAAGAGTTCCATGAAATTGATTATATATCTGGTAACAAAGTGTACTTAAAAGATGAATTTATTGATGATATTGAATCAACTCATGGTTGGACTGTTCAAGGGTGGAATATGATTGAAGAGTCAGGGTTTGAAGATATTCATTTTAAAGCAAACTTTAAAGGACCATATGTTCATTTACAAAACTACCAAGGAGATTCAGGATGGAGAGCTACCAGATTTACAAATGCAGCTCATTGTTGGGTAAGACGTTCACGATTTACAAATGTATCTTATATAGCATCTACAGTAGACTCTTATGCGATCTCTATAATTCAAATTTTATTAGATGGAGTTCGTGGACATAGTACTGTAGATATTGCTAAAGCCTCACGATCATTAGCTGGATTAATTTGGGACAATACTAATACAGGTCAATACCATGGTGTTAACATGTCTGGATATACTACAGGATCGGTTGCTTGGAGAGTAGAATCTACAAATGGGCGAGGTATAGATTTTCATGGTAGTTTTCCTAGATCAAACCTCTTTGATGCTTACGAAGAATATGATCTTGTAGGAAATGGAGGTGCAACAGAAAACTTACCAAATCACCTAGGAGGGTTAACATTATGGAATTTAAGTAGAGTCGGACCTTTAGCTGTTTCTAATTATAATTTTTGGTGGTTTTGTAATTATTGTGCAGCTGTAGTAGCAAATCCAATTATAGTAGGAATGCATGGTACATCAACGACCTTTAATCAAGAAAGTGTAAAATATGAAGAAAGTAATGGTGCTAAAGTGTATCCTGAATCTTTATATGAGGCCCAAATAGAACATAGGTTAGGAACTAAACCGGCTTGGATTGATGCCGCAATGTCTGAATTTGAGGAGTTAAAAGATGAATGGTATTTAGTGGCTGATAATTACACAGAGACCATCAATAATTTAGAGCTAGATACTTGGGGAAGCGTATCCTACATCGGAGATAATGGCTTTAATTGGAATGTGAATGCTAAAGGTGTTAGTGGGTTTATAGACGATACTAAAGAAATATATTTTCAGAAAGGCGTTACCGGAATTACTTCTAGCCCAATTCGCGGAGGTTTAAATTCATTTTCAGTGGAATGTAAAAATCTTTGGGATTTAGCCGAAACCAGAAAAGTGGAATTACTTATAAATGGAGTTGTTGCTGGCTCTATTGAACATAAAGGAGATGAAGTTTATACTTTTTCTGTTGATAATATTGATGTTACAGAAGACTTTGTATTGGCCATTCGCAATGCAAGTGTCCCTGACTCAGGAGAGGAATATAGAAGTTTGGCTATAGCATTCGATAATATTAAATGGTCTCGAACGTCAACACTAAGTGTATCAGAAAGTGATTTTTTAGATGTTAAATTATACCCTAACCCTTCCAATACGGGAGTATTTAATTTAAAACTCGATAAACCAGCTACTGCTGTTATTTACGATATTGGAGGAAGAATTATCCAAAAAGAAATAAATTTAGATAGTGGAGTAAATCCAATAAATATTCCAAATACTAACGTGGGAGTCTATTTTCTTAGCTTGACTAATGATATAGGGGAGACTAAAATTTTTAAGCTTTTAAAAAATTAATTTTTCACAGAATTTCAAACCTATATTTTTTTAGTAAATACTATAATTATTTTATAAGTGAAGTGGGTATCTTATTGTTAGATACCCATTTAATATTTTTTAAAACATTAAATCACAGTTTTTTATGTGTTTTTGTGTTTAAATCAATTCTATGAATGTTTATTTATAATATTCATCGGCTTTCATATATTATAAATAATTTGATTACTCTATTTTTAATCGGAATGTTCATTTGATTTCTCATCCTTTGTCTCATTGTGGTTTGTCTTGTCATTCTTTTCTTTAGGCTTATCTTCATCGATATAGACAAGCGGATGATCTTCAACGCCCAGTCCTACAATTTTAATAATGCTCGCTACAGTATAGTAAAGCATTAATACAACGACAATTAGACCACCACTAATTATGGCCGATAAACCCAAACTCATGTAGTACACTACGGTAAACCAAGAAGGAGGCACACTATCTGCTTCCACAATGGGAATATTAAACAGTTGAAAGATAATCATGGAGGTTACGAGTACGATGGTTACTGTTTTGGCAATGGTTAGAATGTGCTTGTAATGATCGTCTGTTAATTTCGATTTGGTATTCGAGCTTACACTTAATAAGGTCAGTAATAAAGCTAAGATAGTAGCCGAAGCAAGCACTACTGTATTGCATAACGTATTAATTCCAGATAAGGAGGCTCTGATTAATTGTTGGGCTTCATAGCCACTTACGGATCCTAAAACAAAAGCTCCAATTCCAACAATAATGGTTGCTGTGAGTCCGCCCAAAAGCGCTTGCATGTTGTGTTTTGATAGTTTCATAAGCTGGTAGACATGTGGTTATACTGGTATTGTTTGTGACGGTTATCTGTATATTAATATCTAGAATAGAACAATGGTTGTACTATGTCTTGTATACAGTCATTATAATGAAAATATTTTCTCTTAAATGCGTCTGCCGTCAATCAAATTGTTAGAAATGGCCATTAAGGCTACCACAAGCAATACATGCGTTAAACTCTCTTGAGTCAGACTAGCGATGACTCCAAAAAATCCTAATATCCAGGTTACAATACAAATTAGAGCTATTAGCCAAAGTATATTTCTCATATTACAGTTTTTTAGGTTTTACATTGTATTTATTAGATTTTTAATTCTACAACTTCCGTTGCAAGACCTAAATTAGTAGACTTTAAGGATATATATTAACTCAAAGCATCTCGGATGTTAACTCTATTCATTTTTAGCGTCTGTGTTAACTACTTATAACGAGTGTGTTATATGTGGTTTTTGTCGTTTTTAATGTCTGAAGTAGGGATGAGATTTGTAATCTGATGAATTTATAGACGTGAGTTTGATTGATCTAGTTGTATAAAATATTGCTCTTCAGCTTAGTATTTATGGAAGGAGACTCTTAATAAGAAGTATCTCATGTTATTTAAAATATTGACAATTGGTACGAGAAGTGCAGGTCATTTTTCATGGAAACCAAATCTCTTGAAGTAATGCGTAGTACGTTGCAGTTGTTATTAGGCGGTATTAATTGCTATGTTGTCAATCATTATAGTAATGAGGTATCGACACTAAAAACCCGCATCCACATAATTTATCTGTTTCAGCGGGTATTAAGGATTCAAAAATTTAATACCGTAAAATTACTTATTGAGTTTCTTAAGGTTTAACTCGAATGCACTAAATATTGTTCTTAATCGACTGTTTATCTGTGTATTTTACTAGTTTGACCTAAATAACAAGCATCTAAACTGTCAAATAAAGATATGATGTGTTTTAGTATTTACGCCTAGAGAGGTGTGTTTGGTAATGGTGAAATAAGCTGCTGAGCTTAAGACTTTTTTTGACAATTGTTAGTCTTAGTCTTATTTCGTGTTTATAGTTTAAGTATGGCAAAATGATAGTTAAGAGCTTTGTTTTATGTGCTTTTGGATAATATGGTTACTTGTTGGTATGAATTGAGGTAATTTTTTTATCAAGTGATTTTTAAAATAAAATGGTTGTACAATAAAACCTATAATTATTACGGCTTTCCGTAAGACAATATGCAATGTGTTTTGTATTTTTAGAACGTGATAAATTATTACTACCCGTCTATGTCTAAATACAATACAGTTCACCTTTTAAAAACAAGTTCTATAGATTCGTTGCAAATTACTTGTCTATTGAAGTTAATAAAATGCTTCTTTGTAGTAGGTTTTAAATACATTTAAAATAATGCAAAGTTTCAATATTATCCTTTTAATAACACTAAGTGTTATTCTAATAATAGTTGTTTATGTTTTAAGTACGCGTATTAAAGTCTTAGAAAATGCTTTAGAAGAGGTTGTACAAGAGATTGATTTTTTAAATAAAAAAGTTTTTAAAATACATAATCAATTAGATTTAAGCTCTAAATCTCAGACAAAACCTTCAGATAAGTTATCACCACAAAGAGGTATATCACCAAAAGAATTTACTGGCCTTGACACAGGTCTATCGGATCTAAAAAGACTAGGTAAAGGTGCTACGATCTATTTTATAAATAAAGATCAAGATCGTTATGATCTTACCACTTCGAATACACGTTTTTCAAATATAAACTCAACAGTGCCCGTATGGTGGTTTGATATTCCTATTGAATTATTTAAACAAGATTTGCATTTACTTTTAAAAGGAAAACGTCAATTGTATTGGCTACGACTGCCAAAAGGAACCTTTGACTTACCACAACGGTATTTTTACATCAGACAGGATAATGGGAAAGTTCAGTTGCGTATTTCAACAGAACCTGGACGTTACTTTATGTGCGATACAGCACCTACCAGTCGAGGAATTGCCTTTGAAAAATATGTGGTAAAAATTTATAAATAGAATTAAGATTAAGTAGATTTTTTTGTTCAAATAAAACAGGTCATAATAACACAATATGAATACAGCATTATATACATTAAAAGTAGATTTTTTAGCCAATTGGCCCATTGAGAAGTTAGAACAGATGACCTTGGAGGAGTATACAAATCTAGATAAAACATCTTTTTGTTATTGGGTAGAAGCTATAACATCTGATTTGGGAAGTATTTGGGGTGGGTCTTCTTATAAATTTGGAATATTTAAAAGAAGAGATTTAGAATCTGTAAATTATGATGATAAAAGAAAATCTGATGGAGATTATGCTTGGTATGGAAAATATGGCGACACTAAAGAAGATGCTTTTACTACTATTAAAACGATTATTATAAAAATAGCAAAAGCTATTCAATTCGGAAACCTAAAAGCAATAGACGCTATTGATTTAGGCCATGCCTATAAGTGGAAGATCGCTTTTTTATATGGAGAATATAATTGCTTAAATGTGTTTAAGTTGGATGCCTTACGTGTTATTGCTAGTAATCAAAATATTAATTACACTAATAAAACACCTGTTTCTGAATTTCATCAATCTATACTGGCTTTAAAGCCAAAAGAGACCGATTATTTTATCTATGTCCATGATCTTTGGAAACAATACGAAATGCGATTAATTAATGTAAAAAAGGATTTTGCAAAATGGTTAAATATAAACACTTTCGAGTCGTATAGAGCCTATTTTGGTAATTCGACACTTTCTATTGAAGAACGATTAGATGAAATTAATACTTATTTTGAAGATATAGACTTTTTCTTAGTAGATCCTAAAAAAATAAATGACTTAGTAAGTACAATACTGTTTTTGTTAAGTAAGAAAGAGCGAAGTAAAAATCCTGATTTTGTAGCATACGATTCTAAACATAGTAATGGTATTCCAAAAGCTATTTTAGGTAAAAATAATTACATTAAATTTTTAAAGGAGCAATATGATTATACGCCACCTAATTATTGGCTATATGCACCAGGAAATAATGCAGAGCATTGGGATGCATTTTATAAGAATGGTATTATGGCCTTAGGTTGGGACGAAATAGGTGATTTAACGCAGTACAGCTCTAGAGACGCAATAAAAGAGGCTTTAATAAATAGTTACGGTGGCGATACAGATAAAAGGAATGATGTCACAGCAAATGACGATTTGGCTAATAAAATAAAAATTGGTGATGTTATTATATCAAAAAACGGGCGCAATGTATTGTTAGGGTATGGTACCGTAAGTTCTAATTATTTTTTTGATGATCACCGAGAGGGGTATAAACATTGTAGAAAAGTAGATTGGAAGCTTAAAGGTAGATGGGAGGTATCTCATAATATGATTACAAAAACGCTAACAGATATTACAACCTATAATTCGGAATCTTCTAATCACGAATTTTATTATCAATACCTTATGAGTACAATGAATGAAGAAAAAACGGAAAGATCAGCTTTGCCTGTTATAAAATTTCCTCTAAATCAAATTTTTTACGGTCCTCCAGGAACTGGGAAAACCTATAATACTATAAATACAGCCATTGCTATTGCTAATCCTGAGTTTGATGTAAATCAAGATCGGACTATTCTAAAAAATGAATATAACAGGCTCGTTCAAGATGGGCAAGTTATGTTTACCACTTTTCATCAATCTATGAGTTACGAAGATTTTGTCGAAGGGATAAAACCCGTACTAAATCAAAACGACAAAAATATAGCATACGAGATTCAAGAGGGTGTTTTTAAAATTATTTCTAACCGTGCCAAAGGGGTTCAAGGCGATATAAAGTCAGGATCTGTAAATGTCGATTTTAGAAATTGTAATTATTTTAAAATGAGTATTGGCGGAAAAAACCGTAAGGATGTTCACGATTGGTGTATTGCCAATAACAAAGTGGGGCTTGGTTACGGAGAAAATAATGATTTATCTAGTCTAAGGTCTAAAGATTGGAATACTTACAAAAAAGACTTTATAGCTAAGTTTCCAGATTTAGCAGAGCAAACAACCTATTCCATAACGGCTACTCATAGGTTTATAAATACGATGAAAAAGGGGGATGTTGTTCTAGTATCTTTGGGAAATCATATTATTGATGCTATTGGTGTTATAAAAGGCGATTATGAATATGTCGAGTCTTCAGATATTAAATATCATCAATTTAGAGATGTAGAATGGATTGCTACTGGGGTGGACGCAAACCCCAGTGTATTTGTTGAAAAAGGCATATCGCAACAAACAATTTATCAGTTTGATAATGATGATATTAAAATATATTACCTAGAAAGCTTGTTATCTAATAAAACAAAGCCTTCAAATCATCTTAATTATGTTTTAATTATCGATGAAATAAATAGAGGTAATGTATCTGGAATTTTTGGAGAACTGATAACGCTTTTGGAATCCGATAAAAGAAAAGGGAATAAAGAGTCCTTAAGTCTCACGCTTCCCTATTCAAAAGAATCATTTTCTGTTCCTAAAAATCTATTTATTATAGGTACGATGAATACCGCCGATAAATCGGTTGAAGCTTTAGATTCGGCCTTAAGACGGCGTTTTGAATTTAAAGAAATGGCGCCCAGACCAGATTTGCTAGATGGTGTTACCGTAGATGGTATTGATTTAAAAGAATTGATGAATAATATAAATAGTCGGATTGAAAAACTTATAGATAAAGACCACTGTATAGGGCATAGTTACTTTTTAAAAGTTAAAGATTTAGAGGGTTTAAAATCCTGTTTTAGAAATAACGTAATTCCTTTACTCGAAGAATATTTTTATGGTGACTTTGGAAAATTAGGTCTAGTACTAGGTGGTAGTTTTGTTGAGAAAGTACCGACTTCAAATTTTAGTTTTTCAAGTTTTAATGATTACGATGGCGACGTTATTTCAGATTTAAAAGAACGGCCTATCTATATAATTCGAGACGAACAATTTTGGGATTTTAAAGCCATTTAAGTTATGAATCAACTCATTCAGGTCTTCGAATTTGAAACTTTAAAAGCTAATGATACGCGATATTTTACCTCGGAATCTATAGGCTTAAAAGTTATGAATACTTTATGGCAATATAACGATACGCATCACAATATGTATTTTGAAGGTGTGAGAAATGGCGTACGTTTTAAAAACTATGTTGGCGTTTTACAAGTTGGTAGTGTGACCATTGAGATATTGCCGAAAGCCGACAAAAATATTGGAAATTCAGGAGATAAGAAAACATGGCATACCGTTTTACTACATATGCTAGCAAAATGTAAACGTATAAAAGTTGATGCTGTTAGTGATGCCGCCTTAAGGCAAAGAAATAATTCTTTACTCGATCTGTACTTCGGTATTTTTATTCAAGAAGTGAATATGCTTTTAGGGCAAGGATTGGTAAAGCAATATCGGAAGTATTCAGGAAACATAAAGGCCTTAAAAGGTCAGTTACAATTTAGTCAACACATTCAACAAAATAGTATTCATAAGGAACGTTTTTTTACCAAGCATCAAGTTTATGATCAAAACCATTTAATCAATCAAATTCTGTATCAAACGTTACTTGTTTTAAAACAGATGACTCATCAATCTGTCTTAAGTGATGCTATAAACCGAACACTTTTTCGGTTTCCAGAAATGCGTACACCAAACATTACAAAAAGTAGTTTTACTAGCTTAAAATTAGGACGAAAAACGGCATCGTATGCAGAAGCTTTAAAAATCTCTAAAATGATTTTGTTTAATTATTCTCCAGATATAAGAGGTGGCTCAGAACAGATGTTAGCCTTATTATTTGATATGAATAAGCTTTGGGAAGAATATGTGTATAGAGCCTTAGCAAAATATCAAAACGATTGCTTTAAAGTGAGTTTTCAAAATGGGACCAAGTTTTGGGAGCATAAACGGATTAAACCAGATATTGTTATTCAGTTTAAAAAAATGGGGATAGACAATACTTGGGAAACGGTCGTTATTGACACAAAATGGAAAATGATTGATCCAGCACACCCTAGTGATGCTGATTTGAAACAGATGTATGCTTATAATATGTATTGGAATGCACCTAAAAGCATGCTATTATACCCAACAAATAACCATATAGTTACCACTTTTGGAAATTTTCATAAAGGAAGACCTGAAGTCAATCAATGTAAATTAGGATTTATTGAAGTGTTAAAGGATAATAAGCTGAATGCTGATTTAGCCCGTGATATTATCCACTTATTAGATTTAGGATTAAGTATAAATTAATAGCGATTTAAATGATTGATTTAGTAGTAATAACAGCATAATACATGGATAAAAGTATAGCATTTATTGATACAGAAGTTGATGTTAAAACTCATAAGTTGTTGGATTTTGGAGGTGTAACACAAAATGGTTCCGTTTTTCATTCACATTCCATTAATGAGCTACTTGAGTTTATATATCTAAATGATTATTTGTGTGGTCATAATATTATAAAGCATGACTTACCTTTCATAGAAAAAGCAACACAATTTGATTTTTCTGGCTTTAGAATTATAGACACGCTTTTTTTATCTCCCTTACTATTTCCTTCCACTCCTTATCATGCCCTACTTAAAGATGATAAGTTGCAAACAGAAGAGTTAAACAATCCCTTAAATGATGCTAAAAAGGCCAAAGACTTATTTAATGATGAAGTCAGTGCTTTTTACGATTTAGATACAGAATTAAAATACATTTACTTTACCTTACTTAAAGACAAGAAAGAGTTTGCTGGGTTCTTCGAATATTTAAATTTTCCCACTCACTCTTGCGATGTTGTCACTCTCATTCAAAGTAAATTTAGAGATTATATATGTGAGCATTCCATCTTAGAAAAAATTATAAAAGATAATCCAGTAGAATTGGCGTACTGTTTGGCTTTAATAAATACAAATAGTAGATACTCGATTACGCCAGCTTGGGTAATTAAAAATTATCCAGAAGTAGAACGCGTCATGTATGTCTTACGAAATTCTCCTTGTTTGTACGGTTGCACCTATTGCAACAATCATCTTGATTCCAAAAGGGGGTTAAAAAAATATTTTGGTTATGAAGCTTATAGAGTATATGGGAGCAAAGCTTTACAAGAGGAAGCTGTTAATGCCGCCATTAATAATAAATCTGTTTTAGCTGTTTTTCCTACAGGTGGAGGTAAATCTATAACATTTCAAGTCCCAGCTCTAATGAGCGGAGAAAGTGTGAAAGGTTTAACTGTAATCATTTCACCACTTCAATCTTTAATGAAAGATCAAGTCGATAATTTAGAACGGTCCAATATTACCGAAGCAGTAACCATTAATGGTATGTTAGATCCTATAGAACGTGCTAAATCTTTTGAAAGGGTAGAAAATGGTTCCGCTTCATTGTTGTATATCTCTCCAGAATCGCTAAGATCAAGGTCAATAGAACGCTTGCTATTGAATAGAAATGTGGTAAGATTTGTTATTGATGAGGCCCACTGCTTTTCATCTTGGGGACAGGATTTTAGAGTAGACTATCTATATATAGGTGATTTTATAAAAAATCTTCAAGACAAAAAGCGACTTGAGACACGTATACCAGTTTCTTGTTTTACGGCAACCGCTAAACAAAATGTAATTCAAGATATTATTACATATTTTAGATCCAAATTGTCTTTAGAATTAGAGTTATACAGTTCTAAGGTTTCTAGAACAAATTTAAGTTACAAAGTTATTCCAAGAGAATCGGACATTGATAAGTATGATATGTTACGTAATCTAATCGATGGTAAAAATTGTCCGACCATTATTTATGTGTCTCGTACTAAGCGGGCATATGAAATAGCTGAACGGTTGTGTAGTGACGGCTATTTAGCTAAGCCTTACCATGGCAAAATGGATAAGCAAGAAAAATCGGAAAATCAAGATGCATTCATTCGTGGCGATGTGGATATTATGGTGGCAACCTCTGCTTTTGGAATGGGCGTAGATAAAAAAGATGTTGGTATCGTGATCCATTACGAATTGTCGGACTCTTTAGAAAACTATGTTCAAGAAGCAGGGCGAGCAGGTCGAGATGAAAATATTACAGCAGATTGTTATGTGCTTTTTAATGAACAAGATTTAGATAAGCACTTTATCTTACTAAATCAAACTAAGTTGAGTATAAAAGAGATTCAACAAGTTTGGAAAGCTATAAAAGAGTTAACACGGTTTAGATCTAATGTTTCAAACTCAGCCCTAGAGATAGCAAGAAAAGCAGGTTGGGACGATAGTGTTATGGAAATAGAGACGCGAGTAACAACAGCCGTTTCAGCCCTCGAAGAAGCAGGCTATTTAAAACGCGGGCAGAACATGCCACGGATCTTTGCGAATAGTATCCTTTCCAAAAATGCACAAGAAGCTATAGATAAAATTAATACATCTGTTAATTTCAACGAAAGACAAAAACTACATGCTGTCCGCATTATAAAAAAGCTTTTTTCAAGTAAAAGTAGAAAACAGGCTTCGGATGAAGAAGCCGAATCTAGAATTGATCATATCTCAGATCATCTTGGTATTAAAAAGGAAGAGATTATTAATATTGTAAACCTGTTACGTGAAGAAAAAATATTAGCAGATACTAAAGATCTTACAGCATTTATAAAACGAGGCGAAAATAAGAATCGTTCTTTAAGCATTGTTAATTCCATTAGTAAAATAGAAAAGTTTCTATTGACGCAATTTGAGGAACAAGAAAATACGTTTCATATAAAAGAACTTAATGAATTGGCAGAGGAACAAGGTTGTTTAGATGTCTCTCCAAACAAATTAAAGACTATAATTAATTTTTGGGTAATAAAGAATTGGATAAAGCGCAAACCAAAAGATTTCTCGAAAAATCAACTGACTATAATTGCAAACTACTCGCAAAAAGAGCTTACTGAAAAATTAGAAAAGCGTCATGAATTAGCAGGTTTTATTGTCGATTTTCTATATTCAAAAAGTAATGAAGGTCTATCCGGAGCAGATAAAAAAAAGGAAGAGTTACTTGTCGAGTTTTCTGTTCATTCCCTAAAAGAGGAATATGAGACTCAGAATGCTTTATTTAAAATGGGCGTTTCGATTGACGATATTGAAGATGCTCTATTTTATTTGTCAAGAATTAGTTCTATTAAAATTGAAGGAGGATTTCTAATCGTATACAATAAATTAACAATTGAAAGACTCGAAGAGGATAATAAAATAAGGTATAAAAAGGAAGACTACGAAAAATTAGATAACTTCTATAAAAACAAAGTGCAACAAATCCACATTGTTGGAGAATATGCTAAGAAAATGATTTTAGATTACAAAGAAGCTTTGCAATTTGTAGAAGATTATTTTCAGCTTAATTATACATCATTCCTAAAGAAATATTTTAGGGGAGAGCGGGAAAAGGAAATTTTGGTTAACATTACACCTAAAAAATTTAGACAACTTTTTGGAGAATTATCACCTGCACAATTGGGTATAATTAAAGATGCTACTTCACCATATATTGCCGTAGCTGCTGGACCTGGAAGTGGTAAAACAAGAGTATTGGTTCATAAACTTGCTTCCTTATTACTTATGGAAGATGTTAAGCATGAACAGTTATTAATGGTAACATTTTCGAGAGCAGCAGCAACAGAATTCAAGAAAAGATTACTTGACTTGATTGGAAATGCTGCTAATTTTATTGAAATTAAAACATTTCATGCCTATTGTTTTGATCTTCTTGGAAAAATAGGTTCCGTAGAGAAATCGCAAACTATAATAAAAGCCACTGTAGAGAAAATACAAAATAAGGATATTGAATCAAACCGCATTACCAAAACAGTTTTGGTGATTGATGAGGCTCAAGACATGGACAAACATGAGTTCGATTTAATTACTGTCTTGATGGAATATAATGAAGATATGAGAGTCATTGCAGTAGGGGATGATGATCAAAATATTTATGAATTTAGAGGTGCCAGTTCTAAATACCTAGAACAATTTATAACGGAACAAAAGGCAAAAAAGATAGAGCTGATTGAGAATTTTAGGAGTAAAGCGAATCTTGTAGAATTTACTAACATTTTCGTTGAAAAAATAAAATCTCGACTTAAGGATAGTCGTATATTTACTCATACCAATGAACTAGGAGAATTAGAGATAATTAAATATACTACAAATAATCTTATGCTTCCCGTTGTAAAGTCGATAATAGATACAGACTTTGTTGGTACAACTTGCGTTTTAACGCATACCAATTCAGAAGCATTACAACTTACAGGATTGTTATTACAAGAAGGATTAAAAGCAAAACTGATTCAAACTAATGAAGGGTTTAGTTTATACAATCTAATTGAAGTGCGTTATTTTATTGAACAACTTAATTTTAGCAAAGATAAGTTTATTATAAGTGAAGCTAATTGGAAGGCGGCAAAAAGAAAGTTATGGAATAATTACAAGGAGAGTAATAAAATAGATATATGTATTCATATCATAAAAGATTTTGAACTGTCTAACCCTAAAAAGAAATATCAATCGGATTTTGAGATATTCATTAAAGAATCGAAACTAGAAGATTTTACTAAAACAAATGGTGAAACCATTTTTGTATCAACTATTCATAAATCAAAAGGAAAAGAATTTAACAATATAATCCTTCTTTTAAACAAATTTAATCCCGATAACGATGCAAAGAAACGTGAGCTTTATGTGGCCATGACTAGAGCTAAAGATAATCTATCCATTCATTTAAATGGAAATTATTTGGATAATATTGATTGTTCAAACGTGGATCTTAAATTTGATGGTTCGGAATATAAATTATCTAATTTATTATTAATAAATCTATCATTTAAAGATGTTTGGTTGAATTATTTTGCATCAAAACAGCATATTATATCTAATTTCAGAAGTGGAGATTCATTAAAAGTAAATGATCTTGGGTGTTATGATAATTCAGGCCATTGTGTTCTGAAGTTTTCAAATAGTTTTAAAGCTAAAAAAATAGCGTATCAAAATAAAGGATTTATGATAAAGGAGGCTAAAATTAATTATATACTTTATTGGTATAATGAACAAACGGATAAAGAGTTATTAATTATTTTACCCGAGCTCACTTTTATCAGAAGTATGTAGTAATCATAAATTTGAGAAATTAAAGTATTAGCTTAAATTCGTGTAATTATAGACTTAATTCACCCATTAAATCAGCTCTCAAACAATGTTAAAGTCTTCTTAATAAATCGATTGCGTTAAAAATATCTAAATGGGTATTTTATTTTTAAAAAAAAGCATTGATATGACTACACAAAAATTACTTGTAATGCTTTGTGTTATGGGCGCTTTATGGTCCTGTAAGACGAAGACTGAAGACAACAACACGGAAACGCTATCTGAAACTGTGACTGACGCCGATACGGTGCAAACAGCTATTGGTCCGCTAATATTACCAAAGCCTTATGCGACCAAATCTGTAAGGAATGAAAATAAACTAGTCGATTGGCCGGAAGGCAAACAGCCCGTGGCTCCAGAAGGATTTACAGTGTCTGTATTTGCTGATGGCTTTACCCATCCGCGATGGACGTATATTGGTCCGAATGGCGATGTGTTTGTTGCAGAATCGGATACTAAAAATAGTGCGAACCGCATTACCATTTTAAGAGATACAAATCAAGACGGAAAGTTTGAAGTCCGCGACACCTTTTTAGACGATTTAAAGCAACCTTTAGGGATGCTTATTATTGGCGATGCCTTTTATGTAGCGAATACAGACGGACTCTATAAATATCCGTATCAGGCCGGGCAAATTTCTTTAGAGGGTGTTACAAGCGAAAAATTAGTAGACTTGCCAGCTGGCGGGTATAATAATCACTGGACACGTAATATTATTACGAATGCTACTCAGGATAAGATTTATATTTCGGTTGGATCGGCCAGTAATGTCGGGGAGCATGGAATGGCTGAAGAAGAGCGACGTGCTAATATTTTAGAAGTTGGTTTAGACGGGAGTAACGAAGTGATTTATGCTAGTGGTTTACGTAACCCTGTAGGTATGGACTGGAATCCTGTCGATGGTACGTTATGGACGGCGGTAAACGAGCGCGATAAGATAGGCGATAATTTAGTACCCGATTATGTGACAGGTGTTAAACGCGGTGGTTTTTACGGCTGGCCTTATGCGTATTACGGCCCGATAGAAGATCCGCGTTTGGCAGGGAAAGCACCAGATTTAGTGAATAAAACCCTAGTGCCCGACGTTTCTGTTGGTGCACATACTGCATCTTTAGGTCTTACATTTTATACCAAAGACCAGTTTCCATCCAAATACAAACACGGGATATTTGTAGGTCAGCATGGGTCATGGAACCGTGCAGTATTGTCAGGATATCGTGTGGTTTTTATTCCTTTTGAAAAGGGTGAGCCAGCAGGTGAACCTCAAGACTTTCTTACGGGATTTATTGCAGAAGACAATAATTCTGAAGTGTATGGGCGTCCGGTATGTGTAATTGAAACTCCTGAAGGTGATTTGTTGGTTAATGACGATTCGGGGAATTTGATATGGAAAGTCAGCTACACCAAATAAACTAAATATTTTAAATTCCAAACCCATATTATAATGAGGATACCACCTTTAAAATACGTACTGGTGATGGCATTGCTGTGCGGTTTGCAGTCGCTTAGGGCACAGCAACTTCAGGGTAAGATTCAAAACTCAGAAGGTGCTGGCATCTCTTGCGTTGAATTGTACGTCAAAACCACACTAATTACGACCACAGATGCCACAGGAGCATTTCAGCTTTCAGATGCGTGGGACGTTCCATTACGGCTCACATTGAAGCATCCCGATTATTACGTGAAAACGGTTAACTTAACATCAGATGATGAAGTGTTGACGCTTTTACCATTGGACCATGATCCAGAGTTAGACCCTGTTGTAATCTCTTCTACTTATCAGAAGGCGAGTCAGCTTATCATTCCTACAACAAAAGTCACTTCAGAAACCTTTGATGCATATAGTCCGATAGATATCGTGTCTGCACTCAACCAAACTCCAGGTGTTTACATTCAAAGTGGCGCGCTAAACACGAATAGAATTACCATTCGCGGTGTGGGGTCTAGAACGCTCTATGGCACCAATAAAATTCGAGCTTATTATGATGGAATTCCGATAACCAACGGAGCAGGAGAGACTTCTATTGATGCCTTTGATCCTGAATCTATGGCAAATGTAGAAGTGGTTAAAGGCCCTAAAGCTACACAGTATGGTACCAATTTGGGAGGAACCTTATTGCTGAATACCAAACATGCGCTTGCGGGAGAGACTTATATACAGAATAATTTTAGTGTGGGGAGTTTTGGATTGCTAAAAAATAGAGTTGCTTTGGGGACTGCAGAAGATCGCTATGCCATACAGTTGCAGTATGATCATTTGGAAACCGATGGATTTCGTGATAACAGCCGCTATCGTAGAAATGCACTGTTACTCACGTCGCGCTATCAGTTAAATACTAATAATGAGTTTGGGGTGTTATTAAACTATACCAATTATTTTGCGCAAATACCCAGTTCTATTGGGAAAACAGCCTTTGAAACCGATCCTTCTCAGGCAGCTTATACCTGGTCACAAGCTCAAGGTTATGAAGATAATGACCAAGTTTTAGTGGGCTTGAATTATACCCACCGTTTTTCTGAGCGCTTTAGTAATACCATGGCTGTATTTTATTCGTACTTGGATCATTACGAACCACGTCCTTTTAATATTTTAGATGAATACACTAACGGTTACGGAATACGAACTTTATTTGCTCAAGATTTTGATTTTTTTGACCGTCAGTCGACTTTAAGCTTTGGAACCGAATTGTATCAAGATGCTTACACTTGGCGTACTATTGAAAATCTATATGAAAGTAATGATGGCAATGGAAGTTTAGAAGGGGAGTTGTTGAGTGATAATTTGGAAAAGCGATATACCGCACAGCTATTTGCGACAACCACTTTACAACTTACAGGCGCGTTGAAACTCCAAATGGGATTTAATCTGAATTCGACACGCTATCAGTTTACCGATTATTTTAATGTGGGAGATTCTAATACTTCTGCCGATCGTAATTTCGATCCGATATTTGCTCCAAATCTTAATCTTCTCTATCAATTAACCTCAGATATAAAGTTGTATGCCAACGTGAGTCGCGGTTTTAATTATCCGTCTATAGAGGAAACGTTGACGCCAAGCGGACTCATTAATCCAGATTTGGGGCCAGAAACCGGTTATAATTATGAATTGGGGAGTGCCTTTTATACCTTTCAAGGACGGATGCACGTCCAATTGTCTGCCTACTTACTCGATATTGATAATTTGTTAGTTGCCGATCGGGTGGGAGACGACCAATATATTGGTAGAAATGCAGGGCAAACCGAGCATAAGGGTGTTGAAGTGGCTGTATCGTTCTCGCAATTGTTTGCCAACGGCTGGTCGCTGCGACCGTATGTGAATGCCGAATTTAGTGACAACCGTTTTGTGAATTTTGTTGATGGAGAAACTGATTATTCTGGGAATGTATTAACGGGTGTGCCGAGTACCAAAATCAATGGAGGCCTGCAATTGGCTTACAAATATTTTAGTTTGAACACTAATGTATTACACATAGGAGATATGCCTTTAGATGATGCCAATACGCTGTATTCTGATCCGTATACGGTATTAAATACGAAACTCACATACCGTAGCGATTTGAGTCCACGGCTTTCGTTTGAACTTCATGCGGGTATCAATAATTTTACAGATGAAACTTATGCATCTTCGGTATTGATTAATGCTGTAGGTTTTGGGGATTCCGAACCTCGGTACTATTATCCTGGAGATCCAAGAAACTGGTATGGTGGGCTAAAACTTAATTATGCATTATAATAATTAGAATAGATTACATTTTTAAGTGTAAACCGTTGTGTATACTAGGATTTTTATAAAGACCTATAGAAATGGCGAATCGGTATGCTTATGTGTATTAGCCTTATGGATTTTCTTGTAACCAGTTTTGATAGCATTGGACTAAGAAATCGGTGCCAGCTTGTTTGTACTCATCTGTAAATAGAGTGAAATGGTCGCCTGAAACATAACTAAATTCCATTTGAGCCTTTAATGCGTTCATTTCTTTTTCTAACAGTGCTACAGAGCGGTTTAAAAATATATTATCGCTGGTGCCCACAGATATTCTAATTTTACCGTTCAGGTCTTTTTTAAGACTGTCCCAATGGTTTCTAAGTAATATAGAGAGGTCGTATCTTTTCCAAAGCGGGATGGCATTCTTGTTAATTTTACCCGTTGCATCATCGACTAATCTGATGCGTTTTCCATCGGTATCATATCCGCCAAACACCGCATCAAAAGCATGTAATTGCGAGCCTCTGTAAATAACATCTTCAGTTTGATAGAAGTCCTTAGAAAAGGTCACGGGAAAACGACCTGCTATGGTAAAAAGCGGACGTGATTGCCCTTTACTGTTGTAATATATATTATCGGCATCATAAATATTTACGTCTTGATAGTTTCTAAAATCCACTTGATCTGGCGCACTAGCCCAAGCTCCAACAAAAGTTTTCGGATAATTAACCTGTAACCAGAGGCTTGTCCAGCCTCCACTACTATGGCCATGCAGTAAAAAGGCGCCATTTGTTCTGTAGGTTTTTTGTAATGCTGGGATAAATTCTTTGACAAGCGCATCTCCCCAAGGTCCGTTTACATCACTATTGGCATAGGTAGAATGGCCTTCGGGGCAATTACCATCCAGATAAATAACGATGGTGGGTTGGTCGCCCAATTGCTCTAAAAATGTGTTGTGTCCGGAGTATAATTTGTAATTCGCACCAAAACCAAAAATTGAGAAGATAACGGGGTAAGTTTTATCAGGTTGCTTGTAGTAGTCTTTAGGTAAACTGACGGCCGCATTTACAAAGATTGCTGTGTTGTGAAAGGCACTTAATAGAGGTGATTGTACTTTGAATTCTTTTAAATAGTCTGTTTCATACATACGTATAGGCTTCACAGACTTAGTGGCCTCAATTTGGATGACTTTAAGAAAAGCCTTATCTATTTCTACTCTTACAGGTTCAGAATATAGGTTGCCTGTACCGGAACCTATATTCCCATCGCCAAGATTTAAGTCGAAAACCACTTGCACATAATAAGTTCCTCGTTCTATATTTGATAATGCAACCGGATATGAGATTGCGTGATCGTCAAAACGGACGGCCTCACCAGGTTTTAAATCCGTGACCGACACTCTGAATACGGGTGTCAACTCTAAGCCTACAGCAATATCTTTAGGCGATGTATTTACTTTAGACATATAGAGCAATACTTGTCCTGTAAAAGAGTCTTGCCTGAGATTGGTATTAAAGTTAACTTCAAATTGTTGTGCATCTACGTGGAACCCAATTAAGATAAAGCACAGACTTATAAGGTATATTTTTTTCATGAGTACACATTTTAAGATCATATTTAACCGTTACATTAGAAATATGAGTGCTTAATATAGTGTAAAAGCATGTATTTTAGCGTGTTAATCTGTTGTAATGCGAAGAATTTAGTTGTAAAAGCTTTACTGCTAAACTTTAATCTGTGGTATTTATATACACATCGCCACCTTTCATAACGAATACTACAGAATTTATAGTTGTTATGAAATTATGGATTAGGTCTCCTTTTACAGCAATAATATCGGCATAGGCCTGCGGAGCAATATACCCTATATCATTAGTCTTATTTAAATGTACTGCAGAGATGTAGGTGCTAGATTGTAAAATATCTAACGGTTTCATTCCTGCTTCAGCATAATATCTAAACATATCTTTAGACGATTCGCCTCGCGAGACTTTAATATCTGTATAATTATCAGAACCAGCAACTATAGGCACGCCTAGATCTATCGCTCTGTGTAGTCTGTCTTTCATTTTTTTTATATAACTATCTATCCAACCTAACTCATTCGGATTGTAACCGGCAAGTTTTGCATACGTATCCATATAGGCTCTACTGTTTTCTGTAGGTACTAAATAGATGTTTTTTTCTGCCATTTTAACAAGTGTGCTATCGGCTAAATTAAATCCGTGTTCAATACCGTCTACACCAGCTTCTATAGCATTCCAAGCCGATTGGTTGGTAATACTGTGGGCGGTGACTTTTAAATGGTAAGCATGTGCTGTGTTTACGACAGATTTAATTTCATCTACGGTTAAATAGGTTTTATTGGGAATATTATCTGCACAAATTTTAATAACATCAACATTCTGATTTACATGTTCATTAACCGCATTTTTTGCATCTTCAGGACCTGAAATGATACGATATTCTAAACCAATTATATCTTGATGTTCAGGTAGTACCCCATAAATTTGTCCGCCCTCAGCTGCTAATATTGGTCCAGACGCAAAAATACGTGGTCCAAGAATACTACCTTCGTTAATGGCATCTCGTAGCGAGACATCAAGATATATCCCGGAGTTTCCTAAATCTTTAATACTAGTAATGCCTTGGTCTACATAGCTTTTTGCTCTTTTAGAACCGCGCAATACTCTTAAAGCGTCACTTTCCATGGTTAGAGAATGTACACTGTGTTCAGCAAAATCTTCTTGCGCTTCTTGAGAAAATAGCACATGAGTATGCGCATCTATAAGTCCAGGAAGTACGGTGTATTCTGATAAATCTATAACTTGTTGTGTTTTAGGAAGTGTTTTAAAATCTGTAATCGCTATAATTCTTTCACCTTGAATTTCTATCAGTTTATTTTTAAGCAAGGTGTTAGATTTGCTATCGTATAAGAGGCCGGCTTTTATGTAGGTTGACTTTTGTTGCGCTAGTATTTTGGTTTGCGCCGTTATAAGAAATGTGAGTGTTATGAAAAGTATTTTGTACATGTCTCTGTATTAATGCATGCCCAAGATAAGCATAGTTTTAGAGTGAAGTGCTTCCAAGAGACTGTTTTATGTGATTTTTTTAATGTAATATATGGTAGTTCTGTACCTTAAGGATTTTAAACTCTTAATTTAAATGTTCTAATTTTCATTTCTGAATCTGTGTTCTATAGATCACTTAAATCCCAAAAGACCTTTTTGCTAGTGTGATGTAATGCTGTTAAACCAAAACATAATATGGTTACAAGCTTCACCGTGAAACCTGTAACCATATTTTATAATTACTGATGCTAAATTTCTTAGTATATCACTAGGAAAATAATCTAGAAATTGACTAATTAGTGTTTAGGTCGTCTTCCTGATATAACATTATATAATACGACAATTATCGCTATAACTAACAATATATGAATTAAACCACCTATTGCAAGTCCTGCGAAAAATCCTAAAAATCCTAAAATCCATGCGATAATACAAACCACCGCAACTATCCAAAGTATACTTCTCATAATTCCATTATTTTAAATTCATCACACATCATTATGTGCTTCTACAAGTCAAAGCTACATGTATTTTAATCTTCCACTTGATGCATATGATGATGTTTTTTATCGCAATCCCTATGGCATCAAATTTAAGACTTAGACTTGATTATTAAATAATGCTACATTTAAATGAGCTACTTTTTTATTGATTTGTGTCAATCTAAAACATTTATAATAAAGAGTTTAGTGTGATTTTATTTAGAAAACCTTATCAGCTAACACTAAAACATTAAAAACATGGCAAAAGACAAAAGTAATTCACCTAAACTCAAAAAGATAGAAGATTTAGAAGCATCGTACAAGGAAATGGATAACAAGGCGATGACGACAAATCAAGGATTGAAAGTTAACGATACCAATAATTCTTTGAAATCGGGGACACGAGGCGCGACACTTTTAGAAGATTTTTTATTACGTGAAAAGATAACAAACTTTGATCATGAAAGAATTCCAGAGCGTATTGTACATGCTAGAGGTAGTGGTGCTCATGGTTATTTTGAGCTTTATGAAAGTATAGAAGAGTACAGTAAGGCTGGAATATTTACAGATGTTAATCGTAAAACTCCGGTATTTGCTCGATTTTCAACGGTTGCCGGTTCTAAGGGATCTACAGATTTGGCCCGAGATGTGCGTGGATTTGCTGTTAAATTTTATACTGAAGAAGGGACTTGGGATTTGGTAGGAAATAATATGCCGATCTTTTTTATTCAGGATGCTATGAAGTTTCCAGACTTAATTCATGCTGTAAAGCCCGAACCTAATAAGGAAATTCCTCAGGCTGCTTCTGCTCACGATACATTTTATGATTTTGTATCTCGTACTACCGAAACACTTCATAATCAGATATGGGTGATGAGTGATAGAGCAATTCCGCGTAGTTTACGTATGATGGAAGGTTTTGGAATTCATACATTCCGATTAATCAATGATAAAGGAGAATCTCATTTCGTGAAGTTTCATTGGAAACCAAAATTAGGTGTGCATTCTGTGACTTGGGACGAGGCCGTAAAAATTAGTGGAGCAGATTCCGATTTTCACAGACGCGATCTATGGGATGCGATTGAAGCTGGAGCATATCCAGAATGGGAATTGGGTGTGCAAATTGTGCCCGAAGAAGATGAGTTTAAATATGATTTTGACTTACTTGATCCTACAAAATTGATTCCTGAAGAATTGGTGCCAGTTAAAATTATTGGGAAAATGACGTTAAACAGGAATCCAGAAAACTTCTTTGCAGAAACAGAGCAAGTTGCCTTTTTACCAGGACATATTGTACCAGGAATAGACTTTACTAACGATCCGTTGTTACAAGGCCGTTTATTTTCATATCGAGATACGCAATTGTCTAGATTAGGCGGACCAAACTTTCATCAGATTCCTATAAATCGCCCTGTAGTAGATACGCATAACAATCAACGAGATGGGAAAATGCAAATGGATATACCTAAAGGCCAAACGGCATACTTTCCAAATAGTATAGGTGGTGGTTGTCCTCATTTATCTAAAATGGCTGAAGGTGCTTTTCATTCGTATGAAGAACGTATTGATGCTAATAAAATAAGAACTCGTAGCGAAAGTTTTAACGATCACTTTTCACAGCCAGCATTATTTTATAGAAGTTTATCTGCTTGGGAACAACAGCATGTGGCGGATGCGTACACCTTTGAACTTGGTAAATGTAACCATCAAGATATCCAAGAACGTATGTTATGGGTTGTCGCTCAAATTGATACAGATTTAGCAAAACAAGTGGCAAAAGGATTAGGATTAGAAATACCGAGTACAATAGAGCAACCTATTAATCAGGCCATAGGTGCCGATGCTAAGGTAGAAGACCAGCAGCCTCCAAAAAAGAAAAATTATTTAGATGCTGCACCTTCATTAAGTCAAGCACACACTAAGTTTGAAAGTATAGCCACCAGACAGATAGCTGTATTGGTTTCGGATGGATTTTCTATGACCAATTTCAAAGCGGTAAAAGCGCATCTTGAAAGTAAAGGCGCGGTTATACAGTTAATCGCTCCACATGGCGGACAAGTGACTTGCGATGAGAATATGAAACATAAAGTGGATGCTGCAATTATGACGACTGAAAGTGTGTTGTATGATGCAATTTATATTCCAGGCGGTAAAAAATCTATTACTGACTTAAAAAGCACTTCAAAATTTATAAGCTTTATTAACGAAGCTTTTAAACACTGTAAAGCCATTGCAGTGGATGATGAAGGGGAAGATTTAATTGATAAAACTTATGTCGCGGACTATAAAGACGATGCAGCCGTTTTTATTAATGCAGATGTTACAGCATTTGCAAAAGCTATTGCCAATCACCGTAATTGGGATAGAATGGAGATTGCAGACAGTTTAGCGGTGTAAATTTTCACTTCTAAGTATATTAAATATCAACTTGTTTCATTACTAATGTAGTGAAACAAGTTTTTTTTTGTTTAAGTCAATATATTATAGGAATACTATTCACTTCTATATTCAGAATATTTAATACCTACTAAAAATGAAGACTAAGACGTTTTGGTTTTAGCGTATTCAAACTTGTTAATTTGTATCTGTAATATCTATGGTAATCACTTGGTTTGTGTTTTTGTCGAAAAGGAGCAAAGCTTGGTCCCATGGCGTATCGAAAAACCAATAAGCGTGTTCAGGGGCGTAGGTAAAACTATTGACTTCGTTAAAGCGATTGTCAAACTCGTCTTGAACAAAATCTAAAGCT
The DNA here is from genome assembly GCF_001439665.1 of Formosa algae. GTDB lineage: Bacteria > Bacteroidota > Bacteroidia > Flavobacteriales > Flavobacteriaceae > Formosa > Formosa algae. The sequence continues at coordinate 25,405 of NZ_LMAK01000014.1, forward strand.
AAAGCCCATGCTTTTTTTGTTTTTATACTGTTGTAAGCACCGCCGTAATGTAAGGTGCGTGCCAATTGGCCTGGTAAATCAAAGATATCACTAAACCATTTGGTTTGTTTACAATTTGGAGTATCGGTATGGTAATCTAAATCTGTTCTATACTGCTGTAATTCTAGTCTGTTAAAAAAATGCGCGATAAAATATATATCGCTTAATCTGTTTCTGGAAGCAAACCATTGCAGACACTCATGGTCTGATATTTGAAATTTATGTAATTGTATACCTCCATTAGTGTGCGTTGTAGTACAAGCTGCTTTAAAAGCCTCTGCACCAGCAGACCATTCCTGAAGTTCGGTAATGGTAAGCTCCTGCCACATGTTTACAATCTCTTGCTCTGATGGCATATCTTGAGTAAAATCTACTTTTAGTCTGTTGGTCATAATAGAGTTGTAGGTGTTTGTGTGTGTTTTTGGCTTTGCTTGGGACTAAAATAGAAAAGTAAAGGGTGTGTTGCGCAAAAAAAAATCGGGAGTTTTATTTGATAACATGTTCTAAATAGGCTTTGGCCTTTTTAATCATGGCTTTAGCAGGTTCACCTTTTACCACAATAGATGATTCTTCTCTAAAATATTTACTTTCTTGATTACGAAGCGCAGAAAACCAATTAAAGGAACCATCAATAATAATTTCATTATCAATTATAATGGTTTTGCTATGAATACCGTCTACAAGTTTTAATGTAGCGCCACTTTCTTTAATTAACTCTCGCCCTTTTTGTGCTGTAGTTTTTAACTGATTGTTGCATATATCAAGCGTAGAGTCTGTGATTATTAAAACTTTGACACCTTTATTTACTGTAGCATGTAATTGTTCCTTTACCGAATGTATCTCGATTGAATTTAAAATCTGTGTGTTCCCACCATCAAAGTAATTAATTGTATTGCATTCTATTGCGTTTGAAGAAATAAACGGAGAGACAATAATGAGTTCTGATTTCGCAATTTCAAATGCTCGATTAAGGGTGCCAATATGTGTCTTTAAGTTGCTAAGACGTATTACTCCATTTTCAGTATTTGTGTTTTCAAAAACAATTTTGTTAGATAATTCACAATCTTCATCTTCTTGTAACCATTGTTTTAAACGACCTAGAGGATTGTGTTTTGTGGCATTTATAGCATTTAAATTACCAAAAACAAGAAAACTAGATTTAGCTCTTGAAACTGCAACATTAAGCATATTAAGATTGTCTGCAAAAAACGTACTATCACCTGGAGTTAATACAGATGAGAAAATGACAACATCAATTTCTGCACCTTGTAAGGCATGTACAGTACCAGATATTAAGTCTTTATAGACTTTCTTGTTAATTTTTAACAACTCGGATTTAATAAGTGAGGCCTGAGATTTATAAGGTGTAACTATGGCCAGTATTTTGGAAATACACTCATTATTAAAAGCTTTTTCAAGCTCAGGACGCTTATTTTCAATCCATTTGGCAATGGTGATGGCATCTTGAACGTTGTGTCTGCTATTTCCAATTTTTTCACTACCGCTTTCAATATGCATAAAGCCTTTTAAAGGTAAACCTGTGTCTGCTTTTATTGTATTCCCTTTTGTTAATATCAGTTTGTCATTATACACATTCTGATTTGAATAAGAGATAATTTTGTCTGGACATCTTCGGTGCTCTCTTAAAAGAGTTCCTCCCAAATCTTCATCTTTTACGAAACATGAATTTTGAGCTATTTTCATTAAGTTCCCAGAAGAACAAAGTAATCCTGATGCTTTATAATTATTAATCACATCTTCAGAAGCATCTTCTGCAAGAACATGATTCATTTTAAGATTAACAAGATCGAGTTTTTCTTCTACAGACCAAACCGGTTCAATTTGAAATATATCGCCTACAATTAATGCTTTTTTTGCAAGAGAAAATGAAGGGATTGCAATATCTGGAGCCACCTGACCAGCTTCATCGACTATAATTAAGTCGAACAAATTATAATACGCCTTTTCTCCTTCTGCTTTATCATAATACGTACTAAATCTAGGGATAGAATGAAATGTTGAAATATAGATAGGAGTTATTCCTGCAAAACGCTGTAATTTTTCTTTATATCTAATTTTACCACGTTCTCGGTCCTTATTATTTTTTTTCAGATTTGCTTCTAGAGTTAACAAATATTCTGCTTCTCTAAAGTGTATGGCAAGCCAGAATGCTTCAAAACGACAAGATATATCCATTCTAACATGCATGTCTTCTAAGGGATGAAGCTTTTTATATTCTTCACCCGTTAAATTATGAAGTTTCTTTAATTTATTCTTATACGTGCTGTTCCAAGCCTCAATACAAGATTTGTAAGTAGAAGTCTGTTCTTCAATTTTAACTTTTAAATCGACTAATGTATTTAAGTCATCTTTAAGTTGTTTTAACGTATTCGATATTGAAATAATCTTCTCATTAAGCAAATATATTAAAGCATTGTAGTTGCTATAATCTGGAACCAAATTAAAGTCTATATCTAATAATGCTCTTTGGAAAGACGAAGCTCTAAGTTTTTTGTATTTTGAAAGGAATGATAGAATATTTTGAATAAAAGGCTGTTGATTTTTGGCAAGAGTCAGCTTTTCTTCTGAACGGATAATATGTTTAAGTTCTATATTGCTTTTATCAATGTTAGATTCAATTATTGAAATACTTGTTTTTAAATCATTACAGTCGGAAAAACCTTTCTCTTTTAATACTTGAGAGATGTTCTCGTATTGTTCTGCTATTTCAAGATGTCGTTTTATATTGTTTACAGTAGATTGTACTTTATTTAATAATATGTCCTTACACGTTTTAATATCTGTTGCTTCTTTAAGATAATCAGAAAATTTCTCTAGGAAGTATGCTTTTTTAGCATCTATATTTTCATGTTCAAAATCGTTCAAAAACCCTTTTCCAAATTCAGAATTGCAAGTTTGGTAACTATTATTTTCATTAGTAGAAAGATATAAACCTAAAGAACGTAAGCCAGGTAACCAGCGCTGGGTTAATGTTTGATCAGAATTAAGAACAAAACTGTCTAGTATGTTCGTGATGGCTTGATTATTAGCAGAACAAGCCACTATTAATTCAGGTTTTTGTTGATAGAATACAGTAGATACTACACTATTAGCAACGACAGATTGTAAAAATGTTGTTTTCCCGGTTCCTGGAGGTCCATTAACAGCCAAAACATTTGATTTTTGAAGCATATTATAACAAGTAATACTTTCTCTTTGTGATACAGAGAGAGGGAAATCACCGCTCATCTGTCCGATATGATCCTTGTTTCTAATGACCTTAGATTTTTCAGGAATGGGTATTTGTTTTATGTTTCCGGCATCTATAAAGTTGTTAAGTAAACCTGCTTTTGGAGGATTTTCTTCGAGTCTGTTGTACAGTTTTCTGATATTTTCTGTAAGTCCGCGTAATTCACCTTTCTGAACGAATATATGTTTCTCTAGTTTTATATTGAATTCATCAAAGTCTTTTTGAGTAATAACCGAAAAAAAAGATTCGCACTTGTTCCAATAAGACTGCCACGATTCATCTCTAAACTCAAATTTCTGTAGCTCCTTGTCTACTTTTTGTATTGTTCCAATACTGTATGTACCTTTAAAATTGGGTGTAAGATATTCTCTAACAAAAAAAGGTTTCGCTAAGCCTTTATTCAATTTTTGTGGGGCAAGAGTGCCGTCTTTATACATTATTGCAGGAATCCAAAACGGATAAAAAATATGTGGCTCTAATCCTTTTGATTTACCATGTTCAAAATTAGACTGTATTGAGCACGGACAAATATCTACGTTTATAGATTTTTTATCTTTATTTTTAGGCGAAATACTCCATAAATATTGTGCATGCTTTAATGGAACTTGTTCTATAAAATAGGATGCTACAGGTATTGGGTAAGTGGTAACATCAATTTGCTTTCTATCAGCATCAATTAGCGTTTTTTTCCAATAACTTAACCAAGATTTTAAATCTAGAATTTTTACCACAATGTTTCGTTTTATAACTCTAACGACTAATATACTAAATACAAATTGCCTTGCTTATGAGAATGTTTAAAAAACACTTTTTTGTATAGGTGTTATTTAACACTTTTTAGTTGCGATTATAATTCCAGTGGACCAATTCATTTTTGTCAGATTAAAATCTTTCCGATTTTCTAAATATGCAATAAGTTTGTCAACATTGTCTTGATGTCCGTTAGGCCAATTTGGTTGCGGAAGCATATCATCAATAATGTAAAGTCCACCAATGTGTATTAATTCCAATAACTCATCAACTTCACTATATTTTCCTGGCCAAGCATCTGCAAAAACCAAGTCAAATTTTTCTCCTTTATAATTTTTAATCCATTCCGTGCCATCTGTTTCTATTATTTTCACTCGTTTATCTTGTCCGAAATAATTTTGAACGATTGCTATAAGTTTAGGATCATTATCAATACTTGTCAATTTAGATTCAGCATCCATGCCATCTATCATCCAAGATAATGACAGTCCAATACCTGTTCCCAATTCTAGTAGATTTGAATTTGGTTTAGACGTTATTAAAGTTTTTAATAGCGTTCCAATGTAAAGATCAGAAGGCATTGTAAAACCAATCGCTTTAGATTTGTTTTCAATTTCCGAATGTATTTTAGGTTTATCTAAGTTGTTTAAATCGTTCATGTTTTATCTAAAGGTGTATTGCTTGTCTAACATAATTAAAAGAAATGTTGATATGAGTTGCCATACTACTTGCAAACGATTATTTGTTTTTCAGAATGATTGTCAAAAGCCTCCTTTTCAAAACTGCCATATTTTTGAAGAATTTTAAACCCATGTTGTTCCAAGTAACTGTCTAATTCTTGCGGAAAAAACAGCCTCATATCTAAATTTTGTATCGAATGAAAGTCACCATTAATGTAATAGTGCCAAGCAATACGATTAATTTGGGATTTAGTCTCATAACGCATGCTTTGTGTTATCAAGACGTCTCGTCCATCTTTAGTTTTATATTCAGCAATCGTGTGTTGTGTTTGTTCCGCTTCCACGATATATTGAATATTTGGATTAAAGCAATCCAAAACAAATAATCCATCGTCTTTCAAATGTTTTTTTACAGCTTTAAATGCCTGATATACGTCCACATTATGGTATAAATGATGTATGGAATTAAAGGGAATAAAAATGAAGTCGAATTTCTCAGACAAGTCTAAAGTTCTAATATCGGCTTCAATAAAATCAATGTTTACATGCGCTTCTTCAGCTTTTGCTCTGGCTTGTTCTAACATGGAAGGCGTAATGTCTACACCACTAATTTTAAATCCGTCTTGTGCAATGGGAATGGTAAGTCTGCCTGTACCACAACACAATTCTAAGATGCGTGCATCTTTGGTTTTTGGTAAGTATGATTTGTAAAAATTTAAGTCGGCAAGATTGGTATTCATGCCATCGTATATCTGTGCATCATAAATAAAATCTCCAACCTTGTAAATATGTTCCATGTTAACTTGAGTTTTGATTGCTGTATATTAATACTAAGTGTGTTGTATAATATTTAAAGTAAAACCTAGCTTTAATATTTAAAACAGATTAATTAAGATTTGGTTTTTAGTCTGTTGGCATTCAGTTTTCCTTTCAATACTTTAGCTGCTCTAGTATATCCACTACTACCGCCATCTACAAAATGGATGTGTTTGGCATTTCTATTTCTAACATAACAAGACATGATACTGGTTGTACTCACGTGACAGCCATAAATAATCTGTCCTTGCTGTTCTAGATTGTCTAAATAGGCGGTTAATAATTGCCTTTGGGTGGTTGTACCTGAGATCACCATATTAATGCGTCCGTCGATGACTAAAATATCAGATAATTGGGTTAATTCTTTTAAGTATTTCCGGCCAGTGGCTGTAGGTAAATAATAGTATTTACCAATAAGTCCGTTCATCCATACTTTTAAAATGTTTTTAAGACCATCCGCTTTATTACTTACTTTTAGTTCTGTTTTAATACGTTTATAATTAAAGCTCAATTTTAGTTTGGGAATTGAAATCGGATTTCTATGGCGTAAAGAGCCATATATATCATTGGTGTGTTCTAAAATATGTTGAAATATAGGCGCTTGTTCAGAAGCGTTAGTTGCAGTGATTAATAAGGAAACCACTTCGTTTGAGTTTTTTGGCGGCGGAATTTTATTCCATCTGCATTCCATACCGTCTAAGTCTAAACGCGTTTGATTTATAGAAGCTTTGTCAGGCACACTATCTCTAGATTTTATTAATCGTTCTGCAAAGTGTAATCCGTTTCCTAACACTATGGGAATGGTATGTAGGGAATTTATACTGGCCTTAGCAATTTTTAATTCTTGGTTATTCTCATAGACATGAGACACTGAAATGCTCCCAACTCTTAGATAGATGTTAAATTCCTTCTGAATATTTTCTTGATGCACCGTTAAAGCCGCCATGATGTCTGTAAGTAATGTAGACGGAATTAATAGTGTTGCACCATCACCACCAAAGAAAAAAGGAATATCAATGACATGTTTGGCAGCGATATTTAAGGCAGCAATAATACTTCCGGTCGCGATAAGGTTTACGAGTTCAGAAAACCCATTTTCTACAGAAGCTGTAGAGCCTTTAATATCGGTGACCACAATATGCCAATCGTCTGGAATATCCTGAAACCGCTCTGGTTTAGAGAGTATGGTGGTTACCGGGGCTTTGTAATTTTCTAAAGCGGTATAAAATAGCGTGCTGTTCATGTATGTGTGTTGCTCCGTTATTGAAGCATGCTGTAAATGGTTAAGAGGATGATTTTTCGATGTTTCCCATATTAAACATAACTGTTTTATTCATGCATGACAAGACTTTTGTATTGAAATGGTGTAAACATACAGCGTGGTTTAAGCACCTAATTTAGTAAATTAAATCGGGATGACTAAGCTGTGCTGTATTTTGGAAACGAACTAAAAATGCCTGCTCAATTATAATTAGGCTGTGTGGCGTCAGATTCCAATTTAAGCGTGGCGCTTTTTAATCGGCTTGAGGTTTTAATGGGGATTGGAGAAGGATAGTATTAAAATACTCTGAATCTAAAATTAGCTTGTTTAATATAAGTTCCATGCGTTTCCCTACTAAAAAATTATCAGTATAAGCGACAAAGACATCGGCTTCGGGCTGAAAATAGACTTCCGAGATCTCTAATTTACTAGTATGGGCAGCTGTTTTTAATAGGATTTCCCATAGTTCTCCTTGGTTTATATTATGCAATTCCACGAGCGCATAAGCCATATCATGATCCGGTTGTTCGGGTAGCCAAACTGTATAATTTTCATTTATATCAGATTTTTGTATTTTACATAAATAGATGGGATTGAGTTGCATTTGCTATTTAGTGTTTTTGTCTGCTTCTGTAGGTTTTACAGTTACTAATTTAGTAAAAACATGAATATTACAAAGGTGTTCTCGTTATGTTTTAAAGAAATTATAGTTGTTCTAGTATGTGCTTAGTCGTTAATTTCGTGATCATAAATCTTCTCCCAAGCTTTCCGTTTCATTGTAAACAAGGTTTCTTTATTTAAATCGAAAATAGAGACCTCTTTATCATGCATAACTATGTGCTGCTTCCATTCTACATAATCTTTATATAGTAATAATGTGCAAATATCGGTGGATGATATATACTCGGTAATGAGATGCGTATGGATTGTCGACACTGTGGGGTTATCTTTATCTTCTGAAGTATATGGGAATTGTAAAATGCTCTTATGAATCTTTGCTTTAGTCTTAAACTCATTTTTCTTGTTATAGCTTAATTTGTAATCGTTACCCAGTAATACAATCCCAGAAACTTGTGGTCCAGTTATAACAAATACAGTACGTTTTTTTTCTGTAATAACGGGTATAAAATTTAGTGCAGTGTTTTCATAGAAAGAGAAAAAATTATCTGTGTTTTCTGATGCTCTATCTCTTGCATCTTGCCTAATTTTAATTAAACTGTGTTCCAATTCAGAAGCTACCTTATGAATTGTATCTGTTTGTAAAGGTTTAATTTTAGGTAAGCTATCAAAGGTATAACGTATTAAAATATGGTCAGTATTATAACGGCTAAAGAATATAGTGCGGATCAGGTGTTCGTCAGTTTCATAAGAAAGATAACCACCAATAGAATCTTTTTTTGACTCAAATCTCGAGAGCATATCATCTGTACCATACCAAGACCCTTTTTCTAATCTAAAAAGTAATTTACCTTCCTCCAAGATGCTTTCAGTTACTTTGTTTTGAGAACATATTACAGATGTAGAAGCGAGAAAGCATAGTAAGATTATTTTTTTCATGTTAACAAGGCTAGAGTGATGTTATAGATCGGGATTTACAGCATGCAACTTGTCTAAAACTACAATCACAAAGCGGTTTATGCTAGCATCTGATGCGCTTTTTACCCAAACCTAAAGATAACACAAATCCCCCTAAACGCCTTGCGGAAAAACCGTACTTCAGCCAAATTTAGAGGGATAGATTTAATGTTTCGTATGTAAGTGCAACTGCGGTTTAAGATGTATATTAACACAGCAGTCTACAGCGCAAAGTTCAGGTATTTACACCAAAGCGCCGTTCGCACAGATTACTTGTCCGGAGATCCATTTAGAGTCGTCGCTCGCTAAGAATAGTACGACTTTAGCTATATCTTCAGGTTCGGCTATTCTATCAAACGGACTTTTAGAGCCCAAGGCTTTGATGGTCTCTTCAGATTTTCCCTTTTTAAATAGTGCTGTGGCTGTTGGGCCAGGAGCAATGGCATTTACCGAGATGCCACGACCTATTTCTTGAGAAAATACACGTGTAATTTGTTCTATGGCAGCCTTAGTTCCCGAATATAAGGCGTAAGTGGGTAGCATCATTTTAGTAGTGCTAGACGAAAAGTTTAATATAATGCCATCATCGGCCAATTTATCGTTGGCTTCTTGTAGGGTATTAAAAACCCCTTTCACGTTAATATCAAATACTTTAGAAAAATCGTCTGCCGTATGGTCTTTCAATAATTTATTATCCATCACTCCCGCGTTATTAATCAGAACATTAATTTCACCAAAGGTTTCAAGTGTTTGGTCAAATAGCATGGTGACATCTTCTTTTTGGCTTACGTCTGCTTTAATGGCTATGGCCGTTCCGCCATGGTCTGTAATATGTTTTACGGTGTCGTTTGCTTCTGTTTCGCTGTGTGAATAATTAATTACGACTTTTGCACCATGTTGTGCTAAAAGTATGGCAATCTCTTTTCCTATACCTTTTGAAGATCCGGTAACGATAATGACTTTATTTTGAAGTTTCATAGTGTCTTATTTTAAATGGTTGTCTCGCTTTAGACGAGGTGATAGGCTAAACCTAAACACTCTAGCGCAATATAATACATAACTACACAAAAATAAGCTACGGTCTAGGCCTATTGTAATGCAATCGGTGTTCGTTTTAATCGATATCGGTTGTTCAGTGTGTACTTTGTTTCAATGTTCTAAAGGAATATAACGCGCAATAAGTGTCCGTTTCAAGTTCTCCTAATGTTTAGATCTCAAAGCCGCAGTTAAAACCTCTGTAATTTTAATGTTTTTTGGTTGAATTTAATCCTCTAAAATTCAGACTCTATCATTATTTAACTCAATGGTAATACGGATTAACGCTCGGGTCAGCTGCAAAACCTTTTATTTTGTAACGCTTGTATTGCGCAAACCCACAAGCACAGATCTATGAGTAAAACACTGGATTTTAATACGGCTTATGATGCCCATTGGTATGAATTATTCGCCTATGCTAATAATATTTTACGATCGCGAGAAGCGGCGGAAGATATTATACAGGAAGTGTTTCTGGATCTGTGGAATCGGTTAGACGATTTAACCATAGACCATTACAGAGCCTATTTGTATAAGGCGGTTAAATTTCAATGTGCCAAACGCTTGCGACAAACGCCATTTACGGCCGTAATGCTGGATCATATCGGGGCATCTCTGGATGTAGACGATTCTGAAGATCATCAGACCATTGAAGCGAGTAAAGTTCAATTGGTACAAAAAATAGATGTCTTGGCAAACGACCTATTACCAGAGCGTTGCCTACAAATTTTTAAACTCCGCTTTAAAGATAATCTCAGTTATAAGGAAATTGCACTTCAACTCGATATTTCTACCAGCACAGTAGACAATCAGATTAATAAAGCCTTAAAATTACTTCGCGAATCGGGTGTATACAATACAGAAATGGTGTTATTACAACTTCTGGTTTTTGGCATTTCTGCCGCTGCATGTTAATTCAGTGTTAGCAAGGTTAACAAAACTTTAAGAACAAAAAATAAGATAGGGGACGTTTACATTTTGGGTACTTCATAGTAGAGGATCGTTAGATTCTCATGAAAACCCAACTATGACAGAACAACATTTTAAACGTATTTTAAAGCGCTACGAAAACGGAACCGCTACAGCAGAAGAAATCGCAGATGTCGAAGCTTTTTTTGAGGCCATGCATGCTTCAGGCGAACCTGCAAGAACCTTTAAACTCGACTTAGGTCTAAAAAACAAACTATACGCGGGCATTGCCCAACACACTACAGCCAAATCCAAATCTAAATTTAGGTGGACTTGGGGGATTGCAGCATCGCTTATAGTCTTATTAGGCGTTAGTCTCTTTACGCTGTTTAATTATACTGATACTTTCAGTGGGGCATTTCAAATGCAAGAAGATGCACTAACGATACATACACAAGCAGGCGAACAAAAACGCATAGTGTTGGCAGATGGTTCGACCGTGATTTTAAACGAAAATAGTGCCCTAAACTATCCGCAAACTTTTCAAGATTCCACGCGTATGGTGTCTTTAGAAGGGCAGGCATTTTTCGAGGTGACTAAAAATCCAGAACACCCTTTTATTGTCAAATCTGGAGGTTTATCTACTAAAGTCTTGGGAACGTCTTTCAACATTATAGAACGCGATACCATTATAGAAGTCATGGTGAGTACCGGATTGGTTAACGTCACTTCCGCATCGGAAGGCGTGTATTTAAAACCCAACCAGAAAGTCACCTACACCCAAAAGACAGCAACACTCACCAAAGCAACGGTAAATGCAGAACTGAATAACCTATGGTGGAAAGGCGAAGTGGTGTTAGAACAGGTTCAAATTCAAGAGTTGGCGGTAGCTTTAGAACATATATATCAAATTCCGTTTCAGATTACAGATGCCCGAGTAGCAGACATGTATCTCTATTCGTTACGCTTAAGACAAGACGAACCCTTAGACGATTTAATTACACGTATCAATTTTATAAACGAAGTCCACCTCATTAAACATGATCATATGATAGACATTACAACACACTAGACCATTTAGAAAAAAGAGAAGGATCTGCGGCAACAGATCCTCTCGAGATTAAGCATTGCATTTGAAAAAAAATTAAAAACCAATACTAAATTACATGAAAGCATTATTTAGGAATGTATTCCGATTAACACTGTTTATATGTTTTATAAGCGCGTATCCAAGTTATGGTATGTCCGAAAACATGGATTCAACACAAGTCACTCTGAATGAAAGAGGCGCGACCCTTGTTGAAATTTTATCTAAAATATCAAAAATAACTGATTTTAATATTACTTATGGCGATTTTATCGCAAAAAACAAACAACCCTATGATGCGGTGTATACCAACACGGCACTGCATACGGTATTATCAGATTTAGGAAAGCAGGCGCATTTCAGCTTTAAAGTGAACGGAAGCGATGTCTTAATTGGACATCCTACTAAACAGACGGCAGAGACTGCTGTACAAGAAAAGATGACCTTAACAGGGAAGGTGTTCGACGATATGAATTTGCCTTTACCGGGCGCAAACATTGTAGAACAAGGCACAACTAATGGGGTGACTACAGATTACGATGGGAATTTCACCATCACTCTATCTCAGGCTAATGCTACTATTATTGTATCTTATTTAGGGTATACAACGCAGCACGTTGCTGTAAACGGACGTCCAAATATTTCAATCACCTTAGAGGTCGATGCAGCAGGTTTAGACGAAGTGGTTGTTGTTGGATACGGTAGCGTTAAAAAGAGCGATTTAACTGGAGCAGTTTCGTCTGTGAGTGCAGACGATTTAGTGGCTTTTCCAGTCGTCGATGCCACACAAGCCCTACAAGGGCGTGCAGCTGGTGTGTCTGTACAAGCAACAAACGGGGCTCCAGGTTCCGATTACAGCATTCAAATTCGTGGAAATACTTCAATTAACGCCAGTAATGATCCGTTGATCGTTGTAGACGGATTTATTGGAGGCATCATGCCACCTGCAGAAGATATTCAATCTATAGAAGTCCTTAAAGATGCGTCTTCTACAGCCGTATACGGAGCAAGAGGTGCCAACGGGGTGATTATAGTGAGTACCAAACGTGGCGCAAAAGGAAAACCTCAATTTAGTTTTTCAACCTCGTATTCGTCTCAAACAGAAATCAACCGTTTGGATTTATTGAATGCCGATCAATTTACTGAATATATCACAGAATTAGATCCAGATTTTATTCCTGAATTGACAGGCGAAGGTACAGATTGGCAAGACGAGATTTATAGAACCGGTGGCGTTCAAAATTACCAATTGTCTATTGCAGGAGGTTCAGATGCCATCAGTTATTATGTGTCTGGTGCGATTTATGATCAGGAAGGTGTGGTTAAAGATTCAGATTATAAAAGATACTCTGTAACAACCAATTTAGATTTACAAGCTTCTGAAGCTGTTAAATTTGGAACCAGCTTATTCGTCCGCAGAAGTTATACCAACGGTGTAAAAAGTCAAGAAGGCGGAGATGCTGCACAAACTGGAGTCATTTCAGGGGCGTATAAATTCTCTCCAACACAAAGTATTACCGATGCCAATGGCGATTTTGCCTTAAGTATTGTGGGGTATCCTATAGACAATCCGTATGCTTTGGCTACCGAATATCAGAATGAAGTAATTGCCGATGTGTTTCAAGGAAACGTTTATGCCGAAATCGATTTGTTAAAAGACCTGAAATTTAAAACAACTTTAGGGACAAGTATACACGATTCTAGAACGGGACAATATTACCCAACCACTTTAGATCGTGGAAATAGTGTTGGCGGAGAAGCGACATTAAATACATATAAAGCGACGAGTTTTATCAGTGAAAATTATTTAACCTACGCCAAAACCTTTGCAGAAGTGCACGAGTTTGCGGCTATGGCAGGATATTCGTTACAAAAAGACCGTACAGAAGTGACTACAAGTTTAGCCTCAGGCTTTATCTCTGATTCTTTTTCGTTCTGGAATTTAGGAGCAGGTTCTAATGCTTCATCTGTAGATTCTGAATTATACGAGAGCACATTCGAAGCTGTTTTCGGACGTATCAACTACACCTTAAACGGAAAGTATTTATTCACCTTTACGGGGCGTCGCGAAGGGTCTTCTGTATTTGCTAAAAACAACAAATACGGTTTCTTTCCTTCAGCAGCCTTCGGTTGGAAAATTTCTGATGAAAATTTCTTAGCAGATTCTAACACCATCAGTTTACTAAAATTACGTGTCAGTTATGGTGAAGTAGGAAACCAAGCCATCAGTCCGTATCAATCTTTAGCATCCTTTACAGATGTATTTACTACGGTGCAAGGGAGTGCCGTTACTGCCATTCGTCCGTCTACCATTTCTAATAACGACTTAACGTGGGAAACTACAGCACAGACCAATGTGGGGATTGATGTGGAACTGTTAAGAAACCGTTTCGGATTGACTTTAGATTATTACAAAATGAAGACGACAGATTTGTTGTTCGATGTGCCAACCCCAAATTATACAGGGTTTGAAACTCAACTTCAAAATATCGGAACGGTAGATAACGAAGGGTTTGAATTTGCAGCCAATGCCGCTATTTTTCAAGGCGATTTCAGATGGAACACCTATGCGAATATTTCATTCAATGACAATACAATCGTTAAGCTAGTAGAAAATGATACCGATGGGAATGATATTTACTATTCATCTAATCCGTTATCTGGTGGAGGTACCACGCAATTATTAAGAGAAGGCGAATCTGTTGGGACGTTCTGGGGTTATATGTACGATGGCGTGGTACAATCTGAAGCCGATGTGCTTGTTGGCGGAGAAGCTGTTGGGGGCGAAAGCTTTAAAGATTTAAATGGCGATGGTGCGTTAACCGACGAAGATCGTGCTATTATTGGCGATCCGCATCCAGATTTTAATTGGGGATGGAATAACGACTTTAGTTATAAAAACATCAACCTAAATATCTTTGTACAAGGGTCTCAAGGTGGCGAAATATTAAACTACACTTTAATGGAATTGGGCGCTTTAAACGGCCGTACCAATGTCACAACAGAGGCACTTAACCGTTGGAGTCCGACCAATACCGATACCGATATTCCAGAAGCGCGAGTAAGCAGAAGTTTTGTAACGTCAGACCGTTGGATAGACGATGCGAGTTATGTTCGTATTAAAAACATCTCTTTAGGCTATAACTTTTCAGCAGACTTTTTATCAAAAATCCATATGTCGGCAGCGCGATTATACGTGAGCGGACAAAACCTATTCACCTTTACCAATTACAAGGGGATAGATCCCGAAGTATCCTATAGCAATTCCAGTAGTAATATTGGTTTAGACTACGGGAGTTACCCGAATGTAAAATCGTATACCGTAGGATTAAATATAAGCTTCTAGTAGTTCACAACACTTAACATTATAATTATGAAACAGATAATACAATATGCAGCACTTACGCTAACGCTATGCGCGTCTTTAGTGAGTTGTGCAGACTTAGACGAAAACCCAGTGGGGACTTTAACGCCAGAAGGTTTTTTTAATACCATAGACGATGTGTACCCAATGATTGATGGGACTTACGGCCTTATGGCATCTTCAAGTTATTATGGCGCCGGACTTACCGTGCCTTTACAACTGATGAGTGATATGGTAGATAACGGTTACGAATTTAGTGATTATGCCGAGTTTAGTCGGTTTTTAACCACACCTACCAACTCGTATGTGTCCGATTTATGGGCTTCATCTTACCAAACCATTGCCACAGCCAATACGGCCATTCAAGGCGTGGGGTATTTAGACGATGAAACCGAAGCCGTAAAACTGGCAGCAGAAGGGGAAGCTAGATTTGTAAGAGCTTTTTTATACTATCATTTGGTGCGACTGTACGGTAGCATTCCGTATATCGATAATCCAGATATCGAAGATCCGTTAAGCATTACATTATCGACGCCAGACGAAGTTTACGCCCATATTATTGAAGATATGACGTTTGCTTTTGAAAACCTAGATTACGATCCGCGTGATGGCGTGCGTTCTAAACCGTCTAAAGGTGCTGCAGCCTCGTATTTAGCTTCGATATATATGACGCGTGGCGAATGGCAATTGTCTTACGATTATGCCAAATGGGTAATAGATAATTCAGGCGCTTTAAACTATGCTTTGGAAGACGATTATCAAGATTTATTTAGAAATAGCGAACAGTGGGCCTCTTCAGAATATATTTTCTTGGTCGATTTTACCAGTAACCAAACCGGTCAGAATCCCAACCCGACAACCTATGAAAACGACAACAAAATCGGTCCTTTTAATGGGGTAGAAGGTGGCGAGTCGCCTTTAGGTGGTTGGAGCATGCTTGTGCCACATCTTAATGTGTATAGCGCTTGGGACACCGAAGATTACCGTTTAAAAGTGAGTATGACGGACTCTTTAATTTTAGGCGATGATACGGGTATAGTGAGACCGTATACCGATTTTGAAATTCCAAGACCACATATTGCCAAATACACCAGATTTCCGGGCGATGGTCGTACTACAGCAGGCTGGCGTTCAGATTTTGATTATGTGGCCTTTAGATACGCTGAGGTATTACTTATTGCAGCCGAAACCGCTAACGAATTAGGATTCACCGATGAGGCAATAGGTTATGTGAATCAAATACGCGCTCGTGCCAGACAAGCCGGAGTGATTGAGTTTGATGGTGGTGGTTTAGGCACGTATGCACCAAGCACTTTTCCGGAAGATGTAACTTCAGGATTAGGAACGTCAGAGTTAAGAGACGTGATCTTAGAAGAGCGCCGTATAGAATTAGCGTTTGAGTGGAAGCGTTGGTACGATATTGTACGTCACGATATGGGGGCAGAAGTTTTTGGCACAAATGGTTTAGAACCTCAATCAAATTTTAATACCTTTAGATATTTATTACCGATACCACAAGACGAAATGAATAAGAACGAAAACTTTGTTCAGAATCCTGGGTATTAAACTTTTAATCCGCGTGATCCCATGTCGTTAGCTTAGCTTTCGGTGATGCTCACAGCAATACCCCCTAATTATTGGATTCGCTCCCCTTAAACACTGTATGTGATTTGAGGGGAGTTTTTTTTGTGTATGGGTTTGGGGGATATTTTAGTTGGTCTTTTACGGGATTCCGTAGTTTTTATTAGTTTGGATTTAGTATTTTTAGGGATTATTTAAATTAAAATATTATCATGTTTAGATTTAAGTAATGAAGGTGATACTTTACGGATTTCCGTAAGTTTTACGTGTAGAATTTTATTATTTTTATTGCGTTCTATTAATAAAATTCCAATTTAAATGCAGAAAACTTTTACTATAAACATTTTAATATTTTCTATATTTAGCATCCCTCATAAAGTATGTATTTTATATAAAGTACATAACCATCTAAAACTTAAATAACTGCTGTTTAAAATCAGCTACAATACTACTTAAAACCCAGAAGGTTTAAGACTTATACATGACTCACGATACTATTAAAAAGCTGGAAACCGAACTTTGGGATGCAGCAGACGATTTAAGAGCAAACTCTAAACTTACAGCTTCCGAATACAAAGATCCCCTATTAGGTTTGGTACTACTACGTTTCGCGCAAAACCGTTTTGAAGATTCTAAAATAGAAATTGAGAAAGGACTAGCAATAAACCCAAGAACGGGGAAAAAAAGAGAAGTTAACAAAGGTGACTATGCAGGTCAAGGTGCTATGTTTTTACCCGAAAAGGCAAAATACGATTATTTAGCCGACTTGCCCGAAGCCGAAAATATAGCGGAAGCCATTAATAATGCCATGAAGCTTATTGAAGCCGAATATCCAGACCTTGAAGGTATTCTACCAAAAAGCTACCAAGAGTTTGATGATAAACTTTTACGAGATTTAGTTCGTGTTTTTAACAAAGATGCCGTAAAACAAGCCAAAGGCGATGTGTTTGGGCGTATTTACGAGTTTTTCTTAATGAAATTCTCTATGCAAGGTGCCGGTGCACAAGAAGGCGGAGAATTCTTCACGCCACCATCTTTAGTAAACCTAATCGTTAACTTTATACAACCCAATCATGGTATTATACACGATCCGGCCTGTGGTTCTGGAGGTATGTTTGTGCAAACGGCACATTTTATAAAAGACCATGAGAATAAAAATGTTAACGAGGCCATTACAGTATATGGTACAGAACTTAAAAGCAATAACACACGCTTAGCAAAAATGAACCTTGCCATTCATGGTATAGAAGGTAGAATTATAGAAAGTAATAGTTTTTACTCCAATCCACACCATTTAACAGGGAAGTGTGATTTCGTCATGGCGAATCCACCATTTAATGTCGATAAAATAGATGCTAAAAATAAGTTTTTAGCAGATGATGATCGTTTACCATTTGGCGCACCATTAACAGGAAAAGGCACCATAAGTAATGGTAATTATTTATGGATTCAGTATTTTCATAGCTATTTAAACGCAACAGGAAGAGCAGGGTTCGTCATGGCAAGTTCTGCCACAGATGCTGGAAATGCTGAAAAACTAATCCGTCAAAAATTAATAGAATCTGGCGATGTAGAATGTATTGTAGCTATTAGCAATAACTTTTTTTACACACGTAGTTTACCATGTCATGTTTGGTTTTTTAATAAAGGAAAAAAAGCCGAAAATAAAGACAAGGTGTTAATGATAGATGCGCGTAATACGTTTAGAAAAGTAAGCACTACGATTAACGATTTTAGCGACGAGCAACTAGAAGGTTTAACAGCAATCATGGATGCCTTTAGAACCAATAATCTTAAAGCTGTCAGTTCGAGCGCAGTCGAGAACGCTTGGATAGCAGAACACTTCCCGAAAGGAAAATACCAAGACGTAGAAGGCTTATGTAAAATAGCCTCTATTGAAGACATTGCAGAACAAGACTACAGCCTAACACCAGGACGCTACGTTGGTGTGAAGATTGACATTGATATGGACTTTGACTACAAAACACGTATGACCGAAATCCATACCGAATTAGCACAACTAAATACCGAAGCCAATAGTTTAATGGATAAAATTCAATCTGTTAAATTATGATGGAGGGTTGGAGAAAAACAAAAATAGAAGATGTAGCATTGGTAGGAGATGGAGCTCATGCTTCAATAAAACGCAAAGAGACAGGTGTAATGTATTTCACATCTAAAAACTTTGACTCAAATGGTTTAAAACTTAATAAGGTCGATTACATTTCTGAAGAGGATTTTAAAAAATATTTTAACCCTAATTCCAAAGCTTTAACTAAACCTAAGAAGAATGATGTTTTACTTAGTATTATTGGTTCCATGGGTGCTCCATATTTGGTTAATGGAGATTTTGAGTTTGGTTTATCTAGTAGTGTTTCAATTTTAAGACCAAAGTATGAGGTTGTAAACTCAAAATATTTGTTTTATTGGATTAAAAGTGAATATTTTCAAAAATCAATAGATAGTATAAAAAGTGGAGTCGCACAAAGTTTCCTTAGCTTGGGAATGATTCGCAGCTTACCTTGTATTATACCACCACTAAAAACCCAACGCAAAATAGCATCCATTTTATCGGCTTATGATGATTTAATTGAAAACAACCTAAAACGCATTAAATTATTAGAAGAACAAGCACAACAATCCTATGAAGAGTGGTTTGTACGTTTTAAATTTCCTGGTTATGAGGATGTAGCGTTTGATGAGGTTAGTGGGTTGCCTGTTGGTTGGGAGAATAAAGATTTAAACTTTTTGTGTGATAAAATAACTGATGGTACTCATGCAACACCAAAACAAGTTGATGAAGGATATAAACTTATTACAGGAAAACATATTGGAGAAGGATTTGTGAATTTTGAATCAGCTTATTTAATAAGTGAAGAAGATCATTATTCAATAAGGAAAAGAAGTGGTTTAGATAAAGGAGATATTCTATTCTCAAATATTGGAACTTTAGGAAATATTGCTGTCGTAACAGAAGATTTTGAATACAGTTGTAAAAATGTAATCATATTCAAGAAAAAAAACTTTTTTCAAAACTATTTATATTGCTATTTAACAAACACAAATACTAAAAATAAACTAGATAATCAGTCTTCTGGCGTCGCTCAAAAGTTTTATAGTTTAGGTTTTATAAGAAATTTTAAAGATAATTTTCCTGATGAAGAATTAGTTCAAAATTTTGATAAGGTTGTTAATCCATTATTTCAATTAAAATATAATCTTTTTACCCAAAACCAACACTTAAAAGAAGCACGCGATATTTTGTTACCACGTTTAATGAGTGGGATGATAGACCCTTCGACAAGCTCAGGGCAAGTTGTGGATGGTTTGGTGGTTAATGAGCAGTGGGGTAAGGTTGCAGAGGAGAGAAGTAATTATTAGAACATAACATAGTATTGTTATGAATAAAAAAATATGAAAAGTATAAAACTAACACCACAAAGAAAAGAACAACTTACTCAGTTATGGCATAATTACAGAGATCGCGTAGATTCCCATCAAATTAAATATATTAGTGAGGAATTAGATTCGATTGCATCAGACTGGAGTAGGTATAAAATTAAGATTCAAGATGAAACTTTTAATATAGACGATTATACTAATCGGATAAACACCGATGAAGATCAGATGCCAGGTGGCTATTTATGTAATTTTTTAGAACGTACTACAAAAACAGTTTTAGGGTCTTCTAAACCCGCAGGTTCAGCATTAGCATTTGGTGTAAAATTAAATTTAAATGGGAGCTATTCTATTGGAATTAAAAGACCTAATGAAACTAAAGAAACTGCAATCGAAGTTTTTGATGAAGAAATAAAACCTTTATTTGAAAAAGTGACATTATGTACAGAGCCATCGCATAAGGCAGATCTTTTTGAAAACTCGAAATATCCATCAAAACAGATTTTACGTAAATTATCGGTTTTAGATCATTTAAATGATTTCCTTTTTATGTATTCAGATGAATCCATTGATGCCTTACATGATGAGATTATTGATAGTGAGACAGCAACTAATTTGGGTAAAAATCATGAAGTAAGACAGGTTTTAAATGAGACTTTCAAAATGCCTAACGATCCTGTTGAATCGGTATTGTTGTCTAAATTTATGTGGAACTATGTTAACGCTAAAGTAATAGCAGATGCAGATTCGCCTAATGTTATTTTATACGGTCCTCCAGGAACAGGTAAAACCTATGCCGTAACCCAAAGTTTAGATTTTGCTTGTAAAGGAGATGGTTCTCGTTATGAATTTGTACAATTTCATCCATCATTTACGTACGAAGATTTTATAGAAGGTATTAAACCTAAAGGCGTAACTAAAGATGGAAATATAAAGTTTGAACTTACAGATGGCATTTTTAAAAAATTCTGTAAAAGAGCAAAACAAAACCCTGATGTTGATTACTATTTTGTGATAGACGAGATTAATAGAGCTAATTTATCCAGTGTTTTTGGCGAAACCTTATTGTGTTTAGAAAAGGATTATCGCCATGATGTAAAAACTTCAGATAGAATAGGGCTTTATAAAACGCAATATTCTGCGCTTATAGAAGACATGATAAAGGATGGTGCTCCTGAAGATTTAGCATATCACTATGAAGATGGAAATGCATATTTTGGAGTCCCGAAAAATGTATTTTTTATAGGTATGATGAATGATGTCGATAAAAGTATCGATGCCTTCGATTTAGCTTTAAGAAGACGTTTTAAGTGGATTAGAAAAGATTGTAATTATGATGTTATAGAACAAAATACACGTTTTAGAAATGGAGATGAATTTACCAATATAGAGGAGTATGTAAAATGTTGTAATACATTAAATGATTATATCTCGAAGGAATTAAATCTTGGAAAGTCTTATGAATTTGGGCATTCATTTTTTATGAAAATGGGAAGCATCTCAAAGCTTAAACAAATAAGTTCAAAAAATCTTGATGAGTTGTTCAATCTTCATTTACGACCAACATTAAAAGAATATTTAAGAGCGTTATATTCTGAAAGTGATTTGGAAAGTAAATTAGATTTGGCGCTAATAAAGTTTAAGAGTCCTTTAAAACGAAACAAATAAATGAAAATCACAAAACCCGTAAATCATAATTTCTATGAGGAAGCCCCCCTTTCTTTAAAAAAACTATGCGATGGTTTTGGGGTTAAATTAACCCAAAGAAAAAAAATAGAACACACGCTGTTTTCATCGGTGCTTGAATTAAAAAGGGGAGATCCTAGATTTGAAAATATTAGTGTTTTTGGGTTCAAAAATATAGCTAACGAAAAAGCAGACGAAGACGGCTTAATTTTAAAGTTATACAATAAAACAAATGCATCTAATGAAATTGACTATTTCATTCAGACCGGTTTATTTGCAGGCATTGTATATCATAAGGGATATCAGTTTAATATAAATACAAGATATGGCGATGCTTTTTTAAGACGAATGCTAAATTTTGTAAATGATATTTTTGTAGATGATGTAGACGTTAATGCAACAAAAAATAATAAGAAAAATAACTTCTTATTTATATTAGCATATTTATTTATTCAATCGCTAGAAAAGGCCGCTGTTTTAGGGTTACCACAAGAATACCAAACCTTTACACAAACAAGTAATAAGGTAAGAGGTAAAATAGATTTAAACTCCTATCTAAAAAATCATATGCCGTTTAAAGGGGAAATTACAACCACCTTTAGGGAACAAACATATATTAAAGAAATAATAGATGTATTGTATTTGGCTTTATTAAAACTAGAAAAGTCTTTTGGAAAAGAAATCCATAAGCGCTTAATGGGTGTACAAACTTTGCTGAAACAGAATTATTCAGGCACATATGCAACCCAAGAAACAATTAGAAAAGCAAAACAGCATAGAGTTTTAAATAATCCATCATTTTTCTCTTTTAAAAAAGTTCTAGAATATGCCGAGATTATTTTGTTAGATCAGAGTATGGATCCATCTACAAACATAAAGAATAAAACTGCTGGCTATTTATTTGATATTTCACAATTATTCGAGATATATTTAGAGAAACTGTTGGCGCATAATTTTAATGATTGGGAGGTAACATCACAAACAGAATTACAATTATACCAAGGTTTATTTTATGGTAGAAAAATGTTTCCAGATTTAGTAATGAAACACAAATACTCTAATAAGATAATTGTTTTCGATGCTAAATTTAAGAATATGCGATTGGAAGGTCGAGATTTGGATCGCTCAGATTTTTACCAGATACATACTTATATTCAGTATTATGAACCAAATGTCTTATTTGGAGGCTTAATTTATCCGTGTTCAGAGCCTTTAATGACTCAAAATGCACATTCACCAAATTTATTTGGTCATAATTCTTCTACTCATTTTATTGTTGATGGTATATATGTTAATGAATCGATGTCGATGGAAGATATTTTAGAAAATGAACTTGATTTTGTGTCAAGAATAGAAGTTTTAATTAATGAAACGATGCCTATGGAATCCGATGTTATCAATTCCCAAAACCTAGTATAATTATGAGCTACGAGTATTCAGAAGATGGTTTAGTAGAAGCTGCGACCAAAGATGTTTTAGAAGAATTAGGTTGGACAGTAGTTACCGCCTGGAAAAATGAATCATTCGGGGAAGATGGATTATTAGGTAGGGAGAATAAAAGTGAAGTTGTTTTAACTCGATATTTACTTAAAGCTCTAGAGCATTTAAATCCTAATCTGCCACAATTAGCATACGATCAAGCCATAGCTCTCATCACACAAAACATAGCCGATCAAACTTTAGGATACGTTAATAAACACAAAAGCAATTTACTTAAACAAGGTGTACCTGTAAGTTATACTAATGATAAAGGTGAACTAATAAAAACAAAGCTAAAAGTATTTGATTTTAGTAATTATAGAAATAATGACTTTCTAGCGGTAAGACAATTAGAAGTCTTAGGAGAGCTTTATTTAAGACGGCCAGATGTTATTGGTTTTGTTAATGGTATTCCGCTTGTGTTTTTTGAATTGAAAGCACATCATCAAGATTTAAGACATGCTTATACCGACAATTTAAAAGATTATAAGGACACTATTTCGCAAGTATTTCACAATAATGCATTTGTTATTTTAAGTAATGGGACTGATGCAAAAGTTGGTACGATTACAAGCCCATATAAATATTTTCTAGATTGGAAACGTATTGAAGAAGATGAGGAAGGCGAAGTAAGTTTAGATACTATGCTACGCGGTACTTGTGATAAACATCGCTTCATGGACATCTTTGAAAACTTTCTATTATTCGATGATTCCCATGGGGATGTTGTAAAGTTAATGGCTAAAAACCACCAATACATAGGTGTAAATAAAGTTATTGAAAATGTAAATAATATTGAAGATCTAGAAGGGAAGTTGGGTGTGTTTTGGCACACGCAAGGTTCTGGAAAGTCTTATTCTATGGTGTTTTTATGCGAGAAGATACATCGAAAATTAGGTGGTTCTTATACTTTTTTAATTGCTGTAGATAGAACCGAGTTAGAAAATCAGTTATATGATACCTTTTCAGGCGTTGGAGTCGTTAATGATAAAAACGTAATTGCGGGGAAGAAAAAAGGAATGACAGGACGGGAACATTTACGAGAGCTGTTATCTGAAAATCATCGCTATGTGTTTACATTGATTCATAAGTTTTCTATAGATCCAAAATTAGAAACTGAATATCCATTAATTACAGATCGTAAAAATGTTATTGTAATTAGTGATGAAGCGCATAGAACACAATCTGGAACCTATGCAAGAAATATGCGTTTTCATGGCTTGCCAAATGCATCTTATTTAGGTTTTACGGGAACTCCAATAATTAAAGAAGAGGAGGAATTAACGAAAAATATTTTTGGAGAGTATGTATCTGTATACGATTTTAAACGTGCTATTGAAGATGAAGCAACCTTACCATTACGTTATTTAAATCGTGGTGAAAAGTTAGATATTACAAATCCTGAATTGGATGAGCAAATGGCTGCGGTTTTTGAAAATGAAGATCTGGATGATGACCAAAAGAAGAAATTAGAATATCTGTTTAGTCGAAATTATCCAATTCTTACAGCGCAACCAAGACTAGAAGCTATTGCTAAGGATTTAGTATGGCATTTTAACGAAAGAGGCTATCAGGGTAAAGCGATGTATGTGGCTTTAGATAAACCTACTGCGGTTAGAATGTATGAACTGATTCAGGGCTATTGGCCAGAATACTTAAAAGAACTTGAAGAGCGTATAAAGAACGCAGAAGACGAGCAAGATGCACAAGAGCTAAAACGTAAATACAATAACGTAAAAGAGACAGAAGTCTGCGTTGTGGTTAGTAGTGAGCAAAACGAAGTAGATAAATTCCGTAAAATGGATTTAGATATTGAGATCCATCGTAGAAAAATGGTAGAGCGCAATCTAGAAAAGGAGTTTAAAGATGAGGACAATCCGTTTAGGTTAGCTATCGTTTGTGCCATGTGGATTACTGGTTTTGATGCACCTTGTGTCTCTACAGTGTATTTAGACAAACCAATAAAAGGGCATACGCTAATGCAAACTATTGCAAGAGCTAATCGGGTTTATGATGATGAAAAAGAAAATGGATTAATTGTAGATTATGGTAATGTATATAAACAATTAGAGCAGGCGTATTCTGTTTATGGAGAAGGTGGAAAATCTGGTGGAAAAGGAAATCCCAATGGAAAACCAGTAGAACCATTAGAAGATGTCGAAATAGAATTAAAACAAGCAATAAAAGATGTCAAGACATATTTAAAAGAGCTTAGTTTTTCAATTCAAGACTTAAAGGATGCAAAACCAATGTCTAAAATTGCGAAAATTAAAGATGCTACAGATTGTGTGTGTTTAAACGAAACGACGCGTACTACGTTTGAAATGATGGCTCGTAATGTGTTTAGAAAGTATAAAGCCCTATTTCCATCAGATAAATTAAAAAAACATGAAAAGGATTACAATGCCATAGAAGCTATTTACACAGCGTTAAATCAGAATGTTAAATCAGCTGACGTTACTCAAATTATTATGGATTTACAAGCTATTGTAAGCGATAGTATAGTAATAAAAGAATCTGAAGTGAATGTAACTGAAGGAGGTGTTTATGTAGATTTGTCTGTTTTAGATTTTGACAAGTTAAGAGCTGCTTTTGCAATAACCACCCGTAAAAACACCTTAGTTTTTAATTTACAAAATGCAATTGAGACACGTTTAGAACAAATGCTAAAGGAAAATCCTTTACGCATAGAGTTCTATGAGCGTTATAAAGAAATAATAGATGAATACAATAAGGGTAAAAGCTTAGAAGACACCGTAAAAACCTTTGATAACTTGAATAGTTTTATACAAGATTTATCAGGTGAAGAACAACGTGTAGTTCGTGAAAATTTAAAGAACCAGGAAACTCTAGCCATTTTTGATTTACTTAGAGAAGGTAAAAATCTTTCCGAAAAAGAATTAAAAGAAGTCAAAAAAGTTGCTGCCAAAACACTAGATATTTTGAAAACTGAAAAGTTAAAATTTGAAAAATGGCGTGAAAGTCGACAAATAAAGGCACAGGTAAAAAGTACTATTTATGACAATCTTTTGTACTTGCCACAAGATTCATATTCGGATGAAGAGGTTGGAATAAAAACAGCTAATGTATATCAGCATATTTATACTAACTATTCTGGCGGTGGAAATAGTGTTTATAGTAGAACCATTTAGAGTAGTCATGTGTTAGAAGTTTTTACCGACGAGATTATAGATTTGTATCATGAACTCAGAAAAGAAAAAGAATCATTTCAAGGCATGGGCATCAATTTTGAAGAGAAAGCGTTTTATGATATATTAAAAGCAATAGCTCATAAATACGATTTTGATTATCCAGAAGATAAATTAATACATCTAGCCAAAGAAGTCAAGAAGGTGGTTGATGATAAAGCAAAATACACCGAATGGAACCAAAGAGACGATATTAAAGCCGAATTAAAGGTAGATTTAATCATTCTACTTGCAGATAATGATTATCCACCCATAACAAAAGATGAGGTTTTTAAAGAAATTTTTGATCAAGCCGAACATTTTAAAAAGTATAGTAATTTGTGATAGTTTAGTTTAAAAATACTTTGCTTTAAAGTCGATTAATTATAATAAGCATAACTCATATTCTACTTCATTAGATTATATTGAGCACTCCATTTATAAGGGAAGCATTTACTATGCCTTCCTGAATATTCATCTTTTTTTAAAATGTAACTATCCCCATTCCCCAAGACCACATAAACATATCTGCACATTTTAAACCACAATATCCATGTTACTTTTTACGTTTCATGTCATTGTGGGTTCCTTCGAGAGTGCTTCGACAATCCTTCGAGGATCCTTCGTAAAAACGCCTGTTTTAGGGAGCTGACTCGAACAATCCTCGAAGAAGTCTCGAACAAAGCCCCTAAAAGGATGAAAATTGGTATTTGGAGGTGACAAAATAAGCCATACAGGTCTATGTCATGAGGTCAAATTTGTGCACGTTTTAGGGAATAATTGTATAATATTGGGTGTCGTATTCTAGACGGTGTTAGCTTTTAAAAGCAACGCGTTGCAACCTTTGTGTTTGATGTTTAGCAGTATTTTAGGTATGCCTGCAGGGGAAAAATTGACAAGTCGGTGATGTGCGAACCGCACTGGATATCATCCCATTCCCGATTTTTAGGAAACAGCGGGAGTCGGCTAAACCAAAAGTATCCTAAGCATTCTTATTTTTGGTGCATCGTTATGGCTGGTACAAGGCGTTACTTTTTGCATCAGATAAAATCAAAATCCTCATAGATAATGTTTGCTTTCGGCACATTCAGGGCATCAAACCCTTTTAGTAAGGCGGTTCTTAGGTTCTTCGGACTGCAAATAAACAGGGTTTTGTTGTGTGGCCCTGCAATAGCACTGCTTTGTATATGTCCTGAGGTATTGGAACAGTGTATATGCACATGAAAATGAGGCATGCGGGCAGCTAAAGTTTCAAAAGCTTCCCCATGAAAGGTTTCCGAACTTTGGTGCACACAATAGTATAAATCCACTTCAAGCTCAGGCCAAGGGTGTCGTTCTAAATCGTGACACCAACTCACAAAGGGCGCAATACCTACACCGCCAGCAATCCATATTTGTTTAGAGGTCCCTAATTTATAATCGAAGCACCCATAAGGGCCTTCGGCCAAGGCTACGGTATGTGGAGTTAAGGTGTCATACAACTGAGAGGTATAATCGCCTAAGGCTTTAACCAGAATGTGGATTTCATTTTTTTTAGGGGAACCACAAATGGTAAACGGATGCGATTCCATGCTGAGGTGAGGATGTTTAAACTGAAAGAAGCAAAATTGTCCTGGCACAAACTTAAAGTTAAAACCGGTATCGAATAGCGTGATGTCCATGACCGTGTCACTTAATTTTTCTATAGCCAAAACTTCGAAGGTGTATGTGTGAGACAACCATTTATAAAATATGGATTTGTATAAAAACGACAAGACAGCAAGTGTTCCCAGCACGATAAAGTATAGAGCGAGATAGCGATTGTGTTCATAAAAGTGCTGTACTCCAAAGACATGTACGAGCATTAAAATAAAACTAAGGCCCATAAATTTGTGAGTGATTTTCCAACTGTTATAGGGTAATTTTATCACCAATGTAAACAGTAGGAGTACAATAAGTAACCATAAAGCCCAACTTCCAGCATTTATTTCTAGTTTTCTGTGAAGCGGTAAGAGGTACCAAAATGTTTTTTCGATATCGTCTGGAATCCATCGCAGTAATAACAATAGAGGATGCGCTAAAATCATGAAAAATGCCCATGTTCCGACGGTAATGTGTTTTTGATACAGTTTATCGAGTCCGCCAAAATAGGTTTCTATACCCTTAAGCCGTGTGGTTAAAATAAAAGACATGGCAAATAAAGAAAATCCAATGACACTACACCACTGACTGGTATATACAAAAAACGGAAACGCATCGTGCTTAATGGTGGTATTGGGGAAGGTGAGTAACCAGAGTCCGCTGGGAATAAGAACAGTAAACAGAATTAAAATGAGGTATCTATGTTGTGTCTTCATAATACAAGGTGTTTTCCTAGAAGTATAGGTTTAACGAAAAGACAACAGTGTGGTGTGTCATGTATTACAAGTGTACGTAACACATGACCATGCGCATTGTGCTGTATGAATGTACAATAGCTATTTAAAATGAACTATGACATTAGGCATATTTATCGTTTTTTTGTAGCAAAATACACTCAAGTGACAGCTAACAGAATAACACAAGACACACCTTAAGAAGGGAATTACCCGACAAGTCGTATATCTTAAGGGGCGTCGTTGGATGAATATTCCGGTTTATAGACTTCCAGTTCTATTTCGATCATGAATTCGGGAACGGCCAATTCGGTGACGCCTAACCACGAGCCGGTTGGAAAGTGTGTGGTGTAAATGGTATTGCGGTAGGCGGCATGTTCAAGGAATAAGGCCATGTTGGTGGTAAATATATTTTCGACGACCACATCGTCAAAGGTGCAGCCATAATGTTTTAGTATGGTATCCAGATCGGCATAACAATTTTTCATTTGTTGTTCAAAATCACCTACAGCTGTTGGATTTCCATTTTCGTCCATACTTACCGCTCCAGAAATTTTAATGTCGTGTCCTAGTTTTACAGCGTGTGTGTAGCCGTAAGCGTTCTCGACTTCGGGGCGCAGTGAAAAATATTCTGGGGTCATAAAGGGACGCTCCATGCCATATTCTGGAGGTCCGGGTGGGGCATTACGACGTTGGTTGCAACTTGTAAAACATAAGGTAAGCAAGAGCGCCAGTATGATAGGCGAGACCTGAAGTGTTGGTGTTTTCATAATAGTGATGGTTTTTGTGCCATAGGGTTTCGGTTTATGGCAATCCCGTGTTGAGAAATCTTGTATAATGTGTTGTACCTATTAGAAGGTAAAGTGTAGAAGTGGGGTGCTATATGTGTATGCCTTGAAATAAAATTCTTCAATGTGTACCACGTAACACTATCCTAATGTAATCTTTATTTGTTAGATATACAGGGGGTTAGTGGAAATGTTTTAATCAGGTCTTAGTTGTAGACTGTTTAGCTGTTGAATAATTCGTTACATGCCGATGACATTTGGAGCAGACTATAAACAAAAAAACCTTCCGCTAGGGCGGAAGGTTTAACACTATTACTATACTATAGTTGTAAGGGGATTACAGCTTATTTTGACCAAGCAAATGGTTGGAATGCAGCATCTACAGGTGTATTTGCAATGTGGTTAGTGTAATTACTAATCACTTTTTGAGATAATCCCAAAATGATTTCTAACACTTGAGCTTCTCCATATCCAGCAGCATAAAAAGCATCTAATTCTTCTTGAGATACATGTCCGCGATTTCTAACAATAGATAACGTCATGGTTCTTAAAGCTTCTAATTTAGCATCTGCTAAAGGCGTTTCGTTACGCAAAGCTTCTGTAATCGCGTCATCTACTTTCATCATTTTAGCGATACCTGTATGTGCTGGTACACAATAATGACAGGCGTGCTCTACGTTAATGGCTTGCCATACTACAGTTAATTCTTCTTCGTTAAACGATGTTTGTGTAAACAATTCGTGTAGCGTTTGGTAAGCTTCTAAAATTTTTGGAGCTCCAGCTAATACGCCGTGTAATCCAGGAATCATCCCGTAGGCTTTTTGAGAGTTTTCTAATAAACCTTTAGCGTCTTGTGGTGCTGATTCAATACTGTGTACTTTTAAAGTTGTCATAATTTTGTGTCTTATTTAATATTAATTATTATCTAAACGTTCGTTTAGAAATGTTGTGAAAAAAATGTGTTTATAAATTCGTGAAGATCATTTCTATATAATCTTCAATTTCTGTATTAGTATTTACTCGGGCTGCAGCGGCTAAACCGTGCTTAGCTAATAGTAAATAATTGGCTTGTTTTAATATGGTTGTTTCGTCTTTAGTCGCATCCATACGTAACTTGTCAATAATAATGGATTTAATATGTTCCATAAACGCAGTCATTTGCTCCTGAATCAATGCATCTTCATGATCAGAAAACTCATTATACGTATTGGTGACTAGGCATCCTTTGGTTTTGTCGTCATTAAAATTAGAACTTACAGTATCGTAAAAAAATTGTTTAATATCTGCGATACCAGAGGTACCATTTTCAAATTTTTCTAGGGTACTGTGCACTTTGGCTTTGTAGCATTTTAAACTTTCTAGAAATAATCCATGCTTATTGCCAAAACTAGAATATATAGAAAACTTATTAATGCCCATTTCTTTTTCAAGCATCTGCATAGACGTATTCTCGTACCCTTTCTTCCAGAAGAGGTACATGGCCTTTTCTACAACTTCGTGTTCTTGATATGCTTTCTGACGTGCCATAAGTTTGTATTACGATACAAAACTAAACAAGCGGTTAGAAATAAAAAAGCCTTTTAACGTTTATTTAAAGGTTTGATGATCAATGCGCTTACTGCTGACTCGAAATTAAGATTGTTAGTGTCGTTAAAAAATATGAACTTAATACGGTTTAAAAGGAGTCACTTTATAAGGTATAAATGAAAAGTCTTCGTTTTAATCAGTTTTTAATTTACTAGGCAGATAATTGTATTTCTTTTTAAAGGCGGCGGTAAAATGTTGGGGATTTTTATAGCCAATTTCGTAAGCGGTCTCTGCAATGGTATAGCCTTGTTCGGAGATTAGTTTTTTTGCTTTCACCATGCGCAGTTCGGTGACATAAGTAAAAATAGGCTTCCCAAAAATGAGTTTAAAATTCTGCTTCAGCTTAAATTGATTGATGCCTGTAAGGTGGGACAGTTCTAAAATACTGGGCGGGTTTTTAAGGTTTTTAGAGATGATAGACTCGGCGTGTAGAATTTTTAAATGGTCTTCTTTAGGAATACAGAGGTCGTGTTGGGTTTGTTTATGTGACAGACAATCGAAAAAGATGGCTAATATTTCGGTGATTTTAGATTCTAAATACGCTTTTTTGATGCATTCCCCGTAATTACAATTCACAATTTCTTCAATAATAAGGTGTAATTGCGCCGTGATGGGCTTGCTTTGTTCCCACATAACAAACGGAATATCTTGTTCTAAGGCTGTACCAAATTCAGCACTAAGGTTTTTAAAAGTATGTCCGAATACCCGTTCTAAATAGGCTTTTGTAAATAAAATTTCTAGCGTTTTTCGCTTAGTGCAATCGTATTCTAATTGCCCTTTAACTTCGGGTAAATAAAAGAAGTTATAATGGCCGTTCGGAATATATACGGCTACACTCTTCTCATTTTTAGGGGTATACCTACTGCTGCCTTCAATTTCAAAATGTATTTTTAAAAAGGGGAAATCGTGTTCTACATCTACCACAAAAGGTGGCGTAATACTGCCGTTTCTCACACTAATTTTTATGCCATCTAATACCAATTCTTTGGTTTCGCCTTTTACTAAAGCACCATTAGTAATTAGGGTTTCTTCATTCAGCTTTGCAGTTTTAAAATCTTTAGGAAACGTGCGGGTAATGGTTTTTTGAGCAAAGGAATGACTTTTCAATACAGATTTCATAAAATACTTTTTACGGCTTTATTAATGCCTTTTGCGTTATTAAAATTGAAACGTAATAAAATACATTTGCAATCATTATTTAAAATTAATCTAAATAGTAAAAATAGAAGAATATTATGAACTTATCAAAAATTATAAGAGCAATTATAGGATTGTTTTTTATAACACTATCGCACTTCAGTTTTGCACAACAGCAAACAGCCTTAGTAAAAGGTCAGGTCTTGACTGCAGATAGTAAACTGGCCGAGTCTATTAATGTGGTGATTACACCCTTAAATGTGGGGACAACAACCTCTAAAGATGGGGTATATAAATTCAATAACATACCTTATGGCGATTATACCATAGCCTTTTCTTTAATAGGTATGGAAACGAAAACCATAAACATTCGTGTAGATGCTACCGTAACAAGCATTCCAGATGTGGTGCTTAGTGAAAATGAAGAAGAACTGGAGGAAGTGCTTATTGTGGCCGAACGTTTAAATCAGTTCGCACAAAAAGAGTCGGAATACGTGGCTAAAGTGCCTTTAAAAAATATAAATAACCCGCAATCGTATTCTATTGTTACTGGGGCGTTATTAGAAGAACAACTGAATACAGATTTACCATCGGCCTTTAAAAGTATTACAGGTGGAGGCTATGTAGAGTCTAACGATGGTAATGTGAGTGTGTATTTAAGAGGATTTAGATCTGATGTGCACTTGCGTAATGGCGGAATTGCTTGGATAAAAGCTCCTATAGATCCGCAAAATATTGAGCGTATAGAACTTATTAAAGGTCCGGGATCTTTATTTTATGGTGCTAATGTGAATAATATTGCCAATTATGGTGGGGTGGTGAATAAAGTGACCAAACAAGCCTATAATGGTAAAAAATTAGAGTTGGGTTATATCGCAGGAAGTTGGGAACAAAACCGTGTAACTTTAGATTATAATACAGTGTTAGATGAAGATGAAACCGTGTTTTTTAGATTAAACGGCGCTTATAATTCAGAAAACAGTTTCCAAGATCAGGGGATTAAAAGAGAATTTATGGTAGCACCGTCTTTAACCTTTAATATTACAGACCGTTTAACCACAACCTTTAATTTAGAATATAACCAAAGTGAACGTAATTTATATTTTGCTAGAGGTTTAAGTACATCACTGATTACTGATGAAGTAAACAGTTGGGACGATTTAAATTGGGATTACGATACCAGTTATGGCTCTAACGGAATGGCCGGATATTTTGCTTCTACCGTGATGCAAGTGATGGTAGATTATAAACTGTCGGATACTTGGACGTCTAAAACCACTTTTACCAATGCGTCTTTATTTACAGATGCCAATTACCTTCGCGTGGTCATGTCTGATGAAAATACAGTAGATCGTTACTACTTACAATTAGATCCTAGAGAATCTGGAAATACACACATTCAGCAAGATTTCTTAAATGTAATTGATGGTGAAAAATTAGATAACAAACTGGTTACAGGAATGAGTTATTTAAATAATTTTGATGATACCCAACGTACTGGGGTTTGGAATGCAGTGGATGCTGTAGATGTGAACGATCCGGTAATTGTAGGGATGACTAATGAAGAATTTGAATCGAATATAGCCGATCAGACTAAAAACAAAACGGTTACAAAATTTAAAACTATAGGAATTTATGCTTTTGATGCTTTAACCATAGCAGATAAAATTACCTTGGCTGCAGGTTTACGTTTTGACCGTTACATGGGAGCAAACACAGTATACAATGGTGCCGATTTAAGTAATGGATACAATCAAAATGCATTAAGTACCAAGTTAGGGATTGCCTATAATCCGTTTCAGGATCAGGCCTCTTTCTTTGTGAATTATATGGATGGATTAAGTAATAATGCGCCATCGGATAACGGAACTGGAGAGATTATTACTTGGGATGCAGAACGTGCTAAGCAATTTGAAGTGGGAACTAAATTAAACTTCTTTAACGGGAAATTAAAAAGTACCATTAGCTATTACAATATCAATATTGATAACGATATTATTACCAATGAAGATGGTGTAAGTGTACAAGAAGGAGAAACCTTAAGTAAAGGCTTTGAAATAGATATTATTGCCAATCCATTTCCAGGGTTTAATGTTGTAGCTGGGTATACTAAAAACAATGCCACTTTAGAGAAAGTAAGTGCAGGTAGTGAAAATACTGTAGGAAATAGTTTAACCTATACGCCAGAAACGGTATGGAATTTTTGGTTGAGTTACCACATTCTGAAAGGAAAGACTAAAGGTTTAGGTTTTGGATTCGGAGCCAACCATATGAGTGAAATATACAACAGTACTGCCAATACCTTTGGTTCTGAGGCTTATAGTATTTTTGATAGTACAGTGTTTTATCAAAAAGAGAAATACAGAGTGAGTCTAAAAGCAAATAATATGTTTGATACATCTTATTATAATGGGTATGGTATTCCGCAAGATCCGTTTAACTTTAGTGTGGGCTTAACCTATAATGTATTTTAAAACCCATAATTTTACACAAAAAAAGAGAGCATGTTTTCACATGGTCTCTTTTTCTGTGTCTATTTAAAATCTGAATATCATGAAACATTTTATCACCTCTCTACTGCTATGTCTGTGTTTGTATAGCCATGCCCAAGACGTAACTATCGGATTTACAGAAACCATAGACTCGAAGCTTCTGAAAGAAACACGAGAGTATGACGTGTATTTACCCGAACAGTATAGCGAGGCACATTATAAAAGTCAGCAGTATCCGGTTATCTACATTTTAGACGGCGAAAAGTTTTTTCATGTGGCTTCTGGGATTGTTAAGAATCTGTCTACGGGCTATTATCCGGTAATGCCGGAATGCATTATAGTGGCCATAAAAAACACCAATCGCTCTCGCGATTTAACACCAACTAAAATTGCAGACGTGGGGTATGTTAGTGGTGGGGCAGATACGTTTAGCGCGTTTATTACGACAGAATTAATGCCTAAAATAGATGCGACCTACAGAACCTTAGGGTACAATGTGCTGGTTGGTCATTCGTTTGGTGGCCTATTTACCATAAACTCACTCTTTAAAACTACCGATACATTTCACGGGTATTTGGCTATCGATCCTAGTTTGTGGTGGGATGATGCCTTATTTGTTAAGGCTCTGGAAGGTGAATTAGAAACCAAAGACTTTAATAAGCGAGCGTTATTTATAGCGAATGCTAATGCCTCAGGCGCTAAAACCAAAACTTCGGCTCAAGATGATGCGCATGAGCAAGCAAAAGCAAATGCCATAGCACAGTTTAATACTACAACCCCAAAACAATTAAAACTAACGGTAAAATATTACCCTGAAGAAGATCATGGCAGTGTGGTGTTACCCGCTTTTATAGACGGATTTCGTGCCTTGTTTCCCGACTATCGGATTAATGTAAAAGACGTGATGAGTGATCCAGAAGTGCTGAAGTCACATTTTAAAACGGTATCCGACAATTTAGGATTCCCGTTTAAACCTCAATGTGCATTTATAGATGGTGTGGTCGATTTACTGATTGATAGAAATCGTTTAGAAGATGCTAAAGCCTTAAATGAGTTGAATAAATCCTATTATCCGGAGAATGACTATTTAAAAACCAAATGTAATTAAGTATGCCAAAACCTAAGAAATCCTATACGTTTAGAAAGTTGATTAATGACCTGCATTTGTGGTTGGGTTTAGCTAGTGGCATTATACTATTTATAGTCTGTCTTACCGGTTGTATATTAACGTTTGAAACCGAATTGGTACAGTGGTTTGATGCGGAAGATCATTATGCAGCGCCAACGCATGCCCCTTTAGATTTTAATACGATTATAACCGATTTAGAACAGCAGGATACATTGGTAAAGGACTTTATTTTTTATGGTGAAGCCCATAGAAACTTACAATTCACATTAATAACCAAAGCCGAATTGCAAGCGAGTGGAGGCAAACCAGTACGAGGCAAATCGGTGACCATTAATCCGTATACAGGAGCAACTGTTCAGGCTACAGGACGCACAAAAGCATTTATGCATACGGTAGAAGCATTGCACCGCTATTTACTTTTAGATAAAACTTGGGGTCGTCCCATTGTAGGTGTGAGCACCATTATTTTTGTGTTTTTATGCTTGTCGGGACTGTTATTATGGTTCCCGAAAACACTTAAAAAACTAAAGAAGCGAAAGGCTTGGACACAAGGATTTACCATTAAAACCAAAGCGCATTGGAAGCGTTTAAATTACGATATCCATAATACGTTTGGGTTTTATGCTTTAGTACCGTTATTGCTTATGGGCTTAACCGGTTTATTGTGGTCGTTTACGTGGTATTATGACGGCTTGGAAGTGGTGCTGGGCGATCAGTTAGGGAAATCGAGATTTGAAACCACCATACCTTTAGCGCAAAATAATGCAAATGCCGGTATGGCAACTGTAAATTTATACACGCTGCTACAAAAGACCGATAGCATTTTACCGTATTCTAATTATGCCACCCGAGTGACTTTACCCTTAAATCCGAATGAAAGTGTGATGATTAGAAAAATAAGTGGAGATGCTTTGGCGTTTAACGCTGCCGATAAGCTTCAGTTTAATCCGTATACCAATAGCTTAATTTCGGCGACCTACTTTAAAGATGAATCTTTTGGATCTAAAGTTGCGGGTTTAATACGCGGGATACATGTGGGGAATTTTGCAGGAGGTTTAACCCAATGGATTTACTTTATTTGTTGTTTAGTCGCCACCTCATTACCCATAACAGGTACCTTAATTTGGTTTAATAAGAAGAAGAAAGCATAGAACGAAGTTTTAAGTATGGACATAAAAAAAATCCGAACGCAAGTTCGGATTTTTTTATATAGATGTTGCACTACTTATTTGATTTCAATAAGTTCTAAATCGAATACTAAATCTTGACCAGCAAGTGGGTGATTTCCATCAACTACAATATGGTCGTCTTGAATATCTACCACTCTAAATTGGTGTTCTCTACCATCTTCACTTTTAGAGGTTAATCCCATACCTACTTCAGGTTTCACATCTGGAGGTAACTGTTCGTTTCCTACTTTGTGAAATAACTGTTCGTTAATGTCACCGTATGCGTTTTCCTTTGCAATTTCAACTGTTTTTTTCTCATTTACTTTCATATCAATGATCGCGTTTTCAAAACCAGGAATTAACATGCCCTGACCAATAGTAACTTCTAAAGGTTCACGCTCTAAAGAACTATCGAATACACGACCGTCGTTTAATTTTCCTGTGTAATGCACTTTCACTGTGTCATTTTCTTTTACTTGACTCATACTATAGTTTTAATGTTTAATAAAAAAACAAAGCTAGGACTTTCTAAGGGAAGCACACAGTTTATAGGCTAAAAGTCTGAAAATTAAGAAAGGTTTAACGTTACTTTATACAATATCAGTGTTTTAGTTACGTTTTTATCCTTTTATAATTCTAATAAACCCTAGTTGTGCTGATTAGCGTTTTAAAGCTCCAGAGGTGTCGCCGCCCATAAGGCTAGTTACATTATCTAAAGACGCCATATTTACATCGCCCAAAATGGTATGCTTTAAAGCACAAGCCGCCGATGCAAAGTTAAGGGCATCTAAATCGTCTTCATAATGCAATAATCCGTAAATTAATCCAGCAGCAAAGGCATCGCCAGTTCCCACACGATCAATAACGTGAGAGATTTCGAATATTTCAGTTTTAATATATTCTTTTCCGGTCCAAATACGGCCTTGAATTTCTTGTTCGGAGGCGCTAATCGATTTACGTTTTTTTCCCACAACTCGCTTAATTCTAGGGAATTCATCCATAAGGGCTTTAGCAGAATCTTTAAATTTTCCGCCAGCGTCTCCAAGACCAAACATTTCGTTAATCCCACGCGGACTCGTAATCACGATATCGGTATGTTGTACCAATTCAGGCATGACCTCTTGCATGGTTTTACCATATTTCCACATGTTCTTTCTCGAGTTGATATCTCCAGAAACCATAATGCCCATTTTGTTCGCCGTTTTAATAGCCTCTAGACAACATTGAGCTGCGCCTTCAGAAATGGCTGGGGTAATTCCCGTCCAATGAAACCAGTCGGCATCTTTAAGCACGTCTTCCCAATCTACCATTCCAGGTTGTATTAAAGAGAATGCAGAACCTTCTCTTTCGTAAACCACAACGCTAGGTCTGTGTACCGCACCTTTTTCTAGAAAATACATGCCTAATTTATTATCGCCATATATAATTTGATCGGAACTTAACCAGTTCTTACGTAAAAATTGAGTCGCCGCTCTACCAATGGCATTATCTGGAAAACGCGTCATGTGAGCTGCCTTCATTCCCAAATACGCACACGATATGGCAACGTTGGCTTCGCCACCGCCATAGACCAATTCGAAAGAGTTGGCTTGTGAAAATTTCATATATCCAGGAGGCGATAAACGCATCATGACTTCTCCAAATGTTACTAGTTTTTTAGCCATATATTCAGTTTTATTGTATTAAAATGTTATGGTGTTACAGTGTGTTATTGACAGGTAAAAATAAGGATCTCCGAGTCCTTTAGTCAAGGAAATCCTGTATTTTATTTTTTAAATGTGGTTGTATGTGGTGTTAATCCTGCTCTGATGCCGTATCGGTTTCCGGTTCAGGCTTGGTTTTATTGTATTTGGTGTGTTTAATGTTTTTCTTCTCTAGTATGGCATAAAACTTACGTGGCGATATTTTTAAGTCTTTAGTAATGTCGCTCACTTTTTTCTTGCCTTTTCTGTAGAGTTTTAAATTCTCATTGACGTTTTTGTTGAAGTAATACGCTTTCAGTTTATCGAGTACTTGTAACTCGCTTAAATTTGTGCTCTGGGCGTAACTTTCGATTTCAGATTTAATCGTTTTTAATTGTGTATTCATACTTTTAGCTTTTAAGTGTTGCTAGGTTTTACAACACCGGGTTAATTAAGGGGTACAACAAATGTAATAAAAAATACGAGCTACGAAAATTCATACGGATTTCAACACCGCGACCTAACAGAAACCTATAGTTTAAACCACTGCAATTAGGCTTGGTTTTTATAGGGTTTTGCTATCCGCTTTCCTAAACTACAATATCACTGAAATCGGTTACTAAAGCTTCTAGCTATTAGCTGAACTTTGTCTCAAACAACAATTATACTTATGGATTTTAAAACAATGCTTCAATTACCTGTATTAGATACAACTGAAGTTTTAAACATACTTCAAGAGATAGCAGATCTAGAACGCCACAAAGAACGTCCGCAAATGCCACAAGTCACTATCAGTACAACGAATGATAGTGCAACTGGTTTTTTTGTAAACTACGATTCTGATAAACGCACTATTTTATTATGCGATATGTACGACCGTAAAGCACAGTTTCAGTACATCGCGTCTCATTCAGTATCATCAGTATCTATTAGAAATATAGAGGCTTATGGCTATTTGTTATCTGACGGTACTATATTATTTACACCAAGTGATGATGAGATACCGACTGTACTTCAGCTTAAAAAAGACATTAAAGCTTTAGAAGACGACGCCCAAAGCCTTTTAGGTAAGCCTTTAGCTATTAGCTATAATTATGAGGGTACTCCAGAAGATTTAGATAAATTTTACGCCTCTAAAGTTTTGACAGTATTACAAAATACTTTGTCTAAAATAGGAGCAGATCATCTTGCCAAAACTGCATTTACAGACGCAATTGCAAGTCTTAATTTTACATTAGGTAAAGACAATACATCCGTTTTAAATCAAGATGTATTAACCTTGACTATAGATACCACTAAAGGCTTAAAAAGTTTCCCTAAAGCGGCACAATTACAAGAACAGATAGAAACATTCCTATAATTTAAAAAAATAACAATATGCAAGACTCTAATGTAGTAAGCCAAATAGAATTAATAATTAGAAAAGATAGCAGCACAGCACAAACGTTTATATTAAGTCAGTGTGATTATAATTTTAATATGGATTTTTATGCTGATGAAAGACGTCCTATAGATGTGAATTTCTCTGGAACGACAAAAATGGTAAACGATCCGTTATTTATTCAATGGATTTCTAATCAGGAAGGCGATTGGTCTGGATCTGCAAAAATTTACCATAAAAACCAAGATAAACCGTCGATTGCTTTAGTGTTTGATAAAGCCACAGTGGTGACTTTTAGTCAGTCGTTTTCTGAATATAATGCCCATAGCGACGCGTATTTTAGTATGATTTTAAAAGGAGTGACCTTTAACGACGTAAAATTGGACTAAATTATAAATAGGTTTAATACCAAAAAACGCCTTTAAGATAAATGTCTTAAAGGCGTTTTTTTTTGTTTGAGCTTTAGTGCTATACAGACATAAAAAAAGGAAAACAAATATGTTTTCCTTTTTTTATCTTGTTGGCGCAGACACCTTTATTTTTGGTACTACAAATTGTTTTCTAAATATTCACGGATGTTTAAATCTATAAAATATCCGCTATGGTGACCACCCCAACATGCGGTAAGTGAAAACACACCATCTTCTAATTTTAATTCTTTTTTGGCTTCTGCTCCCTCATTAGGAATACAATACACTTCAATCGTGTTTACTCCCTCTTGAACGGCTTCTTGTCCCATCTCGTCTTTACAAACTTCTCTTAATCCATCTGTTAGACGTTGTAAACATACGCTTGGTACAAATTTTATATAGTCTAATTCAAAAGTATCCCAATTGATGTTAATTGGCACTGCTTTTCCA
The DNA here is from genome assembly GCF_001439665.1 of Formosa algae. GTDB lineage: Bacteria > Bacteroidota > Bacteroidia > Flavobacteriales > Flavobacteriaceae > Formosa > Formosa algae. Next base: position 66,083 of record NZ_LMAK01000014.1, read on the forward strand.
ACGATGTCATTAATCTCTTTTTGGTAATTTTCTAAATATTGATCTTCTATAGATTTGGCAGCTCTTTTTTCTTGTAATCCCATGGTCGTTTTTTTAAGTATAGGTTATATACCCAAAGGTATTTTAAGCGCTTCATTTTATAACACCTCGTTTAAGTGAATGTATAAATTCACGGAATTCAGGGAGGGTCTAGATTGGGGTTAATTCTAATTTTATACGATGATAATTTAAGCCTATGAAATTTACAATACTAACAGTTATTTGTCTTGTCATTATAATGTGTATCGTTTTTGGGTGTGCCCAATATATTGGTATTCCTAAAAAGAAAGCCGCTGCTAATTTAGAAGCCTATTTGCAAAGACAATATCACGGGAAGTTGGTGTTTAGTGATTTAAGTCTGTTTTTTAATGCCGCAACCATGGATCCTAATATGTACGGTATGCTTATTTATGATAAGGACATTCCTGAAATTGCGTTTTACACCCATCTTAATCTGAAACATATATTAGAAAACGACACGTTGCCCATGTACCCTATAGCGGACAAAAAGACTGTAGATGGTTTATACAAAGATGCTGTGATGCGTTATAATACAAGACAAGCCGTGATTGCCGATTTTATAGACGATATTCCTGAAATAACATTTTCAACAGAAACCATTAGTTTAGACGTTAAGCGCGATATAGAACCACAGGAATTATACGCCTTAATAACGCGTTTTATTGATAGATTAAATCAATCTTTTAGGGAATTAGATACGGCTTTTCAATTTCATTTACTCCTTAAAACAGTGACACATCCAGAAGGGTTTGTAACTATTCCGTTAGAGATAGAAGATAGTAAATGGCAAGCAAAACCGATGGTATTGTCTGAAAAAGCAGTTGGTTTTGAACGTTTAAAATCCATGATCTTAGAACATATACAGGCTAAATTGGACACACCATATCCGTATTATAAACCTACTGAACACAATAAAATATATATAGATAAATCGACTTTATCTAGAGGTGCTTGGTTGCAATATTTGGATGATACACGGATTGTAAATAACGGAAAAGGGAAGTGGAGAAATCCGCAAACAGGATTGTATGTGGTGTATTTTGATTTAGAGACGCAATTTATTTATCGCGGTGAGTTATTAACCAATGAGAATGATACAACATCTTACCGTGAAGAATTAATGCAAATTATAAGCACGATAGAGGCGGAGGGTATTAAAACCAAATAAGAAAGAACATATAAACCTTAAAAAGTTCATATAACATCGGCTTGTATTTTAGAGTTCAAGCCGATGATTATATTAATCGAATAAGCCCGATTCTATGGCGTATTTTACCGCTCCAGTTGTGGTTTTAGAGCCGGTCTTTAACAGAATGTTTTTACGATGTGTTTCTACTGTATTCACAGAAATAAAGAGTTTTTCTGAAATTTCTTTAGACGTGAGTTCATCTCCTAAAAGTGCTAACACTTCTTTTTCGCGAGGCGACAGTTCGATGTTTTTATATTTTTTACGTTCAAAGACGCTTTCCATATAACGTTGCTTAATCACTTCAGAAAAATACTGTTCATTATCTAAAACGGTACGTACCGCTTTTTGTAATTCTTCTTTACTGGTAAATTTAGGTACAAAACCATCGGCGCCTTTTTGGATGACTTTATGTACGGTTCTGTGATTATCTAACATGCTTAGCATGATAATTTTTACCTCGCTATGTTTTTTCTTAATCTCGGTGAGTAATTCTATACCATCCATTTTTGGCATGCTAATATCACTGATGATTAAACCTATTTCAAATTGATTGAGTAACCGAATCACTTGCTTGCCTTCAGTCGCTAAATGCACGTCTCCAACCTCTTCCATATCGCTTAAAATGGTATTTATACCTTCAAGAAACATTAGATGATCGTCTGCTATAATGATGTTTGTCTTTTTCACAATTTATATATGTATTGGAATGTCTATAGTAATAGAAGTGCCGCGGCCCGGACTACTATCGATCTCGATAGTTCCTTGTACTTTTTGCAAGCGCTCTTTAATATTACGAAGTCCAATTCCTTGTTTTTTATTTTTTTGAAAGCCTTTACCGTCATCATTAACCACTATGTTTAAATGATCTTCATGTCGGGTAAGCTGTACATCGACATGAGTGGCTTCGGCATGTTTTAGAATATTATTGATGAGTTCCTGAACAATACGATAAGCATCGGCTAATAATACTTCTGGGAGCTGATCGATGTCTTCTTCAGGAAAGAAAAAGGTCTGAATTTGGATAGCCGATTTTTGTGTAATCTGATCAATAAAGTCATTTAAAAAACTGGTAAATCCTATTTTAGAAAAGGATAACGGATGTAATTGATGCGATAGGCTACGCACATCTACACAGGCATTACTAATGGCGGTGGCGATGCGTTTAGATTGAAAATCGTTATTGTGTTGCTCTGAATAATGTTCGAAAGCTATTTTTATGCTGGCCAAATCACTTCCAATACCATCGTGAATTTCTCGAGCAAGTCTGGAGCGCTCTTCATCTTGGCCTTCTTGATACCGCTCAATCACAGAGAGTTTATGATCGTTTATCATCTGATTAATCTTCTGCTTGGCGTTTTCTTCTTGTTGCAGACTCAATTCTTTTTGAACCCGTAAACGCTTGACGTAAGAGAGTCTCAAAATAATTAAGGTGATTAATACTAAGATAAATCCGGAGATGAGTGCATTTCTAACTAAGCGTTGACGTTTAACCGTCAGTTCTGCTTTTTGCAATTCCGCTTCACTTAATTTCTGTTCTTTTTCTAACAGCTGTATTCGCGCTTCTTTTAATTGCGTTTCGTAGCGTTCCTGAATATTTGCGACATATTTTTCTTTGTCCAGCGTATTTTGTTCCGCAACACTAGTCACTCCTTTTTGGTAATATTCTAATGCTTTTTCATAATTCTGCTCTTCTTGATAAAGTTGCGCCAGGTTTTTGTAAATATCCGATTTATAACGTGATAGAGATTGTTCCTCACCAATGGCTAAGGCCCGCTGAAAATACCTGATGGCCGAAGAGGTATGTCCTAATTTGGTTTCGCAAAGTCCCAGGTCGTTTAATACAATGGTGATATCAGAATTAAATTTTAGCTCTTCTAACAAGGCCAATGTTTTCTTTAAAGCCACTACAGCTTCCTCGCATTTTCCTTCTTCAACTAACATTTGCGAGAGGTTAATATTCACATAAGCGACCACGGCTTTATTGCCCTCTTTTTCACGATATCCTAAAACCGTATTGTAATGTTTACGGGCTTCATCAAATTTACCTTCTTCTTTCTGAATATTAGCAAAATTGAATAGGGTAGTAAGCACCCCATCATCATCGCCGATTTCGCGATAGAGATTAGCGGCACGATCTAGATTTTCAGCCGATTTTTTATACTTCTTTTGAAGCAGGTAAAGCGTCGCAATATTTTGATATGCATTGGCTTCTTGGACTTTATTATTTGTCTGTTCAGAATAACGCAAGCACTCCATAAAATTGTCGATGGCTTTTGGGTATTCGCCTAAATTTTTATAGGCTGTAGCTATAATGTTGTAGCAGGCTGCCAAACCCTTTTCTATCTCTAGTTTTTTTAGAAGCGTAATGGCATCGTTGGTATAAGCTATGGTATTTTTATAGTCGCCAGTAATATTACTCAGATTTCCTAAGGCATATAGCGCTCTCACTTCTTGGAGTTCTAATTGCAATTCTCTGCTCCCTTCAAGCCATTTTACAGCAGCGCGCTTAGCCACTTGTGGTTGCGTATATACACTGTTATAATATATAGCTGAAAGTGAATCTAATACGGCGGTCTGTTCTGCATTTTGTGCAAAAGATAGGCCATGTACTCCTAAAAAAAGGAGAATAGAGAATGTAAGATGTGTTGTAAATAGCTTCATTAAATACTGTAAACTTAAGACCTTTATACGAAATAAGCACGCCTTAGTTCAGATTTGATGTCTTTTAATGTGTTTAATTCATCGTTTTCAAATTCGACCTCCATTTTAGAAAGTTGCTCGAGTAAATTATGATGTAAAAATAAATCATCTTTACTATATGTGTTTGCAATTTCTAAATGCTCTAATAAAGCTTGTGCTGAAGGCTGATCTTTACTTAAAAACATGGCGTTGTATTTGATGTAATTTGGTATGTTTTCTACCCCTTTTGATGCTTCTTTTAAGACTGTTAATAGCACATGATATTCGTCTTTTTCAAATTGAAAAAAAGAGTAATCCGGATAGTGTTGTAATAACTGTTGATAGGCACTATAACTTTCATGATATCGCTTTTCCGAATGTAAAGCTCTAGCATAATCAAAACCCAGTTTCCAATCCTTAGCTTGAGGCACTTCATTTTGAATATATTCATTAAGTGCAAGAGTTGGTGTTATATCGTCAAAGTTTTCGTCGGCACACGACAGTGCTAATTTTAAATAATAGGCTTTGTTTGTCGCTTGTTCTGCGGCCAGTTTTAAAGCTTCTGAACCAGCTGTAAAATCTCTTAACATCCAGTAAATAAAGCCGTTGTTTCTGTGTTCTAGAAACGTTGTAGGATTATCTATTAGCTGGGCTGTTGAAACGGCTTCTAAATCTTCTGGTTTTGCTAAAAAATCGTAAAAACAAATCCACTGAAATACCGTATATAACTCTGGAGCCAATTGTTCTTGCTCGTAATTATATATCGCATATTTGTGAGCTTCTTTATAATCTCCCATTTCTATAAGGGCTTCAACACACATATTCATGGTGCTACAATAGTCCGAATCACCTATCTGATAATAATTAATTTCAGAATACATATCTTCAAAAAACGCGGTGTAGTTCTGATTGTGTTTATGAATTATCATGCGTAAGTTATACAACCAAGGCGCGTAGGAATGTTGCGGTAGCGGAAAATCGGCTAAAGCTTCATTAATCACCTCGTGGGCTTCATCCAATCTGCCTAATTTCACTAAGGCACGCGCTTGAAAAAATAAGGTTTTAAGCGTTGGTGTTTGTCTTCTATGAAACTGTACAACAATATCTAAAATGCCTTGCCAGCTTTCAATCCTGCTATTCACTTCCAATAAATAGAATAAATACTCACTCATCCGGAGTCCGTTTCTAAAGGCTTCGTGATAAGCTTGTCCGGTCTCGTTATAATTTTGATTAAAGAAAAACGACTTCGCTTTTAAAACTAAAAGTAAGGGGTTTTTAGGATTTAAAGCTAGTCCGCGTTCGACACAAATTTCAATGGTTTTCTTGTTTTTTGAATAATAGTAAGCCGAGTTTCCTATCAATTCATATTGGTGTTGGGCCAATTGCCAACCCGAGTGTGCTAAGGCATGCATATAGGTTTTATAGTCTTCAAAACTCGTGTAATCTTCTTCTGGGAATTCCGGCTTTGAAGGTGCTCCTAAAATTTGAGACACCATATCGTACATCATAAAAGATTTAGCATAATCTGCTAATAGCATGCGTGTGGTATCGGCCAATTCTAGATGGCGCCATTCTGTAATCCACAGATTTTTATTTTCAGACGATTTGTTCTCCCATAAGGCCACGTGGATGCGCGCTAAATCCTGACTTTTTTGGTCTAAGCGTTCATCTAATAACACTCCTTTTAAAACCTTTATATTATGAGTGTTAGAGGCTAATTGTAACAATTCCTCTGCATTGGCTTCTTCGGTAGTTTCGCATAAGTGTTCCAATTGTTCAGACTCAATATCCCAAAGTAACAATCGTGCTTCTGTTAAAGCGGGATAACATTCTAGTACATATTTTAGCACTAAAATGGCTTCAGAATAGCGTTTGTCGTGTTGTAATTTTAGAGCATAGTGCAGGTGTAACGTTTCGTTATACGGGTATAGCATTAATGCTTTTTCGTACAAAGCTTCGTCACATAAAGTATAGTAACTACACACATGTTCATAATCTGATGCCTTCGCTTCTCTGATGTTTTCTAAAGCCACAACATACGATTGTAATACCTCCATATTTACGATTTCGAAAGCTCCTACATATAACATATACAAGCGATAATAACGGGCATAATCGGTATAATGATCCTCGTCTAAAAACACTATAAGTTCCTGAATGGAATCCATAAGAGGTTGTAAAGGCCCATATAAATTGGCTTTATATAGGGCTTCTGCACGCTCAATTTGAGCAATAATATCTTGTCGTCTTGTTACACTCATTTGTTCCATGTTTTAAACCAATCGGCATGTTGTATATGTAAACGTTGGTAAGCTTCCCAAAGGGTAGAGGTACCAGGAAATGTACTTAGGTTTTGTTCGGTAATGCCTAAGACATATTCGTCTCCTAGACAGACATTACGATGAAATTCTCCCCAGCTTGAAAAGGTGTTTTTAATGATGGTGTTCGCGTCTTCTAAACGCAGTAGCATTTCGTCTAAATTCAAGAAACCTAAAACATAACCCAGACGCATTTGAAAAATATAAGTCGCCATTTCGTAGCCAATAAGCTTTTGGGTTTTTAGGCTAAAGCGGTATTTCCATACCATTTTATAAATGCCTTTAGTGTTTTGGTTGTCTTCGGCATTGTATTTCGCATCAAAGCTAGTGGTAGTATCCATACGGAATTCTAATGCTAATTTTTCGAATTTTTGCGACACCATTTGTCCGCTTTCATAACGCTGTAAACTGTTGCGTAAATGCAAACCAGATTTAATGCCATATAAACTCAAAAGGCGTTTGGCTTGCTTAACTTCCATCGGATCTTCTAGGTCGAATCCTGTCCAACTGCTTAAGTCGGCTTTATTATAATGTTTCTTCAATAGCAAGGCCGATAAATTTAATTGATCTTGTATTTCGGGTGTAATATTTTGTGTCATGTTCTATGCGTTTAAATCATCAACCACTTGTAATAATGCGGTTGATACTTCTGTTGAATAAGCTCCAGATTTTGCCATAGCTTGTAATCCCATACCGTATGAGGTAGACATTTTAGTGCCTTTGACAATATGTGCAAACAAACTTCTGCACAGTGTTCCATAGGTGTCTTGGTCGGTTCCTGGTGCTAAATTGGTGTCGAGTAAGGCCATATAAAGTGCCTGACTGAATCGGTTTTCCATGCCGGTTTCATCGGAACTTAACCATGTTTTTAATTCTTCTATATTTTCGTTGAAAAAAGCTAAAAGTTTGGTTTCGTATACGCCTGTATCTTTATACGTTTCTAAATTAGTAAGTAGCGCTTTTATGTAATGCTGATTCATTGTAATAGCATTCAAATTCGTATCAGATAATGGCATTGCATCATCTGTGTTTTTTGCTATTGTGACTGATTCTGTTGCGTGTTCTGGATTAGATTTTTCAGCGGTTGATGCTTCAGAATTTAAGACAAACTGACTATAACTTTCAATTTGATCATATAAAACATCATTACTGCTAAAACGAGAATCGTCGCTATTGCTGTATTCATACAGATAAGTGATGGTATTCAGATGAAGTTTTTCTGGCATTAATTCACCTAAGAAATCACTTAAATATGTTTCTATTTCAGTAGCTATACTAGTAAATATGGTGTTGGTTGTTTCTTTTTGTTTACAACGTTTATGAAAACTAATTACGCGTTTTACCAATCGGTCTAGAAAATAACCCACATCGTCTTTGTACGCATTAAAATACGTTGCCGTACGCACACCTTGTGTGGTTAAAACCGTTGTAACCCAAACGCCTTCCTGTTTATAACTGTAATAATAATCGCCCAAATAATTAAACCATGCCTGGATATTACTAAGGTTTAACGGACGATTTTCATTAATATAATGTTTGCGTGCAAATTGGTTACATAGGTCTACAATAGTGTCATCTAAATTTTTTAGTGCCCAAATTTCGTTTACGCGGGTAAAATTTCCGGGCTCTACACATAAGGTGAACAGGGTGTTTGCAATACACGGCATATGTTGTGCTTTAATAGCCTGGTTGGTGTCTCTTGCAGAATACGCCAATTCTAATAAATACACCTGTAAATCGTTTTGCTGTTCGGGTGTGTATATCTCAGATAAAACCTCGCGAGCATCGAAAAATGTGCGGACCAAAAATTGATTTAACGGATTTTTAAGTCCGAGTTTTAAATAATGTTGAAGCCACGTTTTTAAGTGTTCTTTAGCTAAAAAAACCTCTTTAATTAAAAAAGCACCGGTGACTTGAACCTCTTGATTCTGATAACGCATTACAGGAAGTGTGCCTTTACAATCTTCAATCAGTAATTTTGAAAACAAAGTGTTGTATGTTTCGGTTTGCGAAGCGATACCAGTTTTTGGGTGACACGTATCAAACCAAAACGGAATACATTGTAAAGGAAGCGCTTCAGCGGTATTGTCGCTTAAAATATGAATGCCATAGTCTTTAAAAGCTTCGGTGTAAAAATGACTTCCACCATCGGCAGAGAGCCATTGTATAAAACGTAAATAACAGTTGTCTAGTTGATCTTGCGGAATTGCCTTATCGCGATTATTGAATAATAACACATCTCCAGCGTCCCAAACTTTAGACGCTAAAGCGTTTATTAACGGATAGTTATTGTCGGAGGTTTTGATGTTGAGGAGTTCCAGACTTTTGACTTCACCAAAAATTAATCGCTCTTTTAAAGCATGGTGAGCATCTATTGCTACATTTAAATGGTCTTTATAAAATGTTGCAAGCGTGTTACTAAACCAGGGTAACATCAAATCGTAGGCACCTGTAACATATACACGCCCGACAGGTAACATGTGATGAAATTTTGAGATGAATGTATACCAATTAGTATCAAAAAAATGCGCAATAAAATCAGTGTCTATTTTAAACGGAAAAGCGCTTAGTTCATCTTCTGAATTGGTTACAGTGTATTGTCCTACCAATATTTGGTGTTGTAGACATTGCTGAATTAAAAAATCGGAATTCAAAACATCTCGAATATCGAAAATGCTATCAATTAAAAATCGAGTAATAGGAAGCGAAGCCTTAGAGGTGCTATGTACAAGTGTTTTTAAAACCAGAAACAATTGCGTTTTTAAACCATCTGAAATGGCATCTGACTGTAAATAACTCAGACTGAATTTCAAAAATTTGACAAGTGTATTCGTGCTTTTTTCATCTGGATAAAAGCCGTGTTCTAGCAATGGAAGCCATGAAATTATAAATTCTAAACCGTGTTGTTCATTGGCATATATACTGGGATGAAAATAGATTTGCTGTGCTAAGTTTGCTGTGAAATTTGCAGTTAAACCATCTGAAACAGTACTGTTTGTAGCAGTTGTATAAACCTCTAGATGTGTGGCATTCACCAATTCTAAAACAGTAATAAAGGCTTTAGTTTCAGAAGCGTCTAAAGATGCTATATGTATTTTGGGTAGGATGTATTCTTTAAAAATCGCAGACATGTGCTGGGTGTTATTCAAATTAGTTGTGCTATGTTATTCGGTTTTCCAGACGTTAGGCTTTATAAAACCATTCATGGTCTTCAATATCAGTTGTGTTGTCTATTAAACTTCTCAAAAATGTATTGAGGTCTTCAGCTTCGATATATCCAATCTCTTGGTCGGCACCAAAACGTATAATCTGCCCCGCTGTACCTTTGGTGTTAGGAGCAAAATCGAAGGCTAAAAAATTGCCGTTTTGTAAATCGAAAAACGGAATCCAATAGGGCGTGGTGTACATTAATAATGCTTTTCCCGTGTTGGTAGAGTAGGTGTTAAATAGCTCTTCCTGCGTCCATTCGTCGTACACATTTTTCCATTCTTTCCACTCATTATAGATGTCTTCGGCACCCATTATGGCGCAACGTTCAATGCCGTTATGTAGACTTAAATAATCTTTAATAAGTTGTGGAAACGGAAAGCCCGATTCAGCTTCAAAAGTCGCATATAGGGCATCATTGTTATGAGGCGGATTGATTGATAATCCTTTTTCTGTCACTAAAGCAATAAAAGATTGTGCTAATTCTTTCATATCAACTTGAGCTTTTAGCTGAATAAAAGGGGCTAAAAAATCATTTTTTTCTTTAGCTAACCGCTCTGCTATAAATTGATTAGGAATACAATGATCTATAAAAGTACCGGTGTGGTCTTGAAACGTAAAAGACTTAAAATTAGAGAGGGGTTGCGAACTATAACCATTCGTACTAAAGGTATACACTGATGCGGTAGGGGTTTCATCTTCTTCATTATGAATAACCGAAAACCATGTTTCAAATTTTGGTGTATGTTCTATTTCAAACGTAAAAATAGTTTTGTCCTCTAAATACGCGATGCCGTAGAATTTATGAATAGAATCATTGTCGGGTGTAATAAATAAAAGCTTGAATACAGACTTCCCCGATGCTTTTTCTGTAGCTTCTAAAAGGGCATCTCTAAACGTGAAACTATTGCTGTAATGTGTGGCATCTTTTAGAGCGGGTAGGGTGTCAATTAAAAGGATTTTAAAATTGAAATCTTCCCAATTCATCTGTTTTACGTGATCTGAATACGCGGTAATATGACTCATTTATTCCTGTTTTTTAATACCGCTAAGATACTTGTGAAGCCTGAAATCCTTATCCCTGAAACTAATGATTTTAAAAAATGAAGAGGTAAATTTAAACTGTAATTTTGCTTTTTAGAGTGTGTTCTAGTACTTGAAATTGATCTGATTCAATTTGACTGATTGGAAATTTGATCTTTTTTTCTTTTTCATTCGGATTCTGATAGGTGATGACTATGATTTTTTTCTCGACAGCATACGACTTTAATGCACTATAAGCTACGTTTTTTTTGCCTATTATACCTGCTTGAAACACAAAATGCTTTTCGAAAAATGTAAAAACTTTAAGGTTTTTATTGAAGATATATAGTGTGCTAAATAGTATTGCCAATCCAATAGGCATACCTGGTATGGTTGATGTTGCTTGTAGGGCTATTATACTTATTGCTCCCATAAACAGTGCAAAATACAAGGGTTTGTTTTTTGCGCTCGAGCTTAATCCGATTTCAGTTTCTATTTTATTCATAATGTAATTTTTTAAATTTTTCTGCTTCTATGTGCTCTACTATTTTTCTAACACCTATTATACCAACAAGACCAATAGGAATAAATAGCACACTCCCAATACAAAATATAATACTCCCAATTTTAGCTTGGTTACATTGCATGACGATAAAGCCTATATAACACATTATTAGGGCTATAATCATGACAATATCTAAGCCTTTATATGCCTCTGTAAAATAAATAAAAGCTGTAATTAGGGTATTAATTAAGATGCCAATACTAGTAAGAGTATTTACTTTCATTATTTAATTCTATTTTTTTATATGGTTTGTATTTGGGTGTGATTTAAGTATATTATTGTGATAGTGTCTTAACACACTCTCGTTTAGGGCCGTAACTGCCGTAGACGATTTTAAATGTGGTATCTAATTTTTGAAGTAGATTTTTATAAGAAAAATCAGGTAATTGGTCTAGGCAAGTCAGTACGAAATGCTTTTGAATATTCATGTTTTGATGATGCATGGCATCGCAACTCAAAGCATAATTGAGCAATTCAGAATCTAAAGCTTGGGTTCTAAATACACCCTGAAACTCATTCGTTACGTTGGCTTCATTTTCATTATTCTGAAGTTTGACCGTTTCTGTATTAGACATGGGGCCATTACCGTGACGCGTTTGGTAACAGCGCGATACATAATAAATGTCGATGTCTGTAATGTGTTTTAGATGAGATTTAATAAGTTGAATTGCATTTTTAGAGGTCGTATAACTCCAAGTGGTATGCGGATGAAACCCATGTTGAGTATCGAGTAAAATCCCCTGACTCCCTTCAAAAATAAAATGCTCGAATGTTGTCGCTAAATCTGAAAGTGTGTTTACACTGTAGAACTTCTGAATTGCGACACAACTGTCTATAAAATAGGCTTCGTTATAATCTTTCAGTTCGTTTTTATAATAATCTTGTACCGATTTTGGCTGACTGTCTAGTTTGGTATCGTAATAAGTTTTAATGCTTTGTAACCGTTGTTGTAATACCCATGGGAACTGTAAATCGTTCGCATATAAAAAGACTTCGGCTTTATTCCTTTCAATAGTAGTTCCAAAACCTAAACCACAAGATCCGTGTTTTTGTTGCTTTTCGACGGCTCTATTATAAGCAATATCGTAAATGGTGGTTATCATGGCCAACGGATGTAAATACAATTTTGGCTGATAGGTTTTTAAGAATTCGCCTTCCTGTAAAATGGCTGGCGGAAATACCGTGGTATGCTCCGAATAATAGGTCGGCACGCCCAACAACGTCCCCGAACCAAAATTACTAAACGTATGTGTTAGCTTCTCAGTGCTTACGGTATGCCCAATTTGGTGTCCGCCAGAAAAGCGAATCACTAGACTGTGTTCAGGATGTTGCGATGCCAGAACATCGGTAGTTACCCCTTTTCCGGCATCGCCAAATCCTAAATCTATAACTAAGCTACACTTTGGCATTTATAGCATGTTTTCAACTTCAACATCTGTAGTACCAGAAGCTGTATTTGTGGTTTTGGTCGTCGTGCTTGGTTTATGGTTTTGAATGACCACCTCTGCAATGCGTTTTGCTACCGTTTTATAATCTGGAATGTCTATATAGTTATCACCTAAAAGTGTTTTCCAGTTTCCCTTGCGTTTTTCTTGTTTCGCCCATTCATTATGCTCTAAATGCATATGAAACACATTGTACTTGTCTTGAGCTTCAGCAATAATAGCCTCTGTGGTTATGGTTTCTGCTTCATCTGCATTGGTGTATCTTTTTATAATTTCTGCAGGAATGGTTGGGAATACAGGTTCGTCTCCAATCGTAAATAAAAAGCCTTTTTGTTGTCGTTTTTCCCAGCAATCGATAGATGTATGACGTGCCGCAAACAAATGGGCTAGATTGTAACCTTCTTGATTATTTCCACCACCACCGCCTTCTAGGTATACGCGGGTTAACCAACGGTCTAATAATTCGGCAGACGATTCAAATTGTCCTACTTGTATAGGGGCACTATCATAAATAAAATCGCCAATCCCTAAAAATAACACTTGCGGATCTTCAATTCCAGCTTCCATTAACGAGCCAATAAGGTCTGGCAAGGCTTCTTTTACAATATGTTCTGGAACAAACCCCATACTTCCGGTAACATCTAAAGCGACTATAATAGATACGGTTTCTGGATGTTCTTCAGAATCTCTAGACTCTCTAAATACCACATTTGATGGATCCATTTCTGGATCTATGTGTCGAGACGTAAAAATTTCTTCTCTAGATTTATTGCTGTAGTCTTTAGATCTTCTTAATTTAGAATATGCATCATGACTAAATCTTCCTCCTCCCATAATTATAATTCGTTTATTATTCCACCAAATAAGTACGTATATCGCTTTTTGGCTAATTCTAGTTTTATTTCTAAGTTTCTAATTTTTACAGACATCTCTAAGTCTTTTGAGACATAATCTTTCGCATCAAAATCGGATGCTAACACCAAACTATTGGCATCTGTGGGACTCATATCTAGCATGTTTTCTTGTTCGCGTTTTAGGCGTTTTAAAGACAAGGCTAAATCTTCTGTTTCGCGTTTGTACATCAGCTGTGCATCTTCTGCTATAGCGCTAGCGCGATCGTCTCTTATTTTTTCGTTATTGCGTTTTAAAGACTCTAAAAACGCAGCACTTTTAACTTGATCTTCCATAAAAAAAGGTTTTCAACAAAGTTAAAAGTCGTCTCTATGCATTTTATCCCTGAAAAGGGTGATTTTGTATTTGAGACATAAAATATTTCTTTTTAGTAATAAAAATCACTGATAACCGGCATATGTTTTTTTTATGTAGTTTTTATCTTTGATTTTCTAAAACGTATATATGATTACCATAGATTTATCTTCAACAGGACTTAAAATTAATACTACTGTGATTCAATTTCCAGTGTCTATAGACACTTTAAAACAGGCTTTTGGTGAAGCCTGCAGAATATCTAAAGGCAAACATAATACTGTTTTCACTTGGGACGATTCGGGAGTTTTAGCTTATTCTAGAGGTGGTGAACTGATTGAATCTCTAAGTGTGGTGTTGGCTTTACAGACGTATGATTTTAGTCCGAAACAGACCTTTACAGGTATATTTAATTACAATTATCGTGATATTGTTACCTATTATAAAACGCATGTAGATGAGCATATTAAACTTTTTGATGGTGATAATACGGGCGCATTAGTACAAGGAAATTATAGTGCTTGGTTTGATGCCGATAAAGACACTATTAAGACGATAGAGATAAGTACATATACACCATTTGTACGTTGGGCTGGAATTCCTGAAGATAAATATACCATTAAACCCATAGAAGAGGATGAGATTACCTTTGTAGATTTTGGGTTTAAACTCTCTATAATAGAAGAATTGATGTATATGAAAGGTTTGATGAAACCTCAGTTTGATATTCATGAATTTGCAAAGTGGTATAGAGGTCGCGAGATAGATCTTGATGAAGAAGGCTATGAGCCGATAGCAGAAGTAGAGCAATATTTTAAAGCTTTGCCTGTGCCGAAGCGTTTAGCTTCAGAAATCACAGAAATTTATCAAGATGGCGGAAACGATATTTATATGAATTTATCGCCTTTTTCTGGTGGTGCGGTGGAATATTGGGATATTAAAACTTGTGTTGATGCTAAACACTTTCCTAATTTAAAAAAAGTAACCTTATGCTATGCTACCGATGCTGCTTATGATGAATTTATAGCTCTGGGTATTGATGCCGATTGGTTATAAAATAGCTTATATTTAGCGTTATGATTCAGGAACTCTATCAAAAAGCCATTCAGTTTTCGGGAGAAAAACATAGTGAACAGAAGGTGCCAGGAAGTAATGCGAATTACGTGTTACACTTGTCTAATGTAGCTATGGAAGTACTTATGGCGTATCAAAACACCCTAGATTTCGATTTGGCATTTGCCATACAATTGGCACTTTTACATGATACTTTAGAAGATACATCTACGACTTTTAAAACGCTTGAAAAGAAATTTGGAATAGCGATTGCTGAAGGAGTAAGTGCTTTAACAAAAGATGAAACGTTACCTACAAAAACGGAACGGATGTTAGACAGTTTGAAGCGCATTAATACCTTAGAAAAAGAAGTGGGTTTGGTAAAGTTAGCCGATAGAATTACCAATTTACAACGTCCGCCAAAACATTGGAATACCGCCAAAATACATGCATATGGTGAAGACGCAAAACTGATTTACCAGCAGCTTCAAGATAAAAACACATATTTAGCAGATCGGTTAAAACATAAAATAGAAGACTACAAAAAGTACGTGGACTAAGGCGTACTTTTTTATTTTTAATTATTGGCAAAAGCCAAATCACCTGAATACCGTAGCTATCGATTTCATTAATTTCAGGGATAAAAAAACACGTCTTTCGTACTAATTTTGTTTTATATAAATAAAACATCAAGATTATTATGGGATTAACGATTTCAACAGGGATTTTAGCAGATTTTAAAGAGAACGAACCTGAAGGTTATGAAGCGTATAAAATTATTTTTGATAACATCAATGTCATTTTAGAAGCCAATAATGTCGCACCACACCACGAACCAGAAACTTTACATATAACGCCTTTGCAGTTTGGAGGTTTTCCTTATAGTTTTCTACATCATTTAAGACGTTTTGCTGCGCACGTATGGGAAAACAGAGATAATGAAAACTTGGACTGGACACCAACACCATTTCCTACCGATGATGAACCTGGAGCAGATCCTGTTTTAGAAGATCATTATTCATATATGTCTAGTCATTTGTTAACGCATTCAGATTCAGAAGGGTTTTATATTCCTGTAGACTTACCAGAAGTGCTTTTTGATACCGATAAAAATCCAGTTCCTGGTGCCATGATTGGATCTTCTTATAGTTTGTTACAAGAGTTAAAAAGTCTGACAACACATTTAGGTATAGGATTAGACGAAAATAACAACCTCACTAATGTGGATAAACTGAACTCAATTATAGAAATGGAAGATGATTTTTGGATCGAGATATTAGTCTGTGTAACGCTTTTAGATGCAGTAAAATTCAGTATAGAAAATAAGACAGCTATTCTTTTCAACTAAATCAACAAACTCAGCATAAGCCTTTCTAAACATAATTAGATCTACCATCAGATCAATCGTATTTAAATACATAGCAATGAAACTTACAGATAAAAATATAGAAGACCTTAAACAGGAGTGGAATCTTAAAGGAAGTACATATGCAACAAACGTTAACAACATGGTTGAGTTTGGTGAAACTAACGGTTGGGAAAATTGGAAAGGCGAAGAGCCTAAAGATGAACGGGGACATTTAGCAATTTCTGTATTTCAGCTTTTAAAAGAAGCTAATAAAACTCATACAGTTACTCAATTTAGAACAGATTTTCCGCCTGCTCACATACCTTTTGTCCACTTAATGCAGGACAAAGGACAAAGTATTATGCAATTGAATTTTATAGACCATGAGAAAATTGTGTTTGTAACAGGAACAGCGTATGAGCAAAGACAAGCTTATATACTTAGTGAAGATAAAACTCTAAAACTGGACGAATCTATTCATGCCATAGGTAAATCTAAACAACAAAATGTGTTTGCAATTGCAGCAAATAATACGATTGTAACTACTCAAGGTTGGGAAGGTGAAATTATTTCAGCATTTATTTTAGATAAAGCAAAGGATATCGGTATCACAGAATTAATTCCGTTTAACGACGGACTAAAAGTGCTATTGGTATCATCAGATGGAATTTATATTATTTCTAATGATGATGAACATATGATTCACCCATTACCAGATCCGGAAGATGACGAGTGGGAACCATACATAGATATGGAAAACGCTACACTTTCTAATGACAATACATACATTGTGGTTGGCGATCAATGTTACGATCACAGAGTTTTAGATAATACAGGGAAAGAAATTACACAAATAGGCACACAATCTGCTTATCCGGATTTCTGTTTGTTTTCTAAAAATGATGAGCAGTTAATTACCAATTCGTGTCATTTTTATAACGGCGTTACCATTGGTGTAGATGCTTCTAATTTTAATAATATTAATATTCCTGCTTATGAAGGTAGCGAAGACTGTATCACTATAGAAGACGGGATGCGCGTGTATTGTGGTGTGGCAACTTCAAAATTCTACATTTTAGGAGATGCTTTTGGCTACATTAAAGCTGTAGATAGTAAAGGGCATTCTATTTGGAAACACTTTTTAGGATCTACAATTACTGGAATGACTATTTCAGACGATGAAAAGACACTGTGGGTGGGTTCTGCTTCTGGAATGATTCATAAACTGAAATTAAACCAAGGCCTTCGAGATAATCATACCATAGGTACTGGCAACCATCATGAAGATTTCCGATTAATCTTTTGGAAAGATGAACCCGTACTAAAATGGTAAAATAGTTCCGTTTAAAACATTGAAGGTAAGCAATAACATAAAGATGTACACCTAGTTGAAGCTTCAATTTAGCATTCTATTACATCGCAATTTTTTAGTCAAAAAAGCACGTCCAAAAGGCGTGCTTTTGTTGTTGTTTTCGCTTGTAAAAACAAAACAACCTGAATACAGTATATATCAATCTCACTAGTTTCAGGGATAAAATTAAGAGGCATAAGTTCTAGTTTTGAATTGTAAAATAAACACATCCAAATTGAAAAATCAACTCCTTTATTTCGCCTTAGTATTCATGATGTTTTCATCATGTAGTAAAAAAAGTTATACCGCTTTATATCAAGACCACACGACAATGGCGTCTAATGCGACTCCATATTTTTTGTCTAAAAACCTTTTAAGAGTAGAAGTTATTTATACATTAAACGAGCCTAGAGCATACAGAAATGGTATTGATCAGGCCCTAACTTCAAGCACTACTAAACTGACTATTGAAGATCCTATTAAGATTACTAATATTTTAGTTCCAGACCAATCTCACACCTTTGTGTTAACCGGGAATCAGATTCCTGATGCTTTATTTGTAGATGCAGAATCGCAAACAAATCCACAAGTTGAAGGTGAAACCATAAGTCTGCCTTCAGAGATTATCGCCTACAAAGGACCATATGCTTCGGCCTCTTTAACAGACACTAGTTTAGAGGCAGAGGCCTACAGATCTGTGTTAGAAATTATGAATAACATTTCTGAAATAAAGACGCAAAAAGACATCGATTTAACCTTAAAAATTGTTTCATTTTATAAGAGTCAGATTAAGGTGTTAAATGAAGATTTTAAACCTTACATTAAAAAATCCAAAGTTAAATACACCACCATCATAGATCCTACAACGCTATATACTGAAGCTGGATTTTGGTCTAAAACAGCAGAGAATACAATCTATCACACCATAAATCCGAAACATATTTTTGAAAACGTAGAGTTTTTAAATGATGCGTTAACCTTACAGTTTCCACAAGTAGAAGTATCTTCTTTACCCCAGTTTGTTACTGAACAAGGTGTAGAAGGTGTTGTATATCGTATTCCAGCTGCAGTAGACTTTACCTTATCGCTAAAAGATGTGTTTGTAGAATCGGATTCTTTATCCTTAGCCCAATTAGGAAGTACAGAAGTGCTTTCTGTTAAAGATTTAGAATCTTATGAAGATGCGCCTGCGATTTTGTTTAAAGCAGAGCATGTAGAAGGTATTCAAAACTTTCAAGAAAAAATGGAAAAATTAGAGTTTCAATTTAATGACAACATAGAAAACTCTCAGCAGGTATTAAGAAAGGAATATGAGGATAAATTAGTTACTATAGATTTACTTTTAAAACGTCTTCAAGAACGTAAAACCGAGTTGTAAATAGCTCGCAGGAATTATAATATCACTGAAAACCGTTACTCGAAAACCTAAGCAAAGCTTCATTTTTGTAATGTATCAGAAATAAAAAATAACCTTATGGACAAAGCTAAATTTGAAGAGATAGTTAAAATTGAAAAATACGATTTATATAAAAAAGAAGCGTATTTAAGATCTGTAATGTTACCCTCTATTAAAATAGTAGGAGAAAATCGCAGTAAAGAAAATATAGGTTTAAGTAAACAAGGAGGCTATCCAGAAGTGCCTGAAGATTTTGAATGGCCTAAACACGAGTTTGGCGATTATCGTTTTGCATTACAAATTAATTTAAGTGAAATTAAATTTGAAACGCCACTACCAAAAACAGGAATGTTAAGCTTTTTTATTGCTAATGATGATGACAAAAATGTATTCTTCGGAGCAAAAGATTATGCAAAAGTCTATCATTTTGAAGAAGGTACACCCTTAAAAACCTATGTAAATCCTAATTTAGATTACTTCTATGTAGATCATTGTATACGCATTGATTTACTCGAAAATGTAGATATACCTTACAGAGAAGAGTTATATAAAGATAAAGGATTAAATAAAAAGCAACTAGATTACGTTTGTAGCAAAGTACCAGATATGGTAAGCAAAAAAACGTTCAGCTATTTATTTGGATACCCATATTTCAACACCTTAGCTTACGATCCTCGTAAAACAGATGAATGGACGTCTTTACTTACTTTACGATGGGATAATGTTTTTTCTTGGGACTGGGATATGGATGAGTTTCTAATGTTTTTTATTGAAAAAGACAAACTTGCCAAAGGCGACTTCTCTAACATTAGAACCGATTTAGGATAATTATACAGCGCAAATTCTTAAAAACAAACACTAATGAAAATAACAAAAGATACGCTTAAAAAAGATCCACGAAGTGAAGATTGTTATAGAACAACCTTTTTATCTGGTAATAATACAATTGATGTCAGTCTAAATTTAGAAGACATTAGTTTAGAGGACATGATTGCTTTAGGAAATTCATTTTTTGAAGATTTTGAGGATAAAAAGAACAAAGCCACAGATGAAATCGTAAATGCGTTTTACGAAAATTACAATGAAAACTGGGCCGATGAAGACAATGGATATCCTGAGTTAAGCAAGCAAGAATTCAGAAAAAAGTTAACGATAACAGCTATTCATTTTTATGCAAAAGACTTGATAGACGTCATTTATAATGAAGATGGAATGTTCGGGAATCATTATTTAATTGCACAATCTTACGATGGTAAAACTTTTTCTGATAGCACAATGTTTGGATAAAAACACACAAATGACTGTAGAAGAACTTAAAAATAAAATATCTAAACCGATTACCAAATTTACCACAGGCGGCTTTAGACCAAAAAACACCCTTGATGAAAGTTGGATAGGTAAAGTCTTTGCTTATAATGAAGACGAAGACATTCCGTTAGATAAAAACGGAGATCAAATGTTTCCGTTAGCGCAGTTTTACCTTCCTAATTTGCCTTACGTTCATCCAAGTCTTAAGGATACCAAACTCATCACTGTTTTTGTTTCTGCAGAATGGCCAGAATGTTTTGAAGATATGGGAGACCATTGGGTAATAAGAGAATATAACAACTTAGAAAATATTCAAATTAAAAATATAGAAAATTCAGACTCGTTTATAAATGCTTTTCCGCTACAAGCAGAATTAGATGAAAATGATTTCCCATTATGGGATGGTGGTGGTTTGACAATGGAAGATGAAGCCGAAGTTTTGAGATTAGAAAAAGAAGGTGTTATTGAAGATTATTTTGATATTACAGATCATATCTACGACCATAAAATAGGTGGTTATCCTTCTTTTTGTCAATCTGGAATAGGCGATGCTGATGGTTTTGGTGAAGGCTTTCAGTTTGTGTTTCAAATTGTATCAGATTATAAGGCAAATTTCAACGTGGTAGATGGCGGTAGTTTAATGTTTGCTAAAAATAACGACACCAGCCAGTGGAGTTTGTATTACGATTTTTATTAATTGTTAATTGAAAATTACAAAATGGAAAACATAAAAATAGAACAGGCCTACCAAAATACATTTTCAGGTTTAACAATGTATTATAGAGATTGTGAGCTTTCAAAAGATTTAGTTACGCGCTATAAAGTAGACCAAATTATACAAGAACGTGGTTTTACAGATCTCTCTAACCAGGCAGAAGGTTTAGCTAAAAATGTACGCTTTGCTATAGCCTCTAATTCGGCTTCTAACTTAGGAGGTATAAATCCGGATGTAGCTAAATATGGGTTTCATTTAATTGCTTCTGGAGCCTATTTCAAAGTATTAGATATTTATAAAATTCAGAATAAAACACAGATTATGCTAATGCATTTTAATGAAGCCTATTTAGAAATTTTCAACAGCACTAAATCTAACATAGAAGACAAAATGGTACTTGTGGGTAGAAAAAGTTTAGATACCAAAATAGTAATGCAACCTCATTCTATTTTAAATAATGAAGAATGGACAGCACGCACACAAAACCCAATCGGAATGTCTGAAACAGGTACATTCTTTCTTTAAAAAAAATTAACAAAAAACAATTTACTATGAGTCAAGATAACAATATCGTTTTTGCTAAACAAAACGAAAAAATGAAAGCGGCTTACCTTAAAGCACAAGACACGTTTAACTATTTCTGGAGAGAACTATATTGGGAAGCAAAACGTGTGGTTCCTGCACATAATTTAGCGTTGGTAAAGATTCCTTTTCAACAAATGGCTGAAGGTGATGAGCAACTTACTGTAGAACATATGTGGATTAGCGAAATAGCTTTTGATGGGGAACATATTACTGGTGTTTTAATGAATTCACCTAACCTATTAACTAATGTTGCCGAAGGCGATACCGTAACTAGAAAAGTTTCAGAAATATCAGATTGGATGTTAGCTATAGACCGAAAAACTTATGGCGGTTACACCATACAAGTCTTACGTTCGGATATGACGGCGGAAGAAAGAAAACAACACGATGAGGCTTGGGGACTAGATTTTGGTGATCCTAACATTATTCTAGTGGCTTATCAACAAGAAGACAATGAAGAGAACCTTATTGAGCACCCAATGAGCAAAGTAATGGAGCAACCTGCAAGAGACTATTTTGAAGCTAATCTAGATGTTGTAAAAGCTGCAGATGAAAATGGAGTCACGAGATTACACACAGAAACTATTGCAGGAAATAAAATAGCTGTAGAGATTTTACTAGAATTAGGTGCAGATAAAAACGCAAAGACCAATACAGGAAAAACAGCTCTAGATTTTGCTACAACCTTAAATTGGTCACATATTATTCCTGTTTTAAGTTAATCTATATATTCTTACTATTTAACTCATCAACAATACCCAATGATATTCGCTTTTGATACTTATTATTACGACGGAAAAGCCAAAACAATCGCGGTAAGTTTTAACGATTGGGAAGATGACGAACCAACAAAAATTTACACCGATATTATTGAAGGCGTAGCACCCTACGAACCAGGATCTTTTTACAAACGCGAATTACCGTGTATTTTAAGTTTACTAAAACAAGTGAATCTAGAAGAAGTCGAACTAATCATTGTTGATGGTTATGTGATTCTAGAAGAAAAACATTTAGGTTTAGGTGGCTATTTGTACCAAGCTTTAGAGCATAAAATTCCGGTTGTTGGAATTGCTAAATCTGAGTTTGTATCTAAAACTTCTGTATTTAAGGAAGTATGTCGTGGCGAAAGTAAAAAACCATTGTATGTAACTGCTATTGGTACAGATAGAGATGAGGTTTGTAACGCCATAGAACGTATGCACGGTAAATACCGAATGCCAACGCTACTACAGATTGTAGATACTAAAACAAAAGAACTAATACATTAAAAAATACAACTATGAATGAAGATTTAATCGTATCCTCCGAAGATGAACTAAAACCACTATTTAGAAAAAATTATAGGGAGTTTATAGCCGAAAAACCACGGACTGTTGTCTTTGAAGCCGAAGAATTTACCTTATATAATTTTGAAAAGATGATGGAACCGACAAATATAGACGGGATGAAAGTAAGTCTAATTCACGCATTAAAACCATATGTAAAGACATTAAGTGAATTTATGAATCCCATATTTAAAGATTTAAATGGGTACAAATGGAGTTTAGAAAAATTGGCTTTAGGTAAAGCTGTAGGAGCTAATTCCGAAGGTGATTTATTGTTCTTTGGTTGTTATGATAATACTAATGTACATCTATTTCGTCACGATGACGGAACAATACAAAGAACTAATTTAACGCTCTTTAAAATTGTTAAACAATTTTCAGAATAACAAAAAGAAGTCTGTGAGTTATACTTTATTGCGTTGTCTCTAATTGACTGTATAACCTAAAATAAAAACTTAAAGAGTTCTTAATAAATTATAAAATAACGTTAAGTGTGTCTTTTTAATTGGCAATGCATAATATTACTTATAGGTTTGGAAAAACTACATAAAAAAATCGTTATGATCAAATCATTAAAAACTAGTGTTTTATTATTATTTATCTGTGTGTCAACCACGCTAATGGCTCAAGAACAAAGTGTTTCTGACGAGCAATTGGGACAGTTTGCAGATGCTTATGCTGTGGTACAAATGCAAAACCAAAAATCTCAACAAGAAATGATTGCCGTTGTTGAAGAAGAAGGTCTGGACATCGCCCGTTTTAATGAGATTCAGAAAGCTATGATGGATCCAAATCAAGAATCGGATGCAACTGCCGCGGAACTAGAAAAACATGGAAAAGTAACCAGTAAGTTTGAACAAATGCAACCTGAAATGGAGAAAAACACAATTGCCAGCATCGAATCAGCTGGAATTTCTTTAGAGGACTTTGAATCACTGGCGGCTAAAATTCAGCAGGACGAAAGTTTACAACAACGATTACAAGCTATTTTTGTAAAACGGCAAGGCGATAAGTCTTAGTATTTCAAAAATATTCTAAATTATTACTTTAATATACATGCCAGGGTTCTTTATAAAATAAGAATCCTGGCATTTATATTTCATCTAAGTTTTAGATACAATTTATGAGTGTTTTAATGCTCTCCAGCGTTTTTACGACTGAAATTATTCAGTATATCTTAAGAACAAATGATTTTTATCTTTAATGATATCTGCTAATTTTTCAAACTCTGATTCTGTGGTGTTATACAGTTTTGCTAAGTCAGTTACCAATGCTTTTAATTCATTGTCTTTTAAGGGTTCATTTCTAATAAATCCTAAAAAGGAAGCACCTATGCCAAAAAGTTCAAAATTATAGGTTTCAAAGAGGTGTTTTGATAACGCATAATTTTCAAAAGGACTAAAGTCGGCATTAAAATAACCATTAGGAAATCCGGTAAGTCCTTCGTACGGTTGTTCTACAGGAAGAATCTTCAGGACAACCTGTTGGTCTAAAAAAGCCAATGGAGATTCATTAATGTTTTCTAAATCTAAAACATCGTCTTCAGAATTGCTTATGTCTTTTTCACAAACGATTTTAAAATCAATGCTTTTTGTTTGTTTTAAAAAGTTTTCTCTGATAATAAAATATTCCGATGGTGTAGACAAATGCCCCAAATGCTCGTTATCTTCATCATAACAGGCTTTGTCAAGTCCAGATAAATCATAACCGTCTGTATCTAGCAGAGCATTGTAATCACAAGCGTGCCCACTAGTATATTCTGCTTGACCTAAATCATCAAGCGTTAACATTATGGTCTTGTCAGGATGATTTTGTTTATAGGTTTGATAAACCCCCATAAGATCCTCGTACGATTTTATATTTTCGATTAAGAAACTGTCAAATAACCTTTCTTGGTAAGGCTCTCGAGTTCTAATTAATTTTTCTATGTTCATAGCTTTGGTTTAAATACTAAATAGCATCAAAAATTACACATTTGATTCTTTACTGAATTCTTTTTTCAACTCCGTATAACCCGGTGTTATTAAGTTCTTGTATTTTTCTGGATTCATATTATATCCATCAAAACCAGAGATGTAATATTTTAGTTCTTTCAGTTTTAGTTTCTGAAAATATTCAGGAACTGCATTTTCAAATTTACAATTGTCAATATCTAAGCGTTCTAAATGAGGTAAATCGGCTATCCAAGTTGGTAAATCTACAAAGTCATTTCCGCCTAAGGATAAGGTTTTTAAAGTGGTCATATGCTGAATGAATTCTGGCAACACTTCAAACTTATGGTTGATTAAAAACTCGGTTAGTTTTAATTCTGAAATACTTTCCGGAATACTATTTACCTCGTCACTAATGCCCATAAAACTTAATTTTTTCAAGGCTTTAAACTGATTTAGTTTTGCATAGCCTGCCATTCCAAATTGATAACTTAAGGCAATATAAATCGATTCTAAAACAGGTGCTTCTAAAGTTTCAAGACTTTCAAAGGTGGTATAACTTAAATCTAAAGCTTTTAAATTCGGCAACGTCACTTTAGGAAACGAAGTTGAAACGTCATAATGTGCCATATTTAAGCCCTCTAAATTGGGCATATTTTTAATAATAGATTCTAGGTTGTCTTCTTTATAAAAATCTAATTTAAAATATTTTAATTTCGGAGCAGGTAGGCTTGTTAACGTTGCTTGACTCGCTTCATTATTATCTAAATGTAAATGCTCTAAATTGGTACAATAGACCAGTACATTTTGAAAATGACCTGTATTTGTATAGGCTTTTAGTGTGGTTAATACTTCCGGTTTTGGTAAGTATTGCGTTAGATCTTCTTGGGTGTTTTCGCATTCATTAATACCTGAAAAATGAAGTGATGTCGTGATTAAATTTTGAAACAAAACTTGAGGTGCTTCAATCGCTAAATTCCCAAAATAAGCTTGTTCTGTTTCAAGTGATTTTTCAGCAGGAACATATGCTTTAATGTCAAATAAGTGCAAGTCTTTAATTTCAGAAGGTAAATTCTTAGCTTCTAAAACCAATTCACGACAGCTATTGAAACTTAAATACTCTAAATGTTCCAAGTCTTTTAAGCCTTCAGGAATGCTTATAATAGTAACACCGTATAATTTTAAATAGCGTAAGTGCGTACAGTTTTCTATGTTTTGAAATAAGGTTTCGGTATGACTTCCTTGATGAATATCAATAGACTCAAGTGTTGTTAATTGTCCTAAACCTGTTGTAACATCAGCGAAAATAGTGATGTAATGAATTTTTAACTTTTTAAGGTTGACAAATCGTTCAGGATGCGATAATACGTAATTTAAAATTTTGACATCTCTGATTAACAATTCAGAATTTGAAATTGGTGATACAGCAGGAATTATTTCTATGTTATCATCTAACGTAATATACTCGCAATTGGCAGTAAATATCTGATGGTCTTCAAGGGTTTTAATTAAAGGAACAGCTTTAAACTTAAGCACAAAAAGCTTGTTTAAATTGTGAAAGACATTTGGTATTTCAACTAACAGTGGACACTTAAATAAGTTGAATTTTTCAAGATTTACGAGTGAAGAAATACTTGTAGGAAGTTTTGTTAAGTGTTCTAGTCTTATAAAATCTAATTCTTTTAAACTTGAAGGAAGTTTTAGTTGAGAACTATCTTTTAAATTGACTTCGTAGAAGCCTAATTCTTCTAATTTTGTAAGTTTTTCCAGTTGAAGCGACGCTTGAATATCTGTTTCTATATCGCTTAATTCTAGTTCTTTTATGTTGTTTAAAGACCAGAATGACTCTGGAAATACAATTAATTTAGGTAATTCTAAACTGACGTCTTCTAATTGTTTTAAATGACCTATGGAAACGGGTAACGCTTGGTAATCGCCTTCAATGTCTAAAGCAGTTAATGAGGTGATATCACAAATTTCCTCTGGTAAACCGTTAGTAAATACATTGGCTATTTTTAGTTTCGTTATACCGTTTAAACGCGAAATGAGGTCAGGTTGTTTTTCTAGTGTTTCAGCAATAGTTTCCGTTCTAATAGAAAGTGAAGAAAACCCAAACATAGTGTAAAGTTTACCTATAGGAAATAATGGGTCTTTAAGTCCGTATTTGAGTAATGCTTTTAAAACTTCTGTGGAATTTTGACCATCTTCAGGCAATTTATTAAGAGTGTTAAAAGCACTAAGAAGTTCTGGCGTACCGTGCGTTTCTAGGATTTTAGAAACTTCATTAACAATAATTTCATCTCTAGACGTTTTACCAACAGCAAAAAGCTCATATAAATAAGTTTTTGGGTAATTGGGTTGCGTTTTTAAATGCGTGTAGTATGAGGTCAGATCATTTATATTAAATTCCATAGTATTAAAAAGAAAGACAGTGTATTAATAAAGCGGTTGGGGATGGGTTTTTTATGATGATGCTATAGCCGTTTACTGCGTTAGCGAACTACGATTAATAAGCTCCATTCGTTTTAGAATAATGGGTACAAAAATGGCAAACTTGGCATTAAATTCTTCTTGAGTTTTTGCTGTGTTTAAGGTGTTTCCCATGCTAATCCATGTAGTGTACAAGGCATCTTCCAAGGCGTCTTCATCAGTGTCTATATTCAAAGCTTTAATCAGTTTAAAGTTTTCATCGGCATTATAAAATCCGGTTTCTCTTACAATTTCAAACACAAGTTCAAAAATACTTTGTGTGTCTAGAAGTTCACCTATTTTAATTTCTGTTTCCTTGGAAGCGCTAACAGATTCAAAAACGTCAACCATTAAATTTTGTACTCTTCCGTTAATACTAAAGTCTAGATTTTTCAATGTATATAAGTTTTAAATTAAACTATTTACCGTTGCTAATCCAACGATAAATAGTTCTTGTGTCGTCTTAAATTATAATGGGATATGTCCTACAATTGAACCTTCTTTTACAACAAAAAGGGCATTGGTAATAGGTGCGTTACCATAACTGTCGTCTTCCCAAGTGTGGTTGTGTAAGTAGATGAATTTATTAATGGTGTCTTCGTCTGCTGTTTTAGATATCACCATCATACAGGTTCTTCTTGGCACAGAAACTAGTAATTCGTCGGCCTCTAGCATGGTGTGTGCTTTAAGCATATGTGCTTGAGAAAGCAGGCGTTCACTAGAAAAATCATTCCCACTAGAGGCTAAGGCTTTATTGTGTAAAGCTTTAACGAATTCGAAATCGGTGTCGTAGTTTTCTAAATTGGTGAAAGCTTCTTGGGTAATTTGCTTGGCATCCATAGTTTCGAGATGCTGTTTGTTTAAAAACACAAAGTTATCTGGGGTATCCATACCGTAAGCAATTACAACCTCAGCACCATCTTCTGAAGGAATTAAAGTAGAACTTAAGGCTCCTGCTTTTAATCCTACCCAATTTCCAGGTTTTAAAATAGGGTAAATCTTTTTATCACTATTTTCAGTTTGCTCTACTATTTTGGCTATTTCTTCAGGTGTTTTTTCTGGTCCGTATATGGTATTGCTCATAATTATTGATTTTTATTTCTTACAAAATTAGAGCAACACACCAATTATTTTATCACGGTATTCAGCTATTTCAGGATTTAGCTATATACTTTTTGGGCATAAAAAAAAGGTGTTACAGTATGGTAAACACCTTAGCACTCTATATCTAAAGACACATTATTTGTACTCTAAATACATTATGTGATTAGGATTTTTATGCGTCTCCGATATTTTAAAATCAAATGCACCTACAATCTTAAAGCCCATTTTTTTATAAAAGGTTACAGCCTTTTGGTTCTCTGTCCAAACGGCAAGCCAAATGCCGTTCTGATTTTGTTTTTTAGATAATTCAATATTATACTGGAATAATTGTACGCCTAATTTTTTACCGTGGAAAGCTTCTAAAAGATAAATCCGGTCTAATTTAGTAAGAGCAGAAGCGTTTATATTTTCGTTCTCAGTGTGTAATTCAATTTTTGAAAATCCTGCAATACTGCCATCACTATAAATGAGATGATAATGCACATTTCTATGGTCAAATTCTTTGAGAATTTTGTCCGTATTATAGGTTTTAGAAATGTAGTCATCTATATCTTCTTTGGAAGCACTATGGCCGTGAGACTCTCTAAATGCTTGTGTTCCTATTGCCACTATGAGCTCTGTATGTGTGGCGTTTGCTTGTATAATTTCAACCATTTAAATTTGTTTTACTTCTCTATGCTGAAGGCGTTTTATACCGTCCAATTTAATATAAAAAGAAAGGTATTCTAATTGATAAGAATACCTTTTTTTTTTAATACATAGAGTAGGGGATTAGTCTACTTTATAAACCAACTTCATAGTAATAGAAGCTGTTTTTTCTCTATTTGCTGTGTTAAAGGTTCCTCCCCAAGAATAATCTTCTCCAGAATTTTGTCCTGTAATTTGAAAGATACCCATTTTAGCCGATTCTAAATCACTTAATGCGCCTCCAGAATATTTAGCAATATTTTCGGCACGTAAACGCGCGTCTTCCGTGGCTTTAGAAATCATTTCAATTTTTAAATCAGCAAGTTTGGTGTAATAATAGCGTGGTGCTTGCGAATAGAATTGAACGCCTTGATTTAGTAATTCTGTGATTTCTCTAGAGACTTTTTCAATTTTATCGACGTCTTTAGATTCTATTTCTAAAGATTGTGTGAGTTCGTATCCCACAAATTCTTCACCGGCATAATCGCCATTAATGGTATATATTTGTTTGGTTTTCTGATGTGTTGATACCGCACTGTAAACTAGTTCCTCTGGCTTAATTCCTTTCTTTGTCAAGTAATTATTTATGGTCGATTTCTTTTGTTCTAAAGCGATGTAAGCTTGTTGTAAATCTAAATTCACGGAACTAAAACTGCCTTCCCAAACAATTAAATCGGATGAGAAATCTGTTTTTCCTAAGCCAGTGACTTCAATTTCGCCATCTACTTTATTTCTATCGGTGTAGGCTTTACCTAAGAAAATTGAAGATGCCACGATGGCTATTCCAAAAATAATGGCGTTTGTATAATGTTTCATAATGTGTAATGATTTTTTATTTATTTTGATGTTTTAAAACCTTTTTTTAAATGTGGTCTTCACATTTTATTCATTTAATAACTTCTCTTTTTCCATTATTTTTTTTGCTATTTCTGTTTCTTTTTTTCCTTGATGGATTGAACCGGGTAACATAATGATACGTTTCTTAATTTTTCCATTTTCGTCTTTAAAACGGACTTCAAATCGAGAACGCGTTATTCCTAATATTGCTTTTTTAAATTTGATATTTTTAATATCTTTTCTTTCGATTATTGGTGTTGTAGAATTATTAAAGCTAGAACATATTCCATACATAAGAAATAAACCAATAATTAAATAAAATATTGATATCGGAACTTGACCTGTTTGAAAACTATCAAATGCTGAATAAAGTAAGAAAGCAGAAATTCCGCCATAAATTATTAAAACTCGAGTGATGCTTTTCCCAACAGCCACTTTTGCTACATTTCCGATAATACCATCTCTTGTTAGAATAATTTTATCTGGTAAAATATGACAAAATCCTGTTTTAGTTTTAAATTTTGTTTCCATTAATTTTCTATTCGTTTCTAAATCCTATGCTTCAATTTTTAGTTCTGTTAGATGTATTGTTTTGTCATCTATAAATTGATAACTTCCTTTGCCAGAAACTTGTTTCGTGAAAATGCTAACGTCATCACCATAAGAAACACCAGAATTTATATCAAACCTAAATTCTGCATTTTTGAACGTGAAAAAAGTATTATTAAGCTCGACAGAAATATTAGTGGGTTCTAATGTAACATCCCAATAACTGGAAGCTTCATTGCCAAGTTCTAGGTTGACTAATAAATTGCTCCAAGTTTTATGATGATTCATAATTTGTGTGGCTAATTGGGTTTGAATGTTTTCAATATTCATGATTACTAAATTAAAAAAACTACCAATAGGTGCCGACTAAAAAGGTGAGCCTGATAAAGGCAATGACACTTTCTGAGGTGAGTTCTAGCGGTGTGCTTAAATCAGTGATTTCATCATCGTCTACAAACACCACGAAAAGCCCGTCTTTAAAAGCTAGCAACACATTGTCTATGGCTTGTTGATGATTAGCAAGTGTTGTATTAGTAATATCTCCAAAATCGACTTTACCACTTTGGGCTTGTTCTTGGATTTCGGCTGGACTTAAAAACCCGATAACATTTACTTCGGTGCGTTTTTTATTATACGCATCGACTTGATGTTTAACACAGCCAATTAATAATTCTTCTAGATTTTTAGGACTTTCCTCTAGAGTAAAAGGGACTTCTTTTACTTTTTTCTTCCCGAGTCTTTTTAGTTGTAACGTGAGTTCCATGATTTACGTATATTTTGCGTTAGGGATTGCCGAGGAAAGCCCACAGTGCGCTAGCACGAGGACTTGCAACAGAAAGCCCGACCTCGCCTAAGCGAGGTAACGCCCTAATGCTTGTATTAACTATTAATTTGTGCCAAAATGGTTGGATCTTGGATTTTATGGTCTTCTGAAAGTAATTTCATTTTTGAAATAATTTCTGCCGATTTTGGGTCTTCGTCTACGAAAGGCAAGAACATGCGTCCGCGATGCTGACTGTGCACCGGAATGATGAATAACGACAGTCCGTTTTTACTCACCTGACCACTTCCTAAATGAATGCTATATTCGCCTAAAGTTCCTTTTATAAAGATATGACGCTCCTTAACCGTGATGTTTTTAAGCTTGAATAATTGAGCTGAAGCTTCGGCCAAGGCACCGCGCATTTCCATGGTACTGTGACTCGCCTCAGGGTCTACGCCACCAACGTGAGCAACACTTACCACAAGGTCGATATCTCGCATAATTTCGCTAAATACTACTGGCGGAATCTCTGTTAACGGAATTCTTTTATAAGAATCTATAGCATGAAAACAGATGTCTTCTAACGTTGGGGCTTCGGCCTCTGATGGTGAATACCAGTCTGCCATAGCGTACATGGTGGCTATAAATCCGCGTTTATGATACACTTTTTGCAGGCCATCTTCCATACTCACCGTCCAACCACGACCGCGCAATAAGGCTACGGTTTTTTTAGGCTGAATTTGATGACCTTGGTAACGCTCAGACCTGTTGCTGTGTTCGCGCTCGTCATTCGTGATTAAATACAACTCTCTAAACACTTGTTTAAAAGGTTGGGTAATGCGCTCTGCAAATACATGTTTTTGGTACATATCCCATTCTACCCCTTGGTATAGGTGAGAGGCGTGTGCAATAAGCAAGACATCGTCTTCGTTTAATGGGTGTGTTTGTCCTGAAGCATCGGTTAAAACACCTTCGTTATAAAAACCAGATATTTCCTGCTCAGGAACGTACAGAACCAACTTGCTCAACATCACTTTTACAATAGGATGTTGCATCATATTATGAATTTCTAGCGCTGTAAATTCATCTTCGTTAACCATAGCGTTTTCTAGGGAGATACGCGTTCTGCTGTATTGTCTAGACAAGTAGGTTTTGTGCTCTTTTAAAGCGATAATTTGCTTGTCTTTGCGCAATTTGGCAGGAATATTTTTTAGTGATTTTCCTGCTTTGGTAACTTTAATATCTGCTTTACCAAGGTCGTTAATTACGAGTTCAATTTCTGTTTCTTCTATGTTGAGTACGGCATGTTCCATAATGGCTTGTGTCGCTTTAGCTTCCATGGCCCAACTGAAACGCACACGGTCTTGATAACCTGCATTTCGGGATAAATTATCTAGTGCAATACCAACAGCAATGGCTTCGCTTTCTTGACGTTGTTGTCCAAATTGTTTGCTCTCTTTTAAGAAGTCTTGCAACAGGTTATAACGTTTTAAGACGTCTTTTTCGGGTACGGTTTTACTTAACGGAATTAATCCTAAAGCACGCACATAATCCTTATCGCGTTTGTCTTTAATTTTCTTTAAGGTTTCGGTAATTTTTACTTCACCTAACATGACGCTAGAATAGAGTTTGACTTGTCGATGGCCGTTTCCATCGGTAATGTATTTGGCGGCATCGTGAAGTAATTTCCAATTCGATTTTCCGATGGTTTGATATACTTTATTAAACCAATCGATATCTATGGCACCAATGGCAAAATCACTTTTTGGTATGTTAGAATAACGCGAAATAATGGTTTCTTTTTCACTATTCATATAATCTGAAGCGTGTGCCTGAAACCACCAAACGGCACTGTCTAAGTTTTCTAAACCTAAATATTCACCCACAAAGGCTGTCCATTGTGTGGCATAACAAGCCAGTTCGATTAAACGCTTTTTAGTTATTTTAGAGGCGTCTGCATGTTTAGCGAAATCGGCATAACTTTCGGTGTCTTTAAAGGTGGTTTTCTTTAAAAGATCACTAAAAATGGTTTTCTTACTATCGCCGTAATAACTGTAACCACGTTCAAAATTATCTTTGCCTAAACGTTCTAAAATTCGGAACACATAATCGATGCCTTCTACGCGGTAAATAGAACTTATATAGTCTGTTGCAGGCGTCGCTAAATCGCCACGTTCTAGTTCTGTTTCTAATATGTTAGCTTTTAATGGCGCAATGACATGCTTAGGAATGGAATCTCTTTCAACCAATTTATAGTTCATTCTGTAGTTAAAACCTCCATCCATAATGACCATTAATTCACGAGAATGTAAGGCCTGAAAGCGTAAGTCATCATCATTTATTAGCCCTGCTTTATAAAGCTTTATTGTCGTTTCTACCGCTGGGAATGGTACAATTCCTGGTCTTTTAGCTTGTTCTGTAATTACTTTTACCTCTGTAGTAGGTAAAGGATGACTAATATCTTGCGCTATTAGATACATGTAAATTCCCCAGTAGCGTTGAAGTTCTTCTTGAGATACATGTTCTAAATTACTGTGGCTTAAACTTGGTGCGAGTGGTAACACCACGTTGGCCCAATTATAGGTTTTAACCTCGTAACGATAACGAGAAGATTGAAATTGAAGTAACTTAAGGTTTTTAGGAAAGTTAGCAATCATGTCTTCTAAAATATCTAATTTAAAAGATGCGATTGTTTTTTCTTCGCAGTAGACTTTAAATAAACGACTTAAAATGGTGACGTATTCATTTGATGTATTGTAATAGGCTTGTTTTTCGCCTAAATTTAAGCCGTTTAAATCGGGATAATATTGTCTACCAAAAGGCTCTAATTCTTTGTATTCGCCAAAAGGTGTGTTTCGTCTTTTTATGTAACGGATGGTCGCATACATTTCAAAATCGTTTAAACCACTTTTTTCGTACCAAGCCATCCAAACATTTGCTAACGGAATATTATGTAAAAGCTCTTCTGCCGTAGCATCGTCTCCTAATTTTTTGATATCACGAATGCCTTTTTCTATGTATGTAGTTGCAATTTCACCATCATAAACTTCTGTTTGATATTCGTGCTGTTTATTTTCGGCAACAAGCGCAATTAACTGATTGACTTGAGTGATGATTTTCTTAACATCAATAAAATCTTTGAACTTAAATTTTGAAGATTCCGACATTGAAATCCCTAATTTATCGAAGATATTTGTCTTGGTTTCAAAACGTGTTTTTGGGATGTATAGCGGTGTTAAATTATCGTAATCTATAGCACCAAAACCGTTGCTGTAGTTTAACTCTTCTGAAGTATCCGAAAACTTATCTAAATACACCTGTTCGTTTTTAGTGATTTTAGGACGCTCGTTGTACATGTGAATTTGCTCTTCTACATAATTAGATTGTCTGTTGGCATCATGCAAAAGGGTTAACACTTCTAATCCTGCTAAACGCTGGTCGATGCTTTTTGAAGACACTAAATTGGTCGTATAGGTTCTTAAGCTGTCTACAGGTAATTGGAGTAGTAACTGAATTAAAGCCGTTCGTAAACCTTTATGTTTTCGTCTTAATAAATCTTCAACAATGTCTAAATCGGCATCATAAAGATGCATTTTACTGAACAAATTTAATCCCGTAGACATGAGCAGTTCATTACGGTTGTAAATGGCTTTTCTTGCTAAGGCGCGCTTCCAAGAATATTGGTCGAAATTTAAACGTTCTTTCTCCTTTAATTTTTGTTCGTAATTGTAAAAAGAATAGCTGTAATGTTTTGGGAATACCTTACGGATGTAACTCTCTCTGAATTCTGTTGGTAAAACTTCCAAATCGGTAGCCATGAGTTCTAATTGCTGTTCGGTAGCACCGTTAATTAGAAACTGATAGAAATAATATGAGCTAGGTGTAAAACTCCACCACGAGAATATTTTACTCTCGAAAGATTTCCCTTTGTCTTCTGCTGTTTTTGCTACAGCAAATAATTTTTCAAAGGTTTCATTATCTAAAGTGGTAGGCGGTAAGTTTACTGCCACCCAATGGTCTACGGCATAATCTTTACCCAATTCTTTTTGGAAATAATCGACTAATAAATCATTCGTTCGGTCTGTATTACTGATAAAGTATAATGCAAGAATCTTTTTGGCTCTATCTTCAGATTCAAAAACAATATCTAAGGCTTTTCTATTTGCCGTGTCCACATCTAAAATCGCTATAGACCATAAACCGACTAAAACTTCTAAATTGTCTTTACTCTTTAAGTAGGTGTCTACTTCTTTTACATTTAAAATTAGAGATTGAGCCATTTCTAATACGCGGTTAATCACCGATTTTTTAGGCGTTTCCCAATTTAATCCAAACCACGTGCTCACGGCTCTATTCACACTGCTAAAACGAGCTAAATCGTTTTCTAAAAGCACGTTAATCATATATTTTAGGGCGCCAAGACCCGACTCATCTAAAGATTCTAAAATGGTTTGTCTTAAACCTTCTTGACGTTGGGCGGCGAGTAATAATTTAGCCGCCATTTCCCAATGTTTTTTATCTTCGGAGAGTAATAAGGCTTTAATAATATCGGAGCTAACACCTCCAATATCATCTTCATTTTGAAGGATGTCATCTAATAATTCATCAAACATGCCATGTCCATTATGGAGCAAAGTCGCTAAAAAGTAACTGTTTCCGTGGGGAAAGTAAGTGCTGTATTGAAAATGCTCTTGTAACGATAATCCGCCAAAACCTTTTCTGCTTAAACTTAAAAATTGTGTAAAACTCTGTAATTTATTACGTAAGGTATCTTTAGTTTTAACAGACCTAAAAGCCTTTCTGCTGTAACCTTTTTGATAGGGAAGTGTATCCATAAAATCCCACATATCGGCTAAATAAGGGGCTTGCATAATACCAAATAACTGCATGCCTAAGCGCATACCTTCTTCAGTTCGCCACGGATTGTTATTAATGGCATCTTCAGAAACCGCCATATAATCGCTGGCGGTGTAATAACTTCTTCGTTCACCTTTGTCAATGCGCCCTAAAATTTTAGCTAAAACCCGATACGGTTCAGAAAAAGCACGAAATTCAAAACGGTCTACATCTGGTTTTTTAAACTTATGAATATATTTTTCAGCGTTTTCTATGGGAATCATATCTCTTAAATATTTTTAACTATGGTCATTAACAATGATTTGTCTTTTTCTAAACAAACCGAATTACTGATGGCAAGGTAAAAGAAATCTGTTTGTTTAAACTCACGGTATTTAGTGATTTTTATAAGGCGCTTTTTTTACGTTTTAAATATCACAGAATACAGTGACCAGACGCTAATGATTTTGAAATAGTTTTGTATAACCTTAATCGTTATAAGTCTTATGCCTGAATCTATAGAAACTCCAATATTTAATTTTTTTGAACTTGAAGCCTCTTTTGAAGCTATAAAAGGGTGTAAAAACTTTCCTGAAGCTTTTTATTATGAAATTTTTGTCATTGCAAAATCAACAGCAGACAAAAACATGAGAACCGAATGTACCAATATCATAAAAAAGCAGGCACCAGAAGCTTTACAACTCGCCTTTACAAGTCGCAAAAAACTCACCCAAAAAGGAGGGATAAAATCTGTAAACGCAAGACTGATTAGCATTTTAGAATATGGATTGCTTTCAGTAGACTTAGACTTGTTTAAACTCTATACCCTTATTAGTAGAGCGCCAGAATTGGGATTATACAGTTTCTCGAAAGAATTTTTGGTTCAGTTGTTAGAACATCCTGAAATTTTAGGACGCTTTAATGGGATTGAAAGTCTAGAGATTCATTTAAAAGGCGAAGGCAATACCTATGATAATATCCTTAATGAAATACCAAAACTAACAGCTTTAAAAACATTGGATTTAGAAGGTGAGTTTGAGCAATTACCTGAGGCTATTGGTAATTTACCCAATTTAAAAAAATTAAAGCTTGTAGTGCCTTGTTTAAAAAGCTTCCCTAATACAATGTCACAGTTAACCTCCTTAAAAAAAATTGGTATTGAAGGTGCATATTGGTCTGGAAACTCTGCTGATAACCTGAATTTAAATGACTTTAATTGGCTTTCAGCATTAACTAAATTAAAAGCGTTGAAACTACAATATGTTGGGGTTCAAGATTTATCTCAAGTCGTGTTTCCTGAATCCTTAAAACGTATGGATTTATTTAACCTTGATGAATTAACAGCATTACCTAAAGATGTTAGTCATTTAAAGCAACTAAAAAGGTTTATGTTGCTATCCAAAAGCATAACAAACCTACCAAATGGATTTGAAGATTTACCTAAGTTAGAACATTTTGAGCTGATAGCACCTAAGATAGATACCGTATCGGCTACCTTATTTTTTGGAGATGCGTCGAGACCTAAATTGGTCACTAAAATAGGTAATAGTTATATAAATATTACACCAATGACAGAAGTAAGTCTGCGAGAATCTATAGAAGTAGATTCGCCCAAACTACTTCATTTTGTGTTAGATAATGCGTCGTTTTTCCCTAATTTAAAGACGATAACTGTAGATTGTGAAGCACCAGAAATTCCGCATAAAACATCATTAGCTGTATTTAAAAACCTAACAACGCTTCATTATAAACTAGAACATAAATTAGATTGGCTTTTTGAAGGGATAGAGCAATGTATAAATCTTAAAAATATTGAATTATACAGATTTCAAGAATGGCATACTAAAGATATAAAATTAGCTGTTAGAATTTTCCCTTCAGTATTTTCAAAAATTGAACAGTTAGATAACCTGACGATTAAAAATGCGAGTGCTTTAGTTGTAGACACTGACCATTTACCTAAGCATATTACCAATTTAACTATTTCTGAAATTAAAGGCATAAAAGCAGGAACAGAACAGTTTGATGTGTTTAATGTGGAAGTTAAAGCCACACCAATTCTTAATTTACAGGAATTTTATGCACTAATTAGTGCGGCTAAATTTAATCTTGGACATAGAAATGATGATGTCAATAATGTATTAGATTTTGAAAACTTTAGACATCCAGAAAAAATTGAATCGTTTGATTTTACCAGTGATGTGAGTCAGTTAGATAGCTTACTTAAAAACTTCGTGAATTTAAAAGAGCTTACCATTACGTGTAAAAAAAATAATCCGGAACATAATAATGCATTAACTGCCTATAAACATACAAATCTAAAAGTATTACGTATTGAAGGTTATAACGGAACTACCGAAGCTTTAGAACGTTTATTAACTCACACGCCTAACCTTGAATTTTTAGGGATATTTGAAGCCACAGGTTTTGATACTTTTCCTGCTGTAAATTTGCCTCAGCTTAAAAAATTAAGAATGCAGAGTGTCGCGTTTAAAACCATAGACAATCTAAGCGTTGAAACTATTGAAGCGGTAAAACTGATACATTGTGATCATATAGCAGATGAAAGTATTGAAGTAATATCAAGTTGGAATACTTTAAAGCACCTTTGGTTAGAAGGTTTAAATGAAAATGTCACGGCATATCCTGAATCGATTGCTAAATTAAATTTAGAAACGTTTTTTATCAGAGCACATAATAGGGAAACCGAAATTCCGACTTGGATTGCTCATATGCAGAGTCTACGTGTTTTAGGACTAAACCATTTCAAACAGGTGGTTTTACCAACAGAATTAGCGTCATTATCACAGCTTGAAGTGTTAAGTATTAGTGGATGCGAATTTTCAGAACAAGTATCTGAAGACTTTAGAAATCTTAATCTAAAGAAATTGGTGTATTGGACCTCTAAATTTAATGGTAGTAATATGAAGTCTGAACTCTATGAGCCCTTAGAACATAAATTAGTGTCCCAACGAAATTTTGATGATGTAGATAGTGAAGCACCTTTTAGAATATAATAAATCATTCTAAAAAGTTATGAGTGAACTGATAAATAGTTTGGATTTTGTAACATAGAAACGCATGGAGTTTATATTGATGTGCTCTTAAGCTATTGCTGAAGAATTATTTGTAGATTGTTTTACAATCACTCCAAATTACTTATGAAATAGTGAATACCCCATGTTTTCTATGGTGTTCGAGCGGAGTCGAGAACGTAAAAATGTAAATTAGTAGACAATCACGAATCATACTATTAATCGAAGTAATGGAAAATTGTTTGTTGATTTTTAGACTATCATTTGGATTCTTGACATCACTCGAATGCCGTTTAAATTTTCAATATTTAATCTTTTAGAGACACTTCCAAATTACTTATGAAATAGTGAAAATCCCATGTTTTCTATGGTGTTCCAGCGGAGTCGAGAATGTAAATTAGTTGACAGTCACGAATCGTACTATTAATCAAAGTAATGGAAAATTGTTTGTTGATTGTGATTGTCATGGGAAATTCTCGACTCCGCTCGAATACCGTTTAAATTTTCAATGTTTAATCTTTTAGAGACACTTCTAAATTGCTTGTGAGATAGTGAAAACCATATGTTTGTTAATGGTGTTCGAGCGGAGTCGAGAACGTTAAAGTATAGATTTTTAATAAACGACATACATGTAAAACACAATAATTGCTCTTGATCCGAATGAATAGTATATACCAGTTATCACAAAAAAAAAGCGCTTCATAATTTTATGAAGCGCTTTGAGCGAGAGACCGGGTTCGAACCGGCGACATTCAGCTTGGAAGGCTGACGCTCTACCAACTGAGCTACTCTCGCAGTTGTGGTAAGCGGATGCAAATTTACATGTATTTCACTCTAATTTCCAAATTAAAAGGCTTCGATTTTTAAAGTATTATTTACTTTTTTTAGTCCTTAAAACTAAAGTGTTAAATTATAGATTATTACGAATTAGTTATTGTGCTTTTTAGGTAAGGTAATAATTAATTGTCCGATGTTTTTTTGAAATAAATACCAAACATCATATATAATCCGTTTCAATACCCCTTTTTCTGAGTTAAACTTTGATTGCATTGCATCATCTCTAATTGTGGTTGTTTTGTAATCTTGTAATCAACTTATTTTGAGTTAATAATCAGAAAAAAAAGATAATCATATGAGCAATGAAAATTTATATAAAGACGAAGCAAAATTAAAAATTAAAGAGATGGCAGAAGACATTGACTTTACCATGATGGCAACCAATCTCAATGAATTGCCTTTGCACATGATTCCGATGAGTACTAAAAAAGTCGATGATGATGGAGTCATCTGGTTTTTAAGTAATAAAAATAGTACACATAATCAGAATATTAGTATAGATTCTAATGTGCATTTAATCTATGCAGATAAAAGCGATATGCAGTTTTTAAATGTTTATGGGAAAGCCAGTATTACAACAGATAAATCTGTAATTGAATCGTTATATTCTAAGGCGGACGATATGTGGTTTGAAGGTAAAGACGACCCGAGCATAACGGCCATTTCTATCACACCCAAAGAAGCGTTTTATTGGGATCCTAAACATAATAAATTGGTGACTTTGGTAAAGCTCGGTGTAAGTGCTTTATCAGGTGAAAAACCTGATACCATGGATTATGGTCAAATAAAATTGTAAAGTATTCAAATCGGGTTTCGGCTCGATTTTTTATTGTTTTATTTTGAAAATTGGAATAGAATATCATTCAAAATGTGCTCATATAAAGTAAAGATTAACGCTATAGAATTTGGTCTGAATGAATGTTGCTAGATAGTTATATCTTTAAAATAAAGAACCACATGAAAACCCCTTTATTAGTATTTAATGATAATGGTATATACTGTGAGGTTGCCAATGTGTATTTAGATCCTTGGAAACCTGTAGATTGTGCTATAATCACTCATGGTCATGCCGATCATAGTCGATATGGTCATAAAAAATACATTACACATCACACCAATGTTCCAATTATTAAACACCGATTGGGCGATATACAAGTCAGTGGGGTAAATTACAACGAGTCTTTTGTCATTAATAACGTGAAGTTTTCTCTACATCCTGCGGGACATATTATTGGAAGTTCGCAAATACGTGTAGAACACCGTGGCGAAGTTTGGGTGTTTTCTGGAGATTATAAATTGGAAGATGATGGGGTTGCGGTTCCTTTTGAACCCGTAAAATGTCATGCTTTTATAACCGAATGTACATTTGGTTTACCTGCGTTTAACTGGACACCTCAAGCAGAAGTTTTTAATGATATTAATAACTGGTGGGCAACGAATAAAGAAGCCAAACAAACGTCAATTCTTTTTGGCTATTCGTTAGGGAAGGCCCAACGATTATTGAAGTATTTAGATACCGATATTGGTAAAATATACACTCATGGGGCTATAGAAAATATGACGGAGGTTATTCGTCCTATGGTTAACTTCCCCGAAACAACACGTATAACACGAGAAACAACAAAGAACGAGTTATTAGGAAACATCGTATTGGCACCACCAAGTGCTCATGGTTCGACATGGATACGAAAAATGGTGCCTTTTGTAACAGCGTCTGCAAGTGGCTGGATGGCATTTAGAGGAGCAAGACGCCGGCGCGCAGTAGACAGAGGTTTCGTGATGTCCGATCATTGCGATTGGCAAGAACTCTTAAAAGCTGTTGAAGCCACAGGTGCAGAAAAAGTAATTTGTACGCACGGCTATACAGATGTTTTCTCTAAATATTTACGAACTCTTGGCTTAGATGCAAGAACGGAACATACACAGTTTGAAGGCGAATTAAATGAGTCGGATACCAAACTTGAAAAAGAGTTAGATTCATGAAAAACTTTGCAGAATTAGTCAGAACTTTAGATAGCACCAATAAGACTACGCTAAAAGTAAATGCACTCTCCGAGTACTTTAAAAGGGCGAGTGATCAGGATCGGGTGTGGACCATCGCGATTCTTTCTCATAGAAGACCACCAAGGCCCGTTAATACGACTTTACTAAGAACTTGGGCTTCAGAATTAGCCAATATACCATTGTGGTTGTTTGAAGAATCTTATCATATTGTTGGAGATTTAGCAGAAACCATTGCTCTCATTCTACCAACCAATCAAAACACTAGTGAAAAGTCGTTAACGCAATTCTTAAATGAAATGCTTGCGCTTAAAAAAGAGAGTGATGACGTTAAGAAAAAGTATGTTACCGAAAATTGGAGCATCTTAAATTACTACGAGCGTTTTGTGTTTACTAAATTAATTACTGGAGGTTTTAGAATCGGAGTGAGTCAGAAATTAATGACACGCGCTTTATCTCTAGCCACTGCAGTAGATGAAGATGTCTTAGCCTATAAATTAATGGGTAAATGGGACCCGAGTACCATATCTTTTGAAGATTTGGTATTAAAAGAAAAAGCGTCAGATTTTATTTCTAAACCGTATCCTTTTTATTTGGCTTACGGGTTAGAAGGTCCTGTGTTTAACTTAGGAAATATTGAAGATTGGAGTTTCGAACACAAATGGGATGGCATTAGATCGCAAACAATTATTCGAGATAATGAATTGTTTATTTGGAGTAGAGGTGAAGAATTAGTTACCGATAAATATCCCGAATTTCATGTGTTTAAAGATGAAATTCCTAACGGTACTGTATTAGATGGCGAAATTTTACCCTATCCCAATAATGCTATCGGGACTTTTCAAGATTTACAAACCCGTATCGGACGAAAAACAGTGAGTAAAGCACTTTTAGAAAAAACACCCGTCGTTTTAAAAGTGTACGATATATTAGAATGGAAAGGGAAAGACTTACGACAACATTCATTTTTAGAGCGACGCATTATCTTAGAAGATTTAATAACGAGACTAAATACAGCGCATTTGCCTCTTCAACTTTCAGAAACAGTCGTTTGCGAATCGTGGGAAGCCGTTGCACAAGAACGGGATCGTGCTAGAGAAATGCATAGTGAAGGACTCATGATTAAGCGAAAAGATTCTAAATATTTAGTAGGCAGAAAGAAAGGAGATTGGTGGAAGTGGAAAACAGATCCATTTACTATAGATGCTGTTTTAACCTATGCCATGCGGGGACATGGTCGACGTAGTAATTTATTTACGGATTATACATTTGGTTTATGGGATGAAAATGATACACTCGTCACCTTTGCAAAAGCCTATTCCGGACTTACAGATGCCGAATTTAGAAAAGTAGATGCTTGGATTAAAAGAAACACTTTAGAACGTTTCGGACCGGTGCGCAGTGTAACACCAGAATTGGTTTTCGAAATTGCTTTTGAAGGCATTGCACCTTCAAGCCGACATAAAAGTGGCTATGCGACACGATTTCCAAGAATATTGAGATGGAGACAAGATAAAAAGATAGAGGATGCGAATAAACTAGAAGATTTAGAATTGTTAATGCGAAGTTGAATTATGAATAGAAAGGAGTTAGAGCAATTAGCACACGATTGGTTTACAGCCCAAGGTTGGGAACCGTTTCCGTTTCAGAAACAAACATGGACCGCTTTTTTACAAGGAAAACATGGACTTTTAAATGCACCTACGGGAAGCGGAAAAACCTATGCGCTTTGGATTGCCATAGTTTTAGAGTATATCAATCAACATCCAAATTACAAGTCGAAACCCACAAAAGGACTTTTGGCGATTTGGGTTACGCCCTTGAGAGCCTTATCGGTAGAAATTAAACAGGCGGCCGAGCGCTTTGTAAATGATTTAGATGTGCCTTTAACGGTTGGCATTCGTTCTGGAGATACTTCGGCAAAAGAACGAGCATCTCAGAAAAGAAAAATGCCAAGCTTACTAATTACCACACCTGAAAGTTTGCAATTATTGTTAGCCACTAAGGGGTACGATAAAATGTTTAAAAATATAATCGGTGTAGTTGTAGACGAGTGGCACGAACTTGTGGCGAATAAACGTGGGGTGCAAATGACATTGGCTTTGTCGCGCTTAAATACTATTGCGCCAACTATGCGCACTTGGGGTGTGTCTGCAACTATTGGGAATTTAGACCAAGCGCGGGAAGTGTTATTTGGTGTGAACAAGGAGCGTCTATCGAATTCAGTTTTAATTAAAGCGCATATAAAAAAGAAGATAAACGTCTTGTCCATCATTCCTGAAACCATAGATAAATTCCCTTGGCGAGGTCATTTGGGATTACATTTACTAGAACACGTTATTCCCATTTTAGAAGAGAGTCAGTCGACCTTAATTTTTACCAACACAAGGTCACAGTGTGAAATTTGGTTTCAAAATATATTAGCAAAACATCCCGAGTTTGCTGGCGATATTGCCATGCATCATGGAAGCATTAGTCGAGAGACACGACTTTGGGTAGAAACTGCTTTACGAGAAGGCAATCTTAAAATTGTAGTGTGTACTTCGAGTTTAGATTTGGGTGTAGATTTTGCTCCTGTGGATACCATTATTCAAGTTGGCGGACCAAAAGGCGTATCCCGATTTATACAACGCGCTGGACGAAGTGGTCATCAGCCAGGAAAAACCAGTGTCATTTATTTTTTACCAACGCACGCCTTAGAATTATTAGAAGCTTCTGCTTTAATTAAAGCCGTTTCGAATACCGTTGTAGAAGACCGCGTGCCATATCTTAATAGTTTTGATGTGCTTGTGCAATATCTTGTGACGTTGGCAGTGTCGGATGGATTTTATCCGGAGGAGATTTTTCCAGAAATAAAAAGTACATTTTG
Organism: Formosa algae; assembly: GCF_001439665.1. GTDB lineage: Bacteria > Bacteroidota > Bacteroidia > Flavobacteriales > Flavobacteriaceae > Formosa > Formosa algae. The sequence goes on from NZ_LMAK01000014.1 coordinate 110,774, forward strand.
TTTTCAGACACTAACAAAAGCACAATTTCAATGGATTCTAAATTTTATAACTCTTGGCGGACAAAGTTTACAAGCGTACGACGAATATAAACGTGTAGACATAGAACCCGACGGAAAATTTAAGGTGAACAGTCGGGCAGTAGCCATGCGCCATCGGTTGCAAATAGGAACAATAGTTAGTGATGCCGTATTAAATGTAAAGTTTTTAAAAGGAGGTTATATTGGTTCTATAGAGGAAAGTTTTATTTCCAAATTAAGACCAGGAGATGTGTTTACATTTGCAGGTCGACAATTGGAATTGTTTCGTGTAAGAAATATGCAGGTTTTAGTAAAAAAATCTAAACAGAAAAATGCTAAAATTCCGAATTGGATGGGAGGAAGAATGAGTTTTTCTTCAGAAATGAGTCATCTGATTCGTGAAGAACTGTATCTTTTAAATTCAAATGAAAAACAAAAAACAAAAGAATTAAAAGCTTTAGAACCCATTGTAATTCGGCAGAATCGGGAAAGTATGGTGCCAAATTCAGATGAGTTTTTAATCGAAACCTTTAAAACAAGAGAAGGCTATCATGCCGTTTTTTATCCGTTTGAAGGTTATTTTGTGCATGAAGCTATGGGAAGTTTATTGGCGTATCGCTTAAGTTTGTTACATCCCATTTCGTTTACCATTGCGTTTAACGATTATGGTTTCGAGTTATTATCCGATCAGCCCATAGATATACAGGCTGTTTTAGATAATAATTTGTTTTCGTCGGAGTATTTAAGAAGTGATTTAGAAAAAAGTATCAATGCCTCGGAAATGGCGAAACGAAAATTTCGAGATATTGCCGTAATTTCAGGACTTGTGTTTACTGGATACCCGAGTAAGTCGGTAAAGAGTAAACATTTGCAAGCCAGTTCTCAACTTTTATTCGGGGTGTTTGAAGATTACGAACCCGATAATTTATTGTTTCAACAAGCGTTTACAGAAACTTTTGAGCATCAATTAGAAGAGGGCAGATTACAATTGGCTTTAATGCGTATTAGTACACAAACCATTATTTGGAAATCGTGTGCCAAACCCACACCATTTTCGTTTCCAATTATTACAGACCGCTTACGCGCTAAATTGTCATCGGAAAAATTAGCAGACAGAATTAGGCGAATGACTATTCAATTGGAAAAATCGTAACCTATATTTACATTTAATGAAAACACTTCCAATACACTGTAATAATCAACGTTTTATTTTACATCCTTCAGGCGTCGCATTCTGGGAAGATAAAGGCATGTTATTGATTGCAGATGTGCATTTAGGTAAGATTACACATTTTAGAAAACACGGTAGTGCTATTCCCCAAATATCCTTGCATCATAATTTTAATAGGCTGAAAACCGTAATTGCTACTTTTAAAACCAAAACAGTGTGTTTTCTTGGCGATTTGTTTCATAGTCATATTAATAACGAATGGTTAGTATTTAAATCTTGGGTAGAAACGTTGAACTGTAAAGTGGTTTTAATTTCAGGAAATCATGATATTATTGATGTTGAACGCTATACCCAATTGGGAGTTGAGGTTTTGCAAGACTGGGAACTGGATGGTTTTTTATTAACGCATCATCCGGAAGAACGTCAGGGATTTTATAATTTTTCTGGGCACATTCATCCTGGTGTGGAGTTACGCGGATTAGGAAGACAAAACTTAAAATTGAGTTGCTTTCATTGGAAAGAGAATCAAATGATTTTTCCAGCATTTGGAGTCTTTACAGGTAAATATATAATTAAACCCAAAACGAATGATCGCATCTTTGTAAATACTGAAGATGAGGTTTTAGAAATTCCTCTTAAGTCTCAAAACTAAATATTCTAATTTCATGTTTTCAATGCATTAAATTTATTGTCTTTTGAGATAATCTATTTGAAGAAAAACAGCTTCTTTTATATGAGTTAATTGAAATGATAATGTACTACAGAAAAAAACATGGTAAAGGTTTTAGATATGTCGATGCTTCTAACACTACCATAAAAGATAAAAAATTAAAGTCATGGTTTAAATCTTTGGTTATTCCTCCGGCGTGGACTAATGTAGAAATAGATCCGAAGAAAAACGCCAAAATTTTAGTGACTGGACGAGACGATAAAAATCGTAAACAGTACATCTACAATCCTAAATTTAGAGCAAAACAGAATCAAGAAAAGTTTGATCGCATACTCAAGTTTGCCGATCAACTTGAACATATGCGACGCGTTACTGGTCAGCATTTACGAAAACGTAAACTAGCAAAAGAAAAAGTATTGGCGTGTATGGTTAGGCTTTTGGAAGCGGCGTATTTTAGGCCGGGAAGTGATCATTATTCTAAAGAAAATCATAGTTATGGCTTAACGACCATGAGGAGTAAGCACATGCAAATTGAAGGCGATGAGCTCATTTTTAATTATATTGGTAAATCTGGAAAAGAACAAGAACGACATATAGTCGACAAGAAATTAGCTAAAATAGTTCAGGAGATAGACGATTTACCAGGGTATGAGATATTCAAATTTATAGACGAAGATGGTAGTAAGCAAGATGTAAAGAGTGATCATCTTAACGCCTATATTAGAGACGTCATGGGCGAAGCTTTTTCTGCCAAAGATTTTAGAACTTGGGCAGGAACGGTGATTGCCGCCATGGCTTTAGACGAAATAGGATATTCTAAAGAACAGGATCAGAAAACGCTAGATAAGAATATTCGAGATGCGGTTGTAAAAGTGAGTGAAAGGCTTGGGAATACGCCTTCTGTAGCACGGAGTTCTTATATCGATCCGCGAGTTATAGAAGAATATATTGATGGAAAAACAATCAATTATTTTCAGAAAGAAATATCTCGAATGCTTAAATCAAATGAAAATTTATCTCGTGAGGAAATAGGCGTATTGTGTTTATTAAATAAAAAATTAAAGTAATCTTAAACAGAAAAAACATGACTTTTTAGGGTTTAGATACCGTAATAGAATGTAAATGCATAGGTCTGAAATTTAAATTATTCGCTTAAAAATTATATATTGAAAGCGTCAAGATTTTTTTTATCAATAGATCTTGGCGTTTTTAATACTATTTTATTCATGTATCAATTAAATTATCATTCTAAATCTGTATCAGAACTCGAACTAAATCAACTAGAACATATATTGGAAACAGCCAATGTGGTTAATGCAAATAAAGATGTTTCAGGTTGCTTGGTGTATTACAATAGTAGTTTTGTTCAAATTTTAGAAGGAAACAAAAAAGATGTTTTAGACGTTTTTGAAAAAATTAAAACAGATAACCGTCATCATTCTATTACGCTATTATGGGAAAATTATGTCGATAAAAGATATTTCAATAAATGGAGTATGGCATTTCATAGTCCAGAAGACCAATTTTCTACGCAATTTGTAAATAATTTACTGATGTTATCCTCATTCTCAGAAAAAAATTCAGGGTCTTTAAGGAGTTTTTGGGGACATGTGCGTAGAGTATTAGAATCTGATTCTAATCAAAACATTGAGGCATAAAAAAAGCCTCATTTGGTTAAAATGAAGCTTAAAGTGTGTTGAAAAGATATATTAATCCCAATCTTTGATTTCCTTCAGAATCTCTTTACGCGTTCGGTTGGTGCGTTCTGCTAAACGATCGGTCATAGAATTAAACTCTCCAGAATTATAATCGACATCTTCTGAAGTTAATGATGGATATTTTTCTCGGTATTCTTTCTGAATTTCATTCCATTTTGTTTGCAAATCGTCCAGGTTTAAATGACCGTTTTGTTCTCTGTATTCACGCTCTTGCTGCTTGTTGTTATTATGTTCATTATCTGAATGTTCCATAGCTTTGTTTGTTTAAATTAATGAAGTTAAAGTACTTCTATTAAACATTATACATGGCTTCAAAAAATTAAAAAATTAACCGTATTAGTTTTGTAATTGAAGTTTGTAATACCCTTTAAAAAAGGCCTTTTGCGAATTATTAAGCAAAAGACCTTTTAAAATCATTCCATTTTATAGTTAAGCTGAAATGTATTTGTTACCGAAACCGATTCCAATTCCAATTTATAAGCTTAGCCATAGTGAGTGCATAATATAAATTGTGAATTTATCTGAGGTTAACACCTTCTAAAAGTGTAGAACCATGTTCTCCAGATTTTAAACCTTGATTTATGGTGAGGACTTTACCTAGACCATTTTTTTCTAAAGCTATTAATTGTTCAATTACTTCACTTTGACTTTCTGATTTTCTCTCTTTTATCATGGTGTTGTGTTTTAGAAATTATAATGTCTTTTTTTTATTTATAATTTGAGAACTAAATTCTTAATTTCCACCTATAGCGATTAACTTAAATGCTCTTTTTTTTACTGCATTACATTTAAAGTGATAAAAACAACTTAGGACTTGGTCTATTTTAAAGTCAATCCATCTGATAGATAGTTATTTGTCTGATACAAAATGTTTAAAATTTGTCTGAAGTTTTACTTATATCTCTATGTTTTACTGAAGTTCTTTACATTAATATCTGAAAAGAGGCATTCTGATAATGAAGATGCTAAAAACCATTGTTGTTCAAATAAAAACAGCCACTTCGTTTGAAGTGGCTGTTTAATATGTTTATTAAAATAATATTGATCTCAAATTACATAAATAGTAATTGTGTAAGAATGTAAATTGGTAATAAAATGATTAATGAAAATTTAATCATATATCCGAAGAAACTAGGCATTTTAATACCGTGATCTTCTGCAATAGATTTTACCATAAAGTTAGGACCATTTCCAATGTAAGTTAAAGCTCCAAAGAACACAGCACTTGTCGCAATGGCGCTTAGTATTTTTTCTGCAACGTTAGCAACTATAGGAATGCCATCTGCCACAGGTATACTAGACGCTACACTATGAAAGGCGACTGCAGTTGGTGTGTTATCAAGAAAGGCACTAAGTATTCCTGTTGCATAATAAAACTGCCAAGCTTCAGTTAGTCCCATATCTGGCGCATGTTGTCTTAAAAAGATAAGGGTAGGTGTCATGGTAATGAAAATACCAATAAAGACTACGGCAACTTCAACAATAGGTCCCCATGAAAATTTATTTTTTGCACGTGTTTTTTCAGGTGTAGAAAAGAATGCAATTGCAGTTAATGTAAGTAGAATGAATTCTCTTAAATATTTCAACCAAAACGGCGCATCTTCTTTAGCCATTTGAGGAATAACATCGTGATTAATAAACGCTACAGATAAAATAACTCCTAATAAATACACAAAGTTTAAAGCACCTGTAATACGTATAGGTTCTATTTCTCTAGCATCTGCTTCCAGATTACTTTTAGGTTCTTTTTTGTAATATTTAGTATCAACTATATAATAGATAATAAGTAATAGTGCACCTGTAAACGCCCATTCTGGGATTAGACTAAAGAACCACGTGAAACTTGCACCTCTTAAATACAACATTAATAATGGTGGATCTCCAAGTGGAGTTAGAAGTCCACCACAGTTAGCTACAGCTGCAATAAAGAATAATATGGTGTGCACGTTGTATTTTCTCTGGTGGTTGATAGAAATTACTGGACGTATAAGTAGCATTGCTGCTCCGGTTGTTCCCATAAATGAGGCCAAAAGGTATCCAATCCCTAAAAATAAGGTGTTTACCCAAGGTTTTGCTTTAATATCTCCACTAAGGTGAATACCTCCAGTGATAACAAATAGTGAGGTTAGTAAAACAATAAAAGGGAAGTAATCTCCTAAAATTTGATGTTTAAGATGTTCGGTAAGGCCCATAGTTACCAAATAATAAATTGTGGGTACACTTAAAATAATTGAAACAATAAATTTGTTTCGATTATTTTCCCACCATTCCTCTGCAATTAGAGGTCCGACAGCGATTGCGAGTAAGATAATAAAGAAAGGAATTGAGGGCCACAGAGGTATTTGCTGTACTAATTCAGTACCATTAAGTAATAATAACATGAGTTAATTGTTTGTAGAATGGTTTAGCTATTCTAATTGAGTTAATTTTTGTTTGTAAGGTCTTCTTAATTTTTTTGGTGATTTTTAATTTTTACTTAAATAAATCCATAGTTTTTTGTGTTATTGTTGTTTTTTTGACAAATTAAGGCATAAAATAGTTTTATTTTTATGACAAAAATCAGCAAGATGAATATGAATATTTTTTATAACAGTAAATTAGATAATAAGTAACTAAATTAATAAAACCTATGTTAAATTGCGATCAGAAGATATGTTAAACTTTGAATAAGTTTAAGAAGTATGCTGACAGTTGCGTTTTTTTAGCTCCGCTTTTTATCAATTTTTGTATTCTTATTAGTCGTAGCCATACTGTAACCTTTTGTAAGATGGACTGATATATAAGATGTTATAAATACGTTTTTTTACATTGATGAGTGACCGTATTAAAATTCTTGATCCTTAATTTGTTTGCCGCTAAGTTTTGTTAATGTTATGTTATATTCCCCGTAAACTCTAACAGAAGTCGTTTAAAGAAGTCTCTATTAAATAATATTTCTTTAATTTGCACCCATCTTTCTTAGATAGTTTATGGATTATAAAAAACAGATCGGCAAAAATATAGCCTCATTATTGCTTTTGGTAGCTTTAATGTTACCTACTGTTGTCCAATTTGTTCATATTTTTGAAGATCATGAACATTATTCATGTACCGAACAAAAAGCTCACATTCATAAATCGGTCACCAAGTGTGAAATTTGTAGTTTTCATTTGGCTTCTTTTAAGTATGATATTTTTGAATATCCTGACTTATTAATTACAGAAGTTCCTGTAAAACCTGTAGCAAACTTTATTGCATTACACTGTCATGCTTTTGGAACTACTAATACTCAACTTCGAGCACCACCTATTTCATAATTCTATCTTGTTTATTAGATCTTAAGGTCACATATGCTATATAAATTTGCTTATTAATTGCAAGGTTTTATATGTGTCTTAGTCTTAATCTATAAACATTCTATATTCTGTTACTTAAAATGTTATGCATAATCATAAGCTTGTAAACCTATTGGTTATACGTTAATTGTGTATAAGAATTTAACTAACAATACACTCAAATTAAGTAAATCTATATTTTTTATGCGTATATATGTACTAGTCATATTGTTATGTTTCAGTATGTCTGCTCTATCACAAACTTGTGATAATACCCTTTCCGGTACCGTAAAAGACTCTCATGATGGTTCTCTATTAGTTGGAGCCACAGTAATTATTGCTGGGACCGAACAAGCCGTGCAAACCAATTTAGATGGTGAGTATGTTTTTAATCATTTATGCGACGGAACTTACGATATACAGGTATCTCATCCGTTTTGTGAGACGCAAGGTTTTAGCGTTAAAGTTGATGAAAACACTGTGAAAATTTTTAGGTTAGAACATCACCTAGAAGAACTTAATGAAGTTATTGTAGAAGGTCATGCTTACGGAGATAAATCTAAAACACTTGTAGAAAGCACCATTTCAAAAGAGAAATTAGAAGCATTTAACGGTGCAACACTTGGAGATGCTTTAAATAGTTTGAGTGGCGTATCGTCTTTAAACTCTGGTAACGCTATTGTTAAACCAGTTGTTAACGGGTTACATAGTAGTCGTGTTATTGTAATTAATAACGGCGTACGTATGGAAGACCAAGAATGGGGTGTAGAACATGCGCCTAATATGGATGTTAATGCCGTGGGAAACCTAACACTTATAAAAGGGGCAGGCGCTTTGCAATATAGCGGAGATGCTGTTGGAGGTGTGATTGTTGCAGAAGCCGCAAAGGTACCTGTTAAAGATACACTCTATGGAAAAACAATTCTTACAGGAGCATCTAACGGACGTGGTGGTTCGGTAACTTCTCAACTAACTAAGAGTTATCAAAATGGTTGGTATGGTTCTGTACAGGGGACTTACAAGCGCTTAGGTGATTTTGAAGCACCGGATTATGTGCTTAGTAACACGGGAACATCTGAACGTAATGCTTCTTTTAATTTTGGTCTCAATCGATTTGATTATGGGGTAGAAGCCTATTATTCATACTTTAAAAATGAAATCGGAATTTTAAGCGCCTCTCATATTGGTGGTGCTTCAGATTTAGTGAGTGCCATTAACAGTGATGTACCCTTAATTATTAATGATTTTACGTATGATATTTCAGAACCTAGGCAAGATATTACCCACCATTTAGCACGTGTAAAAGGGTTTAAAACATTTGAAAATTTAGGTAAACTGAGTTTGCAATATGATTTTCAGCGTAATAATAGATTAGAATATGATATTAGAACCGGTTCAGACAGTGGTAAAGCATCTGTAGATCTAGAACTGACCACGCATACGCTTAGTCTCGATTTAGACTCTCATTTAAAAGATGGTATAAAACTAAAAACAGGTATAAAAGCCAGTTACCAAGATAATTTTGCAGATCCCAATACAGGTGTACGACGCTTAATACCGGATTACGATAAGTACGATTTAGGCGTGTACGCTATTCTAGATTACCCAATTAATAATGATTGGGTTGTTGAAGCTGGTGGACGTTTTGATTACAGTTTTATGGATGCCTATAAATATTATAAAACTTCGTTTTGGGAATCTAGAAATTACGACGAATTGTATCCAGATATTGTAGTCGAAGAGTTCGATAATCAAATTTTAACGCATCCAGAATTACACTTTTATAATCCTTCGGTAACCTTAGGGACAACTTATAATTTTGGAGAATCGTATCAGTTGTTTTTTAATTATGCTTTAGCTTCAAGAGCGCCAAATGCTTCAGAATTATTTAGTGAAGGCTTGCACCATTCGGCATCTAGGATAGAATATGGCGACTTGAGTTTTAATTCAGAAATCGGACATAAATTTATACTAACATTTCAACGAAATAATAAAGACTTCAATTTTTCTGTAAGTCCGTTTATAAATACCATTAAAGATTTTATTGTTATAGAACCAACCTCTATAGAAACTACGGTAAGAGGAAGTTTTCAGGTGTGGGAATACAGACAAACAGATGCACAACTTTTTGGTGTAGATATAGATGCGTCTTATGCTTTTACTAATAATTTCCGTTACAACTATCAGTTCTCTTTAGTAAAAGGTTACGACCGTTCTCAAGACGAACCGTTAATAAGCATGCCGCCTATAAACATGAAAAATGAAATTGTATATCAGAATCCGAAATTAAATAATTTAAGATTAGCCTTACAAAGTGAGTTTGTATTCCGTCAAAACGAATATCCAGATAATAATTTTGAAGTCTATATCGCAGAAACAGAAAGTACAGAACTTGTAGATATAAGCACACCTCCAGATGCTTATCATTTACTAAATTTTAACTCCAGCATAGATCTTAACGTGAATGAAAAATCTAAGTTAAGTTTAGGGTTTGGAGTAACAAATCTATTAAATACCTCTTACAGAGATTACCTAAATAGTATGCGTTATTATGCAGACGATTTGGGTAGAAATTTTTTACTAAATATTAAATTCAATTATTAAATATTAAATCAAAAACAGCAATGAAAAAAGGAAAATTTTTAAAATTAAGCCAAATGAATACAGTAAAGTTATTTACTGCAGCCTTATTTGCAACTGTATTATTTACATCATGTTCTAGTGACGATGATACTCCCGAAATAGTTAACGAAGAAGAAGTCATTACTACGCTTACAGTAACATTAACACCTTCTGGAACAGGAGATGTTATTACCTTACAAACACAAGATTTAGATGGAGATGGTCCTGACGATCCAGTGATTACTGTGTCTGGAAATTTAATTTCAGGTGAGGTTTACCAAGGTAGCATTGAACTTTTAAACGAAACTGTAGATCCTGCTGAAGATATTACAGAAGAAGTAGAAGATGAAAGTGACGAGCACCAATTTTTCTATACTGTAGCTAGTACTTTAGATGTTTCAACAGAGTATACAAGTTTTGATGATGATGGAAATCCATTAGGAACAACATTTACACTTACAGCGGGAGCAGCAAGTACTGGTAACTTAACTTTTACATTAATTCATGAGCCAACAAAACCAAATGATGGTTTAACAGATGCTGGCGGAGAAACAGATGCAGAAGCAACATTTAGTGTTACAGTAGAATAATTATAAAATTCTAAACTTAAAAAAAAGCTCTTAACTAGAATGTTAAGAGCTTTTTTTTGTGCTAAATAAAAGGCACAAAAAATTATTAAAAGGCTATAAAAAATCAACATTTAAAATTAGTGCGAATTTGGTGTTTCAAATTTTAGTAAAACATCACTTATTTCGTGTCACTTTTCGGATATACTAGGAGATAGTTAAGTATGTGAAAGTCATTTTTAAGAGTAAAAACATTAAAATAAAATTCTATTCACCTACGGTAAACTACCATTCGTCTACACTAATAGTCTCGCTATCGATTAGAAAATGAAAAATTAGCTTTTACATACTATGTTTGTAATTCTCTAAAAAATAGCTAAAATGACACACGTTTTAAAAATATTACTTATCGAAGATGATATGATCGAAGTTATGAAACTAAACCGATCAATTTCATCACTAAAATTAAATCATAAAATCATTGAAGCTAATAATGGTGAAGATGCTTTGAAAATTTTAGAGAGAAAAGAGGACTTACCCGATATAATTTTATTAGATTTAAATATGCCAAAAATTAATGGCATTGAATTTTTAAATATTCTGAAACAAGACGATGTTTTAAAATACATTCCTACTATTATATTGACGACCTCTAGTAATCAAAAAGATTTATTAGAATGTTATAAAATAGGTGTTGCAGGTTATGTGTTAAAACCTTTAAAATATGAGGAATACGTGTCTAAAATCGAAAAGCTTTTAGCCTATTGGAGTATTAACGAATTAAAAAAAATGTAATGAAAGGTATCGTTTTTACTGAGTTTTTAGATTTAGTTGAAGCTAAATTTGGATTAGAAATGGTCGATAAAATTATCACTGAATCTAATTTGGAATCTGAAGGGATATATACTTCTGTTGGAACGTATAAGTTTTCAGAAATGTTACAATTGCTTCAGCATTTAAGTGAACATACAGATATTTCTATAGACGATTTACTGTTGGTGTATGCCGAACATTTTTTTAGTGTTATTGAGCGCAGTTATCCAGGTTTGCTAAATACATATAGCGATCCTTTAGAGATGTTATCTTCTATAGAAAATCATATTCATATAGAAGTTAGAAAAATTTATCCAGACGCCGAGCTTCCCACATTTGAAGTTGTCGATAAAACCCAAGATTCACTCGTATTAATATACAAATCGAATCGCGCAATGCATCATTTTGGGTTAGGTTTAATGAATAAAACGTTCGAGCATTTTAATACTAAAGCCAGCATTGTATTAGAAAAGATTAAGGACGATGGTACAGAAGTAAAGTTTACGATACACAAAATATAATGAGTCAAGATAAGATAGATATTTTACAACGGGCATTAGCTCGAGAAAAAGCGGCAAGAAAACAAGCCGAATCTATCTTAGAAAAAAAATCAGCAGAATTATACGAAACCAATCAGAAGTTAGAACAATCGTATACCGAGCTTGAAACCATACTTTCCAAAAAAGATTCTCAATTACAAGGTGTGTTTGAGAATATTGTCGATGCCTATTTAATAATGGACTTGTTTGGCAACGTTCTAAAAATGAATGATGCCGCACTGCAATTATTAGGATTTAAAGTAGATCAAACCGACTTTAACCTTATGAGTATGGTGCAGCCTAGCGATTTAGAGCGGGTTAATAAGTCGTTTAAATCGCTATTAGAGAAAGGCACATTAACAGATTTTGAAATTAAAATAAAGACCTGTTTAAACGTAGAAAAGCTGGTACATATAAATGCCAGTATCATTTTTCATAACAAGGTGCCAATAGCAGCACAAGGTATTATTAGAGATATTACTAAAGACAAAGAGGCTGAAGACAAACTTAAAGAATCTGAAAACAGACTGGCCACTTTAATTCTTAATTTAGATAGTGGAGTTGTTTTAGAAGATGAAAATCGAAAAATTGTACTCACCAATAAAAAATTCACCGATTTATTTAATATAGACGCTTCTCCAAGCGAATTAATTGGTTTAGACTGCCAAGAAGCAGCAAAACAAAACAGTTTATTATTTAAAAATCCAGAAGCTTTTCTAGCACGGATGGATGATATCGATCACAAAAAAGAAACGGTTTTAGGCGATGAATTGGATATGGTAGATGGAAAAATTCTAGAAAGAAACTATATTCCCATTATTCATGGCGACCAATCTAAAGGGTATTTATGGACCTTTAAAGATGTTACGCTTAACAGAACTTATAGAAAGAGTTTAGAGACAGAAAAACAGAAATATTATAATATTATCTCTAACATGAATCTAGGTTTGGTAGAACTGGATTTAGATGATAAAATTTTGATGGTCAATCAGACTTTTATTAACATGACCGGATATACTGAAGCCGAACTTATCGGGGTTAAAGGCAAGGATCTTTTTCCTGTACATGAAGATAAACGTATTATAGAAGAGCAAATTAAAGCTCGAAAAAAAGGAAAAACTGCATCTTACGAATTGCGTATAAACGACAAGCAAGGGAATGTAAGATACTGGCTTATTAGTGGTGCTCCTAATTATGATTTAGAAGGTAATATTATAGGATCTATTGGATTGAATTTTGATATCACAGAAATAAAAAATCTAGAATTTCAAAAAGAAAACCTGCTGTCAGAACTGGCTAAAAGTAATAACGAATTACAAGAGTATGCACATATAGTCTCTCACGATTTAAAATCGCCTTTACGCAGTATTAATGCTTTGGTAAGTTGGATAAAAGAAGACAATACAGATAAATTAGATGCTGCAAGTATTCAGAATTTTGATTTAATAGAAGTCACCTTAGAAAAAATGGAGCAATTAATTACAGACATTTTAGATTACTCTAGTATAGGTGCAGAAGAGAGCGATAAAATAGAAATTAATACGCAAGACTTAGTCGAAGATTTAATAGAGATTTTATACATTCCAGAACACATTTCGGTTCAAATAACCAATACACTGCCGATGGTTTTAGGACATAAAACAAAGTTGCAACAGGTGTTTCAAAATTTAATAAGTAACTCGGTTAAATTTATTGATAAACCGCAAGGTATAATACAAATTTCAGCAGAAACGTTAAGCGATTCGTATCAGTTTTCTATTCAAGATAATGGTATGGGAATAGCGCCTCAATTTCACGATAAAATATTCAAAGTATTTCATTCTTTACAACACAGTAAAGATTCATCTGGTATCGGACTCTCTATCGTACAAAAAATAGTACATATGCATGATGGTAAAATTTGGTTAGAGAGTGAACCTAATATCGGAACCACGTTTACTTTCACAATAAAAAAATAGAATGAAAATAGTACAGTTAACAAGAACAGCATCTTCCGATTGGAAGTATTTAAGTGCAGACACTACACTTGTAAAACCACTTGTTTTGGTTTTTGGAAGTCGGTTACTCTTAGAACAAGAAGGCGTTTTTAACGAGGTTAAAACCCTTTTTCCTGATGGCGAAATTGTATTTGGCTCTTCTTGTGCAGATATTACTGCCAATTGTGTTAATGAAAATGCCATTACTATAACAGCCATAGCATTCGAAAAAAGTACATTTCAAATACGGACGAGTAATGTGTTACATACCGATTATGATGGTTTTAAAACAGGACACGATTTAATACAAAAATTTCCTAAAGAAAACCTTAAATATGTGTTTGTGATTTCTGAAGGGAGTTTTATTAACGGAAGCGATTTAACTAAAGGCATGAATTATGCCACACACGATAATTTATTAATTACGGGCGCTTTATGTGGCGATTCAGACCGGTTTGAAAAGACACTGTCTTCGTATAACGAAAATCCCAAACCTGGTGAAATTGTTGCCGTGGGCTTATACGGTGACTCTTTAGAGATTTCATTTTCTATTTATGGCGGGTGGACACCTTTTGGTCCTGAGCGTATGGTAACTAAATCTGAAGGCAATGTGCTGTTCGAGTTAGACAATCTTCCAGCTTTAGATATTTATAAAAAGTATTTGGGCGAAAAATCTAAAGAACTTCCAGGTGCTGCTTTATTATATCCTTTAAACGTTAAATGTGCCAATGAAAAACAATCTATTGTTCGCTCTATTTTAAATATAGATGAAGAGCAGAATGCCATGATACTTGCTGGCGATATACCTGAAAATTCAAAAGTTCAACTCATGATGACTAATGTTGATAATATTGCAAATGCATCAGAACGCGCTGCACAACAAGCATTAGGTTTAAGAGAAAAGAAACCCGAGTTGGCCATGTTAGTGAGTTGTATTGGAAGGAAGTTAGTGCTAGATCAGCGTGTAGAAGAAGAAATAGAAGAAGTCACCCAAGTTATTGGAGCAGATATTGCTGTTACTGGACTGTATTCTTATGGAGAAATAGCGCCTTTTCATGGCGAAGTTTCATGCCAGTTACATAACCAAACCATGACGGTTACTTTATTGAGCGAATAATGAATTCATTATTAAAACGGCAAATACGGAAATATTTAAATGAAGGGGAACTTGATGCCAATTTAGAACCTTTTATTGATGCCGTAAATAAGTCTTATAATAATTATGATGAGCATTTTGACATGTTGCAACGCGCTATGAGTATTAGTTCTGAAGAGTTGTTTTCTGCCAATCAGAAATTACATAAAGAAGCCAAAGCTCAACAAAAACTTATCGATAAATTAAAGAGCGTTATTAATACACTTAAAGTTTACGACTTATCTGAAACCGATAAAACGGATGATGGCGGTGAGTTAAGCGGACTTCATTTGGTGAATTTTTTAGATAGTCAGACTAAAGATATTATAGAAATTAATGCCCAACGCGAGCAAGTTTTACAAAAATTAGCCCAACAAAATCAAGAATTAAGTGATTATGCCCATATGGTTTCTCACGATTTAAAATCACCTTTACGAAGTATCGATTCCTTAACGGCATGGTTAAAAGAAGATTATCAAGATAAAATTGATGAAGAAGGAAATACACATCTTAACCTAATCCGGAATAATGTAGAAAAAATGGATAAGTTGATTAGTGGTATTTTAGATTATACCACCATTAGTAAGAATAAATCCGATTTTTATGATGTCGATGTCAATAAATTAATAGACAATATTATTGAAGCTATTGCAGTGCCAGATCACATAACTATTCGTAAAACCACAACCTTACCTCTTATTAGCGGTGATAAATTTAGGCTGCAGCAATTATTCCAAAACCTTATAGATAATGCTATAAAATACAACGATAAAGAATCTGGTGTTATAGAAATTGGGTGTGAATCGCAAAATGATTTTTGGAAGTTTACCATACAAGATAACGGTAAAGGAATAGAGCAAATGTACTTTGATAAAATATTTAAAACCTTCGAAAAATTAGAAAATAATCCAAATTCTACAGGAATAGGATTGTCAATAGTCAAAAAAATTGTCGATGTTTATGGTGGTAAAATTTGGTTAGAATCGGAATTAGGTACAGGTACTACTTTCTATTTTACTTTAAAAAAATAAACCCATGGAACAGCCTAACTTATCCTACATTCACAGCATGTCTGGAGGCGATAAAGCCTTTGAACAAAAACTAATAGACATCATAAAAAGTGAATTTCCAGAAGAAAAAGCCACCTATTATAAAAATTATAAAGCGGGTGAATTAAAAATGACTGCAGAAAATGTTCATAAACTTAAGCATAAAATTAGTATTTTAGGACTTGAAAAAAGTTATGATATTGCGGTAGCATTTGAACACAATTTATTAGAAGGGAGTACAGACCTTAATGAAAACTTTGAATCTATATTAAATACCATAACTAATTATTTAACCACCTTATAATTAGTTCTATTTATGAATTGTATTATTATTGATGATGAGGCTACTGCTAGAGCCATAATTGTTCAACTGTGCTCTAATATTAAGTCCCTTAATGTGATAGCCGATTTTTCAAATGCAATTCAGTCCATAAAATTTTTAAATCAAAACGAAGTCGATTTAATTTTTTTAGATATTCATATGCCCGATTTTACAGGATTCGATTTTATTCAGACCTTAAAAAATCCGCCAAAAATTATTTTAACCACTTCAGATCCGCAATTTGCTATAGAAGCTTTTGAGTACGATTGTATAGTCGATTATTTAGTAAAGCCTGTTTTACCTCCGCGTTTTGAAAAAGCCATTATTAAAGCTCAAAAAACTGAATTAAATCCAGCTGAACCCAAAATAGTTAAAGAGAAACCCACAGATACTACGGGTAACGTTTTATATGTGAATATTGACAGACGATTGATTAAAATAGTAATCTCTAGTATATATTTAGTTGAAGCTAAAGGCGATTATATTTTAATAAAAACAGACGATAAAAATTATACTGTACATTCTACACTTAAAAAAATAGCAGATAAATTACCGGAAAGTATCTTTTTAAAAGTGCACCGTTCTTATATTATTAATGTACAAAAGATTATTGATATAGAGGATAATAGCGTTTTAATTAAAAAAGATGTTATTCCTGTAAGCCGTTCCAATAGACCAGAATTAATGAAACGCTTAAATTTACTGTAAGCGTTAAACTTTAATAACATCCCATTCGTCTACACTTAATTTTCATCCACCGAATAATAAAAAATAGTAGAGGTTAGTGTTCTAAATTCGTGATATAAATATCTATATCATGAAACAACTATTACTTTTATTAATCCTTATTTATACCACTTCTAACGCACAAGAAGTTCCTTTTAATTGCGATTATAACGCTTACTTATTTCAATATAACGATATCTATGCTGTCGATTTAGCTTCAGGAAACTCATATATAGTTGCCGAAGATATTACAGAAGGTAATATAAATGCTACAGCATACAATTCTGCAGATGGTTATATCTGGGGCGCTTTAAGTTCTCCTAGAAAAACAATTGTACGTATTGGTAAAGATTATAAAGCCACGACGTACTATATAGACGATTTGCCAAATTCAAATTTTTACATTGGTGATGTAAGTACCTCAGGGATTTACTATTTAAAATCTTCAGGAAAAACGTATTATACTGTAGACTTAAATCCAAACTCGGCGACTTATACTTCAGGAATAAACACATTAACCTTATCTCAAAGCATTAATAATCACGATTGGGCTTTTAATGCTGTAGATAATAAACTGTATACAGTTGAAAAAAAGACTAATATTTTATACAGAATTGATGCTGAAACCGGTCAAGTTACAAATCTAGGAACAGTACCTGTATTGGCTGGGTTAACTTATACTTATGGCGCGGTCTATTTTGATGCTTCTGGACGCTTTTATGTGTCGGCTAACGAAACTGGAACCATATACATGATTCAAAGTGTACAAGATTTAACAGGAACTAATGCCATGGAATCTAATTTATTCGCTTTCGGACCTTCAAGTTCTCAAAACGATGGTGCACGTTGTCCAACAGCTCCTGTAGCTCAAGAAATTTGCGATAATGGTATAGATGATGATGGCGATGGATTAATTGATTGCGAAGATCCTTCATGTTCAGGATATTCGGGCTGTCCAGTTATTCAGACTGCAGCGTCTTCAACAGCAAACGAAGGTGGATTAGAAAGTAATAACAGATTATCAGATCAAATTAGTAAGCGTAATTTTAACAGAACGAAAACAAATTACGAGTTCAATTCTGCTACAGCTAAACGGTTTGTAAAACCAACTCATTACGGAGCGACTGCGACAAGCAGAACGGCATTTCAATTATCAGATTTTATACCTGCAGAGGTTATTGATGAAGATATTATTATAGAATCTTCTCCAGAAGATTTGGTAGGAATTACCAATGCAACGGCGGTTTACTCTGTAGATTATATTAGACAAGATGATGCTGTAGCTTCTATACTTGTGTTAGAAACCGAAGATGGAGTTTACGAGCATACCAAATACATTTGCGATAGGTTGTTAGGCGCAGAATTGGTGTCTGTATCTACTATCGATATTAATGAACAACAGTTTATTAAAGCACTTATTAGAAATATAGATGGCACACTAGAATTCGTATTGAGTTTCTCTGCTAAAGCAGAAAACAATAGTTCTAATTTTGGTATAGAGAGTCACTGGAATTTGGATAAATATGAAGGTGGAGCGGACTTTTATAACTTTCAGATTTGGTCTAATTCTTTAGACGATTTGATGGTGTTGGGGGAAGAAGTTTTAAAGTTAGTCGAAGTACAAAAACCTATATCTAGCTATAATAACTCTACACCTCCTACGGTATTTGTTAAAAAAGGAACGTATAGAAATGGGAAACTAAATTTAGAATTGGTAAATACCAATAGAAGTAGTCAGGTTACATTTGATGGCGGATTAAGATCTACAGAAACCGCTGGAGTAGAGTATGTGTCTACAGCCATTAGTTTAGAAGATAGTTATATCTCGCATGTAGAAGTTGATGCAGGTAATTTATTCGATATCGGATTTAGAATAGGGGATGGCGTGGCTACACCAGACGATTTATTTATGTCTGATGGTCCTTGGGGTTATGATGATGCTGCACCAAGTACAACGGTTAAAAACTATACCGTGTCTACCAACCTTGATGCTTTTGAAGCTGATGAATATCCTATAGAAAGAGATATTACTTTAACGGCAACTACAAGCGAATATATTGCTGCTTACAGAGCTTTAACGCCTAAGTTTAATGCTATAGACTTAACAGACTATAAAAGCTTAAAACTACAAGCAAAAGGTACAGGAACATTAATTGTTAGATTAGTTAAAGCAAGTGTAGATCAATGGGAAACACAGTATAAAGCAAGTATAGAGTTAACATCAGATTTGGAAGATTATACAATCCCATTTACCGAATTTGAATCGACTAATGGTACACCTATAGATGTGAGTGATATTACTTCACTTGTCTTTACGATGCTAGCTGAAGATGGAACAGAAACCACAAAGTCTATGACATTAGAACAATTAAGGTTTTCTGCTCAAGCACAAACGCTTTCAATTTCAGACAGTGAATTAGAATTGACTAACAGTACGTTTGCATCTCCAAACCCAATGCGAACTATATCAAACATACACTTTACGGCTCAAACCTCAGAATCTGTAGTGTTATTGGTTTACAATCAATTAGGAGCATTGGTAAAACAAACAACTTTTAATGCAGTCCGTGGTGATAATGAAATCACTTTTAATAGAGAACATCTTAGTTCTGGACTGTATTTCTGTAAAATAGATAGTAAGCATACCACTTATAAAACGATCAAGCTACTCGTGAATTAATTAATAGCTAATTACTCCTGTAGTGTGGCAGAAAGCGAAAGCTTTCTGCCTTTTTTTGTTTAAAATTGTAGGTGTATTTCAGATGTAAAAGGGTTACCACATTTTAAGATTTATAGTTGCATATAATTGTTGTTTAAATATTAATACATGGGACTATCTTACCTCTTAAGAGCCCTAAATAAGTATAGCTTATTACATGTTTCAGTTGTAACGCTTAAGGATTAATGTATTGTATTGAATATTCTAATATAATGTCCTAATAAAAAGTCTTAAAACAGCTGATTTAGAAGTCTGTTATGCCGACGTTTTATATTCTATCCGTTTATAAATAATAGTTGTGATTAAAGCCGTTTTAAACTGAACATTAAGATATTGAGATGAGTATGTATTAGTCTGTTAAGACGTCATTATGTTACTAAACCAAGTTGACAAGTGATTTAATTCGAGACGTGTATATCTCTAAATTTGATGCATTATTCCTATGTAGATCAGCAAGCTTTTGATTGTCTTTGTGGTATTTGAGTAGTACAAATTCTATAGTGAAGAAGTGCTAATGAGAAGCATGAAGGATCGATCAATATCATCAAACTATTTATATGTTGATTATGATTACGGAAACTTGATTAAAAGTAGACTTTAATATTTTGCTTTTTAAACTAAACTAAAATACTCCCAAACTTCATTACGAGAATGAAACATGGGAGTATCTTATTACTATAAACGTATAGCTTTTAAGAAAGTTTTTTATTTTCTAAAAATAGGAGCATCAAACAAGTACCATTTAAATCTTAAGCCAAGCTCTGTATAATTAAAACCAGCAGCTGTAGCTGAAGCAATATTACTTTGTGTACCATAGAAATTTAAGAGTGCACGCTCAGAAAATTTGTATCCTAACTTTCCTTGTATGCGATAGGTCATTTGGCTGCTATCATCTTCAATATACTGAAGTCCTGTAGCAGCAGTAAGTTCGTAAAACCACTCTTTAGGTTTCGTTTCACTTTCATTTTTAATGATGTTTACAAAAATTTCAACAGCATTAAAGGTCTCAGGACTAAAGTAAATGTCTGGCACTTGATTTTTAAATGTAATGTATTGGTAATTCAAACCTGCCTTTAAAGCGGGTTTACTCAGTATATTATAATATAGAGATGTGAAAAATAAATTTCTGGTATTATCATCGTTTTGCCAGGTATAATAATACTGTGAAAACCAGCCTAATTTAAAATTAGTACTTAGGTTATAATTGGCATATAGATTATTCATTACAATTTCACGATCTAATAATTCGGCATTAAAACTCTGAATTTCTCGTTTATAACCCACATCTAACACCTGAAGTTTGTAAGGTATAATATGTAGAGCAATATCAGATACGAAATGTGTATAATCGTTAGTGGTTGCTTTAGCAGAGGTTACACCTGCAGTTCCTTTAAATGTTATATTTGGTAGAATTTGATAGCCCAATCCTAACGAGAAATCATGAGACTTGGCATCGTTATCTGTAACTTTATTAGATGTAGAACGGTAACCGTATTGTGCCAACCATTCGAGTTTAGTTGAAGTTGGTAAAGCTACATTGGTTTGTATAGCGTAAGCGTTATTATCTCCATTATCAAAAGAGTAATAAGACTTGGTCTCCCAAAAAGGTGTAAAGTTGGTGTTTAATGTCTTTATAAAATTAGTAGCATCTTTTTGCTTATCGTAAAAAACTAAAGTTTGTTCAGCAGAATTATAAGCATCATCATAATAGCCTAATGCTTTTAAAGCATTGGCTTTTCCCAAATTCCCATCAAACGAGGTGCTATCGTTTTCTAAAATTCGGTTATAGTCCTTAACACTCATTTTGAAATCACTTTTATAAATGTTTAAAGTGGCACGTAAAGCAAGGATCCAATTTTCGTTAGGCTGTTCTGCAATTAATTCAGAAATATGAGATTCTGCAGTGCTATACTTTTTATTCCATATCAAAGCTTGAATATAACGTTCAGTAGTTGCTCGTTTATTTGTCGATTTAGTTTCAGAATTTATACTTGCAAAAGCGTGTTCACTAATTTGTAATGCATCGGCTTCTTTACCATTTAAATGCGCAACTAAAGCTAAACCGTTTAATGCTGTGAGTTTGTAATCTGGATGTTCTCCTATTTTATTATAAACGGTTTCGGCATCGTCTAATCGATTTGCAATAAGGTATAAGTTGGCTAAATTTATTAGAGTGTCTATATCGTCCGGGAATAACGATAAGTTTTCTTGTAATAAATCTTCAGCTTCATCGTAATTCTGGGCTTGCTGATTTTGGTAAGCATATCCTAAATAGATATATTTTTTAGAGGTTAATGCATTGGCATTTCCTGGTAAAACCTCTAAAGCTTTATTGACGTATGTTAAAGCTTCGTCATATATTTTTAGATTAGAGAGTGTATTAGCATAACCCAAAAATGCTGGAAAACTCTGGTCGTTTTCGGCAATTAAACCTTCGTAGAATGTTTTGGCGTCTTGGTAATTTTTATTCCATAATAACGATTCTGCATAGTTTAATTTAATTTCAAAATCGTTAGGATAGGTGTCCAGTAAATCTGTAAATATGACTACCGCCTTATCAGATTCGCCTTGTAATCCTACCGCACGACCATAACAGAGCTTAGCTGTTTTGTTCTCAGGATAATCTTTTAAAATGGTTTCAAAGAAAGATTCTGCCTTGGCGTATTTACCTGTTTCTAAATATGTAAAGCCTTGTTGCATATCTTGAGAAAACGCAAAACTGCTGATAAAGAAAACACATATTCTAAGATAATATTTATAGGTCATTTGTTCTAAATTTTAATGTATAGCAAGTTAATCAAACCAATTCAATCATTCATCTACAGTAACATGCAACTCACCGAAATATACCTGTACTCTGGTGATTATTGAAAGATATTTGTGTCTATAAAACAGAATAAAACTCTTAATTTTTAAAGTAAATAAGCTGTTTTATCAGTAAACTATTAAAGCTAGTACTTAAATATAGTAAAGCATTTAAGTCTATTGTAAACATATACTTTAAACAGAGAAAACGAATATATAATATAATGATACAATCAATTTTAAATTTAAGAACTAAAAAAATTGCACCAGAGCAATTGTTTATGTTAAGTGTGTTAATTGTAAATGGTGGTAATTATATTTACAATCTTATTTTAGGGCGTGTATTAGGTCCGGAGCAGTTTGCAGATGCTGCTGTGCTTATAACATTTTTATTAGTCTTGTCTTTTGTCGCAATGACGTTTCAATTGGTTACAGCCAAATTCTCGGTGTTATTTGAACATAAGGTCTTTCAAGATTTTATTACTAAAGTCTATAAGCAAGCTGGAATAG
This sequence comes from Formosa algae, assembly GCF_001439665.1. Classification (GTDB taxonomy): domain Bacteria; phylum Bacteroidota; class Bacteroidia; order Flavobacteriales; family Flavobacteriaceae; genus Formosa; species Formosa algae. The sequence goes on from NZ_LMAK01000014.1 coordinate 133,447, forward strand.
TTGGCCTTCTATTAGGATTACTCATTATCGTGTTTGCTTCGCAATTGCAACACATTTTTAATACGTCTTCATCTGTTATGTTTATCATTTTTGGATGTGGTGTACCGCTTTATTTTTTAATGAGTGTAAATAGAGGAGCATTTCAAGGTAAAAAAGCTTATAAACCGTTATCGTTAACGTATCAAGCAGAAATGTTAAGTCGGTTATTAATTACCTTAGGATTAATTTATCTTTTTAATCTTCAATCGTCTGCAGTCATCGCTATTGGTATAGTCTTGTCTTTTGTATTTGGAATGTTTCCTTTCAATGTGAAACACATTCGTTTTAAAAAGCCACAAGCGTTATCGCAAGATTATAGTAAACAAATTAAGCGTTTCTTTTTGTTAACCGCGTTTTACGAGCTTACTCAAATCATTATAAATAATAGTGACATCTTATTAGTAAAACACTATTTTGAATCTTATGAAGCAGGTTTATACGCCTCTCTAGCATTAATAGGGCGCATGGTATATTTTATAGCTTGGATGTTTGTAATGTTACTTTTACCTGCTGTAGTTGAGTTGAAAAAAGAAGGGAAAGAAACAGCTTCGGTCCTTTTTAAATATGTGGGTTATATCGCTATTATTTCCGCTCTCATTGTTTTAAGTTGTTTAAGTTTCCCAGAATTGATAATAAAATTATTATTTGGTGAATCTTATCTTGCCATGGCACCGTTATTATGGAAATATGCTATTGCGACTTCAATGTTTGCTATTTCAAACATCTTCGCTTATTACTATTTATCGTTAGATCAATATATCCCCGTAATCTTCTCTGGAGTGTTTGGTATGCTTCAAATGCTATTGGTGGTGTTTTATCACGATAGTCTAGAGCAAGTGGTTCATATGCAAATTATTGCTATGCTTTGTTTGCTTACTATTCAAATTATATTCTTTATCTATAACTCAAAAAGAACACGCTTAAAGGCTTAGTCTAAAGTAAATTACCATTCGTCTATACTAAATCGCCCTCGGTCTAAATTGGGCAATATTATTGAAGAATAAACATCAAATTTGTATTATAATTAAAATAATTAATCATGAAATTAGCTATTGTAACCGCCTTCCCTCCAAGTAAAGTCACCTTAAACGAATATGCTTATCATTTGGTAAAGCACTTCAGACAAAAACAAGATATCACTGAATTAATTTTACTGACAGATAAAACTGAAGGTGATAAAGATTTAGAATTTACAGAAGCCGGTTGTAAGATTACTGTAAAAGAATGTTGGTCGTTTAATAGCTACACTACGTTATTTTCTGTAAATCGTGCCATCAATAAAACAAAGCCAGATGCTGTATTATTTAATTTACAGTTTATGAAATTTGGTGATAAGAAAATAGCAGCAGCTTTAGGATTGTTATTGCCTTTAGTATGTAAATTGAAAAAGATTCCTAATGTAGTATTGTTACATAACATCCTTGAAGAAGTAGATTTAAAAAGTGCAGGCTTTACTTCAAGTAAGTTAATGCAAAACATTTACGGATTTATAGGAACAACCTTAACCGAATTTATTCTTCATGCAGATGTTGTTGCCGTTACTATGCAGAAATACGTCACCACATTAGAAGCAAAATACTTAGCGCCAAACATAAAGTTAATTCCTCATGGGACTTTTGAAGTGCCTGTTGAACAAGATTATAGTTTAGCAGATGGACCTTTAAAAGTAATGACTTTTGGGAAGTTTGGAACTTATAAAAAAGTTGAAGGCATGATTGAAGCTGTAGAATTAGTCCGTGCAAATACGGGATTAGATATAGAGGTTGTTATTGCTGGAACAGATAACCCAAATGTACCTGGATATTTGGCTCAAGTGCAAGAGGACTATAAACACGTCCCTCAGATTAGATTTACGGGTTATGTAGAAGAACATGAAGTGCCAACTTTGTTTAATGAAAGTGCTGTAGTTGTTTTTCCATATACCTCTACAACCGGAAGTTCTGGGGTGTTGCATCAGGCTGGAAGTTATGGTAAAGCAGTAGTGATGCCAGATTTAGGTGACTTAGCTAGTTTAGTTAAAGAAGAAGGCTATAAAGGAGAGTTTTTTGATCCGAATAGTGTTGAAAGTTTAGCCGTTGCAATAGAAAATATTGTAACTAATAACGGATATAGAATTGCATTAGGTCAAGCCAATTATAAAGCAGCAACAGCTTTACCTATGAGTAAAATAACTGACATGTACTTAGAAACATTTAAGGAGATCATCGAAAAAAAAATAGAACTAACTAATAAGAAAGAAATTATGGCTTAGCTATATAATCAAAGGCGGGTTTTGTTTGCCCGTTTTTGTCTATAAATCCATAATGTTCTTGTGCGTTTTTTCGCCATGGTAAACTCCCTACAACTGCTTTTGGTATGTATGTAAAATCGTAAAGTGTCCAAGACATAAATTGCAAATTATTAGCTGCAATATGTTCTTGGATTTTTTTGTGGTAATTAGCTTGGTCTTCGTCTGAAGCTCCATTAGGTTTCCATAATCCTGAATAAGAGGATAGCCCAAATTCCTGTAAAACCAAAGGTTTGTTCGGGATTTCGGTTTTAAGGGTTTTTATAGCGTCATTTAAATGCTCTAAATTTTCGTAATAATGAAAGGAAACGATATCAACTTTATCTTTTAAAATTGGTGCACTTTGGGTATTAGACCAGCCAATAGTTACGGGGTGCGAAGCATCTACAGATTTTACAAAATCTATCATATTATCTAACCACGCAATAACATTAGGTTTACCTCTCGATTCAAAATCTAAATTGGGTTCGTTTTTAATGTCCCAAGCAAGAAGTGCCTTGTGGTTCTTGAAAGTCGATACAATAGTTTCTGCATGACGCTGATTTAATGTCCAATCCATCACCGAATAATCCCCATAAAAATCGAATAAAGTTAAGACAACTTTTAAACTATGAGCTTCAGCTAAGTCTAAAGTTTGTTTTAGTTTTTCTAGCTTTTCGGGTTTTACGTTTGCTTTGCCAAAATCTTCGTATTGTACAAAAATACGCACCGAATTTAGTCCAGCATTTTTAATAATGTCAAAATCTTTTGATAGGATTGAGGTCGAAAAATCGTCGCCAAACATATCCCAAGGATTGGCTTGCGGATAGTAATTTATACCTTTAATATCTAAATTAGCCGTATTGATTGGTTCGGTATCAAACGTGTAGGGTTCACTGTGTTCTTTAACCAAATGTCGAATGCGCCAAAAACCATCTTCTAGTAAAAACACCATTTTATAGGTCGAAGTTTCTGTGGTTTCCAAAACCAATTGTTCCGCTTTAAACACGCTTTTGTATTCTACCACATTTCTATCTGTAATAACGGCTAATTGACCATCTTCACTAAAAAATTCTAAAGTCGGATGATGCTTTAAAGTGGTAGCATCAATTGTGATGTCTTCCGCTTTATTTAAGGCTATAAAGTCGAACAGGTTTTTTCGTGCACTATCGGTATAATAGTCTTTGATACCTGCTGTTTTATTGGTTTTATAAGCAATTTGTTTTACATACCACGCATCTAAATAATCGTTTTGTAAAGCGTTTAGGTTTTCGTTGTCCATGGGACGTCCTTCGTTTTGTAAAGGTTCCCACACCAATTGAGGCATGTATTGTTCTACTTTCTGAATTTCGGTATGTAACATGCTGCTTCGGTCTGCACCTGTATTGAGGTAGCTAAATACAGCGCTAAGGCCCGAAATAATTAAGGCAATAACCATAATATAAGAGATAATTAAAATGGTACGTAGTATGTTTTTATTAAGACCTACCATAGTTTTTTAGTATTGAATTGTTTCGTTATTCCAGCCGTTTCTATACTGAAATTATAGTTGCCATTACTGTAAATAGCGGGTTTTAAATTGAAATTGACATACCCATTAAACGATGTTTTGGTCAGAGTTTCAATGTGTTTATTTGTTTTATATATATGAAGTTTTACATGTAAACCATCCGGAATCATTTGTCCCATAAAACTTTGTAAAGGCCCAACCGTAATGCTTCTGTTTTGCTCTGAAAATTTTACATTATAATCTTCAATAACAGATTTGTATTGTAATGCAATACTTTCGCTTTCTGCCATACCATCGACGTAGGCTTTAACAGTCCAAGCATCTTTATAATCTGGATGTATAATTTTTGCTTGGGCAATACCATCAATTGTTGTTCCTGTGGTTTTTAGAATATTTTGTTTTTGATTGGTGATAAAAAACGTAACATATGTACCATCACTCACCACATTATTCTGTTTGTCTTTTATAATAGATGTTGAAAATGTTGTAATCTGATTACCGTCGGCATAGGCATGAGGACGTGTTGCCGAAATAGTAAAATCTGTAGGAATGGCAGCAGAAACATTAATCGTGAATTCTTTTGAGTTGATACCTAAACTTTCTGAAGACACTAACATACGTCCGCTTTCTTGTTTAGAATATATGTTTTTATACGCAATTAGATTCTTAGTGAAAATGTCTGTAGTTTCTTCTGATGCTAAAAATTGATGCTTAGCATTTACCAAAGTATTTGTCGGCACCGGATTATCTAAAGAATCGGTAGGAATCACCACCAACATGGTATAATCTGTACCACCAGCTTCTATACTTGGCGGCCCAATATAGGTTTCCATAGTTGCCACTTCAGCTTTTGGATTCATGGTAAACGTCCCTGATAGCGACATTGTTTTATCTAGTAGTTTCCAACTTACAGCACCTCTCTTTTTACTGATGTTTTCTGGAATTTTATATTGAAGGATATTCGCATTTAATTCCCCAGTCAACAAAGTAGACCCATAACTGTTAGAACAATAGAGTAGTGGGTGCTCGCCTTCCGATGTAGAGAATTTTAAAACAACACTATCACCAACGTTATAATCGGTTTGTGTGGTAATCAATTGGATAGGTTGAGTTGTTTCACTGTATTGTACAACAGAAAAAGATGATAATAGTATCAATCCTAAAAGGAACAAATATGTGTGTTTAAATGGCATTAATTCGGACTTCCTATATATGTGTTTATTTCTATTTTAATATAACTAAAATTGGGATGTTCAATTTTTTGTAATTGAGATGTCGTATGATTGTCAATTCTATTGGGTACTATTTTACCAGCAATAGCAGCGTTAGGTAAGCCGTTGACAAAAATATTAGTCATATCATCATTTATCAACGTCACTTTGCCTGCATGCAACATCGGATATTCAAAATCTTGTTTCCGTTGTTGGCGTACCCCTTCTTTTACAAAAGCATGATCTACCCAAAGCATGTTTTTCTGCTCATCGTAATACGTAATTAATAGCTGAGGTATCGTAATTTCTTGAATACCACTATTAAATAAGTTTCCGCTTATAGTTTTATCTTTAATATTGATAGCGCTTAAGACGACACTTTTATATAAATCGGACCCAGAGACATTTCCTGCCGCTTGTAAGTTAAATTTGGTAGGTTGTTCTTCAAACTCTACAGGTGTAAATTCATCCGGATTAAACGTATCTGGAATAGAATCTTGTGTTTTAGACCAGGCAATACCTTCAAAATTAATACGGAAACTGGTCGACTCTTTAGGCATCAACTTATGTTTCATATGGTATTTAGCATTGTAAGTCGCCAGTTCTTTATTATCGTCGTTATATAAGGTGCCTTTTAAAATCACGTCTGCTGGCACATTATCTATATTTTGAACTTCACCAATAATGGCATAATGTCCATCGTATTGCACCAATTTAGCCGAAACGACTTCTAAAACAGGTTGTTTTAAAATGTCTTCGTGATGGGTTTGTTCGGTGGTAATACGGCGTCGCCCTTGATTAAAATATTTAGTGGCATTAGCCGAGTACAATTGGTCTGGTGGTAAATCGTTATTTAAATCGTCGGGGTGTAAATACCATTTTTTACGATGTTTAGATAGGGTTTTATAATCTATCTTTTCAATTTTTTCTAAAGGTGTTATCCATTGGGTGGTCACTTTTGCAGAAGCCGTACTATCGTTAAGTTGTGTGATTTCTGTTTCAATGGCATCCATTTTAGCATAACTACTTAATAAACCATCTGTCACCGAAATTTCCAACATATACTGAGCAATTGGCAAATTACTATTGGGATCTATCAATTGGTGAGCTTTTTCAAATTCCTTAAAATCTAAAGCATCGTAATAGGCGATAATGGCATTTTCAGGACTGCGTTGTGAGTCATTTTTAAGATAGAATAGATAGAGGCCATAACATAATATAATCGCCAAAAACACCGACCAAATATGCGTGACACGCAGAACGTTCCTGTTAAATTTATGGTAGCTCACCGAGTATTTTAAAAAATCTGGAATAGGTTTAAAGCGCGTTTTTAGCATGTTTACCCAGAGCATTTGTATGTTTAAAACAAAGGCGATTAATACGGTTAAAAATGGTACTATTCCCCAATGAATTTTAAGCCATTTGGCTACATCTTCTTTGGGTAAAATAGATGACACTGGCGGAATATTAAGCCGTTCCCAAACCATGATGCCGTTTTCTAATTGGCGTAACCGTTGCCAACCACAGAAGTAGAGGATAGGGTCGTAAAACTTATCGTTAGAAAAAATGTATTTGAGATTGTATTTTTCAGGCGTCGTTAAAAATTGTTGTAAGGACCCAATGCCGGCCACTCCTTTAAACTTCGAGTTCTCTAAACGTTCAATTGGTCGTGTGGTGAGTTCTGGTAAACGTCTTGCTGAATGGTAGTTACCGTCAACTGTCATAGCATTGGTTTGTGCACTAAGCCAAGCCATTTGGTCGCCAAAACCTAAGGTTAAAAAACGCCATTTATCATGGTCATCTTGGTTTAAGAAATTCACAATGGGTAACATCTTAATTTTCTGCGGTTGCGATGGTCTGAAGTAATTTAAACTCATGGTAAACACCACCATAAATACAGCTAATCCCGCTAAAATACCACCAATTATTCGGTGATAGACCGCGCCAAATTTAGACTGAATCAATTCTTTTAAATCGCCTTCAACAAAGCGATAGGTAAATTCACCCATTAATGGAATGGATAGAATAGACGCCCAAAGTGTAAAGCGGTCTAAAGTCAAAATATTAAAAGCAGTTTCACCTAATATTTTTAAAGGAATAGGCGTGGTGCCACCAGTACCCAAAATAGTACAAATGGTAACGGATAAACCAAAAAACAGATAGCGTTTGCTGTAATATCTGTAAAAGATATAAGGTAACAAGACTAACAAGATTCCCCAAGGAATTAAAAAGAAGACGAGTCCTGAGGATGTGATTTCTAAAAAATTATCGCGAGAACCATGCGGAATCGGAACTTGCGTAATAGGATTGGCTTTTGAGTTTAACCAATACGGAAAAATACAGCCAATAATTAAAACTAAAGACAACATGCCGAAGCTTACAATCCGTTTAAAAAGTTTGAAAAAGCTATTTAAAAAGAGTTTGAAGGTGACCTCTTTCATAGAGTTCACTTGCGCTCTCGAGACATCCATAATTACCATACCTATTAACGGAAAGATAAAAAAGACCATTCCAAAAATAGGGGTTACATGATGTGATGTTACGGTAACGGCAATGAGTGACAGACTGGTTGCTAAATACCATTTCTTACCGGTTTTTAACCATAAATAAATTTCGGGTAAGGCATGCATTAACACCGAGACACCAACAATACTAGGCAATTGCCCAAAAATATGAAGCGTTTCTACAAAAGAAGATGAGAACACCGCCAAAAGAGCGGCATAACCCGCTACGGTTTTGTTCCCCGTCATGAGTAATGAAAACCGATAAGCACCAGTAATAAATAAGACTATTGCAATTAAGGCCACACTAAACATTCCAAACTTTAAGCCCCCAATCATTGAGAGTAAGGCAATAGATTGATGTACTAAAGGCGGATAGCTTTGCACTGTAAAACCCGTATACCATTCATAGTTCCAAGGTTCAAACCAACTATTCGCATAATGATCTGCAAAGAACAAATGGATTAAGGCATCATAAGTAGTTTCCAAAGTGAAAAATATGGCACTTCCATGAAAAGCCAATCCTAAGAGTAGGGCTGCTATTAAGTATTTATTTGAGGTTTCCTTCATTTTTAAGCCTAAGCTGTAACGATATGGTAAAGATATATAATTTTAATAGGGGTTCGATTTTTAATCACCTAAAGCAAACTACCATTCGTCGACACATCAATATGAGTTAATCTAAATAAGAAAAATAAAAGCAGCTTCTACAGTACTTTTGAACTGTTTAAAATGATAAAATAACCACATTATGAAAATTCTTGCTATAGACGACCAACAATTAGTTTTATTGCCTTTACAAAAACGATTAACCGAATTGGGTTATGGAGTAAGCACCGCAAGCAATGCATCTGACGGTATGGATTTGTATGATACCATAAAACCAGATTTAATTATTGTAGATATAAATTTATCTGGAATTTCTGGTTTAGAAGTTGTCAGATACGTTAGAATTACAAATAATGATCAGACTCCAATTATGGTGTTATCTGGTAATACAAAAGACGAAACTATAACTAAAGGTTTTGAATTGGGGATTAATGACTATATGAAAAAGCCATTAAGTCTTAATGAGATTAGTGCTCGTGTAAAACGTTTAATAGGAGCGCCTGCAATGGAGCATCGTATAACGAATACAGATGTTATGATTCAAGAACGTTGTGTAGGCGTTGTTATTCCATGTTATAACGAAGAAGCACGTTTATTAAGAAAAGAATTTACAGATTATATTGATAAAAATACAGGTTACCATTTATGTTTTGTGAATGATGGCAGTAAAGATGATACCTTAAATATCTTAAAAGATTTGCAACAAGGACGAGAAGATTTTATTACCGTGTACGATTGTGAAAAAAATGGTGGTAAGGCTGAAGCTGTGCGTTTAGGCATGTTGCATATGGCTAAAAAAGAAGATTTAGACTATATAGGGTTCTTAGATGCCGATTTATCTACCGACTTAGCCGATTTTGATGATTTAGTTAAAACCATTGAAACGTCCGATTTCAAAATTGTAAGTGGATCCCGAATCTCTAGAATGGGTGCCAATATTACCAAAGAATCTGCTCGAAAAATAATCAGTTTAAGCATCAATTATATCATTAGAAAGATTCTAAAAATGGATTTTAAAGACACACAATGTGGTGCAAAAATCTTTAGTAAAGATGTCATTAATATTGCGTTTGGAGAAAAATTCGTAACCCAATGGATTTTTGATGTTGAAATCTTTAAAAGAATGAGTAATCATTTCGGTTTAAAACAAGCAAAAAGTATGTTGTGTGAACAACCTTTAAAACGTTGGATTCATGCTGATGGTTCTAAATTATCTATGAAAGATTCTATGAAAATTATTGGGCAATTAGCTCAGATTGCTTGGGTGTATAAAGGAAAACAGACTATTAAAGCAGAGACTGCAAATTTGAAAGTAATCCATAACGATTAGACTATGAAGATTGGGATATTAATTATTTTTTTTAATACCGAAAAACACATTAGTTCTCGTTTATTGGAGAGTTTATCAAATTTTCCTAAATATGTAAAATTGAGCTTAATTAATAATGGTAGTAAAGACAATACTTTTGAAAAGCTTAAAATGCTTGAAGATCGTAATGACGAAGGGCTCTCTTTAATCGATATTAAAAAATATAGAGGTATAGATCCAGCAATAAAAGCAGGCGTGAGATACCTCTCTAAAAATAACGATTTAAAATATATTGGATACTTAAATTTCGATGCCAATTTAAATCCAAATTATTTTATTAAAATCATGTTGTTAATCAAAGCGCAACATGAACTCATGTTTACTTACAACCAAGCGCAAGAGCAAAAACCGTTTCAGCGTAACTTATTTAAGAATATTTTTTCTTTAACAGATTGGGAAATATTTGCTCACAATACTATTGAGAAAACTGATTGTAATACGTTTTAATCACCTGTTCTACAGGTTTGTTTTGTGGTGTAAACCTTGAGTCGTTTTCTCCACCAGATTGATCATGATTAATAAACCATTTCCAAACAAATCCTCCAGCAAACCATTTTTCAGCCCAAAAGGTATCAAACAATGCTTTCGTGCAATTTACTTGTGCATCCAGATTTACTGTAGTCATAGCACGATCACTATTCCAAGGTGCTTTACCACTATAATCCACACTTCTGTATCCAAACTCTGTAAATAAAATAGGTTTGTTATTAGTTGTGGAAAATTCAGAAACTAAGGTTTTATATTTCTTTAAGCCTGCCATGGCATCTTCATAACTAGGTGTTTTATTCGGACTTACAGGAAAGTATGCATTAACACCAATATAGTCTAAGCTATCCCAAAACGGTGTGTCTTCAAATTCATCCCAATTGGCAGCATAGGTTAATTTTCCAGAATACACCTTTTTAACATCCACTATTAAAGATTTCCAAAATTCAGGTCTAGCCGTAATAAATTGCTCTAATTCGGTACCAATACAAAACATATCTACATGAGCCGTTTCTGCTAGTTTCGCATAGTCTAAAATAAAATTAGCGTAAGTGCTTTCTAAAGTGTTCCAATGGTCTTCATTAGTCATGGTAATATGTCCTGTAAATTCGCCGTGTCTGACCCATATTTGTGGTTTAAGCATCACTTTAATGTTTTGCTTTTGTAATTTCTCTATATAATATTTTGCACCAGATTTAGTTTCGCCAAACCATTGTCTTTGCGTATTGTATTGTACTTCGGGGTGATTAAGATCGCGAATAAATCCAAAAGGCATAACAGCGGCATAATTGGAATGAATATTTACAAGTGGTGTAATATGATTATCGCTTACCGTGTCTCTTGAAGCAACAAAACTGACACCGTTAATTTTAGGTGTTTCATTCTGACAAGAAAGTATACTGAATAGAAATAAAAAAAATAAACGGTTAAATATATGCATGGCGTCTTTTTCTGAACTTCGAATGTAGTATAAATCAGTCAACCATTATTTTAAAGTTTTACTAAAGTTTAAGATTTCATTTAGACTTTTCTTTTAAAAACGATAAAAATTATGCACGTCATCACTTGTTTAAAAACCTTACAACGCCTGTGTAATTTAAACACTTTCTAAATTAGAAGCAGCTTATAAGTTATTACCTTTAAGTTCGACCTAACATTGGATAACAATTAAATCTATGGAACATATTGCCATTATTGGAAACGGAATTTCAGGAGTGACACTAGCACGACACATTAGAAAAAATTCTGATAAAAAGATTACTATAATTTCTGGAGAGACTGAATACTTTTTCTCACGTACTGCACTCATGTATATTTATATGGGACATATGAAGTTTGAGCATACGCAGCCTTATGAAAATTGGTTTTGGGAAAAAAATAGAATCGAATTAAAGCAAGGGTTTGTAAAGCAAGTCGATACAGATACAAAAACACTTCATTTTGCAGAAGGCGATACATTGCAGTACGATAAACTTGTGATAGCGACAGGAAGCAAACCGAATAAGTTTGGCTGGCCAGGTCAGGATTTGGAAGGTGTTATGGGGATGTACCATAAACAAGATCTAGAGAATTTAGAAAAGTATGCACCCAATAAAGACGTTTGTAAACGCGCCGTTATTGTTGGTGGAGGCTTGATAGGTATTGAAATGGCAGAAATGCTTAATAGTCGTGGTATTCCCGTAACTTTTCTGGTAAGGGAAGATAGTTTTTGGAATGGGGTGTTACCGAGTGGTGAAAGTGAAATGATTAATCGTCATATAAAAAATCATCATATAGATCTTAGGTTGTCTACAAACTTAAAAGAAATTGTTTCTGATGCAGATGGTAAAGTAAAATCCATAATTATTGAAGAAACAGGAGAAGAGATTCCGTGCAATGTTGTTGGTCTTACTGCTGGTGTGGCACCAAACATTGATTTTTTAAGAGAATCTGATATTGAAATAGGTCGCGGTGTAAAAGTGAATCGCTTTTTAGAAACAAACCTCCCAGATATTTATGCGATTGGAGATTGTGCAGAACAGCATGAAGCTATAGGGAATAGACGACCAATAGAAGCTGTTTGGTATACAGGACGTATGATGGGAGAAGTTTTGGCACAAACTATTTGCGGTAATAAAATGGAATATAAACCTGGACATTGGTTTAATTCTGCAAAATTTTTAGATATCGAATACCAAACGTACGGTTGGGTATTTAGTGATAGAAATAAGTCGGAATTTGAAGCACATTTTCATTGGAAACATACAGACGATACTAAATGCATTACAGTGGCGTATCACAAAGATACGAATACGTTTTTAGGCATAAATACTTTCGGAATTCGAATGCGTCATGAGGTGTTTGACCGTTGGCTTACCGAAAATCGAGATGTAGATTATGTTATGAATCATCTCGCAGAAGCTAATTTCGATCCTGAATTCTATTCTAAATTTGAAACTGAAATTTTAAACGCCTACACTAACCAATTACAAACTATATAACATGAGTAATAAAATAAATCATAGTATGTCATTGGCTCAACCCGATGCATTAAACATTACTAACACACAAAAAATTGCACTGGCTATAGGTGTTGTTGGCTTATTTATATTGGCTTTGGCACTTTTTAATACTAATTTTCCTAACAAAGGACTGTTTTTAACACTTTCATTAGGCGCCATATTTGGAGGTGTCATTCTATATTCTAGATCGGCGTATCTTACCAAATTAGAGGGGATAAAAAACGACGGTGTTTGGTTTAAATCCATTTCTTCTCGTGGAGTTTTGGGGTGGATGCTTGGTGTGCTGTTAACGACTTTTTATATTGTATTATATTTCTTTCCAACGTATTTAGGCCTTGGTACAAACGGGGAAGCAAACTCAGGTTTAATCGGGTTTTTCGATCCTTTAAGTCAGTTATTAAGTGGGAGAGATGCTAGTCAGTGGTTTGTATATGGCGTACTGTATACTGTGGCTATTTTAGCTTTCGGATATAAGTTTTTATTAAAATACAGACATAATCGCTATCAGCAATTACGTACGGGTTCTGTGATGTTTTTTCAATTGGGTTTTGCCTTTCTGATTCCAGAATTCATGTACGTTATGAATAACGATTTACCGTATTACGACCTTAAAAGTATATGGCCACTTAACTACTATATTTTTGATGAATGGTCTGTAAAAGGATTTCTTTCAACAGGAAATATTGGTATTGCCTTACTCTTATTTGGTTTGTTATCCATTTTTGTAATTACACCTATTTTAACTTATAAATACGGGAAGCGTTGGTACTGTTCTTGGGTTTGTGGTTGTGGTGGTTTAGCGGAAACTGCAGGGGATTCTTTCAGACAGTTATCCTCTAAAAAAATGTATGCTTGGAAAATAGAACGCTGGTTAATACATACGGTATTGGTTTTCTCTATCGTAATGACGGTTGCCATGGTATACTCGTATTTAGGTTATGAAAAAAACGATTTTTGGTTAACCCGAGGTGTATTTATTTCATTAGTCATTGGGTTGTTAACAGTGGTATTTGCTGCCGTAATGTACTTTAAAAGACAAGAGCTAGGTAAAGATGCTAAAATGGGAGCAATTGGTTATGCTGTTGTAATTGCTTTGTTATTAATTATGCACTACACAGGAACTACAGATCATTTATTTTATATAAAAGCAGGAGCTTTACGTTCTGCTTACGGATTATATATTGGTTCTATTTTCTCAGGAGTTATCGGAACTGGGTTTTATCCTATTTTAGGAAACCGTTCTTGGTGTCGTTTTGGTTGTCCTATGGCGGCAATCTTAGGATTCCAACAACGTTTATTTTCTAAATTTAGAATTACAACCAATGGCGGACAATGTATTTCTTGTGGAAACTGTTCTAACAGTTGCGAAATGGGAATAGATGTTAGAGCCTATGCACAGAAAGGTGAAAACATTGTACGTTCTAGTTGTGTAGGTTGTGGAATTTGTTCTGCAGTCTGCCCAAGAGGTGTTTTAAAATTAGAAAACGATTCTATGAAAGGACGAATTAATCCTACAGAAGTACTTTTAGGAAATGATGTAGATTTAATGGATTTACTTAATAATAAATAAGAAGAAGAGTAGTTTTTAACTCTAGTTTAAATTATCAGTGTTTTATACTTTAAAAGGATATTACACTGATAATTTATTCGTTTTTAGAAGTCGTAGTTATGGGTTCTTTTTCTATTTTAATGAAATAGTGAAACGGATGAAAACACATATCCTTAAAAATATTAAAGAGCACTTTTGGGAGTAATCTAAAGTTTACACCTCTAGATTTTAATGCTAAATAGAAGGTGATTGAAAAACTAACAATAAAATTCACCAGACCAATTAGTAAAGCTCCACTAATACCTAGTAACATAATTTTGATACTAAAATCATAATTCATGATCGCAAAACCTAGATTTGCAGAACTAAAGGCAACGTGTCTAATGTCTATTTCGAAAGGAAAAATATGACTGAGTAAGAATGATGATCCTAGAAAAAATCCAAGACTAATATTCCCAAAGAAAGTACCAGCTTTCTTTTCAAAAAAAGTTGCTAAGCGATTACTATTGAAGAATAATTTATTATTACTAATACGGTGTGCTACTTTAGAAGCAATAACTTTATTATCTACATAACCAGAAATTAAACCTGATAATGCTAAGAAAAACCCAGCCATTGCGGCAAAGAACAGCAATTGTGTGTTAGGAAGTATTTTACTAATTAAATACTCGGGCTTCACCATTTTATTCACGTATTGTGTGTCTATTTGCTGTAAGATAAACATTAACCCACAGGCAAATAGTATGGCCATAATAAAGTTTCCCATCACAGAAATAAACTGACTCCTAAATACTTTTCTAACAATATAAATAATACTTTTTATGGAATCGTATTTCATATTCCCTTCTTTATCAATGTTTTTTGCAAGGGTAGTAGCTGTCATTGCAGGCTGTTTAGTCGCAATAATTCCGCCTAATTCTTTTACAATTATAAAACACAAAGCATAGTTTAAGCTATACAATAGGGCATGTGTAAATTCTGTTGCGTCGTAAGAGGTTAAAATTAATTTTATAAATGCAAACAGGGCAATTATGCTTCCGCCAAACAAAGATCTGTTAAAGAAGTTCCAATACTCTTTACGGGTTTCAGCAATATATTTTTCACCTTTATTAGAATTGTGTTCAACAATTTCTATGGCTAATAAATCGGAATGTCTGCTAATATAACGTCTAATACTATCCTTGTGTTTCGCATAGGTAATAAAATCTGTTAAGATGTTTTTCCAATATTTTTCAGAAGAAATATTGAGTTTTAGAAAAAGTAATTCTTTAATTCTTGTGGTATATTCTAGAATTCGTCTTGTTGTAAGCGTTAAATGAAGACTAGTACCAATCTTATTTTTGTTTTTCCTTAAATCGATTATAAGACGCTCTATATCTTTTAATGTGTTTATTAAATCTAAAGTATCTTCTCGTTCGCAATGAGATAAATGATTAATTTTTTCGAGTAAAACTATAAATGGTTCAGTGTTTAATTCTAGATAATCACTTTTAGCCTTAATATTACTGTCTAAACCAAAGGCGACAACTTTAGCACAAAGCGCTTTAATACTTAGATCCAGTTGTTTGGACGTATGACTTCTTGATATGGTTTTAAAATCGATTAGGGATAACACATAAGAAACCGGATTTTCTTTTTTCAGTAATACATATTCCACCGTGTTAGGTTCAGGGATATTAGGTAGTATTTTCCTATAAAATCGGTTTATAATTCCAGAACTAAACCCGTATTCTTCCATAAGTGAATACTTCGTGAAGAACGAATAAAAATTCAAAAATTCTAGGGATTTAGGATTGGTTTCATTTGAAATCATATGTGTTCGACGGTGTTTTTTAAACGATGTCATGATTATTAAACAACAAAGTTTACCAAATACTAAAATAGCGCATATTAAACTATGAATTGTGCTCCATTAATTTATTATTTAACCCAACTAAAAGGCGGCTGAATTCGGTCAAAATTTAATAAGGAATTCACGTCAATAACTAGTGAAAGTGTAGTCTGTTATTTTAGTAATCCCACTAAAATTATAATTTCAAGAAATAATTTAAACGATTTAGATTGTGTACCAATAAATGTTTTGGTCTGATCTTGTATTACAGACAATACTTTTTTATAATGTGTTCTCACCACTTTTTCACTTACTCCAAAAGATTTAGAGGTGTCTTTTACAGATAGATTATGTTCCCAAATCGATTTAAATATATCTTGAGTGAGTGTTGGAAAATCTATTAAAACACGATCTATCATATCTAACATGTCTTTAACCTGAATGTCTTCAATAATATGCAAATAACCGTCTTCGTTTGCCATAGATTCTAAAACAAATTCAGAACCTAAAAATTTAGAAGCAGAAGTACGTAGGTAATCTAACATTCTGTAAGTAAAATAATGGATTAAATAGGTTCTTGAAACTCCAAAGTCGTCTGTTTTAATCGCATGAGATTTAGACCAGAAAATAACCCAGAAATTTTGTACAATATCTTCTGCCAAATCCCTATTTCCTGTACGTTTAGTTGCCCAGTTTAATAATAATTTGGCATACCTATCATAAAAGACTTTAAATGCTTTTTCGTCTTTATTATCATAAATAGCTAGAAGTAAATCCTGATCTGAACGATACATTTTTTTAGGGAGTGCTTTATAACTACAAACATAGTATGTTTTTTAGGCTGAAATTTTGATAAGTAGATTAATAAAATGTTATGATAGGTTTTTTAAAAAGCTACTTTTTACATGATTTTAACTAATTTTTAAATTTAAATAATTGAAATACAGGGCGTTATTTAGCATAACGTTTTGTTAACGGCTGTAGAGGGAAAAAAATAAGACTTGAATACGATATATAGATGAATGCCTAAAAGCACAGATCTATTATATAAATGAAGACTACCAATACAAGAAAATGGTTAGAATTAATTTGGGTTATTAAACTACTAGAGCGCTATTTTGATGGACGTGCTACCGAAAAAGAGCAATATACTATAGAGCAGTGGAACCCTGAATTAAATGAAGACATTATACAAGATACCTTAGAGCCTAATGAAGATACAGAACGTATCTGGAAAAGCATTGTCACAGAACTTCATTTAACGCCAAAAGCTCCTGAAAAGAAAACGATTCAGTTTTACCATTACGCGGCTGCGGCTTCCGTTTTATTACTTATTTCTCTGAGTATTCTGTTTTTTAAACACTCAGATCAAGTAGAACATGCACTGCCTAATACAACGATTGTAAACTCTAAACCTGTAACTGCAGGTACAAATAAGGCTGTTTTAACTTTGGAAGACGGTACCGAAGTGGTACTTACAGATCAAATAAATTACAAAACGAATCAGGTACAGAGTAATGGCGAACAACTTGTTTATAATACGTCTGATATAGATCCAAACACCCAAACTATTTCAGACGTTAAATTTAACTTTTTAACAGTACCAAGAGGCGGACAGTATTATGTGAAATTAGCCGATGAAACTGAAGTTTGGTTAAATTCAGAATCTCAGTTAAAATTTCCAACAGCTTTTGTTGCAGGTCAAACACGACAAGTAGAGTTAGTGTATGGTGAAGCTTATTTTGATGTATCTCCGAGTAGTAAACATGCTGGTGCCAAGTTTAAAGTCTATAACCAAAATCAGAGTGTCGAAGTTTTAGGGACAGCGTTTAATATTAAAGCATACAGAGACGAGTCTAAGATTTACACTACGCTAGTAGAAGGAAAAGTTGTGGTAGACTCTAAAGACAACCATAAAGATTTAGTCCCTAATCAAAAACTCACCTTAAACTTATTGAATAATAATGTAACCATAGCTAATGTCGATGTGCAATCTGAAATATCGTGGCGCGATGGTCTTTTTTATTTTAAAGGAGATTCTTTAAAAGATATTATGAAAATAATTTCGAGATGGTATGATGTCGATGTTCAGTTTGAAAACAAAAATCTTGAAGAGATAACGTTTAAAGGTGTTTTAGGCAAGCATCAAGACCTTACAGAAATACTAGAAATAATTAAAAACCTAAGTATAATTAAAAGCTACAATTTATATGACAAAACCCTCATTCTAAATTAAATAAAAAAGTAAAGGGAATGAAGTTAAGACCGTGCAAAGTAGAAACTATATCCCCTTTTTTAATCACTAATCAATTAAAATTATAATCAATTAATTAACAAATTTATGAAAATTAAATTAAACAGTATTCTCTTTAGTTTTATAAAGAGACTTATGCTAAACATTATGAGAACATTACTTTTTTTATATGTTTCAGTCATTTTTGGTTTTACGCCAACAGACGTGTTATCTCAGAATCCAGAAATCTATATTGAATCCGAAACAACATTAACGGTAGATCAGGTTTTTGAACTCATTATGAAACAGACAGATTACAAGTTTATTTATCAGGAAAGTTTATTTAAAGATCTTCCAGAAATTAATGTTAAACAAGGTGTACAACCTGCAAATGATTTATTAAACAGAAGTTTATCTCAAGGTGATTTTGAAATACAGTTAGAAGCTAATAATACTGTTGTTGTAAAAAAGAACACTAAACGAAAAAAACAGCAACAAATTATTATTTCTGGAGAAGTTTTAGATGAAGCCAATATGCCTTTACCAGGAGCTAGTGTTATTGAAAAAGGCACTAGCAATGGAGTAACTACAGATATAGATGGTAAATTTACACTTAATGTGAGTAGCAATGGTGGTAAAATTTTAGTCTCTTATTTGGGATATTCCACAAAAGAAATCAGCTTAAATGGTGAAACTAATTTTTCTATTACACTTGATGTAGATGCAGCAGGTTTAGACGAAATTGTAGTTGTGGGGTACGGGAGAAAAAAGAAATCAGAATTATCTTCTTCAGTATCTATAATTTCTCAAGAAGAATTAGAAAGTTCAATTAGCTCAACAAATATTCAGGATGTATTACAAGGTAGAGTACCCGGAATGCAGATTTCAGGTACGAGCGGAGAACCTGGTCAAAGTGCCTCTATGGTTATTCAAGGGATGGGATCTTTAGAAGCCGATAGTTCTCCTCTAACTGTTGTAGATGGTATTATTGGGGGACAATATGATCCTAAAGATGTAAAGTCAATTTCTATTTTAAGAGATGCAGCAGCAACTGGTCTTTATGGTTCTCGTGCGGCGAATGGTGTAATTGTTATTACAACTAAAGACGGAAAAGCAGGAGAATTTAAAGTATCTGTAAATAGTACTTTTGGTCCAACTTCTAATTGGGACGATAGAGTAGAAGTGTATGATGCAGAAGGTTTGTATGGGCAATGGTCTACAGCAATGGAAAACCTATATAATTTAAGAGTGTCTGAAGGAAATACAGATTTTACCAGTCAAACATTTGAAGAATACAGAAACAGTGTGGTTCCAGAAAGTGCACTAGATTATACTACAGATTGGACAGATTTATTGTTACGTACAGGATCTTTAAATCAAACGCAGCTTTCTATGTCTGGAGGTTCAGACAGAACTACCTTTTATGTAAGTGCCTCTTTAAACAGAGAAAAAGGAACAGCATTAGATACTTATAATAATCAATACAATTTTAGAGGAAATTTAAGTCATAAAATTTCTGATAAATTAACGACTAATATTAGAATGACGGCACAATACGGTGAAAAATCCGAATTTAATTGGCCGAGCCCTTACACCCAAGCGTATCAGAATGTGCCTTTAGATTCTGCTTTTTTACCAGACGGAGTTACTCCAACACCAGCTATGGATATTAGTCAAGTTCCTATTTGGTATCGTGGTACAGGAGTTAACTATATGCTAGAACGCGAAGAGTCTGAAAATAGTAAAAAATATTGGGGAACGACTCTAATGTTCGAATTGGATTATAAAATAACAGATTGGGCAAGATTTAATACCTCTAACAGAGTGGAACTTACAGGTTCTGATCATTCTATGGCTTATTCAAATATGACATGGGTTGGATATAATTACGATGGGTATATGGAATGGGTTTATAGTTATGGTTTAGGTGTTATAACTTCCAATACGTTACATCTTAATAAAAGTTTTGGAGACCATAATTTCAATGCCATTTTGGGACAAGAGTATAATTATGATCAAACCCGTTATGTAGAAGCTGTAGGTACAGGAATCGTAGGAGATTTAACCGCTTTAAGTTCTGTAGGTACTGCAAGATCTGTAAGCGGAGATCTGGAAGAATCAGGTTTCTTATCGTATTTCGGACAGTTAGATTACGATTACAAAAACAAATATTATTTAGTAGGTTCATTAAGGCGTGATGCATCTTCTGTATTTGGAGAAAATGATCGTTGGGGAACGTTTTATTCCATAGGAGGTAGCTGGATGGTTAATAAAGAGAATTTCTTAAAAGATACCGATTCTTGGCTGGATTTATTAAAAGTGAGAATGAGTTATGGTACTACAGGAAATGCAAATATAGAGTCGTATTTGTCTATGGGAACCTATTCATTCACAACGTCTTCTGGTTATAATGGCGATTCAGGGGCTTGGCCATCACGTTTACCTAACCCAGACTTAACTTGGGAAACGGCTCGTAAATTCAATTTAGGATTAGACATTAGTATTTTTAACCGCGCATCTTTAGAAGTTAACTTTTATAACCGTATAAACGATGACTTATTACAGTCCGTACCTCTAGAGGCCACTACAGGCTTTACAAGTCAGATTCGTAACATTGGGTCTATTCGTAACAGAGGTATAGATTTATCTTTAATTACAACGAATATTGAAGGTGAATTTTCATGGAAAACAAATTTCAATTTCAATATTAATAGAAATGAAGTCTTAGAATTAGAAGGGGGAGAAGATATAATTGATGAAAACATGATTATTAGAGAAGGACATTCTTTAAGAAGCTTTTATTTGCCAGAATATCAAGGAGTAGACACCCAAACAGGAGCACCAATTTATACACGTTGGGAAGATGCAGATGGTAATAAAATAAACGGAAACGATACCACAACACCTGCTTTAGTAACCACTACAAACTATCAGTCTGAGGCTAGTTATATTACAACTTCTTCTGCTTATCCTAAACTGACGGGTGGTTTTGCTAACTATTTTAAATACAAAAATTTTCATTTAAATATCTTAACAAGTTTTGCATTAGGGCAAACGGTTTACAACTATGTAGATTGGAATGCAAGTGATTTTAATACCAATAGATTTAAGCTTACAAAATGGCAAGACTTAAAACGTTGGGAAAATGCAGGAGATCAAGCAGATATACCGCAATTAATATATGGAGATATTTATAATTTTAGCGGAACCTCTTCTTTTTACTTAGAAGATGCTAGCTACTTAAAGATTCAGAAATTAACCATAGGTTACACATTTCCAGAAGCTTTCTTAGGACGAGTATTTAAAGAATTTACGATAAATGCATCAGTAGAAAATTTAGCAGTTATTACAAATTATTCTTTTGGAGATTCAGACATTAGTTTCGAGTATCCGTTTACAGATTCTACACGATACAGTCCAACAAGAAAGTTTTTATTAAATCTAAATTTTAGTTTCTAACCAAACCAAAAAAATAAACATCATGAAAATTATTAAAATATTTATAATCAGCATGTTTGCATTGTGTTTAGGAGCATGTGCTGAAGACGCAATAGAGTTTGAACCAATTAGTCAAATTACAACAGAACAAGTTACGGCATCATTAGACTTGCTTGAAAATGCTGTTATTGGTAATTATGCTTTTTTAAGTTTAGCAGAAGGGAAATATGGTTACGACAGAACACGTTACGATGTCACCGAGTATATGAGCGATGATGTTATTCTGAACCAATGGAGTGGAAATCATTTTTCATACTCTTTAACTTATCAGCCAACTTCAGCGTCAGAACGTTCTCAAGATTTTTGGCAGTATTCTTACCGTGCCATTTACTCTATAAATGTCGTTAATGAAGGTTTAGACGCTTTAGTCGATTTAAGCTCAGAAGAGATGGAGCAAAGAGATCAGTTAAAAGGAGAAAATATCTTTCTTCGTGCCATGTTTTATTTCGATTTGGTGCGTGTTTACGGACGTCCATATTCTCATGACAGTCCAGAAACTAATTTAGGTGTGCCATTAACAAGTACTTCTACAGAAAATGAAGGATTATCTAGAGCATCAGTAAAGGAAACTTACGAGTTCATTGAACAAGATTTATTAGAAGCTGTAAGCTTGTTGGCAGAGAGTAAAAGCAATATTTATGTGTCTAAAGAAGTGGCATATGCTGCATTAGCAAGATTGTATTTATTTATGGAAGATAACGATAAAGCTATTGAATATGCAGACCTTGTATTAAATTCAGGCAGGTATCAATTACTTGACCAAGCCACGTATGTACAATATAATCGTTATGCTCCAGAATCTGTTTCTGAAACTATTTTTGCTGTTAAAAGATTAGAAACCGATAACGTGGGAAGATATATGATAGGAGGAATGATGCATGGAGATGGCGGATATGGTCAGATTATGGTGTCTTCTT
Organism: Formosa algae; assembly: GCF_001439665.1. Taxonomy (GTDB): domain Bacteria; phylum Bacteroidota; class Bacteroidia; order Flavobacteriales; family Flavobacteriaceae; genus Formosa; species Formosa algae. Next base: position 155,967 of record NZ_LMAK01000014.1, read on the forward strand.
CTTATATGGATTTGCTATTTAAGAATCCAAATGATTTGAGAATAAACTTTATAGATCCACAATATGAATTGGATACAGATGGCAACAAAATTGTAGATCCAGATAATGATTACTATGGGTATAAAATTGTAGAAAGTTCTAGTGTACCTCAATATTGGACTTTGAAATTAACTTATCAAGATGATGTTCCGATGCTAACGTCTCCTATCTATTTTAGATTGGCAGAAATGTATCTGATAAAAGCTGAAGCATACGCTAAAAATGGTCAAGATGAATTGGCTTTGGATATGGTAAATGTAATTAGATCACGTGCAGGATTAAGCGGCGATCAGTTATTCAGTACAAGCAATCTTCAGGGGTATGATACGGTTTTAGATATTGTTTTGGATGAAGAACGTTTAGAATTTGCACACGAAGGACACCGTACACATGATGTTTTTAGAAATAAAGGGACTATGGATAGAAGTTATATGTCTTGGCAAGGGTGGTCTGGACCTAGCGAAATACCATATACGTCTAACCGTATACTACATCAGATACCAGAAGTAGAAATGTTGAAAAATGATTATTTAATTCAAAACCCATCATTTTAAGCGGTAATGTTTAAGTGTAAAATTGCACGTATTATATTAAATACATACGTGCAATTATTTTAAAGATTTAAATGGTAAATATAATAAGGTCGGGTAGGTTAACTTAATGTTAGCAATGTTATCAAAACTTTACCATTCTGAATTTAGATAGGGGAAAAACGAATTTTTGATACTTATTATTAAAGCCAAGTTTCATTTAGATCCTAAATATATAATTTTCATTCAACAGAAATTATGATAAAAAAAAGCACCTTTTTACTAGTAATGCTATTTACAGTATATTCCTTTTCTCAATCATTAGATTCGGAAACTGTTAACGTTTCAAAGGCATCTACGGCAACAATCGTAGAACGTGGCCCTTATTTACAGCGTGGTACACCTACAAGTGTTATTGTAAAATGGAGAACCAATGTTCCTACAACATCTGTTGTTCATTACGGAACCGCCTTGAACACTTTAACAAATCTAGCTTCTAGTGATATGTTAAACACAGATCACGAAGTGGTTTTAATAGGTTTAACGCCGAACACAAAGTATTATTATAATATTGGAACAGCTACAAATGTGTTGTCTCAAAGCCAGTCTGGCGATATGTATGTAATTACGGCTCCAACTGCAGGAACAGACCAATTTGTGCGCGCATGGATTCTAGGAGATCCTGGAACGGCGAATGCTTACCAGAGAGAGGTAAGAGATGCCTATTATAATTATGTTGCTACAGATTCAGTAGAAACGGGTAAAACAGATATGATGTTGTTCTTAGGCGATAATGCCTACAATACTGGAACTGATGCCGAATATCAAGAGGCGTTTTTCGATGTCTACCAGCAGATGTTTCAAAAGTCTGTGGCTTGGTCGTGTTTAGGAAATCATGATGGATATTCAGCTGATTCCGATTCTCAATCTGGACCGTATTACGATATTTTTACGTTTCCAACACAAGGAGAATCTGGAGGTACTGCATCTGGAACAGAAGCGTATTATGCTTTCGATTATGCAAATATTCACTTTATCATCTTAGATTCTCATCATTCAAATAGAGAAATTGGTGCACCAATGTATAATTGGGCACTCACAGATATTCAGAATACAAAGCAAGACTGGATTGTAACTTTATTTCATCATCCCGCGTATTCTAAAGGATCTCATGATTCCGATTCTGAAGATCGACTAATAGATATGAGAACAAACTTTATGCCTATGTTAGAAGCAAATGGTGTAGATCTTATTTTAAATGGACATAGTCATTCCTACGAGCGATCTTATTTTTTAAATGGTCACCACGGATTTTCTAACACTTTTAATCCTGAAGATATGAGTAAAGGCGGACATACTGTTGGTCCAACCGGTCACGGAGATGGACAAGCAGAAGGTAATGGTGTATATCAAAAAAGTAAAGACACTCCAGAAGGTGCAGTGTATATTACCACAGGTTCTGCAGGACAAATATCGGGAGGCGATTTAAATCACCAAGCCATGTTTGTGTCTTTAAATGAACTCGGCTCTTGTGTTATGGAAATTGAAGCAGATGGTAAAGGCGGACAAAATCTTATCATAAAGTTTATTAGAGAAAACGGCGAAATTGATGATCATTTCAGTATTAATAAATCAGGAATTTCACTTGAAAAAAATCAATCGTCTCATGTAGAAACAGAATTAGTTCCTGTAAATGGTAAAATTTCAATTGAAGTCAATGCAGATGAACGCCTAAAAAATATCAAGATATTTAATACGCTAGGTAAACGCGTAAAAAAGAGTCGCAAAGGCATTATAGATGTGAGCGATTTGGATACTGGTATATATGTTGTAGAAATTAAAACCAGTGAAACCATCCATTATAAATCGGTTGAAATAGAATAATATAGAGTTTGTTTGATTTTTAGTTTTACGTAAACCTCGATACCGTACTTTTAAAGTATAGTGTTGAGGTTTTTTAATTTATAACTTCTACACAAATGTTCTTGTAAAGTATATCTTAAAATTCAGGAACTTCTTGTATTCTCACATACGGGTGGCTCTGTGTTTTTTGCAGTGTATAGTAGCTGTTTAATCCAGAAATACCAACACTATTAGTTTTTTCTAAATCGATATCACCATTTACAAGAGCTTGGTCAGGAATGCTAAGATGCTCTATTTCTCCGATAATTAAAGTAGTGCCGTTAACTTTAATATCTATGGCTTCTTTAAAACGAAGTCCGATTTTAAAATGACTTTCTTCTACAAAAGGAGCTTTAAAATCATCTATATATTCAGCCGTAAGCTTACAACGTTCAAATTCAGAAATTTCAGATTCAAATTTAGCAGATGTATAATGTGCATTTTTAATAAATTCCGGATGTATATGGTTAATAGTATAATATGTAGTATCCTGAATATTGCGAATGGTATGTCCTACATCTTCTGTCTGTGGCCTGGCTATAAAACCGATTAGAGCAGGATCACTTCCTAAATGAACCACAGAGCTAAAAATGGCTAGGTTAGTCTGTCCTTCATTATTTATGGTTCCAATTAGATTAGCAGGTTTTATACCGGTAACGGCGTTTATAATTTTTAATCGTGTTACACGATCTAATTGTTTAATATCGTCTTTAGTGTAAATCATTATAGATTATCGTTTGCTTATTCTATTTCCTGAAATGGCTTTTTGTCTAGAACATTTAAATCGTGTAATATCCGGATTGCGTTTTTTTAAATGTTTCTGACTTACACCGCTATTTACGCGTTTACGCCAACGTTTAAAACTAGATGTTTTTAATTGACTACGCATTACTGTTATCACATCTTTTTCGGTTAAATTAAACTGAAATAGAATGGCTTCAAAAGGAGTACGGTCTTCCCAGGCCATTTCTATAATGCGGTCTAGTTCTCTTTCTGTAAAGTTTTGTGTTGTTGTAGACATGTGTAATTTAGATTTTTTCCCAGATTTGATCGGCGTTTAAATAAAAGCTACCAAGGGCATTAAATTGGCATTGTTCTGGCGCAATAATAGACAAGAATGTCTCTCCATTCTCTCTTTTGTATAGATGATATGTTTCACCAAGAATAGGTTCAAAAGTAAATTTAGCATCAAAAATAAGCTTGTTGTATTCAAACTGTTGCATCATCGTTTCATATTCAGCTTTTAATTCTAAATATTTCGATTTTACTTTATGATTAACTTTATTAATACTTCTGTTTTTCCACGGAATATTATCTGTAGTTGTAATTACAGGCGCTCCAACAGAACTCGCATACGGTTTTATCGAGGCATCGTATTGCTGTGTTTCAGTATTAAAAACGACATTATCAGGTTTTTTGTCTTCACCCATATTTATACACTGTTAATTCAATTTTTCAATTTTTTTCATAATTTCATCGGCTTCAAAAACTTTGTCGTCACTAAGTTTTCTGTTTGTGGTAGACAAACTATGCGCTTCTTTTAAAAGCTTTTCGTATTGCGCTTGCAATTTTTCTTTTTCTGATTTCTTTTTAAATAATCCGAACATCTATCTTTATTTAAGGTTAAAAAATTAAGATTTTTAATTTATATAAAGATACAGAATGTTTAAGAGCTTTATAATATGAAAAATATAGATGAACGGATTGCGTTATATATTTTCTGATTTGGGCTATAAATAGTACCACTACACGTAAATTAATGTAGCTTATGAGACGTTATCTATTTTAGTATATTGAAAAAAATTAGACATACTTTTACACTTAATTTGCAATTTAATTACTTTATGAAAATAGTATTTAGTTTAATATGCCTGTTGGCTTTACAGTTCGCATGTTTTGCACAATCTGATGAAAATTATTCTCAAGATTTTGTGTTTTACGACAGCTGTTCTGAATCTGTGATTATCCCAGAATATGAACTTGAAGCCTTTCCAAAGATGAATTATACCTTAATTACAGTGTTTGTTAAGCGTGGCGATTTAATAGGGCATTTTGTAGCATCTACACCAGCTGTGGGAGATACAATACGCATTCCTAAACTTTTATTTGCTTTCGATAATAAAAACGAATTTTTAGCTAAAAAATGGTGTAGTATGTTTTGCAATACCGTTTGTGATGGTCTACAAACCGAGTATTATCCGAACGGAAATTTGGGTGTACAAGGGCATTTTGATAACGGCAAACCTCTTGAAATTAAAACGTATAGAGAAAACGGAATATTAGTTACACAAGCCTTTTATAAAGGTGAAAGCCCAGATTTTTACAAAGTGAATTATTTTGATGAAAATGGTGATTTAGCTAAGTATCAATTATATACTTACACAAACACTCAGACTATAATTAAGTCTTACAATGTAGATGGTATTTTAATAGAAACAGAAAAACGAGAGAGAGAAGGTTAACCTGTTTAGAATGAAAGATTTCGATTAATTTTTCAAAATAAATGTTTAGATTTAACTTTTTAATATACAGATGACTAACAAATTAAAAATACCTTTTTCAGAGAAAATTAAATTTATAAAGATTGCCATCAAGAAAAATGGAGGCATCTTAATACTACTATGTTTCTTCTTGTTTTTAGGTATTGCAATGATTTGGTTTTCTTATCGAGCAGGAGTGCTTTTAATGGTGGCTTTTGGTATTTTTGTTACAGGTATGGCATTATTTACTATTGTTTACACCATTCCTTCTAGTGTAATGCATTATTACGAAAAAGAAGTTATTAAAAAGTATGGTGCATTTACAACGGCAGTTATTACTAAAAAAGAAATTGAAGACCACTCGTATATAGATGATGAAACTAAAAAAAAGGTTGAAGAAGTAACATATTTAATAGAATATACTTTTGAGTATAATTACAAACATTTTTCTGCTTTTTCAATCGTGGAGAATAAAGAGTTTTACGATCAATTAACTATTGGTTTGGATATTCCTATTAAATATTTAAAAACCAATCCGAACAAATCTTCGGTTCGGATGAGAAAGCTCAAAAATTCATTTAAAAAGAAAGTGCTGGCTTAAAACCTTCTAAAAACACATTATGAAATTACTAATTATGTCTGTATTAATATTTACAGTATGTACCAATACAGTTGCCGCTCAGCAGTCGTACAAAGATGCTGCAGGATTCTATAATTTATCGGCTTTTGAAATGGCATCTGGCCTTTATTTATTAGAAAATAAAACCTTCTTCTACTATGCGAGTTTTGGTAATGCCGATTTAAAATTATACGGTACATATACGATAGAAAATCAAAAGCTTCATTTAAAAACAGATGAAAATTTAAACCATGCATTTTATGTTTATGGTTCTAAACATGAAACGACACCATCTGAATTTACCTTAGAATATGGTCGACCTTACAATGGAGATGCAGAAGATTTAATAGTGAAAATTGGAGAAGAAGTATTTCCGCTTCCAAAATTTACAGCAGAACAAGATAGTGTGTCTATAACTTTAAAAATGGCTAAAACCAAAGTTATAGCCTTAGCGCTTAAGAAACCTGAAAGACAGTATTATGAAGGTGAAGTACATGATGAAACTCCATTAGTCTATGAGAGTGTACAGTTAACGGCAGACACCGATAAAGTGCTGGTATATCATAATTATTATTACGACATGACAACCCAAGTTTCACAAATGGATTATGGTATACAACAAAACACACTGACTCTGAAGGATAATCTTGAAAATAAAACCCTACAAAAAAAAGAGATTACTAAAGATGTTGAAGTAGAAATATTAGCATTTATAGATAACTTAAAGTCTAAATATTTAAATATTGTTATAGATGAAAAGACTTACAATAAGTTGTAGTTATTTAAATAGTTGTTTTTATTTTACAATATGTTAAAATACAATTAACTTACTTAATAAATTATCCCTAGAGTTTGTGAATATTTTTGCAAATAAACAGAAAGAATGGGATATCTAATTAGCATAATTGTGTTTCAAACACTTTTTGCTTTATTTCTTGTGCTTATAACACGTAGTAAAAAAGAGAAAAAAGTGTTTGAGAATATGCTGATCATGCTTCTTCTAATCATGTTAGTGCATTTGTCTATTAAGTTTTTATTTCTGCTCAAATTCAATGAAAACTCAACTCTATTTAACTTACCAACAAGTTTTAGCTTAATATATGGTCCGAGCTTGTATTTGTTGACATTTTATGCGCTCAAAAAGGAAAGAATGAAGTTTGCTTTTGTTCATTTTTTACCTTTTATAATTATGACATGTGTTTATGCGGTCTTATTAATTCAGTTGCAATCTTTTCCTTTACAAAGCAAGTTAATCTTACCATACTATGATAAATTAATGTATTTAGAAGGTCTATCTATTTTTGTTTATCCTATTTTTAATTTACTGAAACTTAATAAGCATAAAGCGCAGGTAGATCCTTTAAAGTTTAAACTCTTAAATGTTTTAAACTCTTTATTAGTAATAATGCCTCTATGCTTATTTTTAATACTAGCAATTTCAGAACCATTACATCTACAAATTCCGATAAGATTTGTGTACGTGTTTATTTTATTAATGGTGATTTCTATAGTAATATATAAGTTTAGAACTAAAGGATATATGGAGCTGGTTGAAGCTAATGATACTAACAATACAAGCTCTAAAGAAAAAAAATATACTAGTTCTAATTTAAGTGATACCGATTTAGATGACTATCAAGATAAAATAGAATCGTATTTTAAAACCAAAAAGCCCTATCTAGATCCCGAATTAACTCTACAAACACTGTCTTTAAAATGTGGTATTCCTAAACATCATCTCACTCAACTTTTAAATACCCGTTTCAATAAGAATTTTTATCAATTTATAAATGGATTTAGGGTGGAAGAAGTGATAGAGAAAATTCCAGAACATTTAAATGATCCTTTAGTCGATATCGCCTATAAATGTGGCTTTAATTCTAAGTCAACCTTCAACAATTACTTCAAAAAAATCACAGGATTAACCCCAAGTGAGTTCAAAAAAAGTCAAGATTTAAGCGCTTAACATTTTATTAAACTTAATGGTTTTATTTGTTAACATCTGTCAAGTATATGTAAATCAGTTGTTTGATTTTATTTTTTGTGTATCTCACACGAGTAGTACGTCTTAAATGTCCGTCTCAGGTACCCTAAACCTATTTTTTAAATGCAGCTCGCATATTTGCCGAAAATTAATCTAACAATAATGAAAACAACATTTCAATTTTTTAAATGTATAGGACTTTTATTTCTAGTTTTAAGTGGTAAACATATGCTTGCTCAAACTTCGGGACCTGCTGTAGACGTCTCAGAAAAGTATATTACTAAACCCACAAATGGAGAAACTTCTGAAATTATTGGAACAATTTCAGACGATTTAGGTCCGCTACCAGGAGCTAATATTATGCTTAAAGGTTCCGATAACGGAACTACTTCTAATTTAGATGGTCATTTTAACTTAGTTAATGTAAAGCCAGGACAACATGTTTTAGTGATTTCTTATTTGGGATACGAAACTAAAGAAATGGGTATTAATGTTCCTGAAAAAACACAAGTAAATGTAGGTACCGTTATTTTGTCTGTCGGATCAGAGACTTTAGACGAAGTGGTTTTAAATAGTGGGTACAGATCGTCGCAACAAAAAGCATTAAACATTAAAAAGCAATCGTTAGCCATTATGGAAGTTATGGCGTCTGATGCTATTGGGAAACTACCAGATCGTAATGCCGCAGAGGCAGTACAAAGAATGCCTGGTGTTTCTATAGAAAGAGATCACGGAGAAGGACGTTATGTTATTGTGAGAGGGACTCCGATAGCGTGGAACTCCACATTAATGAATGGCAGCAGAATGCCAAGTACAGAAGGTACATCAGATAATTCTACTGGAACACGATCTGCACCATTAGATGTGTTTCCTTCAGAAATGATTGAATTTGTAGAGTTGTCTAAGGCCATTACACCAGATATGGAAGGTGATGCCATTGGCGGGTCTGTAAACTTTATTACTAGAACAGCACCAAGCAAGAAAACTTTAAGTGTAAACTTAGGGTATGGCGCAAATTTTCAAGCAGAAAAACCAATCCAAAACGTTTCTGTAGTCTATGGAGATCGTGTTGCAGATGGTAAAATCGGATTTATGATTTCGGGTACGTATTGGAATAGAAACTGGGGAACAGATAATTATGAAGTGGTTTACGATGATAATTTCGCGATTAATAACTTGCAGCTTAGAGATTATTTAGGAACACGTACTACAGCTGGATTAAATGCTGGTTTTGAATATAAGCCAAACGCTGATACTAAAATTTATTTTAGAGGATTATACACCGATTTTCAAGATGATGAATCTGCAGTAGAACAAACGTTTGGATTTGCAGACGAAGAAATGTCTTTAAGAGTTAGACATGGTATTACAGGTATTACTTTATATGGTTCAGAAATAGGAGGAGACCACAGATTTGCAAGTGGAAAATTAGGAATAGATTGGAAAGCGTCCCTTTACGATGCAGAGATGGGAAATAGAAATGTTCCAAATTCAAAAGGGAATGGAGAAGCAGCGTATTATATGGCAACTTTTTCAACACCTGTTTCTTATAATAACTTAACTAGCGATGGTTATAAGTTTTTAGATATTGATTCGCCTGAGGGTTACAATGGTGATCATTATGATAACATACAACCGTATATGACAAGTACTGTAGGTGCAGATCAATTACAATTAGACAATCAAATCGCGTTTAAACAATATAGTAAAGAAACAGATTATACTGCCCAATTAGATTTTACTTATGAGCCTACAGATAAAGTAAAAATTAAAGCTGGTGGTAAATATAAAGCCATGAAATTAGAGCGTGGTTCTCCATACAGCTATTACTTGTATTTAGGAGGTAGTTATGGTGTCCCAGTAAATATGACCGATTATGAAACTACAAATTATTCATATAATGGTGGGTATTTAACAGAAATAGATAGTCCATACGATAATGTGTTAATTGATACACCTTTAAATAAAAACGAACTACCCAAACTGTTTACAGAAGAGAATTTAGACAACCCATTATATTATCATATTAATTTCGATAAAGAGAATCCGTCATCTGTTGGTGCATTCTATACCGGTAATGAAGATGTTGCTGCTGCTTATATCATGGGTGATGTAAATCTGAGTGAAAAGGTTAAAATGATTGCAGGTGTACGTTACGAACATACATCGCTTAAATATTCAGGATATGCAGTAACTACAGATGCAGACGGACAAGTAATAAGTGAAGTAGAGAACACTAACGATTTTGGGTCTTTACTACCTATGGTACATTTAAAATATACACCGTTAGATAATTTAAATTTAAAATTAGCGTATACTAGGTCTTTCGCTCGTGCAAATTTTTCAGACTTAAATCCAACAGAAACAGTAAGTGTAATTTCTAATCCAAATACAATATCTCGTGGAAATATCGGATTAGAACCAACTTACTCAAACAACTTCGATTTTATGGGAGAGTATTTCTTTGATAATGTCGGATTAATCACCGGAGGGGTGTTTTATAAATCATTAGAAAATGTTATTTATTCTGCTAGAAGTTACGAAACTATAGATGGCACTTTATATCAAGTTACCGAGCCAAATAACTCAGAAAAAGGTTGGTTAGCTGGTTTTGAAGTTGGTTTTAATAAACGATTAACATTCTTACCAGGGATCTTGAGTGGTTTAGGTATTGAAGGAAACTATACCTTTGCAGATTCTGAAATGGATGTGCCATCTTATGATGTTAATGAAACCACTGGAGATGTAACTGAAACAATCACAACAGAAAAAATTCCGAACCAATCACAACATATCTTTAACGCTGCATTATTTTACGAAAGAGGTGGATTTAACTTTAGATTGGCAGGAAACTACAAAGGAGAATCTTTAGCCGTAGTACAAGGGAATCCAGAAAATTACAGATGGTACGATAAGAACTTTACTATGGATTTATCTACATCTTATGCGATTACGCCAAAGTTAAAAGTGTACTTAGAGCTTAATAACTTAACTAACGAACCGCTTAGATACTATCAAGGAACTGCGGAACGTCCAGAACAAACCGAATATTATTCTTTACGAGGAATTATTGGACTTAACTACAACTTATTTTAAAACCGTTTACAATGCAAATAAATATATATAACAAAGTTATGCTGTTAATAGGCATAGCATGCGCTACTTCTTGTGCAGATTACGAAAAATCAATAGCACCACCATATACTTTAAATGAAATTATTTACGTAGATCGTTTAGCGACTAACGATTACGAACTGACTTTAAAAGATTCCGGAAACTGGACTGTGTATACAGGAACAGATACTAAAAATATAAACTGGAAGGATTCTCAAATATTATCTGAAGAACAAAAAATCATACAGGTAAAAAATAACACACCTAATAACCGATTGTTTTTTGCAGCAGTTAAAGATCAGGATACGTTGTTCCTTTCAGAGCGTGAAATAGATTTTGAAAACACCGTAAATTTTAGAGATATAGGAGGTATAAAAACAGTTAATGGCAAGCATACAAAATGGGGTATGTTATTTCGTTCTGGAGAACTTTCTGAACTTACAGATGCAGATTTAGCTTATATGGAAAGTCTTAATATAAAAACTATTTTAGATTTAAGAACCGATGAAGAAATAGAAGATAAGCCAGATATGTACCCGACAGGAGTAAAATGGAAACATCTGCCAATAGGAGATTTGGGAAATAAAGCCGATATGAACAAAATGATGGATACCATAAGAAATGCAGATCCAGAAACATTTGATGGGGGAAAATTAATGGAAGAATTGTCTGTGAAATTTATAAATAGTAAAACGAATTTTAAAGCGCTTTTTGCCGAACTCCTGAGTCAAGAAGGAGATAGAACACCTTTATTATTTCATTGTACTGCTGGAAAGGATAGAACAGGATTTTCATCTGCGTTTATTTTAAGAGCGCTTGGTGTAGATAAAAATACAATTATAGATGAATATACATTATCTAATTATTACAGATACGAATATAATGAAGAGACCGTAGAAAAAGCTGCTAAATTTTATGGTTTAGATCAGCGTATTTTAAGACCCATGATGAGTGTAAGACCAGAATGGCTTAAAAAAGGATTTGACGAGATTGACAAACAGTATGGGAGTTTCGATAATTATTTATTAGAAATTGGAGTAGATTCTACTGCAAAAGCTAATCTAAGAGCAAAGTTCTTGCACTAGATTTTTATAACTGTTTATTTTTTATAAACCTCTTTAAAGTTAAAATTTTAAAGAGGTTTTTTTATGTGATAAATTAAGTAATAGTTGGGGTTGTAAATGTTCTCTAATGTTTCCTTATCTCGGTTATTATACGGATTAATGTTAATTGAGTGTTAGCAAGGTTAACAAACCTTTATCATGAAAATAAGACATAGGGGAAACCTATATTTTGGGTACATATTTGTAAAAGAAAGTTGTTTTGTGAGCCATCATCACCAATAAAACAACCACAAAACAACACGCTTTTAAAGTATATATTAAATGATTTGTCTTTTACCAAAAAACCTACGCTCTAGTATTAAAAATGTACTATTAACACTAAGCTTTTCACTTTTAACAATTACCGCTTTTTCTCATGGCGATTTATCTATACGTATAGAAAAAAAGACACAAGAAATTTTAGAACACCCAAACAATCCAGAACTGTATTTTGAGAGAGGTTTACTCTATCAGCAACATGTAGAATACGTTAAAGCCTATAACGATTATTCAAAATCTAAAGACTTAGGATACACAAATAAAGTCCTTAGGTATAGAATGGCCGAGTTAAATTATTTAACTACAGACTATCAGACAGCCTTAATCGAAATTAAATCGTATTTAGAAATTGATGATAAAGATGTAAAAGCTAAGAAATTAGAAGCTCAGATTTATTATGAATTAAAAAATTATAAAGCGGCTTTAAAATCTTATCAATACGTCATGAATACCATGGTAGATATTCGTCCTGAAGATGTTTTAGAGTATTGCGACATCATTCTAGCAGAAGACTCTAAAAACTACAAAGCCGCTTTAAATGCACTAGCGTCTGGTTTAACTGCTCTGGGAGAAAACACCTTATCACTTCAACTTAAAAAATTAGATTATTTAATCGCTTCCAATCGGCACGATGAGGTTATAAAACAATACGATTATTTCATTCTTCAGTATAAGAGAAAAGAATTCTGGTATTACAAGAAAGCATTGTATTTGGTTAAAATTAATAAACCTAAAGCGGCCAATATCGCTTTAAAATTAGCCACCATATCTATTGAACAATTAGACACAAAATTTAAGAACATGAATTCAATTATAGAATTAAAAGCACAAATACAAAAATTAGAAAATTCCCTTAACACGTAGAACTTATAATTAGAAAAAGTACTTTTATGTTAATGATGCTCTTTACAGCGTATTCATTTTCACAAACAATTACTGTCGATATAGCCAGTGTATCCACAGGTACCGCCGAAGAAGACACTTCCGATGGTGATATTGCCATCGCCAGTTCCGATTTAGAATTTTATCACGATGGTGATACCGAACAGGTGGTAGGTATCCATTTTGAACAGGTTAATTTACCTGAAGATGCGGTAATTACAAATGCCTATATTCAGTTTCAAGCAGATCAAGAAGGTGCTGGAGATGTTACTGTAAACATTACAGGAGATGCAAGTGATAATGCAGTCGGATTGAGTGATAATGGCGATTACGGAATTTCGTCCAGAACAGCTACAACTGCAAATGTAGATTGGGCTATTGCGAGTTGGGTTGGACAAAAAGATGAAGCTTCAGAAAATCAAAGAACTCCAGATATTAGTGCCGTTATTACCGAAATTATAAGCAGAGATGGATGGGTTTCGGGGAATAATTTGGCTTTTGTATTTACAGGAGTATCACGTTCTGATGGGGCTTGGAGAGAAGCAGAAAGCGGAACAGCATCGGGCGGACCTATTTTACACTTGGTGTACACATCAGAGTCTGTAGAAGTAGGTGCAACCATTTCTACTGCAGATATCTCAATCAGTTCAGATAATGGTTCTGGAGAAGAAGATACAACAGATGGTTATGTGAGTGTAATAAGTTCCGATTTGGAATTTTATCATGATGGTGATACTGAACAAATTGTTGGACTTCATTTTGATAATATTAATATCCCTAAACATGCGACTATTAGTAAGGCATATATTCAATTTCAAGCAGATCAAGATGGAGCAGGAGATGTTACTGTAAATATTCAAGGCGATGATAGCGATAATGCTTTAGGTCTTAAAGATAATGGTGACTACGGATTGTCTAAAAGAACTGCAACCTCTGCTAATGTAGATTGGGATATTGCAAGTTGGGTTGGACAAATTGGTTATGCTTCAGAAAATCAAAGAACACCAGATATTAGTGCCATTATTTCAGAAATCACTTCTAGAGACGGTTGGGCTTTAGGAAATAGTATGGCTTTTACATTTACCGGAGTATCTAGGTCTGATGGGGCTTGGAGAGAAGCAGAAAGTAATTCTGATGGCACACCAACTTTACATTTAGAATATATTACTCCTCCTGCAGAAATTACAGTATATGGAAATAGCTTAACCATAGCGAGTGGAAATGTTACTCCTGATGTTTTAGACGATACTCAGTTTGGAGATATTGGTATAAATCAAATCGTAACTAAAACTTATACGATTACCAATATAGGCGAAGAAGCTTTAAACCTGTCAGGAGATCCTATAGTGTCTTTAACGGGAGATTCGGCGTTTACAATTAGTGTTCAGCCTGAAGTAGCGATTTTAGAAGCTGGAGAGCACACTGAGTTTGAGATAGAATTTATTCCAACAGCTATTGAAGCCTATACAGCCACGGTGTCTATTATTAATAATGATACAGATGAAAATCCATATACTTTTAATATAGCAGGAAGTGGAGCAACTCCAGTATTAGATTTAGATGTTTTAGGAAACGACATGCCAATAGAGAATGGAGATATCACTCCAGATGTATTAGATAATACAGATTTTGGGTCTATTTACACTTTTATTGAGCGTGTTAAAACATTTACAATTCAAAATACAGGTAATAGTGTGTTAACTATTGGATCTGTAACAAGTAGCGCAGATGATTTTACCATTATTAGTGCACCAGAATCGACTTTAAATATTGGAGCATCTACAACATTTCAAGTGTTGTTTACACCTTTAAGTGCTGCAGAAATTACATCTGTTATTACTGTTAATAGTGATGATGAAGATGATAATGTCTTTACCTTTACCGTTAAAGGAGAGGGAATAAATGGTACGTTCCCTGCTGCAATTTCAGCCGGCGATTCTTGGTTTTATTCTGCAGATGGCACAGACCATGGAACAGATTGGAGACTTTTAAATTTTGATCAAGGTAATTGGATAGAGGGAGCAACCGAAATTGGTTATGGCGATGGCGATGAAACGACAGATATTGGCCAACCAGCAACTCCAAGACCTATTACAACATACTTTAGAAAGTATATAACCATAGAAGATACGTCTCTTTTTAATAGTTTAGACATCGAAGCTGTTAGAGATGATGGTATTATAGTTTACATTAATAATGTTGAAGTTTGGAGAAATAATTTACCAACATCAGAAACAATTTCTTTTAACGATGAAGCAGAATCTGCTATTGCCGGAGATGATGAGTCTGCTTGGAATTCAAGAAGTGTAAGTGTAGAGCCTTTGGTAAATGGTGTAAATGTAATCTCTGTAGAGATTCACCAATCAGGGAGTTCTAGTTCAGACATTAGTTTCAATTTTAAATTAACGCCTAGCGAAGCACGATTACCTTCAGCATATATCGAACGTGGTCCGTATTTACAGTCCGGAACAGCTCATAGTGTTATTGTAAAATGGAGAACAGATAATGCTACAGAATCTGTTGTAAATTACGGAACCAGCTTAGATGCTTTAACTCTAAATGAAGTTAGTGAAGATTTAACCACAGAGCATGAAGTCGTATTAACAGGCTTAACTCCGAATACCAAATATTATTATAACATCGGGAATAACACCGAAGTACTATCTGAAAGTACAACAGGAGATATGTACGTTATTACATCGCCTGAAGCAGGAACAGACCAGTTTATACGTGCTTGGATTTTAGGAGATCCTGGAACAGCAAACACTTCGCAAAGAGAAGTGCGAGATGCGTATTACAATTATGTTGCAAACGCAACTGAGAATACAGGGAAAACAGATATGATGTTGTTTTTAGGTGATAACGCTTATAGTAGTGGTACAGATCTAGAATACCAATATGCGTTCTTTGATGTATACGACGAGATGTTGAAAAAATCTGTAGCATGGTCTTGCTTAGGAAACCACGATGGTTATACCGCAGATTCTGATACGCAATCTGGTCCGTATTACGATATTTATTCATTCCCAACTCAAGCAGAAGCAGGAGGAACAGCATCAGGTACAGAAGCGTATTATGCCTTCGATTATGGAAATATTCACTTTATCATTTTAGATTCTCACCATTCTAGCCGTGCCGTAGGAGATGCCATGTATAATTGGGCACAAACAGACATTCAAAACACGACACAGGATTGGATTGTAACCTTATTCCACCACCCAGCATATTCTAAAGGATCTCACGATTCAGATTATGAAGATAGACTTATCGATATGAGAGAAAATTTTATGCCTTTGTTAGAAGCAAATGGTGTAGATCTTGTTTTAAACGGACATAGTCATTCTTACGAGCGTTCTTATTTTATAAATGGACATCAAGGTGCTTCAAATACATTTAATATTGATGAGGTTTCTAATGGCGGACATACAGTTGGAGCAACAGGAAGCGGAGATGGTAAGGCAGATGGTACTGGCGTATATCAAAAAACTCTAGATGCTACCGAAGGTGCTGTTTATATAACAACGGGTTCTGCAGGTCAGACTTCTGGAGGAGATTTAAATCATCAAGCCATGTCTGTATCTTTAAACGAACTTGGATCTTGCGTTATGGAAATAGAATCTGATGGAAATGGCGGACAAAACCTAAACATTAAATTTGTTAGGGATAACGGCGATATCGATGATTATTTTACCATCAATAAATCTGGAGTTACTCTTTCTGTAGACCAGACAGATACTCAAGAAAATAGTATAAAAATATATCCAGTTCCTGCTAACGATTTATTGAACATAAAGGTTAATCTGAACGAAAATTTTAAAACAGCTAAAATTTATAACAATACAGGAGCTCTGGTAAAATCAACTACAGACGCGACTGTTAATGTTAGTAATCTAGCTTCAGGGATGTATGTTGTTGAAATAAAAACAGATAAAAACACGTATTACAAATCTGTTATTATTGAGTAAGTCATCCAATACAATATAGATAAAACCTCAACAAGTTCGGCTTAGGTCGGATTTTAGTTGAGGTTTTGCTATTATTTTGATAATAAATTTTAGTTAGTCATGAAAAAAATAAGTCTTTTAATACTCACTGTAATGGTATGTTTTTTTATGCTCTCTGGGCGAAAAACAACACTAGTGTATCAGGCTAATACCATTCCAAAAGAAGTCGAATTGTGGTATACAACACATTTTTATAAGTTTCAGGATGAAGTGAATACATTAGCAGATTTAGCTAATAAGTCTACATCTGTTAACGATTATGATGCCTTGAGGACGCAGATAAAAAAGACACGATTAATTTATAAAAACATAGAATTTATATTCGATTATTACCAAACACCTTACAACGGAACATATATTAATGGGGCACCGTTACCTAAAATAAGCGAATATTTTGAAGCCGATCAAGTAATTGCGCCTTGCGGATTACAAGCTTTAGATGAAGCTGTATTTGAAGTAGAATCCATAGAAAACTTAAATCATATAAAAGATTTGGTTACAGGCTTAAAAACGCGTGTAGATTTTATTACAAAAACACATTTACCCATTCAGTTAAAATCCAGTCAAATTATAGAATGCATACGGTCAGGAATGGTCCGTATTTTTACATTAGGTGTTACAGGTTACGATACACCGGGTTCTGTAAACGGAATAGAAGAAAGTTTACAGAGTATGAAAAGTATGGAACAGGCCTTTATGTTTTTTGAACATGGGATGTATGCAGAAGCAAAGCCTAAATTTAAGCAGATAAAACGACTTTTTAAAAGCGGACAAAAAATGCTTAACGGCCAGACTAATTTTAATGATTTAAATAGATTAGTGTTTTTAAAAGAGGTGGTTAATCCATTGTATTCTGAGTTATTAGAATTTCAGAATGAAAATAATATTAAACTAGAGCCATATAAAAAGCATGCGCAAGACTATCAGGCAAAGAACATTTTTAATATCAATTTTTTAAAGTCTAATTTCTTCTCAGAATTGGTGTATTTACCTCTAGATAATCCAAAAACCATTGCATTAGGTGAGCTGTTGTTTAAAGATCCACAGCTTTCCAATAAAAATATAATGTCTTGCTTAACTTGTCATAATCCAGAAAAAGCTTTTACAGATGGTTTACCTAAGAGTAGATCAAATAGAGCAGGCGTTTTTACTTCGAGAAATTCTCCTACAATTTTAAATGCAGGATATTCTACACGTTATTTTTTAGATATGCGTGCTTTTGATCTTGAAAAACAAGTGATGCATGTGGTCGATAACGATTTAGAGTTTAATACCGATTTTAAAACTATTGTTAGAAAGTTAAATTCAAATTCTGAATATGTCAATATGTTTAAAGCGGCTTATGGCGACATCAGTAAGGTTTATATTAATGAAAGGTCGGTTAGCAACGCGCTTGCAGCTTATGTAAATTCTCTAAAATCGTTTAATAGTGCATTCGACCAATATGTTAGAAACGAAAGTGATGAATATCCAGAAGATGCCAAACGCGGATTTAATTTATTTATGGGAAAAGCAGCTTGTGGCAGTTGCCATTTTGCTCCGATGTTTAACGGAACCATTCCTCCGTTTTATTTAGATTCGGAATCTGAAGTGTTAGGGATTACACAAGGTTTTGATAGCATCAATCCAAAATTAGATACAGATTTAGGCCGTATGAATAATGGATTATCAGGAGATCATCAACCTTACTACAAGAATTCATTTAAGACGGTCACGATCAGAAATATTGCTTTAACAGCACCTTATATGCATAATGGGTCTTTTGAAACTTTAGAAGAGGTGTTAGAGTTTTATAATCTTGGAGGTGGAGCAGGAATGGGTTTAGAGGTAGAAAATCAGACCTTGCCGGACACACCATTAGATTTGTCTAAACAAGATATTAAAGATATTATTGCCTTTATGGAAACCCTTACAGATGTTTCTGAATATGTGAATTAATAAGGGAAAAAAGACACCGTTTAATTACATGAAAAAGCCAAATACAATCGTTGCATTTGGCTTTTTTTATACTTTTAAAACACTTGTGTCTATACAGTTTTATTTTAAGGTCTAAATTCTTTTTTCTTGATCCCGAAACGATATTGTAATCCTGTTAAGATAAAACGTTGTTCGTCAGACAAGCTATATTCACCTCTAACCATCCAATTTTTACTAAGCTGTAGATTAAACCCCATCTGAAACGTTAAAGTCTGTGCTAATTCTTTACGAATTTGATAGTCTACTTTTGTAGAAAATAACCCACTTTCATTTACTTTATCTTCAATAGTCTGTAAAGCCTGGTTTTGAGCTTGTAATTTTATTTTTTCGGCTGCACTTGTTCCGGGCGCATCTATGATTTCTTGATTGCTTGCTATTTTTTCATCTACTGCATCATTAAAAGTGGCATCTAATTCAGGAAAGACTTCATCTAATCCTATAGATCCCGAATTTCCTTTGGCACCTACAAAGTTTCTATACATGGTTCCAGCATATGGAGCAATATAAAAATCAGGATTTTTGTCTGATAATCGGAATCGATATCCTGCTCTAGCAGATAAGGTTGCATATCCCACTTGATTTTCTAACAATTCTGTATTGGTACGCGAGTAGTTAAAATCTGTACTTACAAAGTAATTATTCCAACCAAAAACTAAGGTTGTACCAATACCATAAGTTGTGGCATCAAACTCTACCTTAGAAGAAAATTCAGGTAATTGTAAAATGATTTCACCAGTTGCATCTTTCCATGTAGGTTGAAGAGCAACTTGTGTTCCTCCGGTTACTGTAGAAAATAAACCATACACATTCATAAAAGGTAAAACCCAAGCATCTGCTCTAAAATTTACACCGTTTGTGGTGGCAGTTACTTTTGTAAAGTTTAAAGTTTCTACATTCAATACATCAGTAAAATCTTTTCCACCGACTTCTAAACCAAATTCTGTAATGTCTAAATCCATAAACACATTTACATAATTTAGGTTTAAACCAAAAGGAAGTTGTAATTGATCTGCCATACCACGATCTGCAACTTTTTGTCCCCAAACGGGCAACACATAAGGGTAAGCAATAGAATCTTTTTCTTGAGAGTATCCGTTAGTAGCTAAGCAGCATATAGCTAGTAAGCAGAGTATAAATTGTTTCATACTAATTATAAGGTTGGTTTGTGATTTATAGCGAATTAAATATAATTAATTTGTCATGTTTTACTACCAAATTAATTAAAATCTGATCTTAATTTTATGTGTTAAATTTCACTTAAATTGAGTGGACTAAAATATGTAACCTTTTTTTACAAACCAAGAAGAGTAATATAAATATGTATATAGTAAGGTGTTAGTGTGTTGTTTTGTTAATAATTTCGCTTAGCTTTTTCTGCTTAATAGTGCTAATTTAGATGGTTTTAATAGCCTAAGATTAAGATGCTTAATTTTAAATATTGTTTAGTTGTTTTTTTTATTTAATACAGCATTTTCTTCCTCGGTTAACAGTCTAGAATGAATTAAAAATCGTAATCCTAAAGGGATTTCTAAAGAGAAACTCGCACCACGGCCTTCGGTAACATCTACAGTTAAATGTGTGTGTTTCCAATATTCAAATTGATCCTGATTCATATAAAAATTTACACCTTGTAACGTCCCTAACAGAATGTCACTTTCGTCTATATACATATCGTCTTTTTCTAATAACATCGGTGCAGATCCATCGCAACAACCTCCACTTTGATGAAATATTAGAGCTCCATGTTTTGCTTTTAATGTGTTTAAAACCTTTGTGGCGGTTTCAGTTATTGCTATTCTATCCATAATTTTAAAATTAAAAAGGCTACCATATTTTTAATTTATAGGATAGCCTTATTCACTATTAACCAACAACTATTACTATTAAAAGAATCCTAATTTATTTTTATCATAAGAGATTAACATGTTTTTGGTTTGACGATAGTAATTCAGCATCATAACATGGTTTTCTCTTCCGAAGCCAGATTTTTTATAGCCTCCAAATGGTGCATGAGCTGGATACGCATGATAACAGTTTACCCAAACACGACCAGCTTTAATGGCTCTAGGAATTTGATAGAGTTGATGTGCATCTCGCGTCCACACACCAGCACCCAATCCATATAAAGTGTCGTTAGCAATCTCTATGGCTTCAGCTTCATCTTTAAATTTTGCAACACAAGCTACAGGTCCGAAAATTTCTTCTTGAAATATGCGCATTTTATTATGACCTTCAAATAGGGTAGGTTTAATATAGAAACCCTTTGCTAAGTTTCCATCTAGAATATTAGCTTCTCCACCCGTGAGTATTTTAGCACCTTCTTCCTTTCCAATATCAAAATACGATTGTATTTTTTCATATTGATCGTTAGAAGCTTGAGCGCCCACCATAGTATTTACATCGTATGGATCTGCCTGAATAATGGCATTAGTTCGTTCTACCACACGAGCCATAAAGGCATCATAAATATCTTCTTGGACCAAAATTCTTGAAGGACAGGTACACACTTCACCTTGATTAAACGCAAATAATACAGCACCTTCAATAGCTTTATCTAAAAAAGCATCGTCTGCATCCATAACAGAATTAAAGAAAATATTAGGCGATTTACCACCTAATTCCATAGTCACCGGATTTAAGTTTTTAGAGGCGTATTGCATAATTAATTGTCCGGTAGTCGTTTCGCCTGTAAATGCCACTTTATCTACGCGAGCACTAGAGGCTAAGGGTTTTCCTGCTTCTGGTCCAAAACCATGAATAATATTTACCACACCTGGAGGAAAAACATCCGCAATTTTTTCCATTAGAAATGTTGCCGAAGAAGGTGTTTGTTCGGCTGGTTTTAAAACCACACAATTTCCTGTAACTAAAGCAGGAGGTAATTTCCAAGATAACATTAGTAACGGAAAATTCCATGGAATAATTTGTCCAACGACCCCTAAAGGTTCTTTAATATTCATAGATAATGTGTGTTGGTCTAATTCTGTAGCACTTCCTTCTTCAGAACGAATACAGGCTGCGAAATATCGCCAATGGTCTACAGCTAAAGGAATATCTGCATTTAAGGTTTCGCGTATGGGTTTGCCGTTATCGCAGGTTTCAATTAAGGCAAATGCTTCTAAATGTGCTTCAATAATATCTGCAACTTTATTGAGTAATGCGGCACGAGTTGCAGCAGGAGTATGTCCCCAAGAGTCTTTAGCCGCATTGGCTGCATCTAAAGCCAATTCTATATCTTCTTTTTGCGATCGTGGATATTTTGCTATTAAACTGTTATCTACGGGCGAGGTATTCTCGAAATATTGTCCGCCCAATGGCGCAACAAATTTTCCGTTTATAAAATTGTCGTATTTCTCTTTGAATTCTGGCTTTGAATAATTCATTTAAAATGATGTTAAATTATTAAATAAGTAATTTTTTGATTAAATAAATGTGTTATATTTATTTTTAGTAAAGTTATTTTGTTAAATATGAATTCACTTGAACATATTTATCATAATTTTGAACATATCTATTGTTTCCTAATTATCTAATATCATTTTAAAGGTTTGCCCATGAAATCCATATTAAATCATCATAAGAAATTTAGAAAACTTACCACTTTGGTTGAGAATAGGACGACGTATACAGCCGATTATGCCGAATTGAATATTTACGAAACCCATACGTATGCAGAGAAAGTGTCTTTAACATTTAATTTTCCCATTATTGCCAGTATGCTTACCGGAAAGAAAATTATGCATATTGATGGATTTGAAGCATTTGATTTTTATCCAGGAGAATCGTTTGTAATGCCAAAGCAAAAAGAAATGATAATAGACTTTCCGTTAGCGACATTAGAAAATCCTACGCAATGTTTGGCCTTGGGTATAGATGCTTTTAAAATTAATGAAGTGGTCGAAAAATTCAATCAGCAAGTGGCCATTGAAAAAGAAAATTGTAATTGGACACTAGATGATACGGCGTCTCATTTAATAAACAATATAGATGTTAATCATTTAATTAAGCGCTTAACCTATACCTTTATTAACAACAATAAATCTAAAGATGTGTTATTAGATTTAATGATTCAAGAATTAATAATACGCTTGTTGCAAACTAAAGCCAAGTCTTTAATTATTAACGATCCCAATCAGATTTTTAATGATACTAGAATGGGCACAGTTATTAAATACATAAAAAATAATTTAACAAATAAAGATATCACTGTAGATATACTTGCTAAAATAGCATATATGAGTACGTCTCATTTTCATAAACAATTTAAAAACACTCTAGGGATTTCTCCTATTGATTACATTAATTCTGAAAAGATTAAATTTTCTAAAAAGCTTATTAAAGAGTCTAAAGACTTTAGAATGTCTGACATTGCTTTTAAATCTGGTTTTAATAATACGAGTTATTTTAACAGACAATTTAAAAAGATGGAATTAATGACACCTCAGCAATTTAAAAAATCCATAAGTACTTAAATATTGCAGGAACTCTAATAAATATGTGTTTTATTTGTTTTTTAATAACAGTTACATATAATAATGAACGAGTATTTTAAACGTATTCAAAATCTAGTTTATAACCAATTAAATTTGACTGTTTCAGAATTTAGTACAGATGTTGAAAGCAAGTCTTACAATGCTTGTCAATTTAAACTTAATGGTTTACATATTATAAGTAGGCATGCCAAAATAACTCCAAAAAAAATCGGACAATTTGTTACGTGTTGGACACGCGATAAAAATGGTATTACAGTACCGTTTAATGAAAGCGATACCATAGATTATTTTGTTGTTAGTGTGAGTTCAGGTGTGTATTTCGGACAATTTGTGTTTCCTAAATCGGTTTTGATAACTCAAGGTATTTTATCTACAGAAGATAGAGACGGTAAACGCGCATTTAGAGTTTATCCAGAATGGGGTGTTCCACAAAGTAAACAGGCAATACAAACACAGCAATGGCAATTAGAATATTTTTATCAGATTCACGATGATATATATCTGAAAAGTGCATCAAAATTATACACTATATAAAGGCAGAATATACCTTTAAGTTCCGGTTAAAAAAAAAGCTATCAATTTACAATAGATGTAAATTGATAGCTTTTATATTGAACTATAATGGAGTATTTATAATTGGATTATTGTTCCATTAATTCGTAACCTTGATGTATGCCTTTTTCAATAGCAGGTACACCGCGTTCCATCCACATCGGTTTGGCTGCTCCTTTTAAGTAATAATCGAAAAATTGAGCCAATCTGATATTAAAATCTTTTCGGTTTTGAAATTGTAGTGGCCAGTGTGGTTCGCCGTTATAATTTAACAACCATGACGGTTTTCCTAATCGGCGTAATCCTGTAAAGAATTCTATACCTTGGTACCATGGCACGTGTCCGTCTGCATCATTATGCATAATTAACACTGGAGTGTTCACTTTATCTAAGTAAAAAATAGGAGAATTTTCTATATAACGCATTGGGTATTCCCAAGGTGTACCTCCAATTCTACTTTGTGTGTGTTCGTATTGAAACTGTCTGCTTAATCCTGTTCCCCAACGAATTCCGCCATAGGCGCTAATCATATTTGGTACAGGAGCTCCAGATTCTACAGCTTTAAATAAATCGGTTTTAGTTACTAAATACGCGATTTGATAACCACCCCAACTATGACCTTGTAACCCAATATTATCTTTGTCTATAAAGCCTTTGGCAACCATGGCAGAGACACCAGGCATTAAACAATTGTAAGCACTTTCTCCAGGGTATCCATCTTTGTATTCTATATCTGGATTAAAAATTACATATCCTCTACTAGCATAAAAGCTATAGTTTATAGTAGAGCGCCCATATGCAGGAGCTTTATGACGATATAATCCATCTGAACTTTTTTCATAAAAATTCACAATCATGGGGTACTTTTTATTTGGATCAAAATCTTCTGGTTTAATCAGCATACCAGTTAAAGGAATACCGTCTAGAGAGGTCCAAGTCACTAATTCAGCCGTTCCCCAATTGTAATCTTTTTGTTGTGGATTTGCATCACTAATTTTGATTTGCTTTTTAAACGTTAAATTAGAATATCTAATATCTGGAAATTCTGTAAAGGATTCTCTAGAGAAAATAACATCTGTATTATCTAGCGCTTTTATAGGTCTTGAATATCTGTAAGGCCCTTCTAATAATTGTTCTCCTTTCTTACGTTTAGCATTGTAAGTATAATATCCAGAATATTTATTGTCTTCGTTAAAAGTTGAAAACAACCAAGGTGTATTTACATCTAAAAAGCGCTCTTCATCATCTAACTCAACATATCTATATTGTGTTTTAGTAGCTTTTCCCGATGTCAATTTAGTCATATCTCCAGTATCTGGATTAATAGACCACACGTCGTATCTGTCGTAAACCAATAATGCACTGTCATCTGCTGTCCAACCTGCAGCACCGTAAGATCTTGGATAATTAGGCGTGTCGTTAAGTTCGTTATAAAATATTTTACCTTTAGTTAAATCCAGTTGTTTGCCTGTGCTAAGATTGTAGCTCACCCATGTGCTGTCTACTAAATTATAACCATAGGCATATTTTGCTTTCGGACTCAAACGGATACCGCCTGCAAAGTTTGTTATAATCGGTTTTGTTTCTCCTGTGTTTACATCTACAAGCGCATAATCTGATGCTCTTAAAGCGGTCCATTGGCGTGATAAGTCGTAAGGTTCAGACGTGCTCACTAAAACCTGATTGGCATTTCCTTCATCTCCAATTGAGGCATTTGGATATGTAGTAGTTGCTAATTGAACGATTTTTTTAGTATCCAGATGCAATACGGTTTCATAAGATTTCTTTTGATCGCGTTTTACATTCATTTCTTGTACGGTGTATAATTCAGGTTCGTTGTATGTCCATACTTCAACATTTACAATTTCTTCATCAATTAAGGTCGTATCTTTTAGAATAGAAGGTGTTGCTAATCCAAAATAGAGTTTAGATTCATTTTTAGAAAAATGGATTCTTCCGTCTGAAGACACACGGTAGCCTTTAGGCGCCGTTGTATTATTTAAGATTTGAGATGCTTTAGATTCTCCAGCAGACCAAACGTATAATTTGTTAGGACGTTCCTGTACTTTAGTCGAATCTAAATCTGCAATAAATCCAAGTTTATCACCAGAATCACTAAAACGTAATTGGTAATATTTTACCTGATCATGCCCTTCGAAAACCTGAGTATTTTCATTGTTTTCCAAATTCATAACAAAAGCTCCTGCAGCAAGTTTGTCGGCATCTCCTGTAGTTGTATATGCAAATCGTTGGCCTTCTTTTGCAAACGTATAGTTAGTCACATATTTTATAGTGTCTTCTTGTTGCGTCTTTAAATTTCTAAGCACTAAATGGTAACCATTGTCTTTACTCACTTTTTTAGGCCCTTTTTTCTTTTTTCCTTTAGCTAAAGTGTCTTTTACTTTATCATTAGAAAGGGTGTCTTTGCTTTTCTTTTTGTCTTTTTTTACTTCATCTAACATATAAGCCACATAACCAGACCATTTTTCTGGTACTTTATAAGACTTAATGTTTGCAATTTTATTTATGGTTTTAGATTCTAAATTATATATTGCTAAAGTGTCTTTAGGTAAGTCATTTTTCTTAACTTTTTTACGTTTTAGTGCTGTAATACTGTCTTTCCAAGCATTAATGGTAAATAAAGCATATTTAGAATCGGTTGTAAATGTTCCGTTTTTAGCACGATCATGCTCAAAGATTAGTTTAGCTTTAGCATCTTTAATTTTTAAGTAAAGATCTTCTTCACCTTCATTTAAAGTATACATTACATAATCACCATTTGGCGAAATAGTTTCGTCATCAATGGTTCTCCAAAGTCCGATATCGGATTGTTCTAGAGATTTTTTTTGGGAGTAGCTAAAGATGCTACAACAGAGTAATAGAGTAGAGATTACAAATTTCATTTAGTCATTTTTTTTTAAATATAATATAAATCAAAATAATATTCTGTTTTTAGGCTATATCCGACTCAAATTAACATTTATGATAAAAATACCCAGTCAAAATTGAATATTTGCATACCTTTTTGTGTTGTGTTTATGATTTTGTAAATGGCTATAATTTCTTAAATTTATAGATGTTGCTCGATATGAGTTGAAACTCTAATTACTTATGAAAAAAAATTGGCTAATATTAGGTATACTTTGTATGCTTTTACCTTTACAATTCTTAGGACAAACAGCGCAATTAAAAACGAACTTCAGACAATTTTATAACTTAGAAGCTATAGATACGCTTGAAGTAAAATCGTTATTACAAAGTTTATCAAATGATGGTTCTTGGGCCGATATTGATTATACCATGACTAGGAGAAGTAATTGGATGCCGATTAATCATTTAAAACGATTAAAAATGTTAGCCATAGCTTACAATAAAACTAGTGGTAAATATTATCAAGATAACGCAGTATCTGACGCCATCTTAAATGGTCTCAATTATTGGTGTAATCATAAGTTTCGGAGCGAAAATTGGTGGCAACAACAAATAGGTATTCCGCAAAATTTAGGATCTATTTTACTATTAGGCGAAACTTTTATACCAGAACAGACCATGCAGAAGGCTTTAAAACTTATGGATGCTAGTGAAATTGGGAAAACGGGGCAGAATAAAATTTGGTTGAGTGGTAATGTTTTTATGAGGGAATTATTAAGAGATCACGAAGCGGATTACATCACTGCTGCCTCGACTATACGTCAGATTTTAGTCCAATCTAAAGGAGACGAAGAAGGTTTACAGCCAGACTTTTCATTTCATCAACACGGTCCGCAACCTCAATTTGGAAATTATGGATTGCACTTTGCAGAAGATATGGTCATGTGGATGTTTATCTTCAATGGAACAACCTTGTCTTTTCCAGAATATAAAGTCGATTTAATGCGTAACTTTTTATTCAAAGGCCAGCAAAAAGTAGTGTATCACGGTAAATATGATATTTTGGCTAGTGGCAGACAATTGTTTCCGGAGTATGTAGATGGGAAAATTTATCGCGGAGCAAAAACCAAGTATGCGACGTTTGATAAAGTGAAAAATCAGTTTAATGCTTTTGATACTCATGTTAATCCCGATCAAGCTGCTGAAGGGTATACACATTTTCAAAATTCAGATTATTCGGTATATAGAACAGCTCAGTTTTTTTCGCCTGTACGGATGTCGTCTGCACGCATCATTGGTGCCGAAGCAGGGAATGGTGAAAATTTACAGGCGTATTATTTAGGAGATGGCACAAATCTGATCTATAGACGGGGAGATGAATATTATGAAATATATCCGGTTTGGGATTGGAAAAAATTACCAGGAACAACAGTAGTGCAAGACACCGTGAAATTACCTGTATTAGGTTGGGAAGGCTATAGGAATAATTCAGATTTTTCAGGAGGTTTGGCTGTTGAAAATATGGGAATAACAGCTTTTAAATATCGAAGAGATGGTGTGGCAGCAAATAAATCGTATGTGTTTAGAAACAATACGGTATATGCTTTAGGTTCTGGAATAACAAGTGCAAGAACAGATGAAGTAGTTACTTCTATAAATCAATCTCGATTACATGGACAAGTAATAGTAGATAGCACAGAAAAAGGTGTTACTAAAATTTGGCACGATAGCATAGCTTACTTGAGTTTAGACCATAAGGTATTACATTATACACAAGGACAAGTTCTTGGAAGTTGGCATAAAATACTGTCTTGGATGCCAGATATCGAAGTTAAAGATTCTATTTTTTATGCAGGTATTACTCATGGGGCTGAGCCTAAATCAGATCATTATGCTTATGTAAGTATGGTTGATGTTTCTGCTTCAGATATGGCTCAGACTCAAATTAAAGATTTAGCTCGTATCGTTATGCAGACAGATGCCGCACATGTTTTGGCGTTTAATAATGGTGAATTGATAACAATAAGTGCATTCGAACCATGTACAATTTCTTTAGACGCTACACAAGATCTTGTTTTTAATACGGCATGCTTAGCAACATTTAGCAAGCAAAATAAAGGTTGGTTGGTACATATATCAGATCCGACACAGACTTTGACAGAGGTTGTATTTACCATTTCAGGAGCATACACAAGCTCTAGTCAAAACACTTCTACAAAACAATCCAAAACAACAGTTCGTGTTACACTTCCTCAGGGTATGGAGATAGGAACAACAGTAGGTTTTAGTCTTGAAAAATAAAAAATAATTGTTTATCGATAATTAAAATATTGTTTATCGATAATTTTTTGTTTAGTTTTAACAGGTAAATAATTATCTATATGACTAAGACAATTGTATTTAAAACTTTAGTGGATTTTCTTTATATGCTACATGTATTAGGTTTAATCAGTATTTTATTCACGGTTCCTTTAGGGATTATCAACATTAATCAAGCAGATCTTAGTGTTTCAGATTGGACAATTTGGCATTGGAGTATCGTGGTGTTAACTTTTATAACATATACCGTATTTTTAAGAGGACTATATTTTCTTAGAAAAACGGCTAGATTTTTGTTATCCAATAAGTACTTTTCAAATCATATCATCGACAATTTGAAGCAGTCGGGATATCATTTTTTATACACAGGTTTACTTTCCGTAGGTGTTATTCTTATTGTATTTGTAAGTAAATTATATCAGGGTACATTTGAATTAATTTTTGATGACAACTTATTAATTCCGCTATTTATATCTATTATTGGATTGTTTTTTATCATTCAAAGCCATTCTTTACTTTTGGCTAAAGATTTTAAAGAAGAGAATGAATTAACTATTTAAATTATGGCTATAATAGTAAATCTAGATGTTATGTTAGCCAAACGCAAACTAAAAAGTAAAGATTTGGCAGAACGCATTGGTATTACCACGGCGAATATTTCTATTTTAAGATCAGGAAAAGCTAAAGCCATTCGGTTTTCAACATTAGAGGCCATATGTAAAGCACTCGATTGTCAGCCAGCAGATATACTCGAGTATTCGGAATCTGATATTAACGATTAAAAGAAGCACAATTTGAAAGACGCTCAAGAAACAAGTCATAGTTGGACCAAATGTAGCGCATGCCAAGGCCAAGGAAAAAAACGACGCAAACTAAATAAAAAAGCAAGACAACACTATCAGAATGCTTGCTTACATTTTGAACGTACAAAAAAAGGAACAGCTCCGGTAAA
The DNA here is from genome assembly GCF_001439665.1 of Formosa algae. Lineage (GTDB taxonomy): Bacteria > Bacteroidota > Bacteroidia > Flavobacteriales > Flavobacteriaceae > Formosa > Formosa algae. The sequence goes on from NZ_LMAK01000014.1 coordinate 186,067, forward strand.
ACCTAAAGGTAATTTATATACTTGCCCGGTTTGTTCAGGTTCGGGTATTGTAGCATCAGACCATGTGCTTTTGGCAGATACTGCACGCTATCCGCATATAGCTATTATTGGTGGAGGCATAGGAGGTATGGCATTGGCTGTCGCTTGTCTGCATCGGGGTATTCCGTTTACACTTTTTGAGCGGGATTCAAGTTTTAATGCCAGATCTCAAGGGTACGGACTTACATTACAACAAGCAAGTAAAGCCATGTCTGGTTTTGGTATTTCTAAATTAAAAGCAGGTATCGTTTCTACTAAGCATATAGTACATACTACAGACGGAACGATAATAGGGGAATGGGGCATGAGAAAGTGGCTAGAAACTAAAACGCAAGACACTTCCAAACGCACTAATGTACATATTGCACGGCAAGCTTTAAGACAGGAACTTATGGAACAGCTTCGCGGAGACGCTGTCGTAGAATGGAATTATCAATTAATTGATATAAAAGAGACGACAAACCATGAAGTAGATTTAAGTTTTATGGTTAATGGCGCTATAAAACACATTCAGACAAATCTAGTTGTTGGAGCAGATGGCATAAGAAGTACAGTTCGGAAATTAATTATTAAAGAACACATTACACCTTTGCGTTATTTAAATTGTATAGTTATTCTTGGCATTTGCCCATTATCTGAATTAGAAGATATAGAAAGTCCGTTGTTAGATGCTGCTACGGTATTTCAAACCGCTAATGGGAACGAACGTATTTACGTTATGCCATTTTCTAAAGACACTGTGATGTGGCAACTTAGTTTCCCTATGAATGAAAAGGAAGCTATAGCCTTAAGTGCTCAAGGTAAAACCGCTTTAAAACAAGAAGCTTCTAAACGTACACTTTGGCATACTCCAATTCCGGAAATTATTGCAGCCACATCAGAAGCCGACATATCTGGTTATCCTGTGTATGACAGAGCGTTGTTAACGGCAGACCTCATGAAAAACCATAAACAGATGACTTTGATAGGCGATGCTGCACATCCCATGAGTCCGTTTAAAGGGCAAGGTGCCAATCAGGCTTTATTAGATGCTTTGTCTTTAGCACGTGGTATTACTAAAGGTTGTAAGGCAACAGAGTCATGGAAGTTACACGGATTAAGAGCAAATGTGTTAACAGCATTCGAGTCTGAAATGTTAAGACGAAGTGCTACTAAAGTTAAAGATTCTGCTGCGGCAGCAACCTTTTTACATTCAGAGGTGGTATTAGATACTAGTGATGCTCCTAGAGGAAGCCGATTAAAATCAGATTTATAAAACCATTAAATTTTTTTAATCTCAATTCAATATATAATATGATTCAAAATAATGACACATAGATTTTACGCTAAAACTGAAAAAAAACAAAATCAATTAGTATTAAAAATTGGTTTAGGAGCCCTAATAGTCATCATCTTATCTTTTGTCCTAGCCTGGTATTTAGGGGTTTATGTTATCGGTTTTCTGGTGTTTTGGATTGCATTATCAATTATTGCTCCTTTTTTTGATACACCTTCACTTAAGAAAAGCGGAAATATAATCTATCATTCGCCACTGTTTCTGTCTGAAAAACCTAAAAAAGGTGTGGTTGTTATACATGGCGGCACTTTGTTTGATTATATTTTTGTTCTTGAAAATCAAATGAATGGTTCAGAACGTACTAAATTGATTCTTCAGCAGTATTTAGAAGGCCTGCTGAATTTTATAAATTACTGCGAAACTGAAAACGTGGAGCTCTTAAAAATTAGAGGCACGAGTTATATTATTAATGAAAACACAGCGACTCGTATTGGATTTAAAATTGAAAAGACCGATGCGGTTCAAAAATTAATATTAGCGTTTAATTATTTCAATCTATTGGTGTCCGCTTCTGTGGCAAAAAACAAACTTACCTTTCCAAATTTAAATGAAACCAAAACTTTTGAAGCTACACTTAATGCTTTATCAGCGCGTAAAGCGTACATCAGTAATTTGAATGATAAATTAAAGCAAGGAATTACTGAAAAGATATAATCATCATTTTGGAATTAAATAATATGGAACTCAAACTATTTTAAAAAAAGTTTCGTTGTTGTAATTCTATTGTGCTCGCGTTTATCTAAATTTAATCGTATTAATTGTTACCTGAGATTAAAATGATTAGAGAAATGCTACCTACAGATGGTCCTAGAGTTTTAGACATCTATAATATGGGATTAGAATCTAGAAATGCCACATTTGAGACTACGGTTCCGCTTTGGTCGGATTGGGATAAAAATCATTTAAAACATTCAAGATTTGTATGGGACGCAGATGGCGTTGTAATCGGTTGGGTGGCTTTATCTCCAGTATCTGCTAGGGTAATGTATCAAGGTGTGGTAGAAGTTAGTATTTATTTGGATACCAGTTGTGTTCAAAAAGGAATTGGGTCTTTATTAATGAACCATGTAATACAGTCTTCTGAAAATCATGGCATTTGGACTCTATATTCAAGTGTTTTTCCTGAAAATGAAGGCACATTAAAACTTCACGATAAATTCAACTTTAGATGTATTGGTTATAGAGAAAAAATAGCCAAACTAGATGGTGTTTGGAGAGATACGTTACTCTTAGAGCGCAGAAGTAGTGTAGTAGGTAAGGATTAAAAAAAAACAGTCAGATAAAACTATTTTTCATCTGACTGTTTTGGACTTTGTGTTTTAAAAAGCATTTATTGTTTTCTAATCCAGTATTGTGTTCTTCCAAAAAGCGACACGCCAAGAAAACCTCTCACTTTTAATTTGTTAGCATTTACAAGTTTTAAATAGCAGCTGTATACATCTCCAGATTCAGGATCTAAAATAGTACCATCACTGTATTCATCACCGTCCTTTTTTATATCTTCTATAATCACTAAGCCAATCATGGGATGATTTTTCTTTTCTCCTTCACATTTTTCACAAACAGAATCTTTATCACCAACAAATTTATCAATGATTTTAGCCGAGTATACATCGTTCGTTTCAGAAATTTCTATCAGTGCTTTTTTTTCATTGGTTTTATCATCGTAGGTTTCCCACTGTCCAACAATGTTTTGTGCCGAGACTGTAATGCTCATCGAGATTAAGAAAAATAAAAATAAGTGTTTCATCTAGTTATTGTTTTTAGTTTGTTTAATGTTTAAAATAAAAGCTCAAAATATATTAAATTATTAATAAAAGCAATGTTTTGTTGTGAAAACGTGTAAAATATTCCATAAGGTTAAAAATGTGATAGTTTTAAGAATGTTTTTTGATCGAAAACCATCTAGATTAGAACCCATTCAGTGTTAAAGATTCCTTAAAACAAAGTGTCAAATTAAACCTTTATCTAATTTCGTTATCCTAACACTCAGTATAACATATAACTTTATTACATTATAATGAAAAGACAAAAACACGTACTACGTTTAGTTTTGTTATGTATTACCCTTTTTAGCGGTGCAATTTATGCACAATCCAAAACGGCTTCAGATCTTGATACAATTACAGTTTATGATTTTGATGCTATTGAACCATTATTATACACAGATTCAGATACCATACATATTGTGAATTTTTGGGCCATGTGGTGCGCTCCTTGTGTAAAAGAATTACCGATTTTAAAAGCCTACGAAGAAAAACATCCTAATGTAAATGTATTACTCGTTAGTATGGACTTTCCAGAAAATATTGAATCTGATCTTAAACCATTTTTAAAAGAAAAAGGAATAACGTCTAAAGTCGTGATGTTAGACGATCCTGATGCTAATACTTGGATAGATAAAATAGATCCCAATTGGTCTGGAGCCATTCCTTTTACCATCATTTTTAATAAAGATAAACGCACCTTCCACGAAAGGGCATTTAAGAATTTAGAAGATTTAGAACAAGAAATACATAACACTTTAAATAATTAATACCAATGAAAACAAGACACATCGCTTTTGCCATTACTTTTTTAATGAGTAGCTTATTTATTCCTTTTAGTGCAACTGCACAAGATAGAAAAGGACCACCTCCAGGAGGCGGACATAGTCCAGTACAAACAGAAACTTTAGAAGAAGCTGGTGGATATCAGATTGGAGAGGTCGCTACAGATTTTAAACTAAAGAATGTAGATGGTAAGATGTTTTCTTTATCTGATATAAAAAATGCTAAAGGATACATTGTTGTATTCACTTGTAACGAATGTCCGTTTGCCAAAATGTACGAAGATCGTTTAATTGCTTTGCATAACGAATATGCTCCTAAAGGATATTCTGTAGTGGCGATTAACCCTAATGTGAATGAATCTAACACCAAAGAAAATTTTGCAGCGATGCAAAAAAGAGCAGCAGATAAAAAATTCCCATTTGTATATTTAGCAGACGAAGGGCAAAAGATATTTCCTCAATACGGTGCGTTAAGAACACCTCATGTATTTTTATTAGATCAGGATAAAAAAGTACAATATATTGGTACCATAGACGATAATGCAAGATCTGCAGAAGACGTGAAAGTAAAATATGTAGAAGATGCAATTCATGCCTTAGAAAACGGGAAGAAACCAGAACCTAATTTTACAAAAGCTATTGGTTGCCCAGTAAAGGCTATCTAAGAAATTAGGTAAATGTAATACATCAAGCATTCGTATGGCACATTAGCTATGCGAATGCTTTGTTGTTTAGTGTCATATGTTTCAAGTTTACGAGTATACAAGATGCAGATTTACAATTTTTTAAGTAGGAATTTATTATATTAGTTGAATCTTTAAATTGAACACGGTATTACTTATACATTAAAACCCACAGATTTAGATTTTAGAGCTGCAACGGCATCAGATTTAAATTTAACGTATGCGATTAAAACAAAATCTATTAAGCCTTATGTTGCTTCCATTTGGGGATGGGATAACGATTTTCAGTATCAGTACCATACAGAATGTTTCAATCCGTTAAACACACAAATTATTTGTTATAAAACAGAAGCTATTGGTTTCTTTAATCTTATAGAAGCTGAAACATTTTTTATTATTGAAAACTTACTTATCTCTGAAGATTTTCAGGGTTTGGGTATTGGAGAATTTGTTATGAATAGGATTCTTTCAGAAGCAATTAAAGATAAGAAGTCTGTGCGTTTACAAGTGTTCAAAATTAATACGAAAGCACTACAATTTTATAAAAGATTTGGTTTTAAATCCATTTCAACATCAGAACACCACATTCTTATGGAGAAATAATAGCACGATGATGTATTTGTTTTTAGATTATATTTAGTCTTTTAACGAACTAATACGTAAATACATGCTATTATTTGAAACCGATAGATTACAGGTTAAAGGCTTAACACAGAAAGATAAAGCATATTTTGCTGAGTTATTTACAGATCCTAAGGTTTTAGAATTAATTCCACAAAAGGCATTTACAGCAGCACAAATTACCCATCGTTTTAATAATAATTTGAATTTAGATTTAAGTCGGTTACAAAATGAGAAATGTGTTTTTGGGATTTACGAGATTGGACAATCTGAACTTATCGGCTTGTGTTTGTTTTTAATAAATGCTGACCAAGAATACGAATTGGGGTATCGTTTTAGAACAGCATTTTGGGGTAAAGGCTACGCCACAGAAACCACTAAAGGCATGTTAGACTATTATTTTAATATAATGCAAGTTGAAGCAGTGACTGCCGATGTTAATATTGCCAACCCAGCTTCTGTTAAGATTCTTCAAAAATTTATGTCACCAATACAATCGTTTTACAATGATAGAGATCACTGTACAGATAGACGATTTAAAATTCAAAAAGACGATTATTTAAAAGAGAATTATAAATTATAATTACAAAACAAGTTTGAAATTATACTTAACAATTTTTAAAACTAGGCGTGTTTAAAATGCTTTTGTAGCCGGCAAGTTTAGCTTCAATAGTTTTAGCTGTTTTAGTAATGGCCAAACCGCCTAAACCAGTACATCTAAGTGTATGGTGAATTGCATCTCCAACGCGTTTCATAGTTTCAATAACTTCATCTAAAGGTATTACTTGATCATAATCAGATAACGCCATATTAGCACTTGAAATAGCAGTGGAACTCGCCATTACATTTCTGTTTAAGCAAGGTGCTTCTACACGATCTGCAACGGTATCGCAAATTAAACCTAAAGAACTTTGCAATGCTATAGAAGCGGCAGCCAATGCGTGTTGTAAGGATCCGTTTTTTAAAACTACAAGTCCAGCGGCTGCCATTCCTGAAGCCGATCCGCATTCGCCCATACATCCGCCAACTTCAGCCGAAAATGTAGCGTGTTCTGTAATAAATACCCCAATAAGCCCCGCGGCTAACATGGCCTTAACAATATCGTCTTTTGGTAAATGTAGCACATCAGCAGTCCCAATTAAAGTGCCAGGAATGGCGCCACAAGAGCCGGCAGTAGGCGCAGCTACAATAACACCCATAGCACTTTTTACTTCCATAATGGCAGAGGTGTACATCGTACACGTATTTAAAACGTCTCCAGGAAGTAATGTCCCGTTTTCAAACTTCTGTTTAAATGTTAGAGATTGCGGTCCGAGAATACGGTCTTTATACTTGGTACCTTTCAAACCCGTAATCACAGCATTACGCATAACTTCTACAATATTACCCATTTTGTCTAAGACGTCTTGTGGTTTTATATGTCCTCTTATACTTTCATATTCTAAGGCCAATTCCCAAAGGTTTAAATTCTTATCTGCATTATAAATGAGCATGTCTTCTACAGTAATAAAAGGGACGCTTAGGTTTTTTCTAGATTTTATAGGAAGCACTGGTGTTATGGCTTTAATACTTTTAATATCCTTTAAGGTTGTAATCACTTGCTGTAATTCTGCTTGTAATGCTTTACTAGAACGTACAGAAATAAACTTTTGATTTCCAATGTGCATGTTAACTTCTCCTAAATTTTGATCTTGTAAAGTATTATAGATTGCTGAAGGTTTTTGAGTATATAGGAGTGTTACATAAAAATCGCCATACATACTAACTGTCGCTTGATCTATTTCTATAATCTCAATCATCCCACCACCTGTAGATATAGCGATTACTTGGTGTGTTTCCGTATTGTTTTTTAAAGTAATTTTATATGTATTGGGATGTGTTGCCGCGATATCATGAATATCAATTGTAATCTGTATGCCAGCGTCTTGAATATGATGTTCGTAATCTTTTAAGCGTTCGTCGTCTGCTTCCCAACCTAATAATCCGCCAAATAATCCCATATCCGAGCCTTGTCCGGAATGTGTGGTTGCTAAAGAGCCGTTTGGGTCAAATTCAATGTAAACCTCTTTAATATCGTTATTCATAATAGCTCTACATATTTTTCCAATACGTAAAGCTGCTGCACAATGCGAACTTGAAGGGCCTCTCATTACAGGTCCAATAACGTCATTAAATATACTTGGATACGATTTCATATTGATACTTAAATGATTAAGAGATTAGTACTAACAGCGGATATTTTTTGTATCGATTGTTTTAGATACACACATAAGTTGTGTTACAGTTTAAGTTGTTGGTTTCCAGTTCTTAATTTCTGTAGGTTTTAACTGAAATTTTCTTTTATACGAAGACTTTCAATTAAAAATCTAACCATTAAATGTAATAAAATTATCAATAGTCAATCCAATCAATTTTGCTTTGGTTAATATAGTATTAGTATTGGTTAGTATACTCAAAAAATGCAATCAGATAATATCTTAATATTGTTTCTATAAATCAGTTTGTAAATAGTTATACCACGTATAAGATTTTATAGAGCGCTTAACATTCTTACTCACTGAAATTCCAAAAGAATATATACATGAATACACATTCAGTAGCATTAATAGCTATTTTTTTAATGATTTTTCAAGCACAATCGCAGACTCCTAAAACATTAACTTTAGAAGATATTTATAAGAACAATACCTACAAGGAAAAAGGTTTTGGTCCAGTAAGATGGATGAAGGATAATAAAGGCTATTCAACATTAGAATCTAATTCTGAAGTAGGCGGAAAGGATATTGTAAAATATGATGCCAAGTCGGGTAAACGTACCATTTTGGTGTCTGCTACTCAATTAATACCTGAAGGCGAAACCAAAGCTTTAAAAATTTCAGACTATCAATGGTCTACAGACGATAGTAAGCTTCTTGTGTTTACCAATACAAAACGGGTTTGGAGATATAACACTAAAGGTGATTATTGGGTGCTTGATTTAGTAACTAATGAGTTAAAGCAATTGGGACCAAATTTACCAGAATCTACATTAATGTTTGCTAAATTCTCTCCAGATGCGACTAAAGTAGCTTTTGTAAGTGAACTAAATATTTTTGTTCAAGATCTTAAAACACAAACTGTAGAACAATTAACTACAGATGGAGGCGATCATATTATTAACGGAACTTTTGACTGGGTTTACGAGGAAGAATTAAGTTGTAGAGACGGTTTTAGATGGAGTCCAGATGGTGAAAACATTGCCTATTGGCAATCGAATACAGAAGGTGTGGGGACATTTTATATGATTAATAATATAGATTCTATTTACTCTAAACCTATACCAATGCCATATCCAAAAGTGGGAACAACATTGTCTGCTGTAAAAGTAGGAGTTATACCAGTTAAAGGTGGCGAGACTAAATGGTTTGATATTCCAGGCGATCCCAAAAATAATTATTTAGCACGTATGGATTTTATACCGAATTCTAACGAGGTTATGGTACAGCAATTAAATCGTTCGCAAAACGAAAATAAAGTTTGGATTGGTGATATAGAAACCATGAAACTTAATAATATACTAACAGAGACCGATGATGCCTTTTTAGATATCCATGATGATATTCGTTGGTTAGATAACGCCTCTTATTTTACATGGTCTAGCGAACGCGACGGTTGGTTACATCTATACAAAGTGTCTAGAGACGGTAAAGAGATTACACCAATTACTAAAGGTAATTTTGATGTCGTTAATATTAATAATATCGATGCAAAAGGCGGTTATGTGTATTATATCGCATCTCCAGGTAATTTTACACAACGTTACTTATATCGCAGTAAAATAAACGGAAAAGGAACCGCTCAGAGAATAACTCCAGTAAGTCAAGACGGACAAAGCAAATATCAAATATCTTCAGATGCTAAATGGGCCATTCAAACCTTCGAGAATACAACTACGCCTTCAGTGTTTTCACTTGTTAGTTTGCCTGCTCATAAAACAGTTAGAGTATTGGAAGATAATAGTGCTTTAAAACAAAAGTATGATGCTTTAGGTATTAATGATAAGGAATTTATAAAAGTTGATATTGGAGATGATGTGCTTGATGCGTGGATGATAAAACCTAAAGATTTTGATGCTTCCAAAAAATATCCTTTGTTCTTTTATGTGTATGGCGAACCTGCAGGATCTACTGTGCAAGATAATTGGGCTGGCGGAGATCTATGGCATCACTATATCGCAGATCAAGGGTATGTGGTAATTAGTGTAGATAATAGAGGAACAAAAACACCACGTGGTCGCGATTGGAGAAAATCTATTTATGGACAAATCGGAATATTAGCTTCAGAAGATCAATCTAAAGCTGCAACAGAAATTTTAAACACATATAATTTTTTAGATCCAGAACGCGTAGGTATTTGGGGATGGAGTGGAGGCGGACAAATGACGCTAAATTGCATGTTTAGATATCCGGAGATTTACAAATCTGGATTGGCCGTTTCATTTGTATCCGATCAACGTTTATACGATGCCACATATCAAGAACGCTACATGGGCTTATTAGAAGATAATGCAAAAGGGTATCATGATGGATCTCCTATAAACTATGCGCAAAATTTAGAAGGAAACTTAATGGTTATTCATGGAACTGCAGATGATAATGTGCACTATCAGAGTTACGAAATGTTGGTAGATCGATTAATAAAATATAATAAATTATTCTCTATGATGTCTTACCCAATGCGTTCTCATTCTATACACGAAAGAGAAAACACTTCGTATCATTTAAGAGAAACTATGGAAAAATACTGGAAAGCAAATTTACCTGCTGGTGGAAAATAATTAATACGTTTTTTACATTGTTTAAATCCCCCGTAATCACTCTGCATTTTATCTTGTAGAGTGATTTTTTTATGCATTAATATCCTCTAACTCTTCTATATTACTCTTTCTGTGCTGTAGGTAATAAGATGGCGATACGTGTTTTAATTCTTTAAATTTTCTGTTGAAGTTTGAAATGGATCGAAAGCCAGACAGATCAGAGATTTGTGCAACAGATAGGTCTTTATTTGTCTTTAACAATTGGCAAGCATGTTCTATGCGTAATTCAATTAAATATTTAAAAAAGGTTTTGTTTGTGCGTTGTTTAAAAAAACGACAAAAAGCATTTGGTGTCATATGTATTAGAGCCGATACTTTTTCTAAAGTTATATCATTCTGAAAATTATTAATAATATAATCAAATACAATTTGCATGCGCCTATCGTCTGTATTCGACATTTGTTTAGGGTAAATAAAATCGGTCAAAACCGTCATCTCACAATTGCACATTCGCCTCAATAATTTCAGAAAGATAATATACCGTAAAAGTGTAGTCGATTTTGGTAATTTAAGCATCAGTTTTTTTATAGACCTTGTTTTTGTTTTAGGTTTAAACCCAGACGTTGCTTTATTAAAAAACTGATGTAAATCTTCTAATTCAGAAATTTTTAAAAGATGATCTTTAAAAATGTGTTCAGAAAAAAATAATGAAATCATATGAGAATCACCTTCATTTTGTCCCATACTTTTAAATAAGTGCGGACTGTTGCTTCCTATTATAAAAATGTCGCCATCTGTATACGGATGAATACTATCAGATATAATTAACTTTCCATGACCTTTAACAATGTAAGCGACTTGTATCTCTTCATGTTGGTGTAGTTTATTGTAAAAAGCTTGGCCTTGATCCACTTCTACAACAAGATTCTCATTTATTTGCTTAGGAATTTTAAACGGATATACCTTCATGAGATTAAATATACAAACATTGATGATCTGTTTGTTCTGTTGGGTTAATATAGTATTGGTATCAGATAATTTTATATAATTTTTACATCAATACTATCCAAATTGATGCTTTATGAGTTTATAAAGCGTAGAAAAAGGCATCAGCTCTATAAATCTGTTAATATAGTCTCAATGTTGGCTAATATTCTTTTAACCACATACCGTTCTAAAAAGATATTTTTGATAGCTGATAACAACAGATTATATATGTTAGTACAATGGAAAGGCGTTATGCCAGCAGTGACAACTAAATTTACAGCAGAAGATAAGTTAGACTTACCCATGTTTATAAAAAATATTGAAGCTCAGGTAGAAGCAGGAGTTGAAGGTATTATTTTAGGAGGAACACTTGGTGAAGCAAGTACGCTTAATGATGAAGAAAAAAAGATTTTAATTGAAACGACGGTTAAGGTTGTTGATGGTAAAATTCCTGTGATTATTAATGTTGCAGAACAAACTACAAAAGGAGCTATTGAAGCTGCATATAAAGCAGAACAATACGGCGCAGTTGGATTAATGATGTTACCACCTATGCGTTATAAGGCTAACGATAGAGAAACGGTTACCTATTTCTCTGAAGTTGCAAAAAGCACGTCATTACCAATCATGATTTATAATAATCCGATAGATTACGGTATTGAAGTGACCTTGGATATGTTTGATGAACTCCAAAAATTTGAGAATATTCAAGCCATAAAAGAATCGACTCGAGATATCTCTAATATTACCAGAATTCGCAACCGCTTTGGAGATCGTTATAATGTACTTACAGGCGTAGATACTTTAGGATTAGAAAGCACGCTTATGGGAGCAGATGGTTGGGTTGCTGGATTGGTCTGTGCATTTCCTTCAGAAACAGTGGCTGTTTATAAATTAGCGCAAGCAGGCCAGATAAAGGCCGCATTAGACATTTACCGTTGGTTCTTGCCTATACTGGAATTAGATATTAGTCCGCAATTGGTACAAAATATTAAACTTGCAGAGGTTTATACCGGTATTGGTACGGAACACGTAAGAGCCCCAAGATTACCATTACATGGCGAAGAGCGCACACGCGTTATTAAAATACTAGAAGACGGATTAAAGACAAGGCCCGTACTTCCAGAATACAAACATTTATAACGATAATAAAATATATTGGAGCAGACAGATTTGATTACATAGCTGTATAATTTTAATTCTCCCTAAATTAAATATACTAAATATCAATCATTTCTATCTAACCCAATTAGTAAACCCTCTATTACATATTGCAGTGTAAACTGTAATAACATTAACCCTCTGTTTTGAACCGTTGTATGTCGGTTTAAAATTTAAAGCATTAAGTATGGATAAAACCATTATTTGATGCTTTTTTTGTGTCTATTGTTTACATTATATTTTTTAATACAAAACTGTAAGATTTAAGCGTTCTGAATAGGATATTGAAAAAGTAGATTATTATATGTCTATTTGTGATTCAGAATTTAAAAATAATTATTAATCAATGCCTTAGGAGTTAAATTTTATAAAATTTAATGAAAACTTATAACTAAAAATGTTCTATTGATTAGACTTAATGGTACATTTGCAGCAAAATTGTGAGCTGTAAAAGCTTTTAACAACAAAAGAGAAAGATTATGAATGCAATATTCACAGATGCTAGTTTTCAAAACATGATGAATGTAGCAAATCGTTACGGTATAAGCGTTAATGCGGTTACAGATTTAACACATGCACTCATGCTGAGTAATGGTACAATGGCACAATTTAATATTCCTGAATTAGGTGGCGGAGGTCAATGGATGCAAGGCGGAATGACTATGGTAGGAGATATGTTTAATAATCAGTTAAAATCTACTGTAGATGGGTTGTGTTACGAGTTGTCTAATTTAATTAATCAAGGTGCAATCCAATATAAGCCTTTACCAAAAATACAAAACCAAAATGGTTCTCAGTCTTCTGGAAATTGGTGGGGAGATTTAGGGTTTCCTAATTCTACAGGTAGCCAAAACGGTACGAGCTATGCGATTTTTAATAATATTAGACGTTTAGCAATACAAGATCATGGGAAAGTAACAGTATTCGATACGCTTGACAATCAAATTGGTGGAGTAGGACAGCAGCAAGGCGGAAATTATGGTATGAGTTTTACAAGCCAATATGGTACTGTAGATTTAAATACTTTACCTATTGTTTCTGGTGGTGATCAAAAACCACAGCAACAAAATGCACCTATAGTTCAAGACGCTATTCAAAATCAGCCTGAAGCGATAGAATTTACACCTCAAGTTCAAGAAGTGCCTAATGAAAATACTTCAGAATTAGAAGAGGATATTTTTGCTAAAATTGAAAAATTAGCGGGTTTAAAAGATAAAGGAATCCTTACTGAAAACGAATTTAATAGTAAGAAAACAGATTTATTAAACAGACTATAAAACGGTTTAATTGTTTAAGAAATTAAAAAGCGAGGTCCTAATGGCCTCGCTTTTTTTGTGTCATAGTTTAGAAATATGGTTGTAATTACTCATGCAATTTAAGTGATTACGAATCAGTTTTTTTATTTTACATTTCTAACTAATCGCACATAATTATTAATACGTTCTTCATTTTCTATAGCAGGACCATCTTTAATTTTAGTATCAAAACGTACGGCACCTGCACCATGAATATCCTCACCATCATGATCGACTGCATATCCAAAAGCAACGTAATCTGCAAAATACATTCCACTCACTCTTTCGCTACCAGCAGATGTACTTGTCCAGAAATATGGGTAATCTGTATGTCCAGCTTCATTTGTTATTTTAGAGATGTTAAACATAGTAGTGTCAATTGCAGGGAAAGCGCCTGTATATTCTACAATACTTTGTAGTTCTTTTACATTAGGTAAGCGCCAATCAGAATATCCTGCGTAATCTGCATTTTCAGCATAAGCAAGAGCAGCTTCCCAATTCATTCCTTTTCCACTATCGTTTTTAGCCCACATGAGTCCAGTGGCATTATCTGTAACGGTTTGATTACCGTTATCTTTAAAGTTATTTACACCATAAACGCCTCCACGAACAGCACGCACATAACGTCTGCCATCTAAAGCTTTAATATGTCCAGTCCAATCGTTAACAATAAAAGCTACTCTTGTGTTTGCTTCGGGAGTGTTCACTAAATAAAAATTACTAGACCAAGTATGTTGTTCTCTTTGCTCTTTTCCATCTTCACTAACCAAGTGAAAGTAATCTGTATTCACATAAGGCCAACCTACAGATTGATCTCGTATAGACCATAATTCTTTAATTGTTGGCATGCGCCAATCTGAGTATCCGCCAAGAGTAAGCGAATCTGTGTAGGTAAACGATTCTTCCCAACCTTTACTTTGTTCAGATTGATCTTGTGCCCACATTAATCCTGTGACATTATCGGTAACAGTACCATCTCCATTATCTGTATAAGACATTTTTTCACCAGCCTGATAATTTCCATCTTGACCATAATAAGCATCACCAATTTGTAATCCTGTTAATGTTTTTCCATAAGCATCATAAGTATGAGTTTGGCCTGTAGCTGTAAGGACATAATTATTTTCTGAAATATGCTGAGGTGTTTTATTCGGATCCATTTTAGCCAAAACTTCGGCTACTGTAGGTAATTGTTTATCGTTTCTGGGAGGTCTGCCTTCTCCGCCTCCCTCACCATTTGGTTTAGGAGCTTCATTAAATTCTGCTTCGGTAATAAAACCATCAGCATTGGTATCTATTTTTGAAAAGTCATTTTTTAAAGGGCCTTTAACTTCACTTTCTGCTAACTTTCCATCTTTGTTGGTGTCCATTTCTGCCATCATATCAGCAACATTTGGTCGTTCACCTTGCGGGCGATCTCCTTGTTGAGGTTTACCGTCTCCACCTGCATGCTGACGTTCTGTTTGTTCGGGTTCGCTAACTTGATCTTTTTTTTGTTTAGATCCAGAACCACAAGCTGTAAATAGGGCTAATGTTATAACAAGTAAGCCTACTTTAGTTATGCTTTGATATTTCATGATACTATAATTTAATTTTTGTTTCCATATATTTAGACCGATGGAAATTTAAAATCCTTCGCATTAATTTCTTTTTTTTCAAAAATTTTAAAATCAATATGCAAAAGGGAATTTTAGTCTTCTATAATTTTGATTTTTATCATTATTTATGTCCGGATTGTTTTTTAGCAGATTCTGCAACGTGATGATTTGAGTGCGCTGGCTGACTTTCTAAAGACTTTTTTTTAGAATCTGGTTTGCAGGCTGTAAATAGAACAATCGTTATAATAAGTAAGCTTGTTTTAGTTATGCTTTGATAATTCATGATAATATTTATTTTTTGTTTACATCTCTTTAGACCGGTGTAAATTTAAAATCCTTCGGTCACTTTATATTTTAAATAAAAAAAGCATCATCTAGAAATAGATGATGCTTTTACATATAACGCTTAAATCCTTTTTTAGTCTCGTGGCGGACCAGAAGCCGAATTTTTTTCTAATATGCTATTTAATGCTTCCTTTTTAAAACGTGCAAATTCAGAAACCTGATTCGTGTCTAGCATGCTTTTTATATCTAAAAAGTGTTGTTCTGTAGCTTGGATTTTTTCCATTTCAATTTTAGAAATTGTACTTAATAAAGTATCAGACGGTGTTTCAAAATATTGAGTAACAAGTCTCGATTCTTTTTTATATAAATTCACCATTTTGTTACGGTGCTCATGTGCAAAATCTAAAAAGGTTTGTTGTTGTGCTGCTGTTAAATTTAAAATTTCGATTGCTAAATCTTGAAATTTATCTTGCTGTGGTGGTTTAGGGTTAAACATAAATGTACCCATTTGCAAGAGATTAATCCCAAGAAGTAAGCCTATTATTAGTTTGTAAACAATATCTTTTTTCATCTTAATTCGTTTTATAAAGCACGTAATCGTTAAGTAATTCTGTAGTTTCAGAAGTACTATTGGTATCGGTGTTATTTTGTGTATTAAACACATGTATATTTATGGCAATTACAATACTAGCAGCAGCTGCTAACCAAACTAAACGTTGTAACGGAATAATTTTTACGTCATTCTCTTCTGGTAATTGTGCCGTGATTTTAGCAAACAAATCGGCACCTGGTTCGGCTTTTTTTATACCGTCCAAACTTTTTAAAATGTCGTCTGCCCATTGTTCTTCAGTTTCCATGTGTGTTGTTCTTTATATAGTTAGACCTTATTTTTTATGATTTCCTTCGGGATATATCGAAATTAATTTTTTCTTTAAATTGGTTTTAGCACGTTGCAATAAACTTTCTACAGATTTTACGGTTGTCTCCATAATATCTGCAACCTCTTGTTGCGGTAACCCTTCTACATAACTTAAAATAAAAGCTGTCTTCTGGGTAGCAATTAGCGTGTTAATTACCGAAAACAAATACTGTGCTTTTTCTTTATTTTCTAATAAAATACCTGGATGCTGAAAATCTATTTGGTGATAATCTTGAATTTCCAGATTTGATTTTGGTCGCCTGTTTCGCTTCTCAATTTGGTTAAGCGCTTTGTTTATAGTAATTCTATAAATCCATGTACTGACTTTGGATTGGCCTTTAAATGTGTTTGCTCGTTTAAAAATTGAGAGAAATACATCCTGAGTTATTTCTTCTGCTTCTTCTACATTTTGTAAATAGCCTAAGGCTGTATTATACACTTTGTTTTTATACAAAAGGTATAATTCCTGAAAGGCTTTTTGATTGCCTTTTGCTATCTGTATTAAAAGCTTCTGTTCGATGGTTTGGTTTTAAATAGTAAGACGCTGTTTGATATTGAAAAGTAGTAGACTTTGCGTTATTTTCCTAAGGAAAATTAGAAAATTACCAAAGCGTGATTTCACTGCACTACCATATGTTCTATGTTTTGCTTCTGTCTTCTAGAAATGGGTTATACATCATGATAGCGTGATTTTCTACAAGTACAGTTTCTGTTTCAGAGTCTGCAGTAATACAGCGTTTAATAATCTGGTTGTGCCTAGAGTAACCTCCCCATATTTGTTGCTTTATATGGTGATTTCGTTCTTCAATAGCATAAGAGGTGTTAAGTTTATTTTTAGAGAATAATTCGCCATGTAAATGAGTTTTGTCTAACCACAATTTAATGACAAAGCTGTTATGGGTTTCATTTTTAACTTGCAAATCTATATAGTTGTAAGACAAAGTTGCTCCAGCACCAAAAGGCACTTTTCTATTAATATCGGGGAATACATCAAAACCATGCCGATAGCGTTCTGTAATCGTTAGCGGACTGTGAGCGAAAATCCAAAACAGTAAATTTCCTAATTGGCAGAGTCCGCCACCAATGTCTTTATCCATTTTTCCGTTGTTTAAAACCAAACCTTCTAGATAGCCTTTCTGCTGTGTTGGTCTGCCCACCAATTTCCATAACGAAAAGTACTCGTTAGGTTTAATTTCTATCTGATTAAGATGTTGAATTGCTAATCTTAAATTGGTTCTCTTGTTCTCCTGTAAATACATATCTACATCTTTCAGCGGCCTTAAAATCAAAGATTGATGCTTAAATACGGTGTGTTTAAAATCTCTTTCTAAATGTTGTTTAGCATAATGTTTGCCAGCGAAGGCCCATTGCCACTTTCGTTTTAGTATAAAGTATTCCTTCCCTAAAATCTGTCTTAATCGGGTTCTTTTTTTAGGTTTATCAATGGCGTTCACAGGTGTTTTTAATTAGATTTGGTTGCTTTATATCAGGCTTCAAGTTGCTGAAGTACAAAATAAGCTTTTTCTTTTTTTCTACTTCTAATACTCTTCTTTTTTAGTGTTAGAAAGATCTATTTACTGAAGTTATGTCTTTAAGTTAATGAAAGTTGGTAATATGTAAAAAGCTCACCCATTCAAATAACTGAATAGTGAGCCTTCTATAATTGGGTATGATGTTATGTTTAGTCTTTGTCTAATCGGATAAAATCACCGTTTAATTCAAATTCTAATTCATAACCGTTATTTAATTCTACTTGTTGGTAGTTTGTTTCTAACTCCCAATCTGTAATAACTTGATTTGGATAATTGGTTGTAACATATTCTAAAATTAATTCTGGAATTACAGAATCTGGCAATGCTGTTATACCATCAATTTCAACGATTTCTAAATCGCTATTAAATTCTAATTGATAATTCAAATCTAATAGAACTTCGTAGGTTATACCGCTGTTTTCAGTTTCTTTTTCAGCTCGTGTAATGGTAGAAGTGTCGAAATGTGTAGATACATAAGTTGTGATTTCTGAAGGAATTTCATCGTCTGTAAGTAAGACTTCATTCGAGCTTCCATCATCGTCGCTACTGCAAGCGGTAAAAAATACTAAAGCAGAAAAAATCGATAATACTGTTGTTTTCGTTGTTGTTTTCATAGAAATTTGTGTCTTTTAATACTAAATGTGTCTTTTAAAAGTATTGTTTGTACAACAATCTCTTAATTTAAGACGTGTTTTAGTATTGCATTATTTTCTTTTTATAACACAAATATGATATGCAAATCTGGAAAGACTTTGGAATTTAGTTTTAAGATCTATTAATTTTTAAAATGAATAGAAAAATGATGTTCGTTCTGAATAAATTGATAGTTTAGTTTAAACTGATATAAGTCGCAAATAGCCTTACAGACTGCTAAACCAAGGCCTGTACTTTGCGTTTTAGATTCGTTTTTTGTAAAACGATTAAATATAGTTTTAGAATCGAGTGCTGTTTTTGCTCCAGTATTTATTATAGTAAACATTTGATGAGTAATTAAAATAATGATTTTCCCGTGTTCTATATTGTGGAAAATAGCATTCTTAATAAGATTTGAAATGAGTATATCTGCCAGAGAATCATTCATTTGAACCTGTACATTTGCAGCTTCTTCTATTTTAATTTCTATATGTTTAAATGCTGTGTATTCCGCAAACTGTTGGCAATGTGCTTTTGCAATAGTATTAATTGAAATACCTTCCTGTTGTATAAATTGTTTGTTTTCAATTTTAGTGAGCAGTAATAAGGTTTTGTTCAACTTTTTAAGACGGTCTGTCATTTGAATAACTTCAGAAATCGTTTTGGCATCATCGTGATTTAAGTGATCAGATTCTAACAATAATTCTAATTTATTCGTAATAATGGCAATCGGTGTTTGTAGCTCATGAGACGCATTTTCTGTGAATTCTTTTTGAGCTATAAACGCTTTCTTTGTATGATGGATTAAAGCGTTAGAAGCGTCTTGTAACTGTATAAATTCTTTGGTATTTGTAGTTACACTAATGGGCGAATTGTTTGTGTTTAGTCTGTAGTTTTTCAGGCTGTTAAGAATCTCGTAAAACGGATGCCATACTTTTCTTAAAACAAAATTATTTATAATAAATATGCATGCAATTAAAATAATAAAAAGCCAAAAAATACTATAAGAAGCATCTTCAATTAAATCGTCTTCCTCGATTAACGATGAAATTATTTTTAAGCGATAATAGTTGTTTTGATGTTTAAAAGTAGCGTGTAAAATACGTACAGGTTCTAAATCGTCTTCGTTGTGGCGGTACATTAAAGTATCTTTATAGACGTCTTTTCTAAACGGCACTTTTTGAGTAGAAATCGGGTGAATTTCAAAATTATTTCCCCCAAACTCTCGTTGTAAAAGTAGAGTGGAATCTGCTTTAATTTTTTGATAAATGAGGAGTTTATTATTCTCTAGACCGTCATCAATACTATCTCGAATTTCGTCTTTAATATTTATATAAAATAAAATAGACCACACGCCAATAATAACTAAAAAGGCTGATGAAAGATAGGTTAAGGATTGATTAAGTAATCTCATTTTTCAATTAATTTATAACCAATTCCGTACACGGTTTCTATGGCCATTTCAGCATTAGAATCTTCTAACTTTTTGCGTAAGTTTTTGATTTGATAGTATATAAAATCGAAATTATCGGCCTGATCTATATGGTCGCCCCAAACGTATTCTGCCAAGGCAGATTTAGTAATTAATCGGTTTTTATTTAAAGAAAAATAATTAAGAATATCGAATTCTTTTCGGTTTAAATGTACGTCGTGCTGGTTTACTTTTAATGTGCGTTCTTGTATATTGATAGTACAATTACCGAGTTGTACTTCAGACTTTCCATTGAAATATTTACGGCGTAATACAGCAGTTATTCTTGCGGTGAGTTCTGCAATATGAAAGGGTTTAGTTAAATAATCATCTGCACCTAAAGCAAGCCCTTTAAGTTTATCGTCTAAGGCATTTTTTGCAGAAATAATAATTACATTTTCAGATTTCCCCAATTGTTTTAAATGTTTTAGAAGATCTAAACCATTTCCATTTGGTAACATAATATCAAGAAGAATACAATCGTAATTATACATTGTAATTTTATCGCTGGCACTGGTAAAATCATGGGCTGTTTCAACCGTGTATTTTTCCTTCAGAAGCGATTTTTGTATCGTTTCGCGTAATTCAGCTTCGTCTTCAATGATTAGAATTTTCATTCTACAAAAATAATATTGAATTCTGTAAAACTTACGTTATAATGGGTTTATTTACTTGCTTTTAAAAAATTAGAAATCCTTTTTCTTTTGGTCGCACGCATCACAGCTTTTATTGAGATGACATTTAAAGGAAATTCTAAAAGCACATGTAAAAAACTTAAAAAATATAAGGCAATCAAGCCTGTTTTAAAGTCGTAAATACAAAGTCCTACAGCAGTAAGCCAAATCCCTATGATAAAAAACACACTTTTTTTGGTAATGGATGCTTTCCAACCAATGATAGATGTTTTAGAAAACCAATTGAGGTAGTGATACGTGTATGCAAAGGCTATAAAAATTTGAATTCTAACACCTATGTCAGATAAAGTTTCAAAGACATCATTTCGAAAATTGTTACAGACTTTGGCGATAAAAGCCTTAATCCCCATCATGTTTAAACTATTAAATTTTTCAAAAGTTGCTTTAGAAGGCGTATAATTAGTATAATCTAATGGAATATATGTAATAATGAAAGGTACTGAAAGTAGCAGTAATCCTAAATAAATGCCCAACTGACTTTTAGATTTTATAGCACCATAGATGATGAAAAAAAAGGTAAAAATATAGACATGAACTAATGTTGGAAGAAAAGCTCCAATTAGAAAGAATGGTTTAGGGACATATGTTATTGTAAAAAAAGAGACTAAAATAATGAGTGCTAATGCATATGCTAAAGCTTTGTTTGTTTTTAAAAAGAGTAAACTTATGGCAAATAAAAATCCGATAATAAGAAACATTTTAGTCTGTTTTCCTAGAATTAATAAACCATGTTCTATAGTTGGATTAAGGGGGATATTACTGAATATAATAATTGGGGCAATAGCAATTAAAGTAGCTAATACTAAAAAGACTAAAGCCCAATTTTTATGTGCGGTTAAAAAATAATTTTTGTCGCGTAGCCAGGTAATTTCCGTCAAGTAATGTAATGGTCCCAAAAAGGCATATGAAAACAAGAACAACTTAAAAGGCAACATTATCGCTGTAATTAGTGAAATAATTATCAGAAAAATATTTAATACATCTACGCGTTTTGTATTCATTTTGTGGTTAACTCTAAATTAAAATTGTCCTAATCTGTATACAAGTATGGTGTGTCTTTAGTGTACGACCTAAAGCCCCTATAAATATCTGATCTTAATCTTTTTCTATAACCAATTTTGAAAGCGCTCCAGGATAACCACGTTCTACTGCTAACTGCTCTGAGAGTATGTTAATGTCTTGAGTAGAAATGCGATCTAATAACACATTATTGTTGGTATGGTTTGATAGTTTAGAAATAATACCTTCTTCTTCCATATTGTTTATAATCTGGTTAGCAACAGTAAGAGCAGAAGAGGCTTTTATAATTTCACTTCTTGCATACGATTTACTTGGAAATTGTACTTCTCCAACTCTTAAACTTGGATCGTCCCCAGAAATTTGTTGTGCACCATACATTGGTGGTCCACCAACCGTTGCAGAACAAAAAGAAGGGATAAATTTACCCACAAAAGCAATGGCGTTTTCGGTTCTGTTTTTTACTTCTGCAGTATCCCAATGGCGTTCTAATTTCTGCTTAATCCCGGCGTTAAATTCAGGTTGTACTGTATCTGCTTTAGATTGAACTAAACCATTTTCAAATAATGTAATATCCTCGGTCATTCCGTGAATTTGATAATACTCATCACAATAGGGGGTAAGTTGTGCCATACCATGAGGTGTACCACGTTCCCCATGAAAAATAAGTTCTGGAATTAATCCCGGAATGGGATGCCACTTAGAGACATATGCGGCTTTAAATTCTATTAAACGTTCCGAATTTAAGTGCAAAGATTCATCAAAAGTCCCTGTTTTGAATCCGCTTGAGTTTACCAAATAGTTTACTTTGTACACTTGATCTTTGGTGCAAATTTCCCAATTATGGTCTAGATTTAAATCGCGGACATCTTTAATGTCTGTAACAAACGTATTTGTTTTTAAAGTACAGCTCTCAGATGCATTTAAAGCTAATTGTGCTTGTGCTGCCAATCTAAATAAATTCCAACCGTATTCCTGTACTAAAATTACAGGCGTTTTTAATTTATTGTAATCTACTATTTTAATGGCGTTAGACATCCATTCGTCTGCTGTTTGCGGACGTTTTACTGTAGGCGAATCTTTTATAGCATCTAAATCTGCTTGCTTATATATTTTATAATACTGTTCTGGAGCACCCAATATTTGGTTTTCAGGATCTTCTTCTATCAATTCCTTATAATAAGAAACCAACATGTCTAAACGACTCTCGATGTCCTCTACAGCATATTTTTCAGTTTTAGGAATACTTATAAATGTTGGTCTTTCATCTATAGATTGCGGAAACAAACGCGCCATCTCTATAGATTGTTTCATCAGTATTCTGCATTGCTCTTCAGAAATGTCTGGGTATAAGTTTCCACCTGCATGTAAATGGCAAAACGGAGGTCCGTTTACCACGCTGTTTTCTTGTTCAAACAAAATATTTTCAACACCATATTTTGCTAATTCTAGTGCAATTACAACACCAGAAACACCGCCACCAATAATACCAACATTGTAAATTTTATTCATATTAAAAAAGGTCTTGTAATTCTGAAAAAAGATCTGCTACCACTGTCGGCTTGTAATCTGCAATATTTTCGTTATAGTTGTAACCATAACTTACACCAATACTATCCATTTTAGCATTTTGAGCCGCCAAAATATCATTTTTAGAATCTCCAACCATAACGCTTTTCGCTACTGTAGTTTGCATACGTTCTACCAAGTGTAAAAGTGGAGCGGCATCAGGCTTTTTCTTAGATAAAGAATCTTCGCCAATCCAAGCCTCAAAATAATCTTTAATCTCTAGTGCTTCTAAAATTGGAGCAATAAAATCAAAAGGCTTATTGGTACAGATAGCTAAAGTATACCCTTTAGATTTTAATTTTTGTAATGTTTCTAGAACTCCTGGATACAAAAAAGTGTCTTTACAAGTTTCTTCTTTGTAAGCAGAAAAATATATATCGAAAGCTTCTTTTAAAAACGTTTCTGTTAAGTCTCTTTCAGGCAAAGCACGTTCTATAGCACGACGCACCAAAGGTTTTGCACCATTTCCTATAAAGGGTGTAACCTCTTCTATAGTTAAAGGAGCTGCGTTATATTGCGCTAGCATTTTATTGATAGCCAACGTTAAATCGGGAATACTATTGATGAGTGTTCCATCAAAATCGAATATGATTAGGTCTTTGTCTTTAAAATTCAAAATGCTTGTTTTTTATAACAAAGATGGGGAAGATTTAACAAATGAGGTGCTATTTAAGACAATTTTGACATCTAAAATAGGCGACTGCTTTAAGTTTTTTAGTAATAATAATTTATACTGTCAATTATTATTATATTCTTATTAAATGAAGTGTATTTGTGAATTTTACTTTTTATTTTAAGGGGAATTTTAGATGGCTTTTGGAATCTTAAAATATCATTATTTTCTACTTTTAGACTTCGCAAGTAATCTTAATATTTCAAGATATAACCAAATAATAGTAACCATAAGTCCAAAAGCAGCATACCATTCCATATACTTAGGCGCTTTCATTTCGGCTCCTTTTTCAATAAAATCGAAATCTACCACTAAATTTAAGGCCGCTATTATAACTACAAATAAGGAGAATATAATTCCTGAAATTGAATTATCATGAATGAAAGGTAAATTGAATCCTATAAATGAGCCAACCAATGAAACGATATAACACAAAGCAATTCCAGCTGTTGCTGATGCGACTATAAGTTTAAAATTTTCTGTAGCTTTAATTATGCCTAGTCTATAAATTATTAGTAAACTAAATAGTATACCAAAGGTTAATATAATGGCTTGAATGACAATTCCTGGGAACCTGGACTCCATTAATGCAGATAATCCTCCTATAGCTAATCCTTGTAATCCACAATAAATTGGTGCTAAATACGGCGCTGTAGTTTTCTTATAAATAATTAATACCGCTACACCAAAAGCAGTAAGAGAGGCTCCGAGCAAATATGGTTGTATACGTGTTATATCTTGGTTTTCTTGAAACAAGTTCCATGTATAATAAGCAGTGGCTAGTACTATAAATCCTAAAAAGGCTATTTTATTCACCGTACCATTTATGGTCATGACTTCGGTAATCTGACCTAAAGGTTGTGTTTTTGCAGTTGAAAAAACCTCTGATTTTAAGGCGGGGTTTTTAGATTTGAATAGGGACATAAAATATTGTAAAAAAGAGTGTTAAGTTAATGGGATTGTGCTTTTAAATACATACAGTAATCATTCCAAACCGGGGAATAGTTGGGGTCTAAAAACCAATTTATTCTCGATTTAGTGATGGTCTGGTTATTAAATTTTTCCCCATATAAAGCCATACTTTTATCGTTTTCAGATGCTAGCCATGTAACAAACGCCTCTTTAGAATTAAAAGTTATAATCGGGTCTTTAATACCGTAACCATCGTAAACTGTTCCTAAAACGGAGGTGTTTTCTTGGTAAAATATTCCTTGGCCACAATAGTCGCGATGTGCAAAATACAATCCATTTCTAGCAGATGCTTTAGTTAGTTTTTCAGCGACTTGTAAGCTAAGATCTTCACCATAATTTTCAGAATTTAAATTCCGGTATATTTTTAATTCTTTTTTATTGAGTTGTTTGAGCGTCATCTTAGGCATATGAACCGTTAAGTTTAAATTGGTCAGGTCTGTTACGTCTAATTGTACTTTAGAAGGCGTAAAAGTATGTTGTAAAAACCTAAATAAACTAAATTTTGAATGCATGTTGCGAAATTATAATGTTGCAGAAACGGGTTTATAAGTTAAGAGTATAGTCTTCTAGAGATTCTAATTTTTTAGCAACTAAAATGTTCCATTTTTCTTGAACATCTTCTAGGGTTGAATGCTTAGTCTCCGCATCATATAGGCGTTGGTAATTAATATAATCTTGGAATACTGTTTTATGAATGCGTCTGTAATCTGATTCTGAGACCTGTCCTATATTGCGTTTAACAAAATGTATTTCTTTTCTCATTTTTCTAGCAAAGAGTTCTGCAATATCAAAATGTAATTGTTCATGATCTATTATTGCACTACTGTCTGTACTTATCCATGAGAGATGTTTATAGAATTTGGCCAACACCCGATACTCATACTTACCATTTTTGTAAGCGGAAGGTATAATTATGATATTAGCACCTGTTAACGCTTTACCGGTAGCTTCAGCTGTTGCTTTTCCAAGAAAATCTGTTCTTTTTAATTTTCTGTTGGCTGTCCAAATAATACCTTCATCAGTGTCTAGTACTAATTTATCTACAGTCTGAGCACACAAATGAGTTGTATAACTTAAAATGATAAATAAAGGAATAAAGAAGACTTTAATCACGTGATTCATAGTATAAACTTACAAATTCTTAATACGAAACAAAGGTAATTATGTTTGATTTTATGACATGATTACCTTTGTTATATTGTATTTAAAATGTAAGACTGGTCTACAGTCTGTCTGTAAGTGTTTTAGGTAATATTCTTTCTAAAATGGCTTTCTGACTTTTTTCGATGACTAAAAATTTCCAATTGGTTTCTCCATTTTCAGAAATAGCATAAGCATCTTTTTTAGCATAAATATTATACACTTCGGTGTCTTTGTTATAAGAGACATTTTCTGCACCGAAGGTTTGGTCAAAAGAGGCTTTAGTTAGGCTTAATCTGTTGGCAGTTTGTGTTTCAGTTTCTTCTAAATCACTATTAATTTTTATATTCATTTCGCTAGAATACGTCAATAAAGCGTAATATTTAGATTCAATTTGTTCTGCATCTTCAACAGCTATAACCTTCGGGTCTATAATTTCAAACTCCATGGCCGGGTTATTAAATGTTTGTTCTAAAACTGTAATTAATTGCGCTTTTGGAATAATTTCAAAAAACTCTGGTGTAATGTAATCCATAGATTTTTCGAACTCCATATTCACAATATCATTTAAATAATTACTGAATTCAGACTCAATATTTTTTTTATAATCTTGCGCAAATCCAACCGTACAAAAGGTTAAAAATAAAAGTGTAATTACGTTGTGCTTTAAAGTCATAATGTAGATTTAAATTTTGGTTTGTTTTGCTAAAATACCGAATACAAAACTTTTAATTTATGTAAATGCTGAAAATATTAATTAAACGTTACAAATTAAAACAACTGATTGATTGCGATTTAAATGATAACTTATTCTGTAATGTCTTGCTTTAATGCGATGATATCTGAAAGCTTTTGCATTTCGCCTTTTACACCTTTTCTAATCACAATAAATAGAATAACCGCAATCACAATGTACGATACGTCTATAAAAACAATATTCCAAAGTGGCATATACTGACTAAATTCTGGGGTGATAAGGTAGAAGCCAACGGTATATAATATCACAATAATTGGAGCCACTACTTGATGAATCATGGTTCTGAATTTATGAAACGCTATGGTATGTTCTGTAGCCTTTAAAGAATTGTCTAGTATATTAATATGTTTGGCTTTTTGTATACTTTTTAATTCAATACCAATCCTAAATATTAAACCAAAAATCATTAATCCAGCACCTATTCTACTTAAGGTATATTGTACAGGTGCAACAAAATAAAAGAATAAAGAAATAACAATTAGAGTGGTTAGTAAAATGGTTATTGTACCATAATAGAACATGTAATTTTCTTTTTCTTTTGTTCTTATCTTTTTATATAAATTATCAAAATCAATGGTAGAAACATGTAGTTGATTCTTACTTGTATTCCAATGACTTTGTAGGGTTTTAAAATCGCTACTCATGGGTGTTTTGTTTTAAAATAGATTCTAGACGTTTCTTTATTCTGTGTGTTTTTACTCTTACGTTTATGGCGTTAATACCGATTACTTCGGCAATGCTGTTGTAATCCTGATTTTCTAAAACCATCATTATAATTAAACGATCTATTTTTTTTAATTGTCCGATGGCTTTATAGAGTTCTGGTATGTCGCTTTGTTTGCTGCTTTCTGTATGGTTGGTGTCGGATTGATTTTCAAGTTCTGATTCTGAAAAACGCCTCACTTTTTTGTCCTTTTTTACGTATTGTAAACACGTGTTTACTGTAATTCTGTAAATCCATGTTTTATAAGATGAAGCTCCACGAAATTTATCTAAATTATTCCAGACGCTAATAAATATATCTTGAGATAAATCGTTGGCTGTATCCTGATCTCCTTTTACAAAACCCAGACACATTTGTAAAACCATGGGATGATGTTGGCGGTAGATGGTTTCAAAAGATTCGTTTTTATTAGTTTTCATCGACAAGAAAATCATTTACAGATTTATAAAACCATTCCGGCTGATCGAACATTACAAAATGCTTAGAGTTACTAGCCATTTGTATTGTTTTGTTGGTTAAATTGGCATACTGTTTTTCATAATTTTGTTTAGCCACAATGACATCTGGAAAAGAAGCTCCTAAAATTAAAGTTTCGCAGCTAACGTCTTTTAAAGTTGGTCGTAAATCCAATTTTAATAAATCTGTGTAGCCATACACCCAAGTTTTACGATCTGCGTTTATCATCCAATTTGTAATAGCGTCTTGATTGTCTGTGTTAATTGTCATGTTCATGGCCATCATTTTAGCCATAGATTTAAATTGATCGACTTCCATATTTAGCATTTGAGTATTATACGGACTCTCGTAATAAAAATGTTCTGCTGGTACTTGTGGCATCATCACTTCACGCATACAAGGTAAGGCATCAACAATAATAATTTTAGAAATGGTATTTGGAAGTGCTGCAGCAATATCTACGGCTAAATTTCCTCCCATACTGTGTCCTATAATTATTACATTATTTAGTTTTTCAGTAGTAATATACGCTATTATTGCTTTTTTAATTGTGTCATACCAAGGCATTTCAATTGGAGCATGGCCATTAAAACCTGCATAAGATACGAAAAGAGACGAGTGTGCTGTGTTTATATGATTTGCAGTGTCTTTAAAAACAGATCCTGGTGTTGCAAAACCTGGAAGAAATAATATGGGCAGACCTTTACCGACAGTTTCTATAGTTATGGCTTTAGGTTCTGTGCGGTTTATGCATTCTATTTTTGCGAAACATTTAAAATTCAGTGCAGTATTGAATGTAAAAATACTTAAGACGATAATTTTGATACAAGTTTTCATATTACTATTGTTTTTAACGGTTTACACACCTTTGATTAAAAAAACAGTATTTGTTACACTTTAAAATTGATTTTTTTTAAAAATATCTGAATATAACAGATTTAAGTATGTAGAATAGAACTGAAGCAGGTTTTTAATCAATAGTTAATCAGTGTGTTATGTATGACAAATAAAAAAACACTACATCAATACATATTTTTAAGTATGCAGGATATAGTGTTTTAATTATAGGAATTTAAACTAAATATTAAAAAAGTAGTGGGATACGTGTTTTAGTGCTTTAGTTTCAGTTCGTCGCGTTTAGCTTCATCAGCTATGCTTTTTTGTTTCCAATAAGGCTCTTGCAAGCTGGCTTTTAAAGTTGCCGTGGTTACCAAACCATCTCCATTATCTTCAGTCCATCCCATAATTTTGTATGGAAACTGATTTTCTACATCAAAGGTTAATGTTCTATCAAGATTTAAGTATGTCACGGTATATTTAATTAGTTCCTGAGTTTCAGTTTTACTTATTGTGGCTTTAGAAGCATTCATTTTTTTATGAGATGACCGACTATAAATTGTCGACGGAATTATAGCAATTTCGCCTGCTTCTAATTGTCCGTTCTGAATGCGAATACGAGTCATTAAATCCTCTTCCAATAAAGCAACAGCTAATTCTCGAGTGTCGTCCCCTTCAGATTCAAAATAAGAGAATTGTTTAAAATTATACTTTTCTCCATCCAGATTAAGTTGTGTAAAAGTCTGTCCACACCATTCTTGTATACTGGTTGTAGACTTTAAAGTGAACGGATGTGATTTATAATCTATGGGTGTAAAAGTAGACGTGAGTATAGAGTAATCGTAAATTCCAGTTGTAAATTTACGCACATGGTTAAGTTTCATGACAGAAACCTGATCTGCTCCCGCAGTTTGTGGTCTATCTAATTTTACTTGTTTACTTAATGAAAAGGGCTCGGTTACAAAAATTAAAACCACTTCGCCATCACGAATCGTTCCGTATTTAGATTGCTTTAAAGTATAGCTACTAATCTCTGCTTTCCCGGAATACCAATACGATTTAAAATCGGTTGGTTTAGGTGTCTCATTAGTTTTTTTAGTAGTGTTAGATTCAGAAACTTCTGGATTTACAGTGGTCTTTTGCTCTTGTTTAGATTGACAGGATAATGTTGTAAATAAAGCTAAAAGGAGTAATATTTTATACATAAGAATAGTATTAAATTTAGTTTGTAATACGCATATAACTGTGTGAGCTATTTAGATTCAGACGTGTGTCTTGACTATAAATTACAAAAAATACTGTTCTATGTTGTAATCTTTTTCTATTCTGTTGATTTTTTAAATATTCATTTTGAATTTGTTTCCTTTTACCATTCTTCAAGTATAGACTTTTACAAGGCTTTATGCCCATTTTATCATCTTTCATATATTATTTTGAACGCTATTTTGAACTCTAAAGATAGAATGATTGAAGGTAATTAAAGGTTATAATTTTAGAACAATGTAAATATTTCTTTTATTTCATTTTACTTTTTGCGATAAAAAAATTAACGTCTTGCTGTTCTAATTTAGACTTAGGTAAGGTAAAGGCAAAGGTTTTTTTTAGATTTATAGTCAACCAAATTCTATCTTTTTTTACTTCTATATCCTTTACCCAATCCCAACTTTTATTTTCTATGAGATCTTTGTTAACGTGTTTAATTACAATGTTATCAGGATTAAAAGAAACTAAAGCATCAAAGTTTAGATGTTGTCCCATAGTTTTAGTACTATAATACTGTAAAGGCCATAATATAAAGATAATGATAAGAACATATATAGTAGTAGAAACGATGGGATGTGTACTATATATTGGCAATGTAATTCCCATAATTGCTGTAAGGAAGAGATATTTCCAAACAGATTTTTTTTAAAAGAAATGAATTTTAGATCTAAATATATTATTAAAATCAGAAACTAATCTGTATTCTCTCATTGTTGTTTTTTTGTTCAAATTTCAGATATATATACTTAGTATAATAGGCGAAGTGTATTAAATTTCCTGGGCATTTATAAACTGTGTGATTATATTTTCAATTGCACTATTTTTAAAATCAAACCAATCTTTACGATGGGGAGAATTATCTATTGCATATTTAAAATGACTAAAAGGCTTTTTTTGTTCAAGAATGGTGTTTAGTTCCATTTACAAAGGCTTATCTTTTAATTGTTCTGTAAACTTTTCCCATATTTTAAAGGATTGAAAACTATCTAATGGTTCTATTTTAGTAAATCGGCTTTTTTGTCTTCAATAGCATCTAATTGCTCCTGAAAGCTCTCTTTAAAAATATATTCATCTATAAATTCTGAAGAATCTGGAATGGCAATTATTTCGCCTGTTTTCACATTAAAGTAGCACATACATCCGCAATCTAATTCTTGCGCAATGTTTTTAAAAATCTTGCAGAGATACTTTTATTATTTTAAGTTATTTTTAATAATCTAAAGTTATAAGAAAAAATATATAGGAGTCTCAGTATTGTGTTTAAATACCAAACTAATATGTGTTAAACTCATTTATAATATCTTTTAATTGCAGTTTTAAATCTTCTCCGGTATCAAACACCATTTGCTCATTACTAGGAAAATCTATTGGTCTATTACGTAATAGTTCGCGATCTTCTTTAATTAAGGCACGTTCGTCTTTTTGATCGTATCTGTTTTTTCTATAATATTCGGCATATCTGTTTTCAAAAATAAAACCACTATCTATAGGGAAGTTGTCTATAACCTGATTCGTTTTTAAATCGGTATACACCACGTTTGCTAAAATTTGAGCTTCTTTACTTTGTACGGTTTCTATAAACCTGTAATTAATGTTTATAATTTTATCTTCTTTGATGAAATTCCCTAAACTGTCCTTTACAGGATTTCCTTTTCTATCTTTTTTGTAAGTCGTACCATCTACAATTTTACGTTCTCTAAAAATTTCACGCTGATTAATACGCTCTGGAGAAACATTAATTTGCCTTAAATTAAGTTGCATGGCATAGTCATAGTTTACATTTTGTGCTTTTTGAGCATGATACACACTCCATTGTTTGTCTAAACCGTAGGTTTCAAAATTCAATAAGTCGTTTTGTAAACGGTTTGGAATTATTTGCCGTGTTTGATTGTTTATGGTGACCAAAATATAATCTATACCTCTTATCTGTGCATCGTTTATAAGTTGATAGGTGTTTTTGTAATTTGGAGATATTTGATTTAAATACACTAAATTATCGTAGGCTTGACGAATATCTGTTTTGTTTTTAGACGCAATTAATTTTAAGCTACTTGTATAAATATAACCTGAAAGATTTTTTTTAGATTCAATAGTTAATTGGTTATAATCTTTAAAATTGAAAGTTACATCTTTGCCATCGACGCTTAATGGTAAAATAGGTTTTATAGCCTCTTGTCTTGAGCTTAAAGTGTTATATAAGTCGAAAATTTCTTGATAATTTTCAGGATTACCATCCATTTTTAAATAAGTTATTTTACTTAAATCTCGTGCTTCCCCCTTCGTAAATGCATCTTCAAGCATGATAATAAATTCAGCTTTACGTTTTTTTTCTTTATTGTTTTGAAGCTTATCTATTGCTGTATATATGGCATAATCGTAATCTCCAGAATACACTGCCTTTTCTACCTGTTTAGCCGTGTTACAAGCTATTAAAGTTAACGATGTTAAAAGTATAAGTAAAGTTCTTTTCATAGTTTGGAAATGTAATGATAATTACTACATGTCAATAGTAGTGCCAAAAAAACTTTCTAAATTACTTTAGAAGATTATAAGTGTTTTCTAATTGTTGTTTTGTGTTTTTATTAATCAGTCTGAAGAGATAACAAAATATTTGATTTTAGACATTTAAATAAAGTTATTAATTTGATAGCTAGAAACTTATGTAGTATTCTTAATACGCGCTAAGATTTTGTGTTTCAGAACTAAAGTTCAATAAATTCCTCATCACTTAAAGTTTTTAAGAATGCGATAAGATTTTCTTTTTCTGTATCTGTAAGCGGAATTCTGTTTTCATTTTCTTTTAAAATCGGATCGAGATTATCGGCATCTAAAACGCCTGCATCTAAATAATCTAATAGATCTGTTAAGCTTTGAAACTGACCGAAACTTCCGTAAGGAGCTGTATATTCAATATTTCTTAGCGATGGGACGCGGAAACTCATATAATCGTCTAACTCTAAAGAGACTCTAGCGCGTCCGCCCTCTTCGGTATCTGGATTTAAAGGAAATCCAATATTTCTAAAACTTTGGTCGGTAAATAATTCGGTACTGTGACAACTGATGCATTTATCTTGAAAGACAGTATACCCAGCGGCTTCTTGTTCTGTAAACGTTTCGCCTTCTTCTCGTTTTACTTTATCGTATTTACTGTTAGCAGATATTAAGGTGTACTCGTATTGGGCAATACTATTATAAATCCCATCTGCGGTAATCCCTTCTCCATTAAAAGCCTTGTTAAACAGTTCTTCATAAGAACCTTCGGCTTCAAGTTTAGCAATTACTTCTAAAATTGATGAATCCATTTCTTCATAAGTTATAATAGGTACTAATGGCTGATCTTCTAATTGTAGTTTACTTCCGTCCCAATTATAAAAATTCATAAATGCCATGTTTTGTATAGAAGGTGCGTTTCGAAGTCCGATGCGGCCTTCTATTCCAATTCCTTTTGCATTGTGATCTGCAAAGGCATTTTCTTGCATATGGCAACTCGCGCACGAGATGGTATTATCTGCACTCAATAAGGTTTCATTAAATAGTTTCTCTCCCAATTCTACGCCATAAACAGTAGGTACATTAGTATATACTGTACTATTAAATTCTGGAAAACCGAAAGGAATATCTATGGTGACTTCAGAGTTAACGTAAGACACAATTTCCGAACTATCGTCACTACACCCAAATACTATTAAAAGTAGGGCAATATGTCTTAAGATGTTTTTCATGTTTATGGTTTAGAGAGACTAAATTAAGAGTCGGCTAAATGTATTTTATAGCCGACTCCTAAGATGTTTTGTATTAGTTTTCTACTTCAATGATAGAGAACATTCCAGTGATATCTGTAGTTTCATTTCCACCAATATTATCTACAAACTTCTCCATTTCTGTTGCTGTATGTGCACTTGGAGTAGCATTATTAGTAATATCTGATGTAGTGACTAAAGTAATGCTATAGCTGTTTCCGCTTAATAAATAATCAAAGTCAGCTTCAATTTTAATTGTCGGTCCGTTGCTTCCAACAACAGCAGTAGTTGGTAAGTCTAAGGTGATATCTCTATACGCATCTACACCTTGTGTATAACTACCTTCTTCTCCTTCAAGGGTACTTCCTGAATGGAAAGACAATTCTTTGTTATCTGTATCGTAAAACCCTTCAATTTTAGTAAAACGATATCCTGTTCCCCATTCCCAGTGCATCTCTGTATCGTTTGCTCCAGCAGTTGCATAAAATTCAGGGAAACTAACTTCGTCTAAAGTGTTTAAATCAGATCTTACACCTAATCCAAATTTAATTTGGCTGTACTCATCTGTAGGAATATCACTTAAAACATATTGTAAAGTCTCTTTTTTAGATTGGTCTACTACGGTAGCACCAGTATCTAAATTGTTGATATTGTAAGGAATTTCTGTGCCGTCTGTTTTAATTAAACGAATGTTACTAATTACATATTTTAATTCTGCAAAGTGGTGTACTTGTCCTTGATCTGAAGTGTTTACTGTAGCTTCTGTAGATGTGTCGTCTCCTAATACAATTGTGGTTCCAGAGAAAGTGTTTGTAAATTCTAAGGTCACTTCATTTGCTACGGGCATATCGTCATCACTACACGATAAAATGGATAATGATGCGCATACTAACAAAGCATAAATTTTAAGATTTTTCATTTTTTTTGATTTAATAGTTGATTTGAATTTTGGGTTTGTGTTATAAATTAATTTTTAGAGATGTAAAGATATTACGTCCCATTCTTGGGATATTTCCCCAGTCTGCATACGTACTGTAATACGTGTTAAATACATTTTCGGCACCTACTTGTAAGACTGTTTTTTTGTTTTTAATAAAAAAGGTGTAATCTGCAGAAACGTTCCAATTGGTATAAGACGGTGTTTCGTCTTCACCATATTCTGGACTGTAGTCTATTTGTTTTAAATCGCCATTAAGTGCTGTTAAGATTCCGAATTTCTGATAAGAAAAATGTAACGAGGTTTGATAACTTAACGGACGGATAAAGGGTAAATTATTTTTATTTTCATCTAATCCTCTAGCATAGGTTAAGGTCCCTTTCCAATGTAAATTTTGTAAAATGCTATAATCTGCACTTACAGAAAAATTGAATAAAGTAGCGTGATCTAAAGAGGTGTAGCCTTTAACACCAACCGACTGATAATTCATTGGACTTCCTGAACTAAGTATTCTACCAATAATATAATTCTGAATATAGAAATAGTTTACTTTAGCTTGAATATTTCCTTTTGCATGTGTAAAACCTGCACTAGCATTGGCCTCGTAAGACACTTCGTTTTCCAAATCTGGATCTCCTATATAATCATATCTATCAAAGCTATTGTAGATATAATAGCCATAACCTTCGGAAACCGATGGCGCTCTATGTCCGTAACCACCACCTGCAGAAAAATCGAATCCTCCAGTGTTTAGTTGGTAAGTGGTATATAAGTTTGGTAGAAAACGGGTTTTTTCTTGAGAAGCTCCAGGATGGAAAATACGGTTGAATTCTACATATTTTGAATAGTTATAATTTACACCTAAAGTCCCACCAAAAAGCAACTGACTATGAGCAGAGATGTCCCAAGAATTTGTCATAGATAATCCTGCATAGCGTGTTGTTACCCAAGGCCAACTGTAAGCAAACATAGTTGTTTCGCTATAGTCTTGCGGATACATACGCATTTCTGCAATAGATAAATTATCGTAAGCATTAAGCTGTATTTCTGATGCATAATTTTCGGAATTTAAATTTATTTTAGACACTAAACCATAGGTTGTGCTCCAACCTGGCATATCCATATGCACTAAGTTTTCTGGACGAGTGGTATCGTCCATATAATGCTCTATAGCGTTAAAATATAATTTAGTATCCCAAACTTTTATCAGTTTGTCTTCAAAAAACTGCTTGTAAGCTACAGAAGTTATCAGGGCTCTAGATAGCGATAAATCCATAGGTAAGGCAGGATATCCTACATCATTAGCTCTATCAAAAATAGCATCGACACGTACCGAAGATAAGTCACTTGTTTTATAAGCCAACCCTAAAGACGTATTGAATTTAGTAAATTGAGAGTGGTCTACTTCATCATTATTCCCATCGGTATAATTTTTAGCTTTTCTAAACGAAATACTTCCATCTGCTACGAGTTTTTCACTGGAATATGATACATTTCCAAGATTAAAGAACTGGTTGTTATTAAACTCGTAACCGGCTTGATAGGCACCATCCCATGTGTTTTTAGTACCGAAAGCAGTACTTTTTCGTTTTAAGTCTATACTCCCGGCTACTGTTGCACCGTGTAAACTACCCTGTTGCCCAGATTTAATATCAATTTCAGATAAATTATTGCTTTCTACATACGAGGTTACAGGATCCATTTTATCTGTACAAGCTCCAAAAACATGCATGCCATCAATAGTGACTAAAGAACGCTCTGTACTCATATTATTTAAAAGCGGTTCCCATGCATAAGCTCCACGTTTTATAAAGCTTATATTATCAGACGATGCTAAAAACTCATCTACAGAAACAGCCATTTTCATATCTGTTTCAATTTTGGTTTTCTTAGCTGCAATAACAAGAACTTCGTCTAAAAGCACATCAGAACTATCCCTAACGATGGGTGTGTTTTGTGCTTGAACAAAGCCTCCTAAAAGCAGTAAGATTAGTGTAAGTTGTCTCATCGCTCTAGAATAAAATATCGATATACAGTTCGCTACGTTCACCTTCAATTCCTGGTGTAAATTCTGTAGAAACTTCAGTACCTTTTATCGTGTTTCCATCTGCATCTTGAAAAATAAAATTCAAGGTCCAATTCCCTGTCATGGTATAATTTACTACACCGTGATATAGGCTATCTGTGTCTTGAGTTAAGTCTTCATTATTAGGTGAAGAATGATTTCCCATAGACGGTTCTGGCATTCTTGGGTCTAACACTAACGTATGATTTTGAACTATAGAGTAGGAGTACTGCGTAAGATCTGGGAATGTTCCAGCTTCACTTTCAGGCGTATTGTACTTGTAAATACCGGCAACCAGATCATTTTCCGACACTCCTGGACTTTGCGGAGCCACTAGCGCAATAATATATTGTTCCTGGTCATTTCCAGTAAAGGCAGTCATATTAAGATTCATATTGGTTTGTTCTTCAACAGTAAAGGGTTGATTAATAGCGTACGTTTGCGAACTCTCCTGAAAATCGATATATGCCTGCCAGCTTACTGTACTATCACTTTCACTTGTAAATACCACATAGCCTAAATAATAGCCTTCTGTAGCATCGTATTCTAAATTATATTGGTGCGGACAAGAACTTTTATTTCCGTTAGCATCGGTCTGAATAGGTAAAAAAGTAACCGCTACATCTTCTAAATTTGTAAGCGTTTCTGAATTACTAATTTTTAGATGAATTTCGTTATAGCCCTTATAAAGGGTTCCGTTTAAGGCTTCAATACTAATGGTGTAATCTCCACTATTTGTAGTTGTTACCTCTTCGAATTCTATATATTCTGTAGTATCTGTACTTAATTCTGCCTCGTAATCTGTTTTCTCTACGGTACACGCTGTGAGCACCACGAAAACCACCATTACAATACCTTGTAAAAGTTTCATGTGTTATAGACTTTTTTATTAAAAAACTATTGAAAATACGATAACATAAGCCGTACATACACATTACTTTTCTATTAAAAGTGCAGTGTAGTTTAGGTTTTACTACAGTTGTTATTGTAAATATTATCGTAAGAGATTTTACATAGAAATACACAAATTGAATACACTACGCGACTATTGCTTTATAATGTAGTTAGCTTAATCATATCGTGACATATCATGTTTTTAGTTGAAATACAATAAAACATAACACAACACGAACCACTAACTATATAATATATTTAGTTTATGCGTAATTTAAAATTTAGGAACTTTTATGTATATATTGAAACTATACGAGAGGTGGATGAAATACAAAATTTACATAGTGGAAGTTGTAAATTTTACTGTAAAAAGATGCTGTTTTTAGTGGCTGTTCTTTAGGAAAGAACAAATCATAATTAAATTTTGAGTTCTGAAAGAAAACTAACGTATTTTCGAAAGAAATAGATCCTCCTTTATCGTTATTCCCTTTTTCAGTATCTGAAGCTTTAGCAAGTTGTTCTTTTAAATGACATTTTCCGTTACATTGCAGTTCGGGTACGTCTTTATTTTCACAAAGTTCGTTTACTATATAATCGTAAAATGCAGCGTATTCCACTAAAGGGATTAGTGGTTTTACCATTAGAAATATTGCTAAAAGTAGACTTGCTGTTTTCACTTCGCGAATTTCAATAATTTTTTTAAAGTTTCCTAATCTTAAAACCGCTATAATAGTTAATGTTTTATACGAGGCGTTAAAATAGTGTGAATTAATATGTTGTTAATTACTATAATACAGTGTGTTATATTTGTTTGTTGAAAGTGTTTATGTTAATAAAAATAAAAGACCTTTTAATCTTAATTTAGGTATGATGTCTCTGTAATAGGTCTGTAAAATTTCTCAAATCAGTTTTATTTTAAATCAGAAGCAGTTAAAAGTTGTCGTTTTTCTTTTTTTTCTATAAAATGATTAACCATTTTGTAAATGAAAATAACGGCATTAAGAAGACTAAACCATAGGTGTGTTTTTTCATCATCATATCCAATTGAAGCAATCATACAATCGATTATAGTGCCGTTAATAATAGTGGCATATTTTTACTTGTTTTGCTTTGTCTAATAATTCATGATCTGTTAATTCAGGAGGTTTAAAATTTTAGATATGGACGTCGAATGTTGTCTTTATAACCTTAATCTTGGTTTAGCTTAAATTTTGTCTCTATGGTTTTATGATCTTCATTATAAAAAGTAACGTCAATTTTTATGTTCCAAGTCGTATTAGATATTTTTTCTCCGCTTATGGTTCCTACTGGATCTACGTCTTTAGTTTCATCATATTCAAAAAAACAGAAACACGATTTTGTATATACAGCATCAATAGCGACTAATTCAGTATCAGTGTAAGAGAACTGTTCTAACTCTGGATCGATCTCGAATTTTATCCATTCTGTAAATCCAGAATCTGACATGTTTAAATCTACTCCGGCATCATATCTGTATTCAAAAACTAATTTTTCCCCAGGGTTAACTTCACCATATTGTATATAGCTTTCAGTATCATAAGACACTACAGTTAATTCACTATTTTCAGTAAAGGTATAATCGTAAGTAGGTCCATATCCATCATCATCATTATTACAAGCAAATAAAAATAAACTGAATATAGCAATAAGGTAATACTTTTTCATACTGTATGGATTAAAGGTTAGCGTTGATTTTAAATAGATTGCTTATTCGGTTTTAATTAATTTATAGGTAAAGTTTCCTAAATTATTTTTATAAGCAGAGAATACTAATGAATCTTCAGTCTTTGTATAGGTGTAGCTTCCGCTAAGAATAAGATTCCAATCGAAATTTGCTGTCCAAAAATTTCCATCATAACATTCTAAAGTTTCTGTATTACTACTAAAGCTTCCGCTACCACCAGCTGGGAAATAATTTTCGTTTCCGCTAGATATGTAAGTGTCATCAGTATAAAATTGAACAGTTACCGGGTTAGAATACATTGTACTGTCGTTATATATTACAGTAAATTCTCCGGTATAATTTCCGTATAAAAGGGCATTGTTAGTCGTGTCATCATCTGAATTACAAGAAGAACTTAGTAATAAAAGGACAGATGTTATAACCAGGTAAAAGTTTTTCATCATTGCTGTTTATTAAAAGATGGCAATGTATAAAAAAGGTTGCGTTAAAAACGGTGTTATATTTGTTAACGTACTAAAATATAGACAATTTAGACTCTGTAGTGAAAGCTTCAAGAAATTTCATCCCTTTAAAAGAATTCCCATTTTTATTCAATTTTGGACTCCAAACTGCGATGGTATATTGATCGGGATGAACAGCTACAATACCACCCCCAACACCACTTTTTCCGGGTAATCCAACTTCGAAAGCAAATTCTCCCGACTCGTCGTAAAACCCGCAAGTTTGCATTAAGGCATTAATACGTTTTGACTGACGTTCGGTAAGAATTTCTTCTTTGCTATATGTACAACACCCATTGTTCGCTAGGAATAAAAACAGTTCAGAAAGTTCTTTACAATTCATCTCGAGAGAGCATAAATTAAAATAAAAATCTAAGACTTCGTCAGGTTCATTATTAATATTTCCTAATGACTTAATGAAATTACATAAGGCAATATTTCTGTAGCCTACTTTTTTCTCAGATTCGGCAATTTTACTACAATAATTAATGTTTGGATTATTAGAAATGCGTCTTACAAATTCTAAAAAGTCTTGTTTAGGATGATCTAATTCAGATACTAAGATGTCTGAAATGACTAAAGCACCCGCATTGATAAATGGGTTTCTGGGAATTCCATGTTCAACCTCTAATTGTAATAACGAATTAAAGGCATTTCCAGAAGGTTCTACATCTACACGTTCCCAGATTTTTTTTCCTAAAATTTTATAAGCAAGCACTAACGATAAAACTTTAGCAATACTCTGAATTGAGAATTTTTCAAGCGCATCTCCCATACCAAATCCTTGCTGATCCATTGTGGTAATATGTACTCCAAATTTTTCAGGATCTATATTTGCCAATTCTGGAATATACGCTGCTAAATGGCCTTCGTTTTCTATGCCTTTAACTTGATTGAAGCAGTCTGTAATAATATCTTTAAAATTCACGAGTCTTTCTATTTATTTGTAACTTATGTTAAGTTACGCTTAACAAAGAGCGAATGTAATAAATACAAACGGAATACAAACTATATGATGAATTTAGCACAAATTCTATGTTTTTAAAGCACTTGTCTACATCGGTTTGTATGTATTAATAATAAAGCTTATTTAGTATAAGCACCAGAAGAATAGGTTAACTCGTAACTGTGGGTGTAAATTTCGAATACAATTCCGAAAGGATCTTCTACATAACACATTTTAAAAGGTTTTTCTTCAGGGTAATAGGCTCTAATTGGCATACGTTGTTTTCCGCCGTAAGCCACAATTTTATCTATTAAATCTTCGATGTTTGGATCTTGAATACTAAAGTGGAATAATCCGGTGTTAAACGGACTAAACTCTGGTGCGTCTTTAACGCCATGAGGAAATGAGAAAATCTCTATACCAACACCATCTGAAGTCGAGAGGTGTGCAATTTCAAACGTCTCCCAATCTTCGCCAAACACATCGATACACATAATTCCTATGGCTGTGTCTTTTTCCTTTTTAATGGTTGACGGTTCCATTATGGTGTACCAGCCCATAACTTCTGTATAAAATTGTACTGCTTTTTTAATATCCGGAACGGTGATTCCTATATGTGAAAATGATTTTGGATAATCTTGTTTTACTGACATAATATCTAATTTAGAATACAAATTTAGATTATATTTGTCTGTTTGGCAAGTACTTACTAAAAAGTAGTATAGTTACCTAAAGTAGTAAAATAATGATTATCAAGTAAATAAAAATTAATTTTGAACAAAGAAAATAACTGTCCGCTTAATTACACCATGAATTTAATAGGTACAAAATGGAAGCCTTTAATATTATTTCATCTTTTAGAAGGCGATTTACGTTCTGGAGTTTTACAAAAACATATTTCTGGTATATCTAATAAAATGTTTACACAAACCGTTAGAGAATTAGAAAAAGACGGTTTGCTTTGCAGAACTGTGTATCCTGTTGTTCCACCAAAAGTGGAATATGGTTTAACGGCTCGTGGGAAATCTTTAGAAACTATTTTAAGAGGTCTGGATGCTTGGGGAGAAAAAGATTGGAAACAGTTATAATCTTAGTTAGTAAATAAAGGATTTAATCTAAAAGAATCCCATAAATATACTAACATAATACACACCTGTAAGTATAAAGACAATGCCCGCTAGAAACCGCATGATTTTCTCAATTTTTGTAATTCTACTGTAAAAAACACCAATTTTTCCAGCCGTAAAAGCCAATAGATAGGTGAATAAAATGACAGGTAATCCGGTTCCAAAAGCGAAAATTACAGGTAAATATAAGCCGTCTGCAGAAGTAATTGTCATGGGAATAAGCATACCAAAAAACAGAGCGCCACTATATGGACAAAAAGCTAATGCGAATACCACACCAATTATAAAAGCACCTAAAAGCCCTTGATCTTTAAATTTATTGGTGAATTTTTCTTGAATATTAGATGTCTTGAAAAAAGGAATTTTAATAACGTTTAGCATGATGAGTCCAATAAGAATTAATAACGGACCTAAATATTTTTCGCCATGCTGATTAAAGAACCGTGCCACATGAAATTTATTGGCTCCGAAATATAAAATTATTCCAATAACCGTGTAACTAAATGCTCTTCCTAAAGCATAGAGTATGCCACTTAAAAACACGTTACGCTTGCTAGAAATCTGTTTAGAGATATATGCCGTTGCCGTGATATTGGTCGCTAATGGGCACGGACTAATAGCTGTCATTAGTCCGAGTACAAAAGCCGATAATATGGGAATGTTGTATTGCGCTATTAACAATTCTAATACATCCATTTATAATGTATTTAAGGCTGTGTTAATTTTAGCTTTCAATCCTTCAGAAAAAGCTTCTTGATCGGTACCATTCATAAAGGCAAATTCTGTTAAATCTATGTGTTGTTCTTGTCCGTTAGTAATTACATTTAATATTAAAGCAGTTCCTGCTGCTTCAAATTTTTCAGCAATAGTTGCATTGCCTTTATCATCTACATTAATGACTTGAAACGTCACTTTATTGTCTTTTAATTCATTTGCAAAATAGGTGTCCAAAGTATATTTTGTATTGGCTTCTATAGCTTTACACGTCATACATCTGTGTGTAGAGTGGAAGTCCATCACTTCTATTTTAGATATAGATTGGTCTATAGTTTGGTCTGGTTCCTTTGTTTGTGTGTTGCAGGCCGTTAATAAAAAAGAAAAGATTAAAACGACTAAAAAATTGATTGCTTTCATAGTTTAAAAAATTAATGAGTTACAAGTAGATTTATTTTTGTTGAGGATATCGGTTTTTGTATAATCGTGTTTTACTAACGGATTCCATTTAAAATTTGTGAGTTCGGTAACTGTAAAATTGGTTTCAGAATCTGTAGTGAGTAAATGTTGTGAAAATTGATTTTCTAAAGTTTTAAGTGTCTCTAAATCGCAAGATGAAAGTGTACCTTTAATGGCTTTAGCACCCATAAAATCTATTTCTGGAGGTTTAACACCCAGATTCATCTGGATTCTTACGGTTATTAGATTGTCTATTCTTTGCATAATGTAAAATCCATTTGTTATTGAATCATCTACATAAAAGGAATTGTATTGATAACGTCCTCCGGTAAGATAGATGGCCGCATCTGTAAGGCAAGGCGAACTTTTGCTAACTATACGCGTGTTGGTTCTGTCTATAATTCCATTAGGATATAAGACATGCATTCCGGCTTTAATTCCTAAAAAACCTTGAACAAGTCCGTCGCATAAATGTCCATGATAATGTTCTAAACCCTGAAGATTTATGTCGTGTTCTAGAGTTAACTGTCCTTTAGAAAAATCGGTATCTAGTACAGTAATTTTTGGTGTTGTAGTCTGATTTTGTTGTTCATGACCTTTGGACTGACAACTTATTACTGTACTTAAAATTAGTATCACTACAATATTTTTCATAACACCATATTAAATAAGAATCCAGAAAATATGATGGCAAGTGTTACTACACCAAAGAAGATGGCAATTAACTTTAAAGACATTACTTTTTTAAGTAAAGTAGCCTCAGGCAAGGATAAACCAACAGTTCCCATCATAAATGCAATAGCAGTTCCTAGTGGCACACCTTTAGCAACAAAAACTTGAATAATAGGTACAACACCTGCTGCATTAGCATACATAGGTACGGCAAAAATTACAGCTAGAGGAACAGTCCACCATTGGCCACCACCTAAAAATTCATTAAAAAAGTTTTCAGGAACATAACCATGCATGGCACCACCAATTGCGACACCAATAATAATATATAAAATCACGCCTTTTATAATGTCCCAGGCACTCTGTGTAATTTCTGGCAACCGTTGTTTAAAGGTTCGTTTTTCTTCTTGGTAATGGTCGTGTTGATTTTTTTGAGCCATGATATTTTTAACCCAATCGGAAAGTAGGGGTTCTAAATTAAATTTACCTAAAACCCAACCACCAACAGTTCCTAATATAATACCAGAAACAGTATAAATTAAAGTCGCATTTACACCAAACATACCTAAAAACATAGCTACAGCAACTTCATTGACTAAAGGCGATGTGATTAAAAAGGAGAAGGTGACTCCTAGCGGAATTCCGCCTTGTACAAAACCAATAAATAGTGGTACAGAAGAGCAAGAACAGAAAGGGGTTATGGCTCCGAAAATGGAAGAGAATAGATATTCTAATCCATAGAGTTTGTTTTTATTCAGGTAGTTTTTTAAGCGTTCTATTGGGAAATAGGTATTCACAATTCCCATAATGAATACGATTATAAACAATAGAATTAGGATTTTAATGGTATCGTACACAAAGAAATTTAAGGTTGATCCTAAGTGTGTATCTGCTCCAATATTTAAAACAGAATAAATTAACCAGTCTGCGAAATGTTGTAACCAATCAAACATTTTAAAGCGTTTTTATAGTTCCAGTAATGGCACAAGATAATTTTACTGTATTATAAATTGTACCGTGTTTCTCGATGTTTTTTTTTAGTAAATCTACATTCAGCTTTTCATCGGTGCTGTAAATTTTCAAATCATAATGTATGTTCTCCATCCTTGGCGGATGCTCTAAACGCGCTGCTTGGACATGTACAGTTGCTTTTGTATAACTAAAAT
Organism: Formosa algae; assembly: GCF_001439665.1. GTDB lineage: Bacteria > Bacteroidota > Bacteroidia > Flavobacteriales > Flavobacteriaceae > Formosa > Formosa algae. Next base: position 231,001 of record NZ_LMAK01000014.1, read on the forward strand.
TCATCATTTTAGAAAAGCGTTCTACATTTTTAAGCATACATGCAGAAAAAGAACCTAAGAATAGTTCTGCAGGATTTGGTAAAGTGTCTGCAGTTTCGGGTGTCGTACCAAAATCTATTCTTGAAGATTTGATATGGATCTCTGCATCCTGATTTGAAACTGAAGATGCGTTGATTTGGTAGTTCATGGCTTTTATTTTAGAAGATCCAATACTTCAGTTTTTGATGGCACTCTACCTTTTATAGTAATGACATCATCAATTACCAATGCAGGTGTGGTCATGACATTATAGGTCATGATTTTCATGATATCTTCTACTTTCTCAACGGTTGCATCTATATTGTTTTCAGAGATTACATCTTTTACAACGCCTGTCATTGCTTGACATTTTGGACAACCTGTTCCTAAAATTTTAACTACTTTACTCATAATATTACTATTTGTTTATCGCCAATAAACGATATGATTATTAAAAAAATATCAATCAAAAAACTGTTGAAATAGTGATTTAGCCAACTTCCAATTGTCTTGATTAATACAATATTTGATTTTAGGGGATTTTAATTCACCTTGGATCAATCCCGCATTTTTTAATTCTTTAAGATGCTGAGAAATTGTAGACTGTGCTAAAGGGAATACCTCGACTAAATCGCCTGTAAAACAGCAAGACTGTGCGTCTAAATGTTTTAAAATGGCAATACGTGTGGGGTGTGCTAAAGCTTTAGCAAATTTTGCTAGGGCTTCTGTGTCTTCTTTATACTCAATATGTTCTAAACTTCTTTTCATATCTTATATCGCAAATATACGATTTGTTTTTTTATATTATTGTGACTTATGTCACATAAACAGTTTTTTTATAAAAATAAATAAAATAAAAATTCTAAATATTAAAACATATACACCATGATTTAGTTGGGTTTGACGATTATTTTTATTCATTAAACATAACTTTAAAACGTAGTGATATATCTTTTTTTCACTATGAATTCATTTGAAAACACAATTATTAATCGTAATATTACAATGAATAGCTGTGACTCATATATTAAACATTTTGAAATATATATTCAGAGTTATAATAGACATTAGTTGTACGTAAATTAAAATTAAATATCATGAGCAAGAAACAAGATTTAAAAGACATTGTAAAGGCACGATATGCTAAAATAGCAGCACAAGACAAAGCAGAGAATGCTTCATCCTGTTGTGGCGCAACGCCGACTACAAACAAAGTGTATAATATTATGATGGATGATTATTCTGAAACTAAAGGATATGTAGCAGATGCAGATTTGGGTTTAGGTTGCGGATTACCTACACAATTTGCTAAAATTAAAGCTGGAGATACTGTAATTGATTTAGGATCTGGTGCAGGTAACGATTGTTTTGTAGCTCGACATGAAACCGGTACAACAGGTAAAGTGATTGGTATAGATTTTACGCCTATAATGATAGAAAAAGCCAGACTTAATGCAGAAAAGTTAGGCTACAATAACGTTGAATTTAGAACAGGAGATATAGATAATATGCCTGTAAATAATGATGTGGCAGATGTAATTGTGAGTAATTGTGTACTTAATTTAGTGCCAGATAAACAAAAAGTTATACATGAAATTTACAGAGTTTTAAAACCTAACGGGCATTTTAGTGTTTCGGATATTGTACTTACAGGAGAACTTCCTAAAGCCTTACAAGAAGATGCCGAAATGTACGCCGGTTGTGTTGCAGGTGCTATACAACGCAGTGAATACTTGAAATTAATCGCTGATGAAGGCTTTAAAAATATTCAAATTCAAAAAGAAAAGCCGATAGTTATTCCTAATGATATTTTAAGTAAATATATCTCGGAAGCCGAAGTAAATGCTTTTAATAATGGTGGTGCAGGTATTTTTAGTATTACCGTATATGCAGAAAAACCTGAAACTTTTGAAACCCCAAAGCCATTAGACTTTTCTGAAGCAGATACAACAAGTTGTTGTTCTCCATCTGCAGGATGTTGCTAAAGTATGTAAGATTATTTATTAAGCACTAGATATATTAAGCAATAAAATCTAGTGCTTTTATTTAAGTATCTATCTGTGGTGTAGTCCCTCTTTTATCTATCTCTAATGCAATGTTATAAAACGTTCTAAAATCTTTACTATTGTATTTTGCTCGCATAGCCGATAACACATCTACCAAACTTAGACTGCACCAATCCCAAAGCATAGTATCAAAATTATATTTGTACATCTGTGAACCAACTTCTTTGCGTATAGCCTCAACTTCTGTAATATGTATTCCGTTTTCTGCTAGTTTTTCGGTGATTCTTTTTTCATCTTCAGGCGTAAATTCAGTGTCTAAATAAGGTTCCAAAATCCAATCCCAATTCCATCGGTGTTTTACTAATGGAATATGATGTTGTTTGGCAAATTGTTTTAAGGCATCTTTTTGAGAGGAAGATATAAAAATAATATCCTTTTCGATTTCTAGACTACAGATTCCAAAATCTAGACTGATAGCATCAATTGTATGGGGTAAAATGCGTTTATTAGGATAGGCTATTGAAGGTTCAAACGGATATTCTGTAATAAGAATATGGTGTTCTGAAATTTCAGATTGACCAACTCCACAAAGTAACATTTTAACATCTTTATATTTTGTGTTATAAAAATCGTCTAAAACGGACGTTTCTGCCTTCGATTTAAATATATGTTTAAAGAAATTCAAGTGTTTAGAATAAAATTAATGTTCAGAATTTAAAACCGATTGTATGGTCTCTAAATTTCCGTCGACATCACTAGGAACCTTAAGGTCTAAAATATCACACATTAAAGGATAGATATTAATGTTTTGAGTGGACGGTATAACGAAGCCCGATTTAAATGCAGGACCATTGGCGTAAAAAATGCCATGCATATCTTTTTGTTTCGGATCGTATCCATGCACACCAACAGCTTTTATGCCGCCATTCTTCATATCTTCAATACGTTGCGTTTTAGAAAAGTAATAGCCATAATCGGGTATAATTTGTATTTTCCCCCAATCTTTATTTTGAGGTGAATATTCAAAACCAGGCGTATTTTCCGTTGTATAGACTTTAAAATGATGTTCTTTTGGTTTCAATTCTTCTAGTATTGCATCAATAGAAACTCCAGTATTGGGATGAATATCGAGTATGGCACCATTATCTACAATGGTATATAATTCCGTAATAGTAAGCATTTCAATCGGTAAAAAATGAGAGGCTTCTACGGTTGTCATTCCGTGATCTGAAACAATTATAATATTTACATCAAGACCTGTAGCTGCAACACCATCAAATAAATCACCTAAATTTTTATCTAAATGCATTAATGCACGTTCTAGTTGTTCATGATTATCTGGACTATAACGGTGCCCTATATCATCCATATCAGAGAAATACATGGTAATTAAATGTGGACGTTCTTTTTCAGGTAAGGCTAGCCATTTTAAGGATTCTGAAACCCGTTCTTCATTTTTAATTTTACTATCATAACTATGATAATAAGTGGGATGAATACCCTGAATGTTGGCTTCTGTTCCTACAAAAAAGTAACTGGCCGAGACCATATCTGCTTTGTCGGCTAGTACCCAAATAGGTGTGCCTCCATAAAATTCGCCATCTTCAACTTGCGCTCTATTTCCTATGCTATAGTTGGTGTTTTTTTTGTAACTATAAAATGAATTTCCGATAATACCATGTTTATCCGGATACATTCCGGTTGCAATAGAGTAATGATTTGGAAATGTTTTAGATGGAAAAGCAGGAATAAGCGATTCTGCTTTTACACCATTTTCTATAAACTTAGTTAGATGTGGTGGTTTATATTGATCGACATAATCCCAACGAAAACCATCTAAGGATACCAAAATAACATAAGGTTTCTTTATAGATGCTTTAGAATTGGTTGTTAAACTCGTAGAGTCTGTTACGGTTTTACTTGATTTACATGAACTACATATAAAAGGAAGTAGTACTAAAAGTAGGAGGTAAGTAACTTTTTTAGTCATGGTATGTTTATAAGGGATATACTGAATGCTATACAAATTTAAACATATTTTTACATCCTAATTTTTTAAGAACTTAAAGTTATATTAAATATAACGCTAACTTATTTTTTGAGAGGAGTTCGGGTTCCGCCATGGCCACCAGCAACTATAACCATAATCTTTATACTGAGAATGATAAATTTGAAAAACTGAAGCACTGGATTCATCATTCTAAATCGCATTCTAGGTGATATTCTTTGCATGATTTTATTCTTTTTTAAATGTGTTTTGGATGTTAAAACTTTGAATAGAAATTCTCTTTTTTAATCCATTGATTTGTGTTTAATTATTATTCTAAAATCACTTTACTTAAGTTTGATGCCTATTCCGGAATCACTTTATTAAGTTTGATTCCTATTCCGGAATCAACCACCAAAATGGTTTCATTTTTGCTTTGTATAAGAAGGCATAATGTAGCATGAGTTTAAGCCAATGCCCTGCTAACCCTATGGCTCCAAAGGTTTTTCCTAAATGTCGACCATGCGAATCTGGATATTTTACAAAATCAGGTACAATAGGGTAAGTAGTTATACTCACACCGCTTCCGTTCCAGAATCCAAATCCAGCAGAAGCAATACAAGCTGCCCCCATATTTCCCATAGAACCTTTATGGTTTAGGGATGCTTTACCGTTTTTAATGCTGTCTATAATATTCTCGGCTACTAATTTGGCTGTAATTCCTGATGGCATTCCTGTTCGTGGTGGAGCAGGAGCAATTACAGTCCCATTTTTACTGGTTCTGGGTTTAGAAATGGCATGTGGTGGTGCAAATGCAATTCCAGGCGCAAAGATGTTTGTATAACTAGGGTTCTGATAGGTTTCTGGCCAATCTTGAACTTTCCATTCTTCGTAAGGTTTTGGTGTGTAGTCAGCATCAACAATCATAAAACCTTTAAACAGTTTTTCTGTGATATCGTGTTCTTGCTTATCATAAGCTTTAAACCCATGTCCTGAGAATGCAGGAATAAGCATCGCAAAATCGTAGGTTTCAGATTTTTGTTCACCATCTAAGTTTTCGTAATGCGCAATACCGTTTTCAATTTTATTTACGGCTACACCTAAAATCCATTTAATGCCTCGGTCTTCAAAAATCATTTCAACCAATTCACTAGATTTCATAATCATGTCTCCATAACTCATCAAGACACCATCCATTCCAAAATCACCTAATTGGTATTCGTTAGAAATCCATGTTACTTCTGCCATGTCTCTAACTTTATGTTTACGTAATTCTTTTTCTACATTTAAAATGTATTCAAAAGCAGCACCTTGACAGGTCGATTTTGCATGTCCTGTACCAATTAATATTTTAGCTTTTTTACCTGCTTTCATGTGCTGTATGGCAGCATTTAATCCTTTCCAAGCGTGTTCTGCATGCGAATAGGTACAGACAGAATACGTTTTGTGTTGTCCTGGAATTAAACCTTCTGTAGCTTCAAAATTTAATTTTGGTCCCGTGGCATTAATAAGGTAATCGTAAGTTACTTTTTCTATTTGTCCTTTGTTAGATCCGTTTACATATTCTGATAATACATAAGGTTTTTCTTCTTTAGAGTCGCCTTCAGGGTGAAATGAAACGACTTTAGCTTGCTTAAAAGTAATCCCTTTCTTTTTATATAAAGGCGCTAACGGAAACAAGATTTTTTCAGCTTTCATTCTTCCAATACCAACCCAAATATTAGACGGTACCCATTGGTAATTACTGTTAGGAGATACTACGACTACTTCGTGTGTATTGGATAGTTTTCTGCGCAAATGTGTTGCTGCAACATGACCGGCAATACCTGCACCTAAAATGACAATTTTAGACATATTATTTAATTTTAATTAAAGGTAACTTCAATTAAAACTCTAAACAGTTACTTTGGTTACATAGGTTATTTAATTTGTCTTTTTATAACTCCAAACGGCAAGACCATTCATAATTAAAGCATAAAGTGTTGTTTTTAAAAGATTTGGTAAGATGTCTGAAAAGCCAGAACCTTTTAACATAACCATACGAATAACCTCGACAAAATATTTTACAGGATTAAATTCTGTGAGGTGTTGTGCCCATTTAGGCATACTATCTATGGGCGTAAATAGTCCACTCATAAGAATAAAAATCACGACAAAAAACCAAGAAATAAACATAGCCTGTTGCTGGGTATCTGTAAAATTAGAAATGAATAATCCCATTCCTAAAACAACTAAAATGTAAATAGACGTGTACAAATAGAGTAGAGGTAAACTTCCTAGAAAGGGAATGTTAAATATAAGTCTTGCGAGAACTAAACCTACAGTTAATAATCCCATACCAATAACCCAAAACGGAAATAATTTACCGATAATAAACTGATTTTTTTTAATAGGTGTTACATTAATTTGCTCTAACGTTCCTATTTCTTTTTCGCGAACAATATTCATCCCCGATAAAAATAAAGTAATCATGGTAACCAATAATACTAAGATTCCTGGCACCATATATGTTTTATAGTTTAAGGTTTCGTTATACCAAAATAACGGAATGGTTTCTATAATTTCAGGTTGTACGAATTGATCTGACGTTTGTGTTAATTCTACTTTTAAACGCGTATTAAAACGTTGAATAAGTTGCGTGACATATACATTTTCTACTCCGGCAGCTGCACCATCAATGGCATTTATAGTAATGCCTAAAGTATTGTATTGGTCTTTTTGTAGGTCACGTTCAAAATATAAAGGAATATTTAGAAGAACATCTATATCACCTCTTAGTATTGCCGAACTAGCTAAATTTTCTGAAGGATAATGTCTAATTACATTAAAATAAGATGAAGCATTAAAAGTCTCTATTAAAGCGCGAGATGTTGAGGAATGATCCTGATCTATATAACCAAATTTAATGTGATTTACTTCAAAAGTTGCCGCATTGGATAATATAATGAGTTGCATTATTGGCATTACAAAAATGATAGGGAGCATCCCTTTATTTCTAAAGATTTGTTTGAATTCCTTTTGAATGATGTATAAAATCGTTTTCATTATTCTAATCTGATTTTATAATTCTTTACGCTTAATACGATAAAAAACACAGTCATTCCTATTAAAATTAAAGTCTCTTTCCATATAAATTGAATGCCTACACCTTTTAGCATAATGCCTTTTATAATGATGATAAACCATTTTGCAGGAATAATATTACTTATAAGCTGAAGCGGTAAAGGCATGCTTGAAATGGGGAATATAAAACCGGATAACAAAATTACAGGTAGCATTAATCCCATTAAAGAAATCATCATTGCGGTTTGTTGAGTTTCTGAAATAGTTGAAATTAAAATACCCAAAGACAATGCTGTAATAATAAACAATACACTTTCTAATCCTAATAATAAAATACTACCTTGAATAGGCATTTTAAAAATAAATAGACTTAATGTAACTATAATAATAGCATTTATAATGGATAGAAATATATAAGGGAAAACTTTACCTACAATAACCTGAATGGGTTTAATTGGCGAAACTAGAAGGATTTCCATAGTACCTAGTTCTTTTTCTTTGGTTATAGAAATAGACGTCATCATAGCCGAGACTAACATTAAAATGATGGTCATTACGCCGGGAACAAACATATATACACTCTTTAACTCTGGATTAAACACCATTCGTGTTTGAGGTATAATTTGGTAGTTTAAAGTAATATCTTGATTGATTTCTTTTTGATACTGAATAAGGATCGCATTTAAATAATTACTAATTGTGTTTGCAGTATTTGGGTCTGTGGCATCTGTGATTAATTGAATGGACGCCTGATGTTCTTTAACGAGTTTTTTGCTAAAATCATTTTCAAAATTTAAGACGGCTTTGATTTTTCCTTTTTTAAAGATAGCTTCTATATCAGATTCTTTTTCAATATATTGATTGATATTAAAGTGTTTAGATGCTGATATTTTATTAATAATTTCTGTTGTATTGATATCTTTAGCATGATCTAAAATCGCAATATCAACGTTGTTGATTTCATTGGTGATGGCGAAACCAAATAACATAATTTGAGCGATAGGCATCCCAAAGAGGATAAATAAGGAACGTTTATCTCTAAAAATATGGTAAAATTCTTTTGTTATGAAGCCTTTAAATCTTTTCATCTTTTATTCCTGAGATAACAGGAATCTTTTTAATTAATACTTTTATTTTCTATGGATATTACAGAGGTTAATTTTTTATAATCTATTTAACTTTTTAAAAACACCTTTGGTGAGGATATCTATATTATACCGTTTTCAATATTATTCTGTATGTCTCGCTAATTTCAAAAACACATCATTCATATGTTCTACTTTAAATTGTGCTTTCAGTTTTTTAGGTGTGTCTAAAGCTTCAATTTTACCATTCACCATAATAGAAACGCGGTCACAATATTCAGCTTCATCCATATAATGTGTGGTAACAAAAACAGTGGTGCCTTGGTTCGCTGCTTTGTAAATCATTTCCCAAAACTGCCGTCTGGTAATAGGATCTACACCACCGGTGGGTTCGTCTAAAAACACAATTTTAGGATTGTGTAGTAAAGACACTGAAAACGATAGTTTTTGTTTCCAACCCAATGGTAAAGCACCAACTAACTTGTTGGCCACATCTACTAATCCTAATTCTTCAATTAAATGTTTAGATTTTTCTTTTATAATTTTTCTAGATAATCCATAAATACCTCCAAAAAATGCAATGTTTTCTTTTACAGTTAAATCGTCGTACAAGGCAAATTTCTGACTCATATAACCAATGTTTTTTTTGATGTCTTCGGCGTGCTTATAGACATCAAATCCAGCGATAGTGGCTTCACCAGAAGTGGGTTTTGAAATGCCAATTAACATTTTCATAGCGGTAGTTTTTCCTGCGCCATTTGCTCCTAAAAACCCAAATATTTCTCCCTTTTTAACTTCAAAACTTATCGCATTTACAGCTGTAAAATTGCCAAAGGTTTTGGTTAAACGTTCTACTTGTATAACATTTTCGTTGCTCATGTTGTTGCTAATTCCATAAATGTATCTTCTATTGTAGGCAATGTTTTTTCAATTTTAATTTCAGACAAACTTTTAGATTCCAGATATGCTTTTAAATCTGCCATATTAAAATCTGTTCTGCTATCTGTATAATGTACAAATGCTCCAAACGGATACACACTATGCTGATGTTTGTACTGTTTAAGTACATTTATAAGCTGATACATGTTGTGAGCACTCACATTATAAATATCTTTTTTATGGTGTGAAATCATTGCTTTTGGTGTATCAATTTGTAAAATTTCACCATCTTGTATTAGTGCTATTCTATCGCATAATGCGGCTTCATCCATGTAGGGAGTAGATACTAAAATGGTAATGTGTTTTTGTTGTAAACGCTTCAGCATTTCCCAAAATTCTTTTCTTGAAACGGGATCCACTCCCGTTGTGGGCTCATCTAAAAACAGAACTTTAGGTTTATGTATTAATGCACAACATAATGCCAATTTTTGTTTCATACCACCTGATAATTGCCCTGCACGACGGTTTTTGAAAGGTTCTATTTGAACATATATATCTTTAATAAGCTCGTAATTTTCTTCCAGAGTTGTATTAAATATCGTAGCGAAAAAATTTAAATTTTCTTCAATAGTTAAATCTTGATATAACGAAAATTTTCCGGGCATATAACCTACACAGTTTCGAATATCCTTATAGTCTGTAACCACATCAAAACCGGTAACGCTAGCAGTTCCCGAATTTGCTTTGAGTAATGTGGTTAAAATTCTAAACAGTGTTGTTTTACCTGCACCATCTGGACCAATTAGTCCAAAAAGCTCTCCAGATTTCACATTAAAAGACACGTCTTTTAAGGCTTCGACATTCTTATAAGATTTTGATATGTTGGTTACCGTAATACTCATTAGTTTGCGGTTAACCAAAGTTCTGCTGGCATGCCTATTTTTAGACTACCATCGTTAATAACTTTTACTTTTACAGCATAAACCAATGCGATTCGTTCTTCTTTAGTTTGAATTATTTTAGGTGTAAATTCTGCTTCTGAAGCCACCCAACTAATTTTTCCATCGTACGATTTCATGCTATCTTCTCCATCTATTTTAACGGTTACAGACTGACCAATTTTAATGTTTGCTAACTGAGTTTCACTAATATAAACTCGGAGTTCCATATGTTGTAAATCTGCAATTTTATAAAGCGGTTTTCCAAAGGCTGTAATTTCATTTGTTTCAGCATATTTAGTTAAAACCGTTCCGTTTATGGGATTCACAATTTTACTTTTTAAAATTTGATCATCAATTAGTTTTAATTGCACATCTATAGTCTTTAATTCGTTAACTACGGGAGCATTCTGTATTTCTATACTTTTAATCTGATTATTAATAACATCTATTTCTCCATTTACATTATCTAATTGCTGTTGTGTTGCGGCACGATCTTTAATTAAATTTTGTGTACGGATTTTATTTGTGTTTGCAGTTTTTAATTTAGACTTTAAAACGGCTATCTGAGATAAAACACCTCTAGATTTAGAACTTATTACTGCTTTGGAAAGGTGTAATTGTTCGCGCTCTAATGCCAACGGTATAGTATCTATATAGCCAATGTATTGTTCTGCTTCTAAGAGGTCGCCCTCTTCGAGATTAAACTGCAACAGTTTGCCTTTGTTTTCTGCTGAGATCGTGATTTCTGTCGCTTCAAAATTGCCATAACCATCTGCTTTTTGGTCATCGTTTCCGCAAGCTAGTAAGCTCAAAGCCGCTAGGTAGAGCCCGAAAATATATATATTATGTTTCATTTTATTATTGCCCTTTAATGATGTTATAATTCGCTTTTGCCAGTTCTAACTGAATTTTATGTGCAGCCAATGTCTGTTCATCTTCATATAAATTAGTAAGTTCTATAAGGTATGCAGATGCTGTAATAACACCGTTTTGTAACTGTGAAGCTGCTGTTTGCAACACGGTTTCTCGTAATGTAACAATCTGTTTATCCGAACTAATAAAATCCTCAATTTTATTAATTTCGTCTTGTTGCTTGTTTAGTTCTATATTGGTGTTAAGTTTAAAAATCTCAGTTTCATTTTCAATGATATCTTTTGTAATCGATAAAGATTCTCGTTGTTTTTTATTTGCATTCCAATCGAAAACATTCCAGTTTAGTTTCAATCCAACGGTATAAAAAGGTTGAAAGGAATTATCGAGTATATTTAAACCTGGATTCCCATAACCACCTGTTGCAAATCCAAGTAATTTAGGAGCATTCTGTTTTGAAATTAAGTTTTCCGAATTTTCAATTTCATCTTTTTTAAGTTGAAATACATCCAATTCTGGTCTGCTAATTTGATGTTGTATATCGTGCACTACAATAGGAGTTTCAAATACAATTGAAGCATCTAATGGAAACGTGATTAACGTTGAAAGCGTCTCTATAAGTGTCTTTTTATTACTGTTTACAGCTTTGGATTGCTGATCAACCTTTAATAATTCAGCTTCTAACACATTATCTGAACTTGGTACTACACTCCCGTTTTTAATACCAGATTGAATTTCTTTTAGTTTCGCTTCAAGTAATGTGTGTTTTGCTTTTAATAATGCATCTGATTCTTGTGCTAATAAGATGGAAAAGTAAAGTTGATTGATTTGTAATTTAAGTTGGTATAATTGGACTTCAATTTGTTTTTGTTTGGTTTTAAGTTGAGCCGATTTTAAATCTAATGCAGCAGTTGTAGCACCACCATTATAAATAAGTTGATTTACAGTTACTGTAGCACGGTATTGATCTTTGTTTAAAGGTTCAACTCCTGACATGGCAACAGGAAATTCAATGACTTCTGATTGGTATGTAGCATAGGCATCTAAATCAATTTTTGGTAATTTAGAAGTAGAAATAACAGCTGCTTCTAATTTATTTTGAGCTTCTAAAAGCTCTGTTTGCTTCACCAATGGGTAATTTTGGGTCACTAATTGGTAACACGTTTCTAAAGAAATTTGCTCTTGTGCTTGTATTTGGAATGTAAATAAGACTAATAATATACAGCTTAGATATTTCATGTTAATTCTTCTTAATGGCGTTAATAATAAAGCTGGAGACTTCGGTTTCTCGTTCAGCCATTAATTGGCTATAAGTTTCATTTTCCGAATTTGTAAAAGCCATTAATAAGGGCTTGGCGAGAAATGGAAATACATTTAATGCCATAATATTAATAAATAACTGTTCTGCACTAATGGGCTTTATAATGCCTGCTTGTATGTCTTTATTTAATTGATATTTAAACTTATCCAGATTAGGAAAATTTGGGTTTTCTTTCATTTTTATCATAAAATCAGGATTCCGATTGAGTTCTTGAATGATAAAATTTGGGATATACGGATGTTGAAGTATAAATGAGATATAACTTGATGTAAAGTTTTTAATTTTATCTTCAATAGACGATTCATCATTTAAAATAGCCTTTAACTGTGGTGCTAATAATGAAAAAGCATTGTTAAATACAGCTTCAAACAATAATTGCTTACTTCTAAAATAGTAGTGTAACATGGCTTTGTTAATTCCTGCTTGATCTGCAATTTCTTGCATTCGAGCCCCGTCCATTCCTTTAGATTGAAATACAAATTTTGCAGCTTCTAATATTTGTTGCTCTGTGTTTTCGTCTTTCGATTTTTTCATGTTAACTATTTAGTTTAACCATTTGGTTAACAAAAATACAAAAAATAATCAAACGCGTTGAATTTGATTATTTTATATTTATAATAAGATGTTAGTGTGTAACTTAAATTACATTGTGTATATCTTAGACGTTGTACTTTTAGGGTACTAATTTAAACCGTTTATCATGCGAGGAGATTCTAACACCACGATGTATATTATTGCAGGCATTGTAATGCTGCACTTTATTGTTGGCTTTATTTGGCTTATTTATAAACTCACGAATAATAAAAAAGACTAATCGTATCTATACCATGTTTGTAATTAATTATAGACCTTGATACTTGGGGCTATAATATGTATAGAAAAACTATCAAGCATTTAACTTTTTATAGAGTGTTTTAGCTAGTATTAGTCCGAGTATTCCGCCTAAAGCAGAGGTGATACAGTTTACAATAAATAATGTACTATGAAATGTTCCGTCTGCCATAATAGACCAAGGATCGAAACCTAATCTACCAAAAGTTTTAATAAAAAATATACTCCCAAAAACACCAGCTAATGTATTTCCTGTAAAGCCAAACGTATACTTATGCCTAAAAGCTCCGTATACGTTTGCAGCAATAATACCTATAAAAATACTAATTAATGAAATTAAAGTACCAGTCATAATTGTGTGATTTACAATTAGTGTTCACCATAACCTACATCATCCATTTTTCCGTTAAATACTTTGTATTGTATAAACATATAAGCGGCGACTAAAACTGCAGCAATAACAAACCAATACACACCAACATTTAGTCCGTATTCATGAGCAGCTACATTATATAAAGTTAAATCTGGATTAATGTTATTTGTTGAAGGCAATACTTTTGGAAAAATAGAAGCCACTGTAGATGTTAATCCACCAAATAAAAACAAGGAAGAATATACAAATCCGACACCATGCTTTTTAAATGATTTAACTTTAAATAAACCAAATAACCCAGTTAAAGTAATGATAGGGAAAATGGCTAACCATGGATCTGTAATGAAATTTCGGAAGGGTTCAGGGTCTATGATGTGCCAAATTGCAATTGAAATGATAACTAAAGCTAAGAGTACAAAATTTAAATAAAAGACAACTTTTTTTAGTTTTTCATTTAAATCGGAATTGGTTTTATAAATAATCCAATTGGCACCATGTATGGTTAAAGCAACCACACTAATAATACCTAATAATAAAGTAAACCAATCGATAACACCGAGTTCTTCGGAGTGCGGACTAAAACTAGGGTTCCATAGTGGTAGAAAGAAATAATGCGCTTCGTGTGTTGAAACTCCATCTACAACACCACCTAAATTTACACCACGAACTATATTGCCTAATGCGACACCAAAAAAGAGAGCGAGTAACAAACTAGATATACCAAAGGCTTTATCCCATATGGCTTCCCACATTTTGTTGTGAACTTGGCCTCTTAACTCCAGACCAATGGCTCTAAATATAAGTAACCATAAAATCATCATTAATGGCAAATAAAACCCACTAAACGATGATGCATAAAGCGTAGGGAATGCAAAAAATAACACCCCTCCAGAAGCTATTAACCATACTTCATTGGCATCCCAAAACGGACCAATAGCATTTGTAATGGCTTTTTTATCTTTTTCTGTTTTAGAAAAAAATAAGTGAATAATGCCTGCTCCAAAATCGTAACCATCTAAAATTACATATACAGCTAACATTGTCATTAAAACGATATACCAAAATAATTCCATTCTTAGTGTTGATTTAGTTGTGGTCCTTTATTAATAATTTTTCCTGCTAACATTAAAAATAATAAGCCGAGTAATAAATACAGTCCGATAAAGCCTAATAAAGTAAATAATGTGTTTCCAGATGATACGGTTGGAGATGCTCCAGCAGATGTGCGTAATAAGTTATATACTAACCAAGGTTGTCTGCCCAATTCTGCGGTGTACCATCCTGTTGTATTTGCTATATATGGAAAAGGTAACATAAATAACAGTGCCCATAAAATCCATTTAGTAGTATATAATTTTTTTCTGAATAATTGTATAACGGCTAAAAGCATTAACCCAATAAATATAGTTCCTAAACCAACCATTATATGATAGGCATAATACAAGCCAGGAATATTTGTTGGATACACAGACGGGTCGAATTCGTTAAGACCTTTAATTTCTGCATTCCAATCTTGATAGGTTAAAAAGCTTAAAATATTAGGAACAGCAATTTTATTATCTAATTTCTTTTCAAGCATATTAGGCTGACCAATTAATACAATTTCAGATCCGCCTTCTTCTGTTTCAAAAATACCTTCCATAGCAGCGAAAGTTACTGGCTGATGTTTAACTACGTTTTTTGCAGCCAAATCTCCTGTAGGAAAAGCAACTAACAAACTAGATATTAATCCGAAAATAACACCTGTCTTTACAAATAGTTTTCCGAAATCGTGATGTTTATCGTTTAATAAATAGAAGGCTCCAATCGCAGCAACTACAAATGATGAAGTAACCATAGACGCCGCTTGATTATGTAAGTACGATGGTAATAACCATGGATTAGAAAAAAGTGCTCCAAAATTGTTTAAAACAAATTTACCATTTTCTAAGACCTCATAACCAACAGGATATTGCATCCAAGAGTGCGTGGCAATAATAAGGTAACCACTTGCCCAAGAGCCTAAAAAGACCAGAAACCCAGTTACAAAATGTAATTTATGTCCTAAGAGTTTTTCGCCAAATAAAAAGAGTCCTAAAAAGGACGATTCTAAAAAGAAGGAGAACATACCTTCCATAGCCAATGTTTGTCCTATAATACCACCTGTAAGTTCTGAAAACTTAGCCCAATTGGTACCAAATTGAAACTCCATTGGAATACCGGTTACCACACCCATAGCAAAATTAAGTGCGAAAATTTTCATCCAGAATTTAGCAGCATCATTGTACTGATCTACTTTTGTTCTTAAAAATTTCCATTTAAAATAGACTATCAATAGGGATAATCCCATGGTGAGTTGAGGAAAGAGGTAATGAAATGTGATAGTAAACGCAAATTGCATTCTATCATAAAAGAGCATGTCTTCCATATTCTGTGTTTTAGACTATAAAAATACAAAGCAAGACTTAATTAAAAGGTAACTTTTATTACATAAATTCAAACTCTTTTTATAACTCCTGACATATCAGAAAGGTGGCTTGTTTTAGATGTATTAAATTTTAACACCAATACAACGAATCACTTGGGCTTTACCAATATGATAACTGCCTTCAGAGAGTTCGATGGTTTGTTCTTCAAGTAATGTAAATTTTAATCCTTTGAACTCCGCTTTAATTTCTTCAATAGAAAATAGCATATCTTCATTTTTTGGTCCGCCAGAAGAATATTGCAATTGCGCTTTAGCAAAACACTCGAAAATTAAGGTGCCTCCCTGTTTTAAAAATTTAAGAATATGCTGATGTGCCTGCTTACGCATATCTGCAGGGAAGTGGGTATAACACAAGGCAATTGCATCAAATGTTTTATCTGTTTGAAATTCTAAAACTCCACTAATATCATAATCAATAGTAACAGCTTTCATATTTGCCAATTGTAAAGCTTTTTCTTTTCCTTTTAAGCTGATATCAAAAGCATGAGCTGTCCAACCTTTAGAGGCTGCATATACTGCATTTCGACCTTCACCTTCGGCAGGAAGCAATACGGTTCCAGTTGGTAATGAATCTAATGTAGATTTAAAAAAGGTATTAGGCTGGGTACCGTATGCAAAATCATCTTCAGCATAACGTGCGTCCCAAAATTCTAGAGGCGTATTTTTCATAAGGGGTTATATAAATCGTCGCGTTTTTGTTTTATAAGTCTTGTATTCTGGAAACATGTGTTGTAATAGCTCTTCTTCGTATTTTGATTTAAAATAGAAAAGCACCCACAGGGACAAACCAATTAGTAGTTTAAATACAGAGGCATTAAACATCGCGTAACCTAAGGTAATTGCTAAAATACCTGTGTAAATAGGATGCCTGCTAATTTTAAAAGCTCCAGTTGTTCTAAGCGTACTCTTAACTTTAGGAGTAGGAAAAGGCGAAATTTTGGTATTGATTTGTAGTACCGCAACTAGGCTTAATATAAACCCTAAAGAGGTTAAAAGTAAACCAAAGTATTGTAGGCCTTCAGGTAAATTGACTTCTACGAATTTTAAAGGCAACATATAAATGATAAAAAGCACAAGCTGTAGGCCTACAAATACAAAATCTTTTAGAGTGGGATGTCCTGTTTTCAATAGGTTTATAATAGGTTTTATTTAAAATTAGTTACAGCATCACTCAAATCGTAAACAGAAACTTGTTCGGTAATATTAGACACTATACTACTTCCGGCAGCACTTCTGTAACCACCAGCACAATGTACTACTATGGGTTTATCTGTAGGAATTTTATCTTTTTCTTCTCTTAACTGATTTAACGGAATAGCTAAGGCATTTTTAAATATTTTACCTTCATCTACTTCGCTTTTGTTTCTAATATCTAGTATGGTATATTGGTCTTGATGTTGTTTAAAATCGTCTAAATTTAAGAGTTCCGATTGTTCAGAGGTTACATTTCCTAAGGTCATTAATCCTAATAATTGCGTTTCGTAACCAATCTTAGCAATTCGATTTAAAATGGTTTCACGTTCTTCAGTAGAATTTAAAACCACATAAAAAGATTCTTCAGGTTTTACTATTGAACCCAACCACGTTTCAAATTTATCATTTTCTGATTCAGCCATAATATTAAAACTATGTGCTAAATGGTTTTGCTTATAATCTGCTTGATTTCTAATATCAATAATTAAAGCGTCGTATGTAATATTAGTATCAACTTTAAAATGAAATTTTGTTTTGGAAATACTGGACTCTAAATTTTCTGCTCCTTTTTTATTGATGTCTACATTATAGCCAAAATAGGAAGGAATAAAAGGTTGATCTTTTAAAATATGTGCAACAAAATCTGCTTCAGTCATAGATTTAAATGCCCAATTTTCTAGACGTTCTTTTCCTAATGTGCTCGAGGCATCTTTACTCATATTTTTACCGCATAACGAACCGGCTCCGTGAGCAGGATATACTTTAGTGTGGTCTGGCAAATGATTAAATTTTTGTGTGATGGTAGCATACATCTGTTTGGCTAATTCTTCACGTTTAGCTTTCATATTTCCTGCTTTTTCTCTTAAGTCAGGTCTCCCTACATCTCCAATAAACAAAGTGTCTCCAGAAAACATGGCGTAATTATCAGCATGATCTTGCGCAATAATAGTAATACTGTCTGGAGAATGTCCTGGAGAGTTTATGGCTGTAAAAGTTACTTGTCCTAGGTTAAAAGTATCTCCGTCATCAAAAGTGATATGAGGATAATCTGCACTAACAAGTTGACTGACATAAATATCTGCTCCCGTTTCTTTATGAAGTTGTAAATGACTACTCACAAAATCGGCATGCGGATGCGTTTCGAATACCGCTACTATTTTTGCGTTATGTTTTTCTGCTAGTTTGTAATATTGCTTTACCTGCCTTGAAGGGTCGACTAGGGCAATTTTTTGCTCACTAATTATAGCATAAGAATAATGAGCTAATGGCTTATCTTCAAATTGTATAATATTCATCTTCTTTCTTTTTTACTTATAAAATATAATATAAAAATTCGGTCTAATGGTAATGTTAAGACCGAATTTCTACAAGTTTTAAATGTTTTTCTTAGCTAAATACCAATCTACTTTTTCCAAAGAATCGTCTTCTAATCTATTATTTAACTCATCTAAAGTTTTAGGAGGTCCAACGATAACTTTATCACCTTTTTTCCAGTCTAAAGGCATGGCAACTTTATATTTGTCTGAAGTTTGAAGGGCTTCTAAAGCTCTTAAAATTTCGTCCATGTTACGACCTACATTTAAAGGGTAATACATAACCAAACGTATTTTTTTTATAGGATCTATAAAAAATACGGCTCTTACGGCTGCGGTTTCACTTTCGTTAGGTTGTAGCATACCATAAAGCTTAGATACTTTCATATCTATATCTGCAATAATTGGAAAATCAAAGTACACGCCAGTGTGTTCTCTAACGTTTTGTACCCAACCTAAGTGCGCATGTATACTATCTATACTTAATCCTAGTAGTTCGGTGTTTAAGGCTGTAAATTCGTCTTTTCTAGTTGCAAATCCACTCATTTCTGTGGTGCAAACGGGTGTAAAATCTGCTGGGTGGGAAAACATTACAATCCATTTGTCTTTAGCAAAATCAGACATTTTAATTTTACCTTTTGTAGTTATTGCATCAAAATCTGGAGCAGTATCTCCAATTCTTGGCATGCCATAACTTTTTTCTGGAGTTTCAATTACTTCTGTTGTATCCATAATTAAAGTATTTAAATTATTTATTACAAATATAAGTAACTATAGTTTTTTGTTATGTAATGAATGTTACTGCCAGACAATTATTTTAGTAGTACTATTAAATTATTTTTCTGTTTAAAGCGGCAAATTATCTTTTGTAACGTACGTCATGATTTTTGTCAGTTTCAGAATTATTTTATTGCTTTAAATTTAGCATACATGAAATTACTTCCCTCTTTTGTAACGACTATACTCGTGTTATTAATTTTATTTAATAGCACTATAGTATCGTTTACATATGCGTACTATACTTTAGATCGAACCACTTTTATAGATGTATTTTGTGTAAATAGAGATAAGCCAGAATTACTTTGTAATGGGAAATGTCAGTTAAAAAAAGTTTTGGAGACTCAAGATTCTGAACAAAATATACCTGAGCGTATTATAAATTTTAAAGATTTATATTTTAACTTTAATCTACTTAATCACTACAATTTCTGTAACTATTCCATTATTGAATCGCAAGATATAATGGTTTATAACAACCTATATGCTTTTAAGCCGCTACAAGTTTGCTTTCATCCGCCTAGATTATAGTATTTAATTATATAGGTCGTTTTTACGACCACAACACATATAAATACATATAAATTTTATGATATGAAAACATTTTGCAGTGTGCTTCTATGCATGCTAGTTACTGCTGTATCTTATAGTCAGATACAAAACGACTCTAAAAAAGATACCATTTCCATTAAAACCACAACCTTAAATGAAGTCATTATAACGGGAAACTTAACAACAGATCCAGTACTTTCTGTAGTTACAAACGATTATCAAGAACAGATTGTACAGCCCAAAAACGTAGCCGATTTGTTTAATGGTATTAATGGTTTTTCTGTGATTAAAAGAGGAAATTATGCCATAGATCCGGCATTTAGAGCCTCTCAATACGAACAACTTAATATTCAGTACGATGGTGGTACCAAGGCTATGCATGCTTGTCCAAACCGTATGGATCCTATTACCACACATATTATTCCTGAAGATATTTCTAAAATTGAAATAATTAAAGGGCCTTATACTGTGCGTTATGGAGCAACTTTTGGAGGTCTAATTAATCTAGTAACACAAAAGCCAGATTATGGAGACTATGGTATTCATGGTAAAGTCTCTGCAGGTTATGAAACTAACGGAAATGCTTTAGTAAACCTCGCACAATTAGAATATATACAAGAAAATTATGATATAGTCGCTCATGCTGGCTATCGAGATTTTGGAAATTATGAGAATGGCGACGATGTCGAAATTCCATCCTCTTTTAGAAGCACAGATTATGGTGTGAAACTAGGTTATAATTTAAGCGAAGACCAACGTTTACAAGCCAATTGGAGACAATCTTATGGTCGTGATGTTTTACACGCTGCGTTACCAATGGATACGGATTATGATAATAGCAGTATTTTATCTTTAGATTATACATTAAGTAATCTTAGTACCACGATAAACGCATTAACAGCTAAGGCGTATTATAGTTATGTAGATCATTTAATGACTAACAATAGAAGACCATCATTTACAACCACAGGAGCATCATCTGCCGTTGATGCAACAACCATAGGAGGGAAGTTAGAACTAAACTATAAGCCTTTTAAGAATTTCAATATGTTTTCAGGCCTAGATGCAATGCATGTGGCACGTGATGGAAACAGAATTCGAGAGGTTAAAATTAAAAATGGTGTTACATTAGACACGCCTTTACTATTTACAGATAAGATTTGGCAAGATTCTTATGTTACTGATTTAGGTGTGTTTACGGAAGCAAAATATAATATCAATCTGCATACTATTTTTACCGCTGGTTTGCGTTACGACCAAGTAATTTCTGATATACAAGATCCTGAAGACGATTTTGCCGCCATGTACGATTTAGAAAAACGTACAGAACATAATTTAAGTGGTACAATTTCTATGAAAACGTATGTGACTGATGGTTTTACTTTAGAAGCTGCTTATGGCCGAGGTGTACGCTCTGCAAATATGATGGAACGCTTTATTAATCATTTTTCTGTAGGTCAGGATGCCTACGAATATATTGGGAATCCAGATTTAAAAGCAGAAGTCAATAATCAGTTTGAAATTGGTTTTAAAGGGAAATTGCCGTTAACAAATGGATTTGATAGTTTTAACTATGAGACTTCATTTTATTATGCCTTTTATGATAACTACATAGTGGGCGTTATAGATGAAGATTTAACTCGAAAATTTAATCCAACTTCTGAACCCGTAAACCCAAAAGTCTATCAAAATATAGATGAAGCCTATAAAACAGGTTTTGAAGTAATGGCACAACTCGATTTTTTACAGGACTATTATTTTAAAGCAGCAAGCGCTTATGTTTACACAAGAAACAAAGATTTAGTTGAAGCTTTGCCCTTAACACCGCCTTTAACGCATACGTTTACACTTGGAATGACACGTGCCAAATTATGGGCAAATGTACAATACAATGTGGTGTCTAAGCAGGATCATATCTCTATAAGTTTTGGAGAAACAGTGACAGAGGCTTACGAAACTTTAGATTTACGCTTTGGATTAAATCCTATTAAAAACGTGACTTTAGGTCTTGCTGTGCTAAATATTTTTGATGAAACATATAGTAATCATTTAAACTTTTCCTATTCTAATCAAGCTGATTTTGATAGTACTCCAATAACTGAACCTGGAAGGAATTTTTCAGCTTTTTTGCAATATAAATTTTAAATTAAATCATAAAAAAAGCGGTAGTATTTTAACTATACTACCGCTTTTTTAAAGACTATTTATTTATCGAATGTAATACTCCACATTCCTCTCACTTCATTTTCAGAATAATCAATGGCTTTATCTTTGGGGTATAAACGTAACACCTTATTTAAAGTTGCAACATCCATTGTAGTATTGGGTGTTCCATGACATTGTAAACACATGGTATTGGTGGTTATAGGGTAGTAGACATGAACTTTATTGTCTATATCTTTAACAATTGGTTTGGGTTGCCCATTGTTTGCTATAACTGTTTTAAAAGTTGAAATATATTCAAGCTCTTCTGTATTGGCTTTGTTATTTTGATTTCTTGGTTTATCAGTCACCCGTCTAATGTTTGCATGTTGGGCTACAGCCATACTATCTGTTAATCGATAAGCTTGTTCGTTACAAAACGATAGCGCTTCCAACACACCATCTTTCTGAATGCTTCCCATTAAATTTTTACCTATAACAGCCTGAGTTGCCATTGCGTATTCCAATCCACGTTGGCCATAAGATTCTTGAGTGTTGTTTTTAGATTGTTGCGTTTGCAAACCATAGCCTTTTCCTCTGTTTTGACCATTTTGTTTATGTTCTTGCTGATAATGACTTTCGAACCATTCTGGCTGATCGATTTCAAAAGTGTACATATAGTCTGCAATTTGCGTAATGGTTTCTTCAGGAAATGGCATATTGGGCATTACACCATAGCGCTGTACAGCGCCGTACATGATGGCATTATCTTTATTTGGGTTTTTAAACCAATTTAACATGGCCGCAGTAAAGGCTTCATTAGAGCTGTTCTGCATTAAATAACGCTTTTTAACCGCTATCATAGGAGGAGCATTTCTGCTGTTTTCATCTGCAGTAGGACTGTGGCAAATGTAACAGTTTGTTTCCATCAGTTTTTTACCTGGGTGTTCTGTTGCTTGTAAATTTTTAGTCACTAAATCGGTAGTTTTTTTCTTGTCATAAAAATTGCAACTCACTAAAAACACAGTACATACAAGGTATAAGACACTATTTTTCATTGGAAATAAGTTTGTATGAAAATACAATCTATAATCAATAAAAAAGGTAACATATGTTACATTACCACAGTTATATTTTTAATGCTATGCTTTTAAAACTTTAAGTGTTGTTTTTTGTACAATACAATCTGTAATTGCATCCCAAAGTGCAATTCTTTTTTCTAAAGCGTGTTTAGCCACAGTTAAGGTTTCTTCCCATTTTTGGTCGTCGTCTTTACAAAGTTCAGCAACCATTTTTAACGATAATGGGCCGTGCTCGTCACCATCTAATTCAATATGACGTTGTAAATAATAGATGAGTTTATTATACGAATTATGCTCAGATCCCGAATGTTTTAAAATTTCAATAAACATATCCGGAATAACATCTTCACGCCCAAATGTAAAGGCAGAAGCCACAACGTGTGCCTTGTTACTAGCTATAGCGTCAAAAGAAAATGTTACAAAATCTGAAACTCTGCGATCTAAGTCAATCGTTTCTAAAGCAGTCGCTACCGATTGTCCAGTTTCTATTTGTTTAATAAATCCTTCTATTTTAGAGGTTTGTGCTTGAGCTTGTACCATCGCATCTAGATACATCTCAAAATGACTTTTAGGTTCTCCTAATTCGTTAACATCACTTTCTTCGCCTAATACAATTTCATTTATAAATCTAGAAAGCGTTGCGTTTTTGGATGGAATCCAAGGTGTTTGTACGTGTGTAAGCTGAATTTGTAATTGTTTTAAAAGCGACATAAAATCCCATACGGCATAGACATGGTGTTCCATAAAAATTTTAATATCTTCTATGGTCTCCAAACTGCTGTACAGTTTGTGATTTTTTAGTTGATGTCTTAAATCAGAAATTTCTGTTTCTATGAAAGATATACGAGCTTGAGTATCTATTTGATGCATGAAAATTTGAGTTTAATCTTGTAATTAAACGTGTAAATAACGCCTTCCAATGGGATTTATACAAGTTTAAAAATGTTAAATAAATATCAAAATTAAGCTCGTTATTAACAAGAAAGAAGAATTTAAATCCTACACCTTAAGTATGAGTAGGTTATCGTGCACTCCATTGCAATGAAGAGTTTATAGGATGTAATTAACTTGTATTATTTCGAGATCAATGCACTTAATATTCAATTAAAGCGTATACACATCATGAGTTTTTGCTATTTTAAATCCGTTATGAATGATGGATCTTGTAGCTTCACTTAATGGATCTAAAGCAGGATTTGTATGGTTAAAATGAATGAAAATAATTTTATTTTTATCCTCTACACTTAAATTTTTAAAATGCTCAAGACTTTCAATAACAAACGGATGTGGAATTTGAGATATGTCTCTTGTATTCATTTCAAGTCCGCTATAAAAAGTCGCGTCTAAAAAGGCATAATCTACTTTTTTTATCTCTTCTTTAATATCCTTTTCCCAAACTCTCCATTTATTAATATCTGGAATGAACAACGCTGTTTTGTTTGGGCCTTTAATTTTATATCCTACGGTTTCAGAGTATTCATCTCTATGTGTGACTAAAAATGGAATAACCTCTATAGAATTTGATAGCTTAACAGGTTCTTCAGCAACCATTGTATTTAAAATGATATTTTGCCGATTTACAAGCTGACTCCATGGTCCGTTGTTGCTTAAATAATCTTTCATTCTGGGCATAACAAATACTGGTAATCCCTTAGCATCTATAGACTCTTTTCCAAAATACATGAGTCCAGAGTAGTGTCCAGTATGTGCATGTGTTAAAAAAATACCATCTACAATTTCTTTCTTACTTTTTGGCTCGTATTGGGTAAGCCATTTCATTTGTGTAACAATATCTGGAGAAGCATCAAATAAATATGTTTTGTCATTTCCAGCGTCTATTAAACCTAAAGATGTGATTTTTCGATTCGGGTCTGGATTATCGAATAGATCTTTACAACAGTCTTTGGTACAGCCCATTTGCGGAGAGCCCGCATCTTGAATAGTCCCCAAAACAACGATAGAAGTTTGGTCTATACTAAATATAGAATCTGCTTCAGCAGAGGGATTAATTGATTTCTTCCCTGTACAGGAAGTAAGAAGGATTAATATAAAAAGGATGTGATATGTCTTCATTTTTGTTTTTTTGAGGGAACCAATAGTTTGGCTTTATTGTACTGTTTTGTCTCGCATATCAATCAGGAGATGTAATATTCTAAATAGGGAAGGGCATTACATTCTATTTTGGCAATATAAACCTCACAAAACTTAGGATTTGTTTTTATGTTTTCAGAGGTTTGATTACCAGTAATTTGATATCCTGAATTACCTTTAAGATACGAAATTTCTGTGAAAAAAGCACTAAAAGATGACGTGATAATTTTAGGTTTTTCTTCACTTGTATCTGAGTTTATTTTTGTTTCAGAATAAAGGTAGGTAGCACCGTTTTGCTCTTTAAAATTTATAGATTCTAGTGTTGTTGATTTTAATTCAAGACGTTTTTTATGATAGAGGTCTTTAGAAAGGGCATTTCTTTTTAAATTAAAGTCTAACAGATACGATTCGTATTCTAAATTGTTGCTTATTTTTATTGTTAGGGACTTAAAGATACTAAGAAACAATGCAGAAATATCTGTACTAGGAGAATTCGTGTTTTGAGCCGTAACATTTACAATACATAGCCAAAAGCCAAGTATAAATGCTTGTATGTTTATCATGTTTAGTGAGGTTAAGTCTTCAGTTATTTGGGGATAATTGATACTTATAAGTTGTAAAAATAGGAATTTTTTACAATAAGCAATAAATCTTTAAGTTTTCTTCTTTGATTGTTAGTTTTTATTCAATTTATATTAAAAGTGAATTTATATACGAACTGGAATAGATTCAGAATTTTAGATCTCTAGAACGCTTATGCTGTAGTGTATAACAAGTTTAAGGAGATAAAAAATGAAGAGGACTAGTATTTAAAAATCATCATTTATTTCTACCCAATATCCGTTTGGATCTTGAAAATAGACTTGTTTAATACCATCTTTTCTAACATAATCTTTATTTGGTGTATCTAACCAATCCGTATACTCAATATTAAGCGCGTTTAAATGCGATACAAATAAGGAAACATTAGCTGTAGTTAATGCAAAATGTACTGCTTTATTGGTTTTAATTTCAGCATTTGGTCTGGGGATTAAATGCAGCTGTTTATTTTCTCCTAAAGACAACCATCGGGTTTTAGAGTTAGATGCCGTGTTTTTAATCTCTTTTAGGTACAGCACTTTTTTGTAAAATTGAACTGCTTCATCGACATCTTTTACAGAAAGTGCAATATGATTGAAAGAAAAAGTAAGCATATTTTATTATTTTTTGAGATTCAAATATCTATAATAAATTTATAATATCAAGATTTAAAGTTAAGAATCAGACTGTAAGCATTGTATGCTCTAGATTATTTAAATGTCATTTTTATAAACTAAAAACAAGCCTAATCATCTTAATTGTATGATGATTTTAGACTTGTCTTCTAAATTATAATATATAAGATCTGCTGTTACAAAATTAAATGTCTGTAAAGATCTCTGTTTTTGGTAATCTAGATTTTGGTAAATCGGCATTAAAATCAGTATCTGCTCTAAAACCAACACCAACCATAACGGTTGCAGTATATCCTTTTGCTCTTAAACCAAATTCTTCGTCTAGTGCTTTCATATCTATTCCTTCCATGGGTACAGTATCTATACCTAAAGCAGCAGTACCTAGTAAAAAGTTACCAATATTTAAATATACTTGTTTTTCCATCCAGTGCTGTGCATCTTTAAGATCGTATTTATGGATGTTAGTAAATAACTGTTTTGCTCCTAAGTTCTGCGCTTTATATTCCGGTGTAGCAAAACGTCCGTCTTCGTCTTCAATATGGGTTACATGCTCAAGATAGTCGTTTGAGATTTCTGTTTTGGCACAAAATAATATTACGTGAGACGCATCTAAAACTTTAGGTTCGTTAAAGCTGAAAAAACCTTGTGTTCCTTTTGCTAATCTCTTTTTCCCTGCTTCTGTTTTTGCAATAATAAAATGCCAAGGTTGTGAATTAATAGACGAGGCACTCATTTGTAAAAGCGTTTTTATATCGTTTTCTTGTTCTGAAGATAATTTTTTAGACCCATCAAAAGCCTTAACAGTATATCTCCAGTTTAAAATGTCTGAAATATTAATCTCATTGTGTGGTTTTGAACTCATAGGAATATATTTTACTTTATACTATATTAATTATAGTCACAAACTTAAGTATAGTTGTTTGGTTTTGCAATAACGGTCAAAAAGGATAGTATCAAAAAACAAGTGTAAATAATTGAATTTTAGATTTCTATTCAAAAATTGGAATTAAAAAATTTGATTTGTAATCTTTTGGTTTACTGTTTAAATTGGAGAATACCTTACAGTATGCCTTTAGCTGATGTCCTCGGTTTAAAATCTTAATATTTGGCTCGAACACCGTTTTATAATAATAATTAGACTGATTATTTAATAATCCGCCTTTCTTTTTAATATAGGAATAAAGGGTGTGTATTACAGCATTCTCTTCAGCATATATAAAATTTGTTTTGCCACGATATAGTTTTATTGGTAAAATGTGTTCATCTGCGGTGTAGGCATAATCTATATAATTATGAAGCATTTCGTGGGCAATAGAAACGGGTAATCCTTCCGTCATATGCAATTCGTAATTTTTCCAAGGATTAGATGCGTTATAAATGGGTTTAGAACCTAAATCTGATTGCCCCAATATATTAATATCATGAATATTAATTACCGAAATATTATTCCACTGAGCTATAGGTGGATTCGTGTTAGGCAAAGTGCCACGATACATAAAAATGGTATTGTTAGACGATATATAAGCAGGATTATCGTTAAAAGCTATCCAAAATTTTTGATTGGCATTCACTAACGGTACAAATGCAGGAGCATCGGTTATATAAGTTTTGGTAGCGCTTATAAGTTTCTCATACAATTCCGGATACCTTTCTTGTAGTATAATGATGCTTCTAATGGCATAATATACATTTTTCTGATCTATCGCTTGATCTTGTTTGGTCGTGATTATAAAATCGCCATAAGTGTAAAAATGAGCTTTCCAAGTCAGGTGATCTAATTTATCGGGATACCAGTTATTGTAAGTGCCAAATAAGCCTGTGTCGTTCGGGAATTTACGTCCTAAATACTGTAGTTTTTTTGTATTAATAGGAATCTCAATGTCAGAAGTTAACACATCTTGTTTAATTGCTTGAGCGACCAATTTAGAAAGTTCTGAATCTATGGCTTCTAAACTTAAAGGCTTTTGATTAAAATCTGAAGCGGTTGTTATCCAACTTAAGTCATGTTTATCAAGATTTAAACGTGTGGTACTAGGTTTGTCTTGCGCGCAAGCCGTTGTTAACATAAAAAGACTTAAGCAAACAACCCAAACAGATTTCATAAGTATAGCTTATTTCGTGATGATGTAATGCGCCATATCTACACCAGTATTTCCAGTTACACTATCGTAAGCATATATAATGACTTCGTAATCTCCGGTTTTTTCTAGTTTTAAATCGCCTTCAAATATATTTGTTGTGACAAAATCCAGAGGGACTTCAGACATTATTTCATTTTTTAATTTCACAATGGCTTTCACTTCAATTTGCTCAGAATTCCACATTCCACCTTCATTAATTGGGCAGCCACACATCATTACAACTTTAGCTTTTAGCTTTAAAGGCTCAGCTTTTATAGATTTTAGGGACATGTTTTTAGTGCTGTCTGGAGATTGAATATCGACTAAAAATCCTGGGATTTCAAGAACAACACCTTCACCCAAAACATCTTTTCCTGGAATTAACCACATGTCTGTGCTCGCACTAACTCTAGCGTTTTCATCTGCTATAGTCGAGTAGACTTCAATAGTAATAAATACTGGTTCGTTAATATCTATAGTAGCTAAAAACTTGGCTGTTTTGTCATCTGTAATACGCATACCTCGCGTATAAGGTGTTTTCATGATTAGATCTGTACTACCAGTTGAACCTTCAGTTTTACCTTGAGCTAAAATAGCATTGGTCATTTTATTTCTTATAATCACTTCAGCGCCTCCTAAAGACGATCCAATAAATTTGGCATCTTTAGCTTTTGCTCTCACTATAATTTTAGTATCTGTGGCAAAAGCGGAAAGGTTAATTAAAAATATAAAGCAAGCGGCTAATATGTATTTCATGAGTTTTTAAGGTATAAAGATGAGTAAATCTGCTATTACAAATATAACAGTTTTATTAGAGATGAAGTGGTGTAAGAGCAACGATTAGAGGCCGAAAACAGATTAAGACGCCCTTAATTTGAATACTTTACTCATGATTATTCTTTGAAGTGTATGATAATTTTACGTACTAATATTGTTTTTTAGGTTTAAGAATCCCAATCATTTGACCTAAACCAATCCCTATATACGAGCTGTCTTTATTTAAAATAAGTAGGGGCGATACGGTAAAACCATAGAATCTGGATATCGGAAATTCTATTTTAGGATTTAGTATAAAACTGGCCGTGGAATGTTTTCTGTAATTCCAAGTATAGTTTTCTGAAAGAAATGCGCTATCTGTGTATTGCCAATTTTCTGGTTGTCTTATTATGGTATAACCTGCACCTACAGAAAGGTTCAGCCTTATGGTACCGCTGTTATTAAGGTTGTAGATTTTACCAACTCCCATTTGAATAGTCTCTAGCTGATCGTATGGATTTTCAAAACCAAATGAAAAAAGACCACCTAAACCAGATGAATAATCTTTTGGCTGCGATTTAGGTGTTCTAATATGTCCTGTATATCCTAGTTTAAAGGAATAGGTTTGATTGTATACATAATTTAAATTTAGATTCATGCCGATATAATTTCCAAAATTGATTTCACCAGAAGTATATATACTATGCTGATTGGCGAATTGCGCATGCGCCCTATTGAAAAATAGGCCACTAATTAAAATGATGTACACACGTATTTTCATGAATTTTAAAATTTGGGGGCTTTAAAACAATAAATATTTAAATTAGAAAAAAGATACTATTTATAGCGGTTAAGATGTGTAATGTTTTCGTTATATTTTTATAATTCTGATAGTATAAGTGTAAATGAAAACCATTAAGGCACCGCAATGATATACTTGTTTGCTAAAGCAGTGTCTTGCCAAAAGGCGAGATCGAATGTCCAATATGGAGTGTCTTCATATAAGGTATGATAATGCCCCCAAGAATATTGAAACGCATAGGTTTGTTGTGTGTTTTCAAGATGTATAGTGCCAAAAAGATAAGCCGTTGTGGTACCGCTAACACGCCCGGTATGGAGTTCTGATTTGTCTATAGTAATTTCTGTACCGATAGGGATTTCGGCAATAATTTCCAATCCCGAATCCATTCCAAAGGTATTACCATCTTCTAAATGGTAACTATAATCTGCATGTATAGGTGTATCGGGATCTTTTAGAATTTGGATATGTCGTTTTGTAGTGAGTTTTTTGTTTACAATCTCCACAAATGGTTCTTCCTTAGAGACATCTTTATATTTAGGTGTACTTAAAGTATAGAAAAAAATAACCATAACGCTTAGACCACAAACCAAAAGGATAATAGAGACAATGAGGATTTTTTTCATACTTATTATATTATTAAGCTATTTTGGATGTTTGTTTATCATTTTATGGTTAGTCTGCAATCTTCATTAATTCAATATACAATTGATCTAAAAACATTTGTTGATTAGCATCTTCACTAAAATAACGTTGATAACTGACACTACACGATTCAATATCGGCAAGATTATTTTTATTACAAGACCAGTCGTTTGCATCTTTTACAGTTATACTTAAACTGTTACTACAGCTTTGCCACTGTTTAGAGAAAGGTGTTTCTTGGTCTGCAGCTAATGCGCTAAAATCTGCATTAACGGTATAACCCGTCATGTCTGTATTAAAAAACTTATAAATAGAAGTAATTGGTACGCCTCCCCAATTGATATAGTTGCCTTTTTCAAACGAAAGTTCTGTAATATCTGCTTCTTTAAGTAATTTGTCTTGCTCCATTTTTTGCCAGAAATAGCGTTGTTTATATCGTATTGTCGTGCCTTTTGGTATGTTTAGGTGTTTAATAATTATGGGCGCTTTGGTTATATAAAACGGACTTTTATCGACAGTATGTGTAGAATACATGGATGCCGATGCTTTAAGATAGGCGTAAAAGTAACCTCCAACTATGAGTATAAGTACTCCTAATATAATCAGTATCTTTTTTGTATTCATTGGTTATAGATGTCTTACTTTTAATTTAGATAACCTCTATCTGCTGTAAAAATGTCGTTAAATTTTTATAAAAGTAGTTTAGATTTAACAGTTAAATATACACAATTACCCTAATCACATGTAAAGATTCGTAGACTTACAGTGATTTTCTCTAAAGATAAAGCTTCGGTGATAACAAAAAAAAGCTTACACCATCGTCATGTTGATGGTGTAAGCTTATTATGATATTGTTGGAGAGATAATTGCTAGGAGAAGTAACTCTGGAATTCTTTACCAACTGCTAATTACTATTTTAAATATTATCGTCCGCCATTATCTCCTGTAGGACCTAAATCGCCACCAATTTGTGTTACGGTGCTATTTACAGTAAATTCATTTCCAGTGTCACTTCCGCCAGTATATGTTCCTGAAGTGTAAAGTCCGTTAACTTCTGTTCCATTACTTACAGTTCCTCCTGTATAGATTTTGTAGGTTGTTCCCGTTACTAATTTTGCATTAGAGTAAATTATAGTATTTACTTTATAAGGCACTAGATAAGTTAGGGCTTCTGTTCCATCTTCAGACTGAATATTTAATAGTGAATTGGCGCTTGTTCCATCAAAAACAACTGTGTTTTGTGTACTTACACTTGTTGTTGGAAAAGAAGAGTTTAAAGCTAGTCCTAAAATAGTTCCTCCAGTAATTTTAAATGTATTATCGTCGGTATCAAAACTTCCATCAGGTTCATCTTTTCTAATGGCAATCCCAATGGTTGTTCCTCCTGTAACGGTAATTCCTGTATTACTATCTATAGCATCGTTTAAGGTACTATAAACATAAGTGTTTCCTCCATTAATGTATAAGTGTCCGATAGCATTAAGGCCATCATCGTAGGCATTAATATTTATAGTTCCGTCGTTTATGGTCATGATACCTTTAGATTCTATTCCTTCACCTTTAGAGGTTGTGATTGTAAAAGTTCCTCCGTTTATAGTTACGTTAGGTGTGATGGATTCGTCTGGTTCATCTTCATCATCAATATCATAAGACGCTGCAATTCCGTCATCAACAGCATTGATGTTAAAAGTACCGTCGTTTATTATAATATATCCTTCTTCACAGTCCATACCATCGCTATCTGCCGTTAAATTAAGTGTTCCGCCATCTACAATAATATAATCGTTAGTATGTAGTCCATCAGACGCTGCTTCAGATACGGTGATTGTTCCACTAATTACTCTAATATAATCATCGCTTGCAATACCGTGTTTGTATTGTCCTGCTACGTTCAAGGATCCAGAACCACTAAATACTAATTGACCTTCACTAAAAAAGGTGGCTTTTGCATCTTCATCATCAGGGATATCGCTATAAGTTGCAGCATCGGTTAAGTTGTTTGTCCCTTCTAATATGACAAAAATAGTTTTAGACGATTGAATATTAATCGCTGGTCCGTCTGTATTGGTGATGCTTAAATCTGTTAATGATAATTTGAATTTTTTATCACTATACATTTTCAGCATACCATCTGTAGTAGTTCCAGAAACTTCGTAAGCTACTTCTGAAATGGATGAATTTACAGTTACATCTGCACCGTCTTGAGTTATTACTACATCGTCTGGTACGGGATTTGTAACGGTTACCGACGATTCTGAAAATACAATTTGTATTGTATTCTCGAAGGTGGCGTTTTCTACTAAATCATCTTCATCTGCTCCATTGTTGTCGGTATCGCCTTCTGGCGTGCCGGTGGTGTTGGTGTCTGTGATTGTAACATCTTCAGATAATGTAATCGATTCGTTGTTGTCATCACTACTACAAGCTGTAAACATAGCTAATACCATAGTAAATAGAGCTGCTTGTTTTAATGTTAAGTACTTCATAATTCTAATTGTTTTTAATCAACATGTTATTGTTATGCAGAGACATAAACCATTGAACGTTTAAGTAGCAGATTTTTAATTTGTTTTATATTGTAGGTAGTATAAACTAGACACAAGTATAAAATAACACCACTCAAAAACTTTAAATGTTGTGTTATATTGTCTCACTTTCATTGTTTTGTAGTACAAGTATATGAACAAGATGTTATTAAAATGTTACCAATCTGTGAACCCGCTCTATTTTTAAGTGAATAGACCGTATTGTACGATGGTTTAAATGGGATAAAATGGTCTTTTTAAAGCGATATGGATTATTGTCTAAAACAGAACCTTAGCGTAACAGTTTTAACTGTTATGAATGACTTTAAAATCGAAGCATATGGTAAGGCAACTTGCAGAACTTGAATTAGAACTAATTTTGACAGATTTGTAATGCAAAAGCTTTAACACGATCCCAATCTGTATATTCTATCGGAGTTTTAGATGATGTTGGACCGCCTGTCATTTTCATAATTATTTTAATCATGATACGATCCAAGATGTTGTAAGACTTATAGTCTAAAGTGCCAGCAAAAACATCTTTGCGTGTCGGAGTCCACTTTAATTCTTTAAAGAATTTAATGACGTACGGATTGTTATAATACCTATTTTTATCAGGTTTTCGAGCCACTAAATTCACCGAAAAGAAAGAGGTATCTATTAGCTCTAATTCCGGCTTATAATTTTGAATAAAAGCAGCAACCTTTTTACTATGTGTTCCATACCTGATACTGGCTCCGATTACAACTTTAGAGTATTGAGATAGGGGATAGGGAAAGTCAGAAATTTCGCAGAGATCTGTGCTATAACTAAAGTCTTGAAGGTATTCTGCAATGCGCCGACAGATTTTCAAGGTTTGTCCGTCTGTCGTCGCATATAAAATGGCAATGCGCTTATTCATGTTAATCTATCACGTCTAATTGTCGTTTTACATAATCTATGTAACGTGATTTTTTAAATACAAACCATTGCTGTCTAAAATGGTCTGAATTTTCTATTTGCCATTTAAAATTTTTAAACGGATTAGATGTATTTAAGGCTTCTAACAGTGTGTCTTTAAATACAGTATCTTTTAGTTGTGTAGCAAAATCTTCCATAACCTTATACATGTTATGGTTATCCATTTTTTCAAATTCAATATAATCAGTTGGATTACTATTCAATTTAGCCATATCGTCTTCCCAATCTTCAACATCAAGATCCATCCAATCGTCTTGGTGCATTATAGATTTTAATTCTCCGGTGTCTTTATGTAAATAACATCGCATACCACAATCTAAATCATCTGCGATTTCTTTTATTATAGTGTCAGATACTTTCATTGTTGTTATGTTTATAATTTTCTTTATCCTTTTTTTACTCTAACAAATATTAACTTATGTCTGCTTTTACTGTTTTCCCTTTGTTCGATTTCGAATTTATCTATAGATTTTATAAGCGGAGTTAATTTATCAAACCCATAATTCCTAGAATCAAAATTCGGACGTTTCTTTTGTAGAGAACTACCAACATCGCCTAAGAATGCCCATCCATCTTCATCAGATAAATCTTTAATTGTCGATGAAATTAAGTTTATATCCTTAGTCGTAATGCTATCTATAGTGTGTTCATTAGATTCCTTACTTTCTGTTTTTTCTTCGGTCTGTTTATTAAGAATTTCTATATAGATAAATTTATCGCAGGCCACTATAAAAGGGTTAGGTGTCTTTTTTTCTCCAATACCAATCACTTCCATACCAGCTTCTCTTAATCTGGTGGCTAATCGTGTAAAATCACTATCACTAGATACTAAGCAAAACCCGTTGACTTTACCACTATATAAAATATCCATAGCATCAATAATCATGGCAGAATCTGTCGCATTTTTTCCTGTAGTATAACCGTATTGTTGGATAGGCGTAATGGCATTCTCAAGGAGTAAATGCTTCCATTTAGATAAATTTGGCTTTGTCCAATCGCCATAAATTCTTTTAATCGTTGGATTGCCATATTTAGTAATTTCTTCCATCATTTCTTTAACATGAGCAGAAGGAATATTGTCACCGTCTATTAAAACGGCTAAATTTATATTTTGAATCATTGTATATCTTTTTGTTGTTCAGAAACAAGTCCTGAAATATGGCAATAGCTTAAAAAATGAATCAAGCTAATAGTATGATTTACCATATTATATGTTTTGTTGTCTAAAGATAAATGTAATCTTGTTTATTCGTACAAATTATTCGTACTTTTTATAACGAATTTTATACTGTTGGTAGCTGACCGTTTTTGTGGTAAATTTTAAATGTTGAATCATTGCAGATGCATATATAACATAAAAAAAGCTGTGATTAACTTGCGTAAATCACAGCTTTAAAAAACGTACTAAATTTAGACGTTTAAACTATTTAATTTTTGATTACTTTTTTAGTTACAGACGAATATGCTGTATTGATCTGAATAAAGTAAATACCACTAGTTTTGTTTAATAAAGACACTTTAATTTTTGAGTCTTTTACATCTGATATGGTATCTATAACTTTTCCTGTAATATCTGATACTAAAACACTTTGTATAGATTGACTTGTATTGTCAATAATCGCAAAGTCTGAAGTTGGGTTAGGATAAAGATGAATATACGCCACATCTGAATCTGATACACTTAAAGCTTCATCTTCAGAAATAAAATGAGGTTCTCTTCCTGTGGTTGTACTGTTTAAAGCAAAAAAGAATACACCGTCGTTATAGGCATAAAAACGCTTAGGTTTGTTTTCATCATCTTCTGTGATTATAACGGCTTCGGTACCATCTTCTGTTCCGTCTGAAATCCATAAATTTGTATTAAAACTACCACCAGCAGACATGTATATGTATTTATCTGTAGCATAAATTTCTGAAGGTAATACAAAACCACTTGAGCTTCCAGAGGCAATATCTTTAACCATATAGGTTCCAGAATCTGTACCATCACTAGTCCATAATTCAATACCATTGGCTCCATCATCACCTTTATAATATAATTTATTATTGAAAACTACTTTGTTTTGAGGTGTATATCCTTCACTTCCAGGTTCTGCATCTAAAACTAATTGAGTACCTGTTTCTGTACCATCGGTTATCCATAATTCTGCACCATAAGTAGCATCGCTACCTGCAAAAAATGCCTGATCTCCAATTACGGTAAAGGCAGGTTCATTAAGATTATTCGTGGTTGGTCTATTTAACGTTTTAATTTGTACGGTTCCCGCTGCTGTACCATCTGTTGTCCATATGGCATTGCTATTATCCCAAAACACTACTTTATCATTTAATGTTACTAAGTCGCCTGGATCTAAATCACCATTTATTTCAACAGTTCCAGCTTCTGTACCATCTGTTTTCCATAACCCCTCTATACAAGAAAATATAAGTTCATCATTAAGAATGGCATAGTCTTCTGGGTTGCTGCTTACAAAAGAAAATCTAATGTTTTTTACTAGAGCTGTTCCTGCTTCAGTACCGTCTGTAGACCATAATTCGTAGCCTTCATCATCAGATATTCCTGTAAAATAAACCTTGTCTTTAAACACGATAAAGCTTGAAGAACTTGCAAATGATGAAAAAGACACACCATCTGAGGCACCAGGATAGATATCGGTTACCATTTGCGTATTTTCAGCAACACCATCTGTAATCCACCATTCTATACCATTGGTTCCATTGTCTGCCGTAAAAACCAATTTATCGTTTATAATATAAAAATTGTCACAATCAGATCCCGCAGATCCTGGATTAATATCGAAGAATAATGAAGTGGTTGTACCGTCATACATCCATAATTCCGTCCCATTAACACCATCATTTGCTGTAAAATACAAGTTGCCTTTAAATTCAATCATAGATTTTGCCGAGGCTAAAGACACATCAGAATCTCCTGTTGGATTTATGTCACTTATAAGACTTGGGGTCTGCGCATTTGCTAAGAAACATGTTAATAAAGCATAAACTAGTAGGTAATTTTTTCTCATAATTATTAAATTTAATTTTTATGAATATAGTAAATTACTTACAACAGCTGCTGTGTCTTATATCTGTTGATGCCTTATTCTAACCGAAATTGTATAGTTTTCTCTCGATTAATACATCAGGTAATTAATGTGTTTTAAAAATTAATCTCAAACTTCTTATTTTTAAATAGTCATAACCGGCTTGCGTATAGTTTATTATGAATTTTTAAGGACCATTAAAAAAAAATTAAATTCACAGAAATTTATTTTTTGAAGTCGTTAAGGTATTGAAATCCCTCATTGAAAATAAATTTATTTTTTTTCAGATTATTCTTTATTTGTAAATAAAAACTTACAAATAAGAGGTTGGATCTCGTAAAAACCTCGATGAAATGTTTATATTTTTAGTTGAATTGAAAATATAGATGTGTTTCTATGTTTCACTTTATGGTTTTCAACATTTCTATTTAGGTATAGCAGGGTTTATTTTTGAAAAGTATAGATGTCAATTTGTTTTTTATCGACCTGATCTTTTGTAATGTGTTTAACCACTTTTTTAGTGAAACTTGGGGTTTTAATATAATAGATAAATTCGCCTGTTTCTGAAGCGATGTAATTCACTTTTAAGATATTGTTTCCTTCAATTAATGTTAAGTCTGTAAGTCCGCCAGAACCCCCAAAAGCTCTTAATGGATTTTCGTTTATTACGGTATGAAAAAATGAGATAGGTTCAGAAAATACAAAAGCTGCATCTGCATTACCTAAACTGGGTGCTTTATCTGGATTGTGATTATAGAATGTTGAACTGACACTTCCAGATGTTTTTTCACTAGAAAAATAGTAAAGTGGAGGGATTTCATTCACCGAGGTTAAGGCAAAACTGAATGGCATAGCGTTATTTGTCTTTTGCTTGAATTGTAAAGAAATGGTATTTTCGCCTTCTTTTAAAACAAATGCTATCTGATCTTTAAACATGGCAGGTAAGTCTGAGACTTGATCTTTTAAAGGATGGTTTTCGTTACAAATTTTTAGACTAGAAACATTGCCATTTCCTATAACAATACCATTTATGCTAAGTTGTACATCGTAACTGTTGTTATTTCCATGAACAAATAATTTTACAGGTTCTATGTCTTTGGTTGTCATATTTAAAAGGAAAAAAGAGGTTAAGATTAATACGCTTATTTTATTTAACATTGGTGTGTTGTTTTCTGAATTTTATATGACTTTTAGCGAGCTAAGAAGATTTTAAGTTTATCAAAAACCGATTAAAAAGCAGTGCTCAATTAGCCATATTTTGAAATGCAAATTTATCAAATAACAATAGAATATAGCTTCATTACATACGTTTTGTAAATAGGAGGGACGTCTTTTTTAGTTAAATATGATGCGGTTTTACGGTTTAAAGGTTTGATTATAATTGTTATATGTGTCTTGTAAATGCTTGGATAAAAAACTAATAAATCCCTGAATTCGGGGGTGCTTATACTTTTTGCAATAGCTACATTTGTATATGCTTTTTAAGCCCCAGAACATCATGCTCTTTCTATGTGTATGCTTCACCTCGTTGTGTATGGCACAATCTGCTGCGACTATAAGCAGAGAGAATGAAAAAGTAGACTCATTATACTATTATTTTAATAATGGCTCAGATAAAAAAGCTTACCAACAGGCTCAACACCTCTTAACTAAATTTAAAAACAATAAAGCTTTAGCGAACACCAATTTATTACTGGCCTATTACCATAATAAATATGCCGCTATAGATTCGTCTATTTATTATACCCATCAAGCCCTTAAAAGTAAAAGCACTGTAAACGATTCTTTAGGGATTCGTTTAACCATATTGGCCTATCAGTTACTCGCTATGAACAATAAAAAAAAAGGGCTATATCACGAAAGTAAAAAGTGGCACATTAAGGGGGCAGAACTCAGTGAGAAATACAACGAGACCAATTTGTATTATTCGCATTTACATGGTTTAGCAAGTACGTATATTGCTTTTGGAAAGTATCAGCAAGCTTTAGACCTTTTAGAACAATGTATTGCATATTCTAATGACGATGAGATTATTTTAGGTAGTTATATTAATTTAGGAACTATTTATTCATCTTTAAATAAATACAACATATCCAATAATTATTTACAGAAAGCCAAAGAGATTTGCGAGAAAGATCCTTATAGAACGCAAGCTTTAGCGAATGTGATGTTTAATATTGGAGATAATTATATAAACAACGGAGAGACTAATAAGGCGTTAATGCAATTTTATGATGCTAAAGATTTAAGCTTTAAAAATAAGTTTTACGATTTAGAATTAATTATTACAGATAAAATTGGAACCTTGTTATATAATGAAAGAAGAGATCATGATGCGCTTTTAATTTTTACAAGTGCCATACCAAAAGCCATGAGTTTAGGGTCTTTAGATGTGCTGATGCATAGTTACCTTATGCTTGAAAAAATTTCGGTTAGAAAAGACGACTATAATAAAGCCTATACTTACGGCAAGCGCTATTATCAAATAAAAGATTCTATAGAACATTCTCAAAAAGAACAAGAGATTAATAGTTTAGAAGTTAAGTTTGAAACTTTAGAAAAGGAAAAAAAGATAAAACTTTTACAAGTAGAGAACTTAAAAAAAACTTTAAATATTAAGAATAAAGATGCCGATATAGAAAAGTATAAACTACAACAAGCCATAATTGCAAAACAAAACGAAAATCAAGTTTTACTTTTACAAAACGGGGTCGAAAAACGTAAAAACGAAATTGCATTACTAAAAGAACGCGAAGCATTAAAGGCCGTAGAGTTAGATCGAGAAAAGACGGTTAAGTATATAGTTTTGGTTGCTTTTTTTATACTTCTTGTGCCAATTGTGGCGCTTTTAATTATTTACTATCAAAAATTACAGGCTCAAGGTCTGCTTAATTTAAAAGAGAAAGAAATAAACGTGCAGCGGGTTAATTCTTTAAAGAAAGATCAAGAATTAAAATTAATTAAAGCGTCTGTAGAAGGACAAAATCAAGAACGAAAAAAAATTGCTCAAGAGATGCACGACAGTGTTGGTGGTAACTTGGCGGCCATAAAACTTCAATTTAGTCAGCTTACACATCAACCTGAAAAAATGGAATTAATTTACAGTCAGCTAGACGATACGTATGAGCAAGTTCGTAATTTATCTCATAACTTATTACCAAAAAAAATCATAGAAAACGACTTTGTATTTCTTATTAAAGAATACATTTATACGGTAGAAGGGGCGAGTGAAATTAATGTCAACGTTTCTTTTTTTGATGAAGAAAAAATAAACGGACTTAATAAAATATTGCAAAACGAATTATTTTCAATATTTCAAGAATTAACAACCAATACTATTAAATACGCCAAAGCCAAAACCATAGATATACAGTTAGACCTTTTAAACGATTGTGTGTTTTTTATATATGAAGACGACGGTGTGGGTTTCGATGTATCAAAAACCACTTTAGGGATTGGCTTAACCAACATAAAGAACAGAATAGAAAATTATAACGGGACATTACATATAGATTCTAAACTCGATAGAGGAACCAGTATTAATATAGAAATTCCATTAAATGAACACATACATGAAGCATAACCTGATTATAGCCGACGATCATAAAATGTTTTTAGATGGCTTATTAAGTATTCTAAATACAGAAGGAAATTACAATATTTTATATACGGCAAAGCATGGAGGTCATGTTCAAAAATATATATCTATAAATACTGAAGAAAAAATTGATCTTGTTATCACAGATGTTACCATGCCCGAAGTAGATGGAATTGCGCTAAACAAATGGATAAAACAGACGTCTAGTGATATTAAAACCTTGGTGGTTAGTATGCATAATACACCAGATATTATAGACGATCTTATTGAAAACAATGTTGATGGGTATCTACAAAAAAATGCACAAAAAGAGGAATTTCTAAAAGCCATAGAAACCATTTTAAGTGGTGAAAAATATTTTTCGAAAGACATTAAAGATATTTATCTTCAAAATAAGTTCGAAAAAAATAAAGACAGAGAAGTAAAGCTGACAAAGCGTGAAGTAGAAGTCATTTCGCTTATCGCTGAAGAGTTTACAACTCAAGAAATTGCAGATCAGTTGTTTTTAAGTAAGCATACTATTGAAAGTTACCGAAAAAACCTGATTACCAAACTCAATGTTAGAAACCTAGCTGGACTCACAAAATACGCCATAAAAAAAGGCTATGTATCGTAGTCTATCACACACCTATTAATATATCAAGGCACTATTTATAGTGTCTTTTTTTTACGCAATTTTTTTAAACTCAGGTATAAGTCTAGAAATGAGAATGTAATACGATTTTTCAGTTTTATTTTAACTATAAAATGTTTTTTTAACGATATAAAACAAAATCTAATCCAATGTTAAGTGATTGAATTTTAGGATTTAAGCACATACTACCCTGTTTTCAGGGGGATGCAATTTCACTACATAGTGGGATAAGTAGTAGAGGCTATTCGTCTAAATTTGCTTAAGAATATGAGAGACATCAAAAAAAAAAAAGAGGATGCTTTCATTAATAAAACTAACCCTTAAAAAACAACATTATGATTTTCGGAATTACACTTATCTTATTAAGTATTATCGCAGTACCATCTTTATTATTATCTAAAAAACCAGATGCTAAAGAACTTTTAGCAAAAATAGAACCTTACCAAGGTTGGATCGGATTAATATTATGTTTTTATGGAGTATGGGGAATAGTATTTTCAATTTTAAACTTAGGATGGATTAGTACATTTCCTATTTGGTGGGGAACGTTATTAGCCGGTAACATTATTCAAGCAGTTTTAGGCTTTATGTTAGGCTTTAGTTTAATTAATACTTATGTATTATCTAAAAATGAAGCAGCTAAAGAGAAAGCAGTCATTTTAAGAGAAAAATTAGCACCAAAACAAGGAAAACTAGGTCTTATTGGAATTTTTGTAGGTGTTTGGATGATTGTTGCTAACATCTTATTCTTTTAATAAACACAACTAAATATATATATTATGAGAACTATAATTTATGCACTTATCGTCCTATTAACTTTACCAACTTTTGCTCAAGACAGTAATCATACCATTGAAGTTTTGGGAGAAGTTGAAAAAGAAGTATTGCCCGAGTATTATAACATTATAATCACTTTACAGGATGTTACAGTTTACGAATCTCAAGGCGAAATGGTAGTAACACCTTTAGAATCTGTCCAACAAAATTTCACAAAAAAGTTAAAAGCATCAGGAATAGATTTTAATCGATTTATAAGAAATACATATTACGAGTTTGCAATGTCTTATTCGCAAGGTAAAGCCACTGCTTGCTATAATTTACAAACATCAGATCAGGACGAAGTTAGAACAATATTACAACTTAAATCGGCAGGAGTGTCTATTGCGAATATAGATATGGAACCTATAAAGTTTTCAGATGCACAATTGGTAGATCTTTCTGTACAAGCCATTGAAAATGCAAAAGTAAAAGCGCAAGCTATTGCTAAAAAAATGAATAAATCTATTGGAGAAATTGTTAGCATTTCAGATCCTAATACAAGTCAACAATATATACAAACTTACGGTGTATCGAAAACTCAAACGCATAGCGTTACTGTATCTTTTGAATTGAAGTAAAAACGAATGTCTATATATAACAAAACACAAAATTAAATATGAAAATTAAATTACTAGTATTATCAGTATTCGCTTGCTGTTCATTTTTTAATGCAGAAGCTCAAAAATTATCAAAGTTTGGAAGTTCAATAGAGAAAAAAATTGGACCAAAAACCATTAAAGTACCTTACACAGATGTTATCTCTTATTTAGGATATGCAGAAGCAGGAAATGAAGATGAAGTTGTAGATGGTAAAAAATTCTATTATATCTACATATGGATTCCAGCTGTGGCACCAGAATTAGGAGTAAGAATGCTTTCTCCTGTAGCTAAAACTAAAGTTAAAGATGCTATTGAGTCTGCTGCCTATACAGAAAATAAATCTTCTAGCGATTATTTTGATACTTACATTACTTTAGAGCGTTCTACTATTTTTAAAGCAGAAGATATCTCTGAAGATGCTGTTAAAAGCGCAACGTGGACAAAACTTGCGAGTAATGACGATAGTAGTGAAATGCCAAAACAACCAAGCGGAAGTAGCTATAATTCTTTATTAAGATACGAAAGTGAAGTAGGAAGTCCTACAAAAGCTTTAACAGCTGGTTTATACCGTATTGGTTTTACAACATACAAAACAGGAGAAGTTAAAGGAACTTTTTTAGCAGAAGTTGCTGCTCCAGTGAAATTACCTGGTGTTGTTATGGCTAAAACTATTGAAGATCTTAAAAAAGGATTATAACCCTAAAACAGACATTCGTTTTTATAATAAGCCTCACTTTATATTTGTAAAGTGGGGCTTTTTTATGTATGCTTTATTTAATACATTATTAGATAAATTGTGCTGGTTCATATCTTTTAAAGTGGCATTATCACTACAGATTTCTAATATAAATCTCCTAATAACTATTAAATCAATAGACTAAGTGTACCTTAAATTATGAGTTCTCAAATATTATTTAAAAAAGGTATGTTTAACGGTGTATAAATAGAGAAAAGGAACTTTGAGGATTAAAATTTTAAATTATAATCTTTATTCTCTTTATATTTGCACGCTCTCAGGCTCTAATCATGTTTACTTGCTAGTTGTAAATGTGATTTAGTTTTCTTTTAGTCAGTAGGTTATAAGCAAAACAATGTGTTGTAGTATAAAGTGTTTGTAATTGGTATTGATTTATAGTAGATGTTTTTTTAACTCTTCTTTTGCAAACATCTCAAAAAACTATTTATTTTGGCTTTATATAATAACGTAATATTGTGGTCTGAAAGTGAAGCAGAAATGTCTTTTTTTAACATGGGATAAAATACATATGTAGCCATTTGTATTAAAAAAGATGTTTGTGAGATTTGCAAATGAATTATAAAGAATGAAAAAAAGTATAGTATTTCTACTCCTATTATTTTCTATAGCAGTACAAGCTCAGGAGGTAGTATTAATACCTAATATTAATCCAAGTGTCAGGCATTTAAGTCAGAGATTACAAGGTGATACATTATTATTACATACAGAAAGAGGCATCACTAAAGTAGAGTTTATAGGTGGTAAAGACACGCATACTTATTATGTAGACGATACAGATATACAGTTACCAACTAATTA
Organism: Formosa algae; assembly: GCF_001439665.1. GTDB lineage: Bacteria > Bacteroidota > Bacteroidia > Flavobacteriales > Flavobacteriaceae > Formosa > Formosa algae. The sequence goes on from NZ_LMAK01000014.1 coordinate 275,262, forward strand.
TTTAAGAACAGGTAAATACGCTGTGGCAGTAAGTTCTGAGGGCAATTTAATTATGCTTAATTTAGCCGTAAAACGCCTTTTTAAACCGGACACTTTAGATATGGTAAAGTACGATCGTAAAAAAGTTGTTATAGTAGTGCCTTATAATATATCTGATGGTAGAGAATTTAAACCTGCTTACGATAGTGATACTATTTATGTTAAAGAAACCAGAGACGAATATAAAATTAGATTGAGAGAAGAACAACAGTAAAATTTCATCTTATTATGTAAAGTTTTCATCTCTAAGCTTGAAGATATTTCTGAAAAAGATCGATTGTTTTTTTTGAGTAAATCTATTATTAATCTGTTTCAGTTTAAGTAAATAGGAGGTTTGCCAAGTTTTCTTCAGCACATTTAAATTGTCTGTAAAGGCATCTCTAGTATTTTTCATAATATCATACAAATCAGTTAGTGGTTCTAAGTATTATTAATCAGAATTCTAAACTAGATTTCTGTTTAAATCATATGATATAAAA
>NZ_LMAK01000015.1 GCF_001439665.1 Formosa algae
TCTATAAAGATAAGAAATATTATTAGTTTTTCAAGCAGTTTTAACATTTTAGATATCAACAACTTATAAACCGGGGTTATTAACTTTTGTTCATAAAAAAAGTCCTAACAAAATTGTTAGGACTTTTTAATATTATAAAGTGAAGATTATTTGTTTCTTCTTTCTTTAATTCTTGCTTTTTTACCAGTAAGACCTCTAAAGTAGAAGATACGAGCTCTACGCACTTTACCTTTTTTGTTGATCTCTATTTTTTGTAAAGCTGGCATGTTTACAGGGAAGATACGTTCTACACCTACAGTACCAGACATTTTTCTGATTGTGAATGTTTCAGAAGCACCTGTTCCTCTTTTTTGAATCACTACACCTCTAAAAAACTGAGTACGTACTTTTTCACCTTCTCTAATTTCGTAGTACACAGTAATTGTGTCTCCAGCTCCGAATGCTGGGAATTCTTTTTTTGTTACAAATTCGTCTTGTACAAATTTTATTAAAGATTCCATATCTTTATTATTTAATTATAGTTAATCCAAAGCAACATTCACGATTTTCGCCAGAGGTTGGTTCGAAATTGGCTGCAAAAATAGTGATTTATTTCTTATCTGCAACACTAAGTGTTTAAAAAAATATTAGTCGTCTAAAAGATCAGGCCTACGTGTTTTGGTTCGCTCAAAAGCTTGATCTTCACGCCATTTCTCTATTTTAGGAAAATTACCTGTAAATAAAATTTCAGGAACTTTTAATCCTTTATACTCTCTTGGGCGTGTATAAATAGGTGGAGCTAGTAAGTTATCTTGAAAAGAATCTGTTAAAGCAGAAGTTTCGTTACCCAAAACACCTGGTATTAATCTTATGATTGAATCGCACAATACTGCTGCTCCCAATTCCCCTCCAGAAAGCACATAATCTCCGATAGATATTTCTTTAGTGACAAACAAATCACGTACGCGTTGGTCTACACCTTTATAATGACCGCAAAGAATAATGATATTTTCTTTTAGAGATAAAGTGTTAGCCATACCTTGTTTTAATGTCTCTCCATCTGGAGTCATATAAATTACCTCGTCGTAATCTCGCTCAGATTTTAATTTGGAAATGCATTTATCAATAGGTTCTATAAGCATAACCATTCCGGCACCTCCTCCAAACTGATAATCGTCTATAGTTTTATAGTTATCTGTAGTATAATCTCTTAAATTATGAAAATGGACTTCGACTAAATTAGCATCAATTGCTCGTTTTAAAATAGATGCTTCAAACGGACTTTTAAGTAATTCGGGTAAAACGGTAATGATATCTATGCGCATGGCTTCCTATTAAATCAAATGCAAAGATGCGAAGAATGGATTTAAAAACCGAAGATATTTATTGTGCAATTGTGATTAACAAAAAAGTCCATACATGTTGTATGGACTTTTCTGTGATTACGTGACTGTATATGTTTTAAGCGTTGCCTTTTTGTTTATTTAGCTCATCTTGTAATTGTCTGCGTACTTTTTGTTCTCTTTCTAAAGCTGTTTTACGGTGCTCGTCAAATTCTTCTTCTATTTCTGAAAGCATACGTTTGGCTTCTTTTGTTACCGAATTACTGTTTCTAAATTTATAGATAAAGAATAATAAACAAATTAAAAGTCCGCCAATAATAGACCATATAAAAGTATTATAAGTGGTTTTGCTTAATTGCATTCCTAAAAACTCCATGCTATCTTTTTCTTGATTTGTAAGATCTAGCGTGTTTTGAGTTTCGTTTAATTTAGATTTTAATGTCGCAATTTCTTTAGCCTGTTGATCTACGATTGTTTGTGTTTCAACTAAATCTTTTCTAATGGCTTGTAAAGAATCTAGAGTATGAGATTTTAATGTTTGTAACCATACTTTTTTAACGACTTTATAATTCTGATAATTATTTGATTTTTGAATGATGAATTCAAATTGGTTATCTAAAGTTCCTTCATTTAAAGATAAATTTGAATCGGATTCTGTTTCAGTATTTGTTTGTGCTGATAACGTAATGGTAAGCAGACACGTAATTAAAGTGGTTGCTATGGTTTTTACTACATTCATTATAGAAATCTTATTTGGATTTTTTTTGGATGTCACGAATTTAAAAAATAATGTTTAAGTTCTGCACTTAAATTTGCAAAAAACCTCACTATAGTGCGGTTTTATATATACGTTAGAATTTTATAAACGGATGCTTTCTATTAATAATATGTATAACGTCTTACTTTAGAAATGTATTTTGCTAACCTAACTACCTGATGGCTATAACCATATTCGTTATCGTACCAAATATATAAAATCACATTTTTGTTATTCGGTCTTACAATTGTGGCCTTACTGTCAAAAATAGCAGGAGCAGAACTTCCTACAATATCACTAGAGACCAACTCATCATTAAGTTCATATTTAATTTGTTCTACTAATGGGCCTTCTAAAGCACTCTTTTTAATAGTAGAATTTAATTCTTCTAGACTAGTTTCTGTGTTTAATTCTAAATTTAATATGGCTAAAGAGCCGTTAGGCACAGGAACACGTATGGCGTTAGACGTTAATTTACCTTCTAAACTTGGTAGTGCTTTAGAGACTGCTTTTCCGGCACCAGTTTCTGTAATTACCATATTTAAAGCAGCAGCTCTTCCGCGACGATATTTATTATGAAAATTATCGACCAAATTCTGATCGTTAGTATAGGCATGAATGGTTTCTAAATGGCCATGTTTTACACCATAAACATCTTCTATTACTTTTAGAATAGGAGTGATGGCATTTGTTGTGCATGATGCTGCAGAAAAAATATTAACTGCATCGGGCTTATATTCTAAATGATTTACTCCATGTACAATATTGGGTATGCCTTTTCCAGGAGCAGTTAATAATACTTTGTTTACACCCTTTGCATGTAAATGTCTGCTTAATGCTTCTTGATCTCTAAAAGCTCCAGTATTATCTATCACTAGAGCATTATTTATACCGTAAGCTGTATAATCAATATCTTCAGGATTATTTGCTGAAATAATTTTAACTGTAGTTCCGTTAATTATTAGGGCGTCGTTTAGGGCATCTACAGTTACTGTTCCCGAAAAATCTGCATGTATAGAATCGTTTCTTAAAAGTGATGCTCTTTTTTCTAATACCGTTTGATCTATTTTACCGCGAGTTACAATCGCTCGTAAACGCAGCTGATTTCCAGCTCCAGTTCTTGTCATTAACTCTCTAGCAACTAAGCGTCCAATTCTTCCAAAACCATATAGTACAACATCTTTAGGTGTTATTGGACCATTTTTTTTAGCATCTTTAAGTTTGTCAACAATAAAAGAGGTGGCATTGTGGTGGTGCTGGTCTTCAGATTTAAATTCAAAAGTTAACTTTCCAATATCCAGTTTAGCAGGAGGTAAGTCTAATTTTTTAATGGCTTGCGCAATTTCTACAGAATCGAATACAGAAATGGGTTTTTGTACAAATTGTCCAGCGTATTCATGCAAGTTTAAAATCTCACTCACATTACGGTCTATAAGTTGATTTCTGAACAGTACAAGTTCTATCGCTTTATCGTACCAAAGGTCGCTTACTATTTTAATAAATTTTACTGTAGCTCGTCTTCTATCGGCTTGAAAAGCCAATTCTTTTTCATAAGTTTCGTTAAAACTCATTGATTTAATTTTTAGTTAGTTGTTTATATCTGATACAAAAGTAAAAGATTTCAAACGTTTTCGTAAATGTTTTTAAAAAAAATAAAACCTCCTAGAATATCTAGAAGGTTTTATTTTAAACGAATTCAATGCGTTTAAATTATTATCTAAAATTGTAACGCTCTTTTTCTCCATTTGCGTTTATTAATTCAATTTGCAAAGGTTCGTAAGGTGATTTGTTTTTAAGTATGGTTTGTACATCGTCTATACTATTTACTTTTTGAGTATTTATAGCGGTAATAATTGTACCTTCCATAATGCCGTTTTGTTTCCAATATTGGGCATATTCATCATTAAGTCTTATAATTTTGACACCATTATCTAAGTTGAATTTTTTAAGATCTTTTTTATCTGTATTCTTAATAACACCAACTAATGGCATGGTAAAAGTTTGATTTCTAATTAAGGTTACAGGAATTTCTTTTAAATCACCATCTCTTAGAATTGTAACATTCACTACATCATCTGGACGTTTAGTATTTAAATGTCCTCTAAGATCTGCAAATTTTCTAATTTTTACTTGATCTACTTTTTTAATAATATCGCCTTTTTCTATACCCGAAACTTGAGCTCCAGAACCTTCTTCAACATTATCTACATAAAAACCTTCGGTATCATCAATGTTTAATTTTTCAGCAAAAGCATTATTTAAAGCACCTCCAGTCACACCTAAAATTCCATTCTGTACGTTACCGTACTCCATAATATCTTCAATTACTTTTCTTGCTATATTACTAGGTACGGCAAAAGAGTATCCAATATAAGATCCCGTTTGCGAAGATATTGCAGTGTTTATTCCTATTAAATCTCCGTTAGCATTTACTAAAGCACCACCAGAATTTCCTGGATTAACAGCAGCATCTGTTTGTATAAACGATTGGTAACTATCTCCCGTTAAATCTCTAGATTTTGCACTAATTATACCAGCCGTAACTGTAGATGTTAAATTAAAAGGATTCCCAACAGCAAGTACCCATTCTCCTAATTTTGCCTGATCGCTATCTCCAAATGTGGTATATGGTAAATCTTCTTCGGTATCAATTTTTAGTAAAGCAATATCTGTTTTATCATCGCTACCAATAATTGTAGCATTGTATTCTCTATTGTCATTTAATGTAACAGTAAGTTCTTGAGAATTATTAATAACATGATTGTTTGTAATAATATAACCGTCTGGTGAAATAATAACTCCAGATCCTGTACCTACTTGAGGTCTTGCAGAACTTCTACCTAAGAATAAGTCTTTATAGGTCATTTGTCCAGAAACAATTGAAGTGTTTTTTACGTGCACAACACTGTGTACTGTATTTTCTGCAGCCGTAGTAAAATCGGGTGCATTATTTATCATATTGGTATTAGCTACATTTGTAGTAGGTAAAAAATTTGAAGGACGAGATTCTGTTTTAGTAATCACTAAAGCATCTTCATTTTCCAAAAACATTTTATAGGCGCCAAGAGTTAACAAGCCACCTAAAGCTGAAACAAAGACTAAGGTTAATATTTTTTTCATGTTTAGTGTAATTTAGGTTATTAAATAATAAAGATTAAAATTAATTCTTTATGGTGTATGCTAGTAATTCTTTAACGCTATTTAACTTACTATTAAAGAGTTTTTAACACACGAATTAATAGCTAAATATTCCTATATTTGCTGCTAATTATGACACATACTTTTTACAAATACCAAGGAACAGGGAATGATTTTGTGATGATTGATAATCGTCTAAATACATTCAATAAACAAGATACAGCGCTTATTAATCGACTATGTGATAGACGTTTTGGAATTGGAGCAGATGGTTTAATTTTATTAGAAAATCATGACGAAGCCGATTTTAAAATGGTGTATTATAATGCCGATGGTAACGAAAGTACCATGTGTGGAAATGGCGGACGTTGTTTGTCTCAATTTGCTAAAGATTTAAATGTTATTGATAAAAAAGCATCTTTTGAAGCTATCGATGGGATGCATCATGTGGTGTTTGATGGAGATTTAGTGCAATTGCAAATGCAAGATGTACCTACTGTAGAAGATCATAAATCTTATGTGTTTTTAAATACAGGTTCACCACATCATGTGCAATTTGAAGATAATATTGCATCTTTCGATATTAAAACGATTGGTAGAAATATAAGAAACGGTGCTCCTTATTATAAGGAAGGCACTAATGTAAATTTTGTTAAGAAAATTTCTAGCAATGAGTTTCAAGTCAGAACTTATGAAAGAGGTGTAGAAGATGAAACCTTATCTTGCGGTACGGGAGTTACTGCAGTTGCTATTGCCATGAATTATTTAGGAGAAACTCCAGATAATACGGTACATTTAAAAGTACAAGGCGGAGAATTAAAGGTGTCTTTTACTAAAACAGAATCAGGATATAATAATGTATGGTTAACAGGACCTGCAAAACAAGTTTTTAAAGGCGAGATAGCATGGTAACCTTAAAAGGAGAACATGTGTATTTGCGTGCTTTGGAACCCGAAGATTTAGATTTTATTCATGAAGTTGAAAATGATGAGTCTATCTGGGAACTTAGTAATACGCAAACACCATATTCTAAATTTTTAATAAAACAATATTTAGAGCAAGCACATTTAGATATTTATGAAGCCAAGCAATTACGCTTAGTCATTTCAGATTATAATGAAAATACAATTGGTTTGATAGATGTTTTCGATTTTGAATTTCAGAACCGAAAAGCCGGTATCGGTATTTTAATTACTAATGCAGCTAAGCGCGCTCAAGGCTTAGGGAGTGAAGCACTCTCTCTCTTAGTTAATTATTGTTTTACACAACTTCAATTACATCAAGTATATTGTAATATCTCTGAAGATAATACAGCAAGTCTTAAATTATTCACCAAACAAGGGTTTCAAAACGTCGGTTTAAAAAAAGACTGGAACTTTGTAAACGGTACTTATAAAAACGAATTTCTTTTACAACTAATTAATAGCTAATGTATATTAAAAAAATTATAGTTGCCATAGTGCTTCTTGGACTAGTAGTTGCTGCGTTTTTTGCAAATTATGTGTATTCTGCTATGTTTAAGCCTAATACGGCTTTTAATAATGAAACAGCTTATGTATATATTCCAACAGGAGCTACTTATCAAGATGTACGCGAACAATTAAAGCCTTTATTAAAAGATATTGGAACCTTTGATGCTTTGGCTGAACGTAAGCAATACACTACACATATTAAAGCAGGAAAGTTTAGTCTTACAAAAGACATGAATAATAATGATATTATAAACTCTATTCGTATTAAAAATATTCCAATTCAAGTTGCTTTTAATAATCAAGAAAGTATTGAAAAATTAGCAGGACGTGTATCTGCTCAAATAGAAGCCGATAGTTTGTCTTTAGTTGTAGCCATGAAGGATTCTCTGTTTTTAGCTACAAATAAATTCACAACAGCAACGCTATTAGGTATGTATATTCCCAATAGTTATGAGTTTTTCTGGAATACTTCTGGTGTACAGTTTAGAGACCGCATGTTAACGGAGTATAATAGATTTTGGAACGCGACTAGACTTGACAAAGCAAAAGCCATTGGTTTAACACCTAACGAAGTTATTACTTTAGCATCTATTGTTCACGAAGAGTCTAAAGCAGCAGACGAGCAGCCTAGAATTGCAGGTGTGTATTTAAATAGATTAAAAGTTGGGATGCCTTTGCAAGCAGATCCTACTCTTAAATTTGCTGCTTACCAATTACCAGAATACAAAAACACCCTAATTAAACGTGTGTTAAACAAACATAAAACGATAGAATCTCCATATAACACGTATATATATAACGGATTACCTCCAGGGCCAATTGCTATGGCAGACCTTACCGCTATTAATGCTGTTTTAAATGCCGAAAATCATGGGTATTATTATTTTGCAGCTGATGCTGAACGCATAGGTTACCATAGATTTGCTAAGAATTTAAGTCAGCATAATGCTAATGCAAGAGCCTATCAGAACTACCTAAATCGTCAAGGAATTAGACAATAATTATAAAAATTAGAATTTTAACAATAATTTATGTAATACTTGTCTTACATGAAATTGAGTTCTAAACAGGCTCTGAGCTCGGTTAAAACGTACATTTTTAGGCGAATAATAGGGGTATTTTGGTGTTAAATGATTAATTTTCAAATTAATAAAATATGTTGTACATTTGCCGACTGAAATTTTCAGGTAAACTTTATTTACTTGCCTGAAGAAATTAAATGGTATGATAAAAAATATTGGAAGTTACTTATTCGTAATTCTTGCAATATGTTCTTTGGCTTTTTATTCATTTTCAACAGAAGAGACCTTTAAAGTAGGGGACAGTTATTTAACAAAAGGCATAGCCTTAAATTACAACATGGTTAATGATAGTGTTAGCCACAACAATGCAGAAGCATTAAAAACAGATATTGCAAGTTCATTTTCACCATCATTAGGAAAGACCTATGTTGGTTTTAAAGAAGCTTTAGGTTTTAAAGAATCTAGAGGTAATTATTTTACAGTTAATACACTAGGGTATTTAGGAAAATACCAATTTGGAAAAGAAACATTAAAAATAATCGGAATACATAATCCGGTACAGTTTCTAAAAAATCCAGAATTACAAGAAAAAGCATTTTTAGCAAATGCAGAACGTAATAAATGGATTTTACGTCGAGACATTAAAAATTATGTAGGGAAAAGAATTAATGGCGTTGTAATAACCGAATCGGGAATACTTGCAGCAGCACATTTATCTGGACCAGGAAATGTAAAGAAATACTTAAGGAGTCATGGTTCTACAAGTTTTTCTGATGCATACGGAACAACAATTGAGTATTACATGAAGAAGTTTTCGGGTTACGATACTTCTTTTGTGAAACCAAACAAAAAAGCGAAAGTGAGTAAAGCTTAAGTTTTTTAACTTTTATGGATTATAAAAATTGAAGGCCTCTTATGGAGGTCTTCAGTGTTTTTAGACCATTCTGAAGCAGGTTTGGTTTTAATAAACTCTGTAGGTAATGTAATATCACATGCCACACACACCATAGTGTTTTTGCCTAGTGTGTTAGAAAGATCTTCTAGCATTTTATTGTTACGATACGGAGTTTCAATAAAAATCTGTGACTGATTATGATCAAAAGATAAACGTTCTAAGCGTTTTAACTCCTGTTTTCTTTCACTCTTATCTATGGGTAAATATCCATTAAAAGAAAAGCCTTGACCATTCATGCCAGAACTCATTAGTGCTAATAGTATAGAAGATGGGCCAACTAAAGGGACTACTTGTACACCTTGTTCATGGGCAATTTTTACAACATCAGATCCAGGGTCGGCAACACTAGGACAGCCAGCTTCAGATAGCAATCCAACATTTGTACCTGCTAAACAAGGTTCCAAGAAACTAGGTAAATCGCTAGATTCTGTGAATTTGTTTAAATGAAACATTTTTAAATCAGATTGTACAGTGTCTGGTGAGATGCGTTTAATAAAACGTCTAGCTGTTTTTTCATTTTCAACAATAAAAACCGTTGTATTTTCAATGATAGTTTTTACAGAAATGGGTAATACTTCTAAAGGTTCGTTATCGCCTAAAGTGGTTGGAATAAGGTAAAGTTTTCCTAAAGAAGATTTCATAGCTGTAAAATTTTGTCAGTTTTAAATATCGTACTAAGTGGTGTTATTTTAAATTGTCAGCAATAATATCGCAAGCTTCATCTAACATTTTGTACACGTTTTCAAAACCATGAGTTCCGCCGTGATAAGGATCGGGAACATCATAATCTTGATTTGGGTATACTTCATTCAAAATCATTTTTACCTTTTGTTTATCGTTATCATGTCGAGCTAGGTGTAAGATGTCTCTGTAATTAGCACGATCCATAGCGTAGATGATATCAAAATCGTCAAAATCTCTAACAGAAAATTGTCTTCCCATTAAATTAGAAATATTGATGCCGTATTTGTTGCCAACGGTTATAGAGCGATTATCTGGATGAGATCCAATATGGTAACTAGATGTTCCTGCAGAATCTACAACAAAATCTTCATAAGGTAATTTAGAACGTAAAATACCTTCTGCCAATGGAGATCGGCAGATATTTCCAAGGCAAACCATGAGTATTTTAGTCATTGTAATATGTTTTAAACAGAAAGTTTTTTAGTAATATCTTCTACGTACTTTTTAAATTGCTTGTCTGTAGTCGATAAGTTATCAACTGTTTTACAAGCATGAAGTACGGTAGCGTGATCACGTTTTCCAATTTGTGACCCGATACTTGCTAATGATGCTTTTGTATATTTTTTAGCAAAAAACATAGCTAATTGTCTAGCCTGTACAATATGTCGCTTTCTTGTTTTAGACTGCAACGTATCTACATTCATTTGGAAATAATCTGAGACTACTTTTTGTATGTAATCTATAGAGACTTCGCGTTTTGTGTTTTTTACAAATTTTTCTACAATTTGCTTTGCAAGATCTAGAGTGATTTCTTTTTTATTGAAAGACGATTGAGCAATTAACGAGATGATAGCACCTTCTAATTCTCTTACATTTGTTTTAATGTGTTTCGCTACATATTCAACAATCTCTTCAGGCATATCTACACCGTCACGATATAATTTGTTGTTTAAGATAGACACGCGTGTTTCAAAATCTGGGCTTTGCAATTCTGCAGATAGTCCCCATTTAAAACGAGATAGTAAACGTTGTTCAATATCTTGCATATCTACAGGCGCTTTATCACTTGTTAAAATCACTTGTTTACCATTTTGGTGTAAGTGATTAAAAATGTGGAAAAACACATCTTGTGTTCCTGTTTTACCAGATAAAAATTGAACATCGTCAATAATTAAAACATCTATAATTTGATAGAAATGAATAAAATCGTTTCTATTATTCTTCTTAACCGAATCTATATATTGTTGCGTAAACTTTTCAGCAGATATATATAAGACTGTTTTTTCAGGGTATTTATCTTTAATTTCAACTCCAATAGCATGTGCTAAATGGGTTTTTCCAAGACCAACGCCTCCAAAAATTAATAGTGGATTAAAAGAAGTTCCTCCCGGTTTTGCAGAAACTGCTAAACCAGCACTTCTTGCCAAACGGTTAGAATCGCCTTCTAAAAAATTTTCGAAACTGTAATTAGGATTAAGTTGAGACTCTATCTTAACATTTCTAATACCTGGAATAATAAACGGGTTACGTAATTCTGGGTTTTTATTGTTAAGTGGAATATCTACATCTTGAGCTTTAACAGCAGATCTGCTTGAACTCGGAATACGTTCTGTAAACGGTTGTTTGTTGCCATATGTGTTTTCCATTTTAATAATGTAAACCAATTTGGCTTTTTCACCTAACTCCTTAGTTAATGCTACTTTTAAAATTTTAACATAGTGTTCTTCCAACCACTCGTAGAAAAATTTGCTAGGAACTTGTATGCTTAGCGCATTGTCCGTTAGCTTAACTGCGGCAATAGGTTCAAACCATGTTTTATATGCTTGCGGTTGGATATTATCTTTTATAAATTCGAGACAGTTATTCCATACCGATTGCGCAGTTACACTCATTATAATTTAAAAGATTTTTTAGTTAAAGTTAATAAGAGATGTTGAAATAATCTCTCGTTTTTTGGTTTGACAAATATGTGAACAAAAATCTTAAAAAAAAAATGCTTTGCTATTGAATTTAAAGATTTTTTTCCTCATGTTTATCAGGCTTTCTAAGCTACGAAAAAATAATGATACTTTACTATGATAATTGATGAAATAGAAATAAGAGTGCGATATGGTGAAACCGATCAAATGGGGGTGGTGCATCACGGTAATTATGCGTTGTACCTAGAAATGGCGCGGACTGAGTGGTTAAGGTCGCTTGGTGTGTCTTATAAAGAGATGGAAGATAAAGGTATTATGTTACCTGTAATTTCAATGTCTTTAAACTACAAAAAATCAGCTTTTTACGACGAGGTAATTAAAGTGAAAACGATACTAAAAAAACAACCTTCTGTTAAGATCGATTTTGATTTTGAAATCACAAATCAGAAGGGAGAATTGTTAGTTTTAGCGAACACAGTTTTGGCATTTATTAATATGGAAACAAAGCGTCCAATAAAATGTCCGAAATATATATTGGATTTAATACCTGAATAATCTTACAGTTGTTTTATTTCAACCTCAAATAGGGTGCTAAAACTATTAAAAATAGCTTCAGCATCTTTTTTTCTGACAGAAATAGTGAGTTCGCAACGCAACTCTAATTTCTGATGTGTTACGTTTATATTTTTCTCCTTAATAATACGCATCACCTTATTCATGTTTTTATAATCATATATAATAAGGTAATCTATATTTATAGTGCGTTCTACAATTTTAGAAGCTTCTAAACTTAATTGTGCAGATGTTCTATAAGCGCTAATTAAACCTCCAACGCCTAATTTAACCCCTCCAAAATAACGAACCACAACTATTAAAACATTGGTGACATTAAAAGATTGAATTTGTCCGTAGATAGGCATTCCGGCAGAATTATTAGGTTCGCCATCGTCGTTTGCGCGATAAGCAATGTCTTCTGTACCTATTTGATAAGCGTAACACCAATGCCTAGCGGAGTGATGTTGTTTTTTTATAGCTTCTAACTGTGCTTTTACATCGTCTTCGGTCTTAACCGGAATAGCATATCCAAAAAACTTGCTATTCTTTTCTTTAAATAGTGTTTCTTCAGACGGCTTTAAAATGGTGTTGTATGTGTCTTGTACTTCCAAAAATTAGCTAAATAATTCTTTTTTTGTTTCAAATAGCGTGGTAACATCTTCTTTTCCTGGAATTATGTTCCAAGTATTGATACCTAGTTTTTCTGCGCTTTCAGTATTTTCTTTAAGATCGTCTACAAATAAGGTTTCCGAAGCTATTAAATTGTTTTCTTTTAAAACGAATTCGTAAATATCTGGATTCGGTTTTCTAAGATTAATTTCGTGCGATAAGTAAAAGACGTCAAAGTAACTTTCAAATTCTTTAAAAAATGGCACATAACTTTTTACAAATTCTATATGTAAATCGTTAGTATTACTTAATAAAATAAGTTTGTATTTTTTACTTTCTGAAAGTGATTTTAAAAACTCTAAACGATGATGAGGAAAATCTTTTAATATGGAGTTCCAGATCTCTATAATTTTATCTTTAGTAATTTCAGGGAACGATGTTTCGTAAAACTCTAAAAATTCAGAATTATCAATCAATCCCATTTCATACAAACTATTAATATGAACCATGTCTTCTGGAATGTTTTCTAACTTAAAGTTTAGAAGTGCTTGTTCCAGAGCTCCTACTTTATCTAAATTGATAAATACGTCGCCAAAATCGAAAATTATTGTCTTAATCATTAATGTAATATTTTAAAGTATCGTTTAATAGTTTGGTTTCGGAAGTCAAGCTTCCTTTTATAAATGGAGCTTTTGTGCCTTCCATAAACAGATTTGTGCCGTAAAATATACGAGCTTCATCCCAAAGGTTTTCATCTATAAAATCTTGTAGGGTGTTATGTCCTCCTTCAATTATTATAGAGTTTATATTGTACTCATGTAATTTTTCACAGATTTGAGTAGCTAAAGGTTTAGAAAAATCTAAGTCAGTTTTTGTTAATTTTATGGTTTTAGCAGATGTATTAAAGACTGCTGCTGTATCAGGTAAATTATTATACTTGTCTATAACAACTCGTGTAGGTTGTAAACCGGTCCATTCGCGAACAGTTAAACTCGGATTGTCTTGTAATACCGTATTTCCACCCACTAAAATGGCTTGTTCTTCTGCGCGCCATTTATGAACTAGTTGTCTAGAATATGGATTAGTAATCCAAACGGGTTTTTGCTCGTCTTTTGTTTCAGGAGATAAAAATCCATCTGCAGACTGAGCCCATTTTAATATAATGTATGGTCTTTTTTTATTGTGAAAGGTAAAAAAACGTTTGTGGTGTTCTTTGCATTCTGCTTCCAAAACGCCAACAACAACATCGCACCCAGCATTTTGTAATTTTTTAATACCTCGACCGGCCACTAGAGAATTATCATCTATAGTTCCGATAACAACTTTAGGAATTTTATGCGAAATAATAAGGTCGCTACAAGGAGGTGTTTTTCCAAAATGAGAACACGGTTCTAGTGTAACATATAAGGTCGCGTTTTGTAAAATAGATTTATCTGTAACCGATTGAATGGCATTTACTTCGGCATGAGGTCCGCCATAAGGACTCGTAAAACCTTCAGCTATAATTTTATCGTTGTACACTATAACACACCCTACCATTGGGTTTGGTCGTGTGGTTCCAAGTCCGTTTTTGGCAATTTCTATACAGCGATTTATGTATTTTTCATGTATCTTCACATCACAAAAATAAGATTAAAAACGAGTATGAGCCATTTCGAGATAAGAGAAATTCAAACAAAAGATAATCAGCAAGTCGCAGAGGTGATTCGCACGGTATTGGTTGAATTTGGTGTGCCAAAAGTGGGCACGGCTTATGAAGATGAAGCCTTGAATGATATGTTTGAAGCCTACAATAATCCAAATATGGTTTATTTTGTGGTGGAAGACCATAATAAAATTATTGGAGGAGCCGGAATTGCACCTTTACCAGAAGCAGAAGGTGTTTGCGAACTTCAGAAAATGTATTTTTTAGATGTTGCAAGAGGAAAAGGAGTTGGTTCTAAAATGATGCATACCTGTTTAGAATATGCTAAAACCCTAGGATTTAAAACGTGCTATTTAGAGACTTTACCATATATGACGTCTGCTACAGCTTTATATAAAAAGACTGGTTTTAAAAACTTAGAAGGACCTTTAGGAAATACAGGGCATTATTCGTGTAATGTTTGGATGACAAAAGCATTATGAAATTAAAAACGCTACAAGAGACCTTTCATCACGCTTTAGATGGAGACTATGATTCTAGAGAAGTAGACCACTTCTTTTTTATGGTATGCGAATATTATTTCAATTTTAAACGAATAACTTTAGCACTCGAACCGGATTACAGTATATCTGAAACTGAAGCTATTCCTGTGTTAGATGCCTTGGAATCTTTAAAACGCCATGAACCCATTCAGTATGTATTAAAATCTACAGAGTTTTACGGCATGGAGTTTCAAGTGAATAATTCGGTATTAATTCCTAGACCAGAAACAGAAGAATTAGTGGCATGGATTATAGAATCTGAATTGGGACAAACAACAAAGCCTTTACGGATTTTAGACATTGGTACAGGGAGTGGATGTATTGCAATATCGTTGGCTAAAAAGTTTAATAATGCTGAAGTTTATGCGGTTGATGTTAGTGAAGATGCTCTTGCTGTTGCAACACAGAATGCTAAACATAATAAGGTTGATGTGAATTTTATACATGCCGATATTTTATCTGTAGAGACTTATAAAAATGCACATTTTAAATTACCGTTTGATGTTATTGTGTCTAATCCGCCGTATGTTCGCGATTTAGAAAAGCTTCAAATGAAAGCAAATGTGTTAGATCATGAACCACACCTTGCTTTATTTGTAGAAGATCACGATCCGCTTAAGTTTTATAAAGCCATTACAAAATTGGCTAAAGATAATTTGGTAAACGACGGATTGTTATTTTTCGAAATCAATGAGTTTTTAGGCGATGAAATGGTCGATTTATTAAAAGCCCATACTTTTACGCATGTAGAATTGCGACAAGATATGTTTAAACGAAATAGAATGATTAAAGGCATAAAAGAATTATGAAATCTATAGCTGTATTTTGCGGATCGAGTGAAGGCTCCGATTCAAAAATTATCTCTGAAGCGTATCAACTTGGTAAAACGTTTGGAGAACAACACATAAAATTAGTTTACGGAGCTGCTAAAATTGGGATTATGGGTGAAATTGCTCGTGGTGTGTTAGAGGCTCAAGGTGACGTTTTGGGTATTATTCCTGGGTTTTTAGAAACAAAGGAAATTGTACATCCAAAATTAACAGAACTTATCGTAACCGATAATATGCACGAACGTAAAGTAATTATGTATGAAAAATCGGATGGATTTATGGTGCTTCCTGGCGGATTTGGAACCATGGATGAATTTTTTGAAATTACAACTTGGGGACAATTAGGTCTTCATGTAAAACCAATTGGGATTTTAAATATTAATGGGTTTTTCGATAATTTACTAGCGCAATGTGATACCATGGTTGCTCGTGGCTTTTTAAAACAAGAAAATTTAGAAGCTGTTGTTGTAGATGATACTATAGATGGTTTATTAGAAAAAATGAATAATTACAAGCCATTACCTGCTCCAAAATGGTTAAATAAAGATAGATTGTAAGTATGACAATTGAAGCACAAATTCAGCAATTAAGAGACGAATTAAACAATTATAACTATAAATATTACGTTCTAGATCAGAGTGAAATTAGTGATTTTGAGTTCGACATGAAACTAAAATCACTACAGGATTTAGAAGCTAAGCATCCTGAGTTTTACGACGAAAATTCTCCGACTAACCGCGTTGGGGGCACAATTACTAAAAACTTTAACACTGTAGTTCACGATTATCGCATGTATTCTTTAGATAATTCATATTCTAAAGACGATTTGTTGGCATGGGAACAACGTGTGAAAAAAATGGTGGATGGCGATGTGTTTTATACTTGTGAATTAAAATACGATGGTGCTTCCATAAGTTTAACTTACGAAAACGGTGTGCTTACCAAAGCAGTGACTCGAGGCGATGGTGTGCAAGGTGATGAAGTCACGGCGAATATAAAAACCATAAAATCGGTGCCTTTAAAACTGAAAGGTGATTATCCGGAGAAGTTTGATATTAGAGGGGAAATTGTGTTGCCATTTGATGGTTTCAATAAAATGAATGAAGATCGGATTGAGATTGGAGAAGAACCCTATCGAAATCCGAGAAATACGGCTTCAGGTAGTTTAAAATTACAAGATAGTAGCGAGGTGGCTAAGCGTCCTCTAGAGTGTTTATTGTATACTATTATTGGACGGAATTTAAATATTCAGTCGCAAATAGAAGGCTTACAAAAAGCAAGAGACTGGGGATTTAAAGTGCCTAGTGCAGCAAAATTAGTGCATTCTATAGACGAAGTTTTTGAATTTATAGAATATTGGGATGTGCATCGACACGATTTACCATACGAAACAGATGGTGTGGTTATAAAGGTGAATAGTTTTCAGCATCAAGACGAATTAGGGTATACTGCTAAGGCGCCACGATGGGCTATGGCTTACAAGTTTAAAGCAGAACAAGTATCTACTCGATTAAACGAAATTACATATCAGGTTGGTCGAACAGGTGCAATTACACCTGTGGCTAATTTAGAACCTGTAGAATTAGCAGGAACCACAGTAAAGCGAGCCTCTTTGCATAATGCAGACCAAATTGCAAAGCTAGATATTCGTGAAGGCGATGAAGTTTTTGTTGAAAAAGGAGGTGAGATTATACCTAAAATTATAGCTGTCGATTTAACGCAGCGTCCAGCAGATTCTCAGCCTACAATATATATTACACATTGCCCAGAATGCCATACAGAATTAGTAAGACAAGAGGGTGAAGCACAGCATTACTGTCCGAATTACAATGGGTGTAAGCCTCAAATTATTGGTCGTATTCAGCATTTTATTTCAAGAAAAGCAATGGATATTGATGGGCTAGGAGGAGAGACTGTAGCATTGTTAGTTAATGAAGACTTGATTCATAATTATTCAGATTTATATGAATTAACAAAAGACGATGTTCTTCCGCTAGAGCGTATGGCAGAAAAAAGTGCTGATAATTTAATTAACGGCATCGAGCTATCTAAACAAGTGCCATTTGAGCGTGTGTTATACGCCTTAGGTATTCGTTATGTAGGTGAAACAGTTGCTAAAAAACTAGTTAAGCATTTTAAGTATATTGATGCAATTGCAGAAGCTACCGAAGAGACTTTGGTAAATGTAGATGAGATTGGTGTAAAGATAGCAAAGAGTGTTGTTGCGTTTTTTCAATCAGATGAAAATAAAATAATTATTGACCGTTTAAAAGCTTTTGGAGTGTCTCTTGAGATTTCAGTAGAAGCCTTAGCGAATCAATCTGATGAATTAGCAGGAAAAGTTTTTGTAGTATCTGGAGTTTTTACAACTGTATCTCGAGACGAACTTAAAAAAATGATAGAAGATAACGGAGGTAAAGTTGGAAGTTCTATTTCCTCAAAAACTAGTTTTGTGGTTGCGGGAGACAAAATGGGGCCTAGTAAACGTGCAAAAGCAGAGAAACTCGGAATTGAAATTTTATCTGAAAACGATTTTTTACAATTGTTAAATGTTTAGTAATGTTTTAAAATTTTACATGTTCTTGCTCGAAGTCTTCAAGTTTAATTATTAATAATTATATTTGTTAGCTTGTCTATGTACATATTTATGAGGAAAACATATTTAATATTAATTATATTAATCATTTTAAGTGTATCGTATTTGTTTTTACAGTGTGCTGAATTGTATAATTTTTCAAATGTTATTATGGCCTTAGTTGTGCCTTTTATTTGTGTGTTCTATTTATCTACTCATAAAAATCCTAAACTATATTTTACTGCATTTTTAACATTATTTTCTTTAGCTCATATTTTAGCTTTCTTTAGTGAAACTGAATATTTGCATGAGAATTTAATTTACTTTTTAGGGAACTTTTTGTACATATCTGCGTATATGTCATTAATTTTTGGAGTCTTTAAGGGGATGTATTATAAAGATATAATCCCTCGATTTAATCTTACCATAATTATTTTATTATTATTAAACTCTTATGTATTGTTTTCCTTAGTAAATGGTGATTTAGCAATTAATTCTCCTTCTACAGAAACAGTAATAGGAGCACAAGAAACTTCAAAATATGTAGGGACTATCACTTTAGAAGCAGACGCGCTTCCTTTAGAAGATACAACGGCATCTATTGTTTTAGAGTTTGTGTATAATCTAGTTATATTAATATTATTAAATGTAGCGTTTATTAATTATTTGTATAAAGATAATACTAGGTCTTTCTTTTTGTTTATTGGAGCACTTTGTGTGTTTTTCTCAGAAATTATTCAATATGTAACAAGATTTCCTTCAGAAGAAATTTCACTAAACATAATATGCTTTCTTTTAATAGTGTCTGGCTTTATGTGCTTTTATCTATTTGCCATTCAGAATGCTACCAAAAATGTAAAGATGGTGGAGTTAGATTAATTATAATTTACATCTAATTTTTTTATTATTCTTCATAAATGTAGTTCATCGAATTATTACTATTTTTTCGATAAAGCGCATGATAAATCCGACGTATTGTTGTATGTTTGCTCAACCTACTTATGATTGTTTATTTTGAAGAACTGGATTAAATTTAATTATAGTAAGATCTTTATATCGGTCTTATGTCTTCTAATAGGCGTTAATATATTTGCTACAGTAACAGATAGAGAGTTGCTTTTGCAGTGTGTTAAGCCTTTAGTAATACCTGTGTTCATACTTTTCTACTTTATCAGGTGTAATTATATTAATTGGTATTTAATTACCTATTTGGTTACAGCGTTCTTAGCAGATTTCACTTCAATATTTTTTGATAGCCCTGAAATTCTACATTATAGCAATCTATTTTACTTAATTAGTTATTTAAGCCTTTTAGGACTTGTGTTAACACAATTTAAAGGGATAAAATTCGGTCTCTTTCTTGGAAGTTATTTACTCGTAGTTTTTATAATTAATACCTATTTATTGTATCAATTATACACCGTTTTAGATGGGATAATTAAAGATCCGATTATGGTTATGTTTTTTGGATTACATACGGTTACCTTAATCATTCTTGCCTTTGTGTCTTTTGCTGTGTATTTAAACTCAGATACAAAATCGACTATTCAATATTTAGTCATGTCTTTATGCTTTATATTTAGTGAAGTCCTGTTCTATATTCATAATTATTATATTTATGATTGGACTTTAGTCTTGTTAGAGCGTGTGTTATATAGTGGAGGGTTAATTTTTCTGTTTAATTATATGGTCACAAAGAATAAAGCCAAAAAAAGAGCGCAAAAAATACGCTCTTATAATTTCGTGTTTACTAAGCAGCAAGAACAAAATGCTATTAAACAATAATAGATGTGCCTTCTGCAGCTTTATTTTTATTAGTATCAAAATAGAAATCTATTTTTCCTAGATTAATTCCGTAACATCCTACTTGGTTAACAAGTGTGTCTTTACCTTCAATATTCTTTACAATAGTTGGTTTAGGTAGGAATGTGTGTGTATGTCCGCCAATAATTAAATCGATATCTTTGGTAGCGGCAGCTAATTTTAAATCACTAATTTTTGTTTCAGAATTGTATTTATATCCTAAATGAGATAAGCAAATAATTAGGTCGCACTGTTCCTGCTCTTTTAAAATTCGACTCATGTCTTGAGCCATTTCAACAGGATCTAAATATTTTGTTTCTTTATACATGGCAATATCTACAAGGCCTTGTAATTCTATACCAACACCAAATACACCTATTTTAATACCATCTTTAGAAAAGACTTTATAAGGTTTGGTGTGTGTATCCATTATGGTGTTAGAGAAATCGTAATTTGATATTAAGAATGGGAACTCGGCATGTGGTAATTGAGCATATAATCCATCTATACTGTTATCAAAATCATGATTTCCTATAGTTGCGGCGTCATATTTAAGTTTACTCATGAGTTTAAACTCTAATTCCCCGCCGTAAAAATTAAAATATGGTGTGCCTTGAAAAATATCTCCAGCATCTAATAACAAGGTGTTTGGATTGTCCAAACGAATTTTGTCTATTAAACGAGCACGTTTAGCAACACCGCCTAGATTTGCGTTTCTACCGTCGTTAGGTCCAAACGGATCTATATGACTATGCACATCGTTGGTATGTAAAACGGTTATTTTTTTTGTTTTAGGAGCAGCCGTAAAAGAGGTTAAACTTAATCCTCCTAAAGCAACTAACGATGTTGCAACTGTAGATTGTTGTAAGAAGTCTCTACGTTTCATAAGGCTTTACATTATTTTATTTGGATAAACCTGTCGTCTATCACCGGATTAATAGTATCTACTTTTGTAAAATAATCGATAAATGCGTTTCTTAATTTATAATTTAAATCGTACACACTATCATTAGGTTTAAAAAACGTCATATGGTCTCCACCATTATATAAATAATCGTTTGTAGCGACGTAATATGTTTTGTTTTCATCTATGGCTTTACCTTTAACTAAGGCTTCAACAACATCAAAATCAGAGTTAATGGCAAGTTTTAATTTAGAAACGGGATGTGCGCTTTTAGACTGACTTAAATAAGTCATGGCGGCGTTTACATTTTTACCTTTAATAGCAGCAACAACAACACTATTTTCAAAAGGCATAATCTCATAAGCCGTACGTAACGTAATATTACCTTTAGAAATTGGCGCTCGGATACCACCTTTATTTAGGAGTACAAAATCTATATCGTGACCTGTTCTGCTTTTAAATATGGGATTGGCTTGCTCGTAAATGACATCGGCCATAAGATTTCCGATAGCCGTATTAAATGTTCCATTGTCTTTACTGTAAGTTTCTGGAGCATAAGCTAAAGTGCTATCAAGTGTGTTAATAACATGATCGTGATAGGGCTTAATAAAGTTAGCAATGTCTTGGTCTGGCGGTAATTCTGCTGAAATAGGAATTTCTTTACCTTCAATTTTTGTTAGATTTAATGTCTTCGTTTTACAGCTTACCAAAAACATAAGGCAGATGCAAACCATTAATTGTTTAAAAATCATAATTAAACTTATAAATTTTACTGAAGTATGGTTATAGTTTTTCTACATTTGCAAAAAGTTTAAAGATAAATGATTTTAAAAGGTTTTAGGGAAAAATCTAATAAAAAGTATTTTAATAAATTGTTGGCAAATCGCAAGATTTCTAACACCTCTAAACATATTGAAAGTTTGGGAGTTATATTAAACATTGATGAGTTTTCTAATACTGAGGCTATAGAATCTATATCTAAACTTTTAAAAATAAAACCCAATAGTTTTAAAATTTTAGCTTTTTCAATGTCAGAAGAAGGTAATGATGGTCATGGTTTTCCAGTATTTACCGCTAAAGATATAGGGTGGTCTGGAAAGATTAAAAACCCCGAATTAGAGCTGTTTTTAAATAATGAGTTTGATGCTTTAATAAGTTATTATTTTACAGATAATTTAGATTTAAAGGTCTTAACTGCCAAAGTTAAATCAGATTTAAAAATAGGGGTGTTACAAGAAGAACAACGGTTAAACGATTTAATAATTAATGTAAATCCGGATGCCATAGAAGTCTTTAAGCGAGAGCTTTTAAAGTACTTAAGTATATTAAAAAGAATTTAAACAGATGAATAGTAAATTAATAGGTACTGGAGTTGCTCTAGTTACACCTTTTAAGGCAGATCTTAGTGTAGATCATGATGCATTAACCCAAATTGTTAATTTCAATATCGAAAATGGTACCAATTATTTAGTAATAATGGGAACCACTGGAGAAAGTGTTACCGTTACTAAAGCTGAAAAGGAAGCCGTAATTAAAACCATAACTGAAACTAATAACGGTCGTATACCCTTAGTTTTGGGTATTGGAGGAAACAATACTGCTGCTGTAGTTGAAGAAATTAAAGCGACAGATTTAAGTCCTTTTGAAGCTATACTTTCGGTATCGCCTTATTATAGTAAGCCAACACAGGAAGGTGTGTATCAGCACTTTAAAGCAGTGTCTGAAGCCTGCCCTATTAATATCGTCTTGTACAACGTTCCTGGGAGAACAGCATCAAATATGTTACCAGAAACAACAATTAGATTAGCAAACGATTTTGAAAATATTGTAGCCATAAAAGAGGCTGGAAACAATATCGGACAATATTTAAAGTTATTAAAGGATAAACCAGAAGACTTTTTAGTTATTTCTGGGGATGACGATTTAGCTTTAGGAGTTGTTTTAGCTGGAGGATCTGGCGTTATTTCTGTAATTGGCCAGGCTGTTCCTGCTCAATTTTCTAAAATGATACAGTTAGGTTTAGAAGGAAAAGCTAAAGAAGCATATGCCATTCATTATAAATTAATGGATGTAGTAGGGTATATTTTTGAGGAAAATAATCCGTCAGGAATTAAAGCTGTTTTCGAAGCTTTAGACTTATGTCATGCAAGTGTAAGACTACCTTTAGTAGAGGCTACTGCTAGATTGAAAGATAAAATTAGGGCATTTGTGGCAGCTAATAAATAGATTTAAATCTGTATAAGCTTATCTAATTAGACGCTGTATGTTTTTTTGTAACTATTTTAAAAGTTAAAATATACTTAAAGCTAATTGTAACCTAATTACATCCTTTAATTTAGCTGAAAAATATTATTTTTAAAATCAATAAGAATAGCTTAATTTTGCATTCTGTTAAAAAACTATGGGGAAATATTTATACATTTTATTCGCGTTTATTGTTTTAAGTTCATGTGGTGAATATCAAAAAACACTTAAAGCAACAGATATCGGTGCTAAATTTAAATTAGGAGAACAACTTTATAATGAAGGTGAGTTTTCTAAGGCAAATAGATTGTTCTCTCAAATTGTACCAAGCTACCGTGGAAAACCACAAGCAGAAAAGCTAATGTACATGTATGCGCAATCGTACTACGGAATGAAGGACTATTATGTTGCAGGATACCAATTTGAACGATTTGCAGATTCTTACCCTAATAGTGAGAAGTTAGAAGAAGCTTCGTTTTTATCCGCTAAGAGTTATTACAAAGAATCTCCTATTTATAGTAAAGATCAAGCTAGTACAAAAGAAGCTATAGAGAAGTTACAATTGTTTATCAACCAGTTTCCTGGCTCAGAGTATTTAAGTGAAGCGAGTGGATACATACAAGAATTAGATGCAAAATTAGAACGTAAAGCGTTTGAAATAGCAAAACAATATAACACAATACAAGATTATCAAGCATCAATAAAATCGTTCGATAATTTTCTGTTCGAATTTCCAGGATCTGCATTAAGAGAAGAAGCTATGTATTATAGATTTGATTCCGCATATCAATTGGCAATATTTAGTATTGAACGTAAGAAACAAGAACGATTAGAATCTGCTAACACTTATTATGATGATTTAATGAAAGGGTATTCAGAGACTCAATTCTTAGAAGAAGCAGATACGAAGCACGAAGTAATAGTAGAAGAATTAAAAAATTACAGCACTAAAAGTTAATATAATGGATTTAAAAAAAATCAATGCACCTGTTAATACAGTAACGTATAATAAGAACAAGGTTGATGAGCAGACAGGAAATATATACGAAGCAATTTCTATTATTTCTAGACGTGCAGATCAAATTAACACCGAGATTAAAAAGGAACTAATTGAAAAATTAGAAGAATTTGCAACGTATAACGATAGTTTAGAAGAGATTTTTGAAAACAAAGAGCAAATCGAAGTTTCAAAATTTTACGAAAAATTACCAAAACCACATGCTTTAGCAGTTCAAGAGTGGTTAGATCATAAAGTATACTACAGAAACACTGACGAAGACGTTCAGTAAAATATAAGCTATGTCAATATTAAGCGGCAAAAAGATACTGTTAGGCATTAGTGCTGGTATAGCGGCTTACAAGACAGCTTCTTTAGTAAGATTATTCATAAAAGCAGGTGCAGACGTTAAAGTAGTCATGACACCTGCTTCTATAGATTTTGTCACGCCCCTAACATTATCTACACTCTCCAAACATCCCGTAGTATCTTCGTTTTATAATGATGAAGACGAAAGCGCAGTTTGGAATAGTCATGTAGAATTAGGTCTTTGGGCCGACCTATTAGTTATTGCGCCCGCAACAGCTAATACTATGTCTAAAATGGCAAACGGGACTTGCGATAATTTGTTGTTAGCAACTTATTTATCTGCTAAATGTCCAGTGTATTTTGCTCCAGCAATGGATTTAGATATGTATAAGCATCCTTCTACAGCACACTCTTTTGAAAAATTACAAGGTTTTGGAAATGTTATGATTCCTGCAACTTCTGGCGAATTAGCTAGTGGTTTAGTAGGGGAAGGTCGTATGGCAGAACCAGAAGATATTGTGTATTTTATAGAACAGCATATTTTAGGAAACTTACCTTTACATGGTAAAAAAGTTATGATTACTGCTGGCCCAACTTATGAGGCTATAGATCCTGTGCGTTTTATAGGAAATCATTCTAGTGGTAAAATGGGGTTCGAATTAGCACAAACAGCTGCTAATCTTGGTGCTGAGGTAACCTTAATTTCTGGACCTACCAACCAAACGCTTAAGCATAATGCAGTAAATATTATTCCTATAATAAGTGCTCAAGATATGTATGAACAGGCGCAATTGCATTTTAAAGACGCAGATATTGCTATATGTGCTGCAGCTGTAGCTGATTATAAACCAAAAGAAGTTGCGCTTCAGAAAATAAAAAAGGACGATAGTGCGTTAACTTTAGAGCTAGAGAAAACTAAAGATGTTTTAGCCTTTTTAGGTGCTATAAAAAGCAATCAGTTTTTAGTTGGTTTTGCGTTAGAAACGAATAATGAGTTGGAGCATGCCAAAGGCAAATTAAAGCGTAAAAATTTAGACCTTATTGTGTTAAATTCTTTAAATGATAAAGGTGCAGGTTTTAAAGCCGATACAAATAAAATAACGCTTATTGATGCTAAAGAACACATAATAGAATTTAATTTAAAATCGAAGGCAGAAGTCGCTCAAGATATATTCAATGAAATATTAAATCAACTACATGCGTAATATCTTATTTACTCTATTTTTTTGTGTTTCTATGAGTTTTACTGCTCAAGAATTAAACTGTAAGATTGTTGTTAATGCAGAACAAACAGGAAACGAAAACGTACAAGTATTTAAGACCTTAGAAAAACAACTTAATGAGTTTGTAAATAACAGACAGTGGACAAACAGAGGCTTTAAGATTGGGGAACGTATTAACTGTAGCATGATTATCATTATAAATAGTTATGATAATGATTTGTTTAGTGGTACCATTCAGGTACAATCTACTAGACCCGTTTATGGCGCATCTTATACAACGCCTATCTATAATTACAACGATAAGAGTTTTACGTTTAAGTATGCTGAATACGAAAATTTAAATTTTAGCGCCACACAATACGAGTCTAATTTAATTTCTGTAATTGCCTTTCATGTATATATGATTTTAGGATTAGATGCCGATACTTTCGAGTTTGAAGGCGGTAGCGAATACCTAGAATTAGCACAAGATATTGTAAATTTTTCACAGCAAGAAGGCTATAAAGGCTGGAAGTTAGAAGACGGTTCGCAATCAAGATATGTGTTAATAGATAATATATTATCGCCGACTTATAAAGAGTTTCGAGAAGTGATGTACACGTACCACAGAGATGGACTAGATAACATGAGTACAGATATAAAGGCCGGGAAAGAAGCGGTGGCTTATGCTGTAAGTTTATTTCAGACTATGAATAACAGAAGACCGAGTTCTTATCTATTACGCGTATTTTTCGATGCTAAAAGCGATGAAATCGAAAGTATATTTTCCGACGGCCCAAGTGTAAATGTTGCCGACCTTTTAGACATCTTAAACAATATTGCTCCCACATATTCTAGCAAATGGAGAAATATTAAGTTTTAATTGATTACGACTTAAATCTAAATTATCTTTGATTTACAAATTTAAAGCATTTAACTACATTGTTAACATCTCTATCTATAAAAAACTACGCCTTAATCGACGATTTACAGGCAGATTTTAATACTGGTTTTACCATAATTACAGGAGAAACCGGAGCTGGTAAATCTATTTTATTAGGGGCGTTATCTTTAATTTTGGGTAAACGTGCCGATTTATCCTCGTTAAAAGACGATTCTCAAAAATGTATTATTGAAGCGGTATTCGATGTTTCAAATTATAATTTAGAATCTATTTACAATCAAGAAGATCTCGATTTTGAAACTCAGACTATAATTAGACGCGAAATTTTACCTTCTGGGAAATCCCGTGCTTTTGTAAACGATTCTCCAGTAACTTTAAATAGTTTACAAACTTTAGGAGAACGTTTAATCGATATACATTCGCAACATCAAACCATGCAACTTACAGACGATGCGTTTCAGTTTCAGGTTATAGATGCATTGGCAAAAGTAGACGATCCTTTAACAGAGTATAAAGTCAATTTAAAAACGTATAAATCACTTCAGAAGGAATTAAAAAAATTACAAGATTTTCAAGCTGAAGCTAATAAAGAGCATGAGTATAATTCGTTTTTATTACAAGAGTTAATTGATGCTAAATTGGTCGATGGTGAGTTTGAAAGTCTAGAAGAAGAATACGAAACGCTAGATAATATTGAAGCTATTAAAGAAAAAATTGCCGCTTCCCATCAGTTATTAAGTGACGAACAAATAGGAGGTTTAGTGATACTTACCGAAATAAAATCTAATTTTAGTAAGATTGCTTCATTCTCTCAAAAATATAAAGAATTATACGATAGGATTGATAGTAGTTTAATCGAGTTGTATGATGTGTTTACAGAAATAGAAGCTTCTGAAGATGCTCTTGAAGCAGATCCTAATCGTTTAGAAGTCGTAAATTCTAGATTACAACTGCTTCATAATTTGAAGAAAAAGCATTTGGTTTCAGATATTTCAGAATTAATAGAGATTCAGAATGCCTTAGACGAAAAAGTTGGGGTTACCGAAAATTTAGATAAGAATATTCAGAAACTAAAAACTGAAATTACTAAACTAGAAAAGGTGCTTAATGCCTTAGCTAAAACAATTCATACCAATCGTAACGCAGTTATTCCATCGTTAAAATCGCAGTTAGAGACCTTATTGTCAGATTTAGGAATGGCAAATGCGCAATTTGAAATTACGTTGCAAGTCGCTTCAGAATTTCATGCCAATGGAAAAGATAATTTACAATTTCTATTTTCTGCGAATAAAGGCGGTAGTTTTAAAGCCTTAAATAAGGCTGCTTCTGGTGGAGAATTATCTAGAATAATGTTAGCTATAAAATCGGTGTTGTCTAAATACATGCAATTACCAACTATTATGTTCGATGAAATTGACACAGGAGTTTCTGGAGAAATTTCGAATAAAATGGGTGTCATTATGAAACAGATGAGTGAAAGTATGCAAGTCTTTGCTATTACACATTTACCTCAAGTAGCAGCGAAAGGCGACACACATTTAAAAGTGTATAAAGAAGATGTAAACCAAATAACAACTACTAATTTGGTGGTTATTAAAGGTGAAGATCGTGTTGTAGAAATTGCGCAAATGTTAGGTGGATTAGAGTTGTCTAGTTCTGCAATAGCGCATGCCAAGCAATTACTGAATTAGAAAAATTTAAAATGAAAAATATATTTCCCGTATTGGTTTTGTTTTTTGTTCTGGTGTCTTTTGTAGGATGCGATTCAGACGGGCAAAGCTGTAGTGGAGTTTATGTTGATGGAGAATGTGTTCCAGATTTTGTGTTTCCGCCAAATAATGAAGTAAAAGAAGGAGCAAAGTTTTACCATAAAAAATATGGTGTTATTGTTTTTACTAATGGAAATTGGGAGAACGAAAGCACAAGAATTATTACTAAAAATGAATTATTATTAGAATAAAAAGTTTTCATAACTTTGAACCCTCTGTTAATTCGCAGTAACTATACTTAAAATAAGAATTAAAAATATGTCATACAATTTACTAAAAGGAAAAAAAGGAATCATTTTTGGTGCACTAGATGCAAACTCTATTGCATGGAAAACTGCAGAACGTGTTCATGAAGAAGGCGGAACTTTTGTTTTAACGAATGCACCTGTTGCAATGCGTATGGGACAAATTAATGAACTTGCAGAAAAAACAGGTTCTCAAATTATTCCTGCAGACGCTACTTCTGTAGAAGATTTGCAAAATTTAGTTGAAAAATCGATGGAGATTTTGGGCGGAAAAATTGATTTTGTTTTACATTCAATCGGAATGTCTATAAACGTAAGAAAAGGAAATCACTATACCGATCAGAATTACGCTTATACTCAAAAAGGAACAGATGTTTCTGCAATGTCTTTTCATAAAGTTATGCAAACACTTTACAAAGCAGATGCTATGAACGAGTGGGGAAGTATTGTTGGATTGTCTTATATGGCAGCACAACGTGTATTCCCAGACTATAACGATATGGCAGATAATAAAGCCTATTTAGAAAGTGTGGCTCGTAGTTTTGGATATTACTTCGGAAAAGATAAAAAAGTGAGAGTAAATACAATTTCTCAATCACCAACGCCAACTACTGCTGGTTCCGGTGTTAAAGGATTTGATGGTTTTATTGCTTACGCAGATAAAATGTCTCCATTAGGTAATGCTACCGCTGCAGACTGTGCAGATTATACAGTAGCTATGTTTAGTGATTTAACTAAACGTGTAACTTTACAAAATTTATATAACGATGGTGGATTTAGTAATACGGGAGTAAGTAACGAAGTTATGGAAGCCTTTATTGCCTCTGAAACTAAAGAATAAATATAGACGTTTTTAGTCTTCTAAAAGCTGCCTAAAAAGGCGGCTTTTTTTATGCGTTTAATTACATTTGTGTATGCATTTACAATATTCATTTATAATTCCGGTATATAATCGTCCTGATGAAATTGAGGAACTGCTTGTTAGTTTTTTGAATTTAAAAACAACTTTAAATTTTGAAATTGTAATTGTTGAAGACGGTTCTAATCACAGCTCAGAAACTGTAGTGAACACTTTTAAGGACCGATTGAATATTGCATATTTTTTTAAAGAAAATTCTGGTCCAGGTGATTCTAGAAATTTTGGTATGCAACAAGCAACAGGCAACTATTTTATTATTCTAGATTCCGATTGTGTATTACCTCCAGGGTATTTAAATGAAGTAGATGCCAGTCTAATTTCCGAGTTTGTAGATTGTTTTGGAGGTCCAGATGCTGCAGAAGCATCCTTTACTACGCTCCAAAAAGCTATTAATTTTTCAATGACATCTTTTATCACTACAGGAGGAATTCGTGGTCATAAAAATCAGATTGGAAAATTTCAACCCAGAAGTTTTAATATGGGGTTGTCTAATGCAGCATTTAAAGTGTCTAAAGGTTTTGGAACCATTCACCCAGGAGAAGACCCCGATTTATCTATAAGATTATGGGATTTGGGATTTAATACCAAATTAATTCCAGAAGCTTTTGTATATCATAAGCGTCGTATTTCATGGTCTAAATTTTATACACAAGTCAATAAGTTTGGTAAAGTGCGTCCCATTTTAAATTTGTGGCACCCACAAACAGCAAAACTTACATATTGGTTTCCAACACTTTTTATATTCGGATTTTTAGTTGCGATTACGGCATTTATATTTCATTTTGAGTGGTTTTTAATGCTGTATATTTTGTATTTTATTATCGCATTCTTTTTGTCGCTAATGCAATCTAAAAGTATAATTGTAGCTCTATTGTCAATACCGGCAATATGCATCCAATTTGGAGGTTATGGATATGGTTTTTTTAAATCATTCCTTAAAATTCATGTCTTTAAAAAAGAAGCAAAACAGGTGTTTCCTGAATTATTTTTTTAAACTTTTTAAATGAAAGATATAAAATCAAGGTTTCTAAAATTTGTGAAAAGTAAGAAGATTAACGTCTTTGCGTTATTTCTGTTACTCTCCTTTACCATTTTGGTACTTAATAAACTCTCAAGTACGTATACAAACACCATTACATTTCCTGTAGAAACTGTTAACCTACCGGAAACCTATGTTATTTTAAACGATAGCAATCAGGTTTTAAATGTGACTTTAAAAACCTATGGGTTTAAATTTTTAAGATATTATATCTTTAAACCTAAGCTAACTCTAGATTATAAAGATAACCTAAAGCATACAGATTCTACGTTTTCTTGGAGTTCGCGAAGATCGTATTCTAAAATTAACGATCAATTCGATAAAGATATTGAAGTGGTGAGTCTATTGCCGGATTCTCTTCAATTTAAGTACGATGAAAATGCAACAAAAGATGTGCCTGTAATTTTGCAAGAACATATTAAGTTTAGTCCTGGTTTTGATGTTTTAGAAAATTATACAATAACACCAGATACCGTTCATATTATTGGACCAGAAAAACAGGTTAGCGCAATACAGTTTATTAAAACTTTACCCTTAGAACTTGAAGATGTACATTTAGATATCAATCAAAAAATAGGTTTAGACTTACCAAAAGAGAGCAAATTAATTACGTTTTCTCATAACAAAGTACATTTAAACGCTAAAGTAGAAAAGTTTACAGAAGGGACTTTTAATATCCCTGTCACTATAAAAAATGTGCCAGCTAATTTAGCTTTAAAATATTATCCCAAATCTGTGTCTGTATCTTATTATACCACTTTAAGCGGATTTAACGAAGTCTCAGCTAAAGATTTTAAGGTAGAATGCGATTATGAAAAGCATGTCGATAATCAGTCGTATTTGGTTCCAGAATTGGTGAAACAACCAAAAAATGTAAAGAGTGCAAAAATTATTCAGCAAAAAATAGAATATATAATTTCAGAATGATTATAATAGGTTTAACAGGCGGTATAGGTAGCGGAAAATCTACAGTA
Source organism: Formosa algae (assembly GCF_001439665.1). Classification (GTDB taxonomy): domain Bacteria; phylum Bacteroidota; class Bacteroidia; order Flavobacteriales; family Flavobacteriaceae; genus Formosa; species Formosa algae. The sequence goes on from NZ_LMAK01000015.1 coordinate 31,335, forward strand.
GCAAAAGCATTTCAAAATACATATGGCATCCCGACATATATTTCAGATGATGAAGCTAAATTATTAATGGTGTCGTCTACCGAAATAAAGTCAGAACTCATTCATTTATTTGGAGCAGAAGCTTATGTAAATGGGGCTTTAAATAAACCTTATATCTCTGATGCTATTTTTAATAATAAACCATTATTAGAAAAAATGAATGCCATAGTGCATCCGCGTGTTGCCGCACATTTTAATACATGGGTGTCAAACCAAAATGCACCCTATGTATTAAAAGAAGCAGCCATTTTATTTGAAACTCATGGCGATGTGATATGCGATCAAATTATAACGGTAACTTTAGACAAGGCTACTAAAATTGAACGTCTATTAAAACGCGACAATTCTTCTGTAGAAAAGATAGAATCAATAATGAAACAACAGTGGACAGATGATATGCGTATAGCAAAATCGGACTATGTTATCGTTAATGATACGATGCCCCATATGCTTGAACAAGTGCAAGATATTCACAAAGCAATACTTAATAAAATTAAATAAAAGTGCAATTTTAACAATTTTGTTAATGTAAGGTTAAATGTTAAAAATGCTTAATGTTAAAATGTTAATTTTGAATAATGAGTAAGAAGTTATTTATGTTGCTGGTGGTATTAATGAGCTTATCTCTGGTAGGGATCATTTTTGTACAAGCACGTTATATTAGCGATTCTGTTAAGAATGAAGAGCAACAATTTACGTTCAATGTAAAAAAAGCATTGAGTTTTGTTTCTAAAGATATTGAAGAACGCGAGTTAAATACGTATTTTAAAAAGTTTCAACGTTTAGTTGATCAAAAAAAAGATGCTGACACTATTGCAATAACGCAGCTCTTTATTAATCAGCAAAACGAAAGTACAAATGAAACTTTAATTTATAGAAGTGGAATATTAGAAGAAAATTATAAATTATCTTCTTCGATCTTTGACATAGGTTTAGATAGTATTAATATTAAACGTATTATAGGTCAGTCTGAAACGCAGGTTTACAGTAACAAAAGTGTTATTGAAAACAACGTTAATGTGAGCCCTGTTTTTAGTAGTGTTAGACATGCCCGATTTAGTGAAGCAGAAAAACAGAGTTTTGAAGAAGCTTTTAAAGTTTTAACAAGCAGAACTCCCATTTATAAGCGTGTAAATAATGAAGATGTACAAAGTTTATTAACGCGAAAGCTACACGAAGATAATATAGATATTGATTACGAGTTTGCTATATATAGTAACGACTTAGCGACTAAGGTGCAAAGTGAAGGTTTTGAATTACAAGACGATAAAACATTTAGTGTGCCTATTTTTCAGAACGAAAATAGTCAGAATAACTTTAGGCTATTAGTTAATTTTCCGGCACGTAATCAGTTTATCATGTCGTCTATTATTGGGATGACTTTGTTGTCTTTTATTTTTACATCAATTATAATTATTGCTTACACAAGTGCTTTATATCAATTAGTAAAACAGCGTAAAATTTCTGAAATTAAAAATGATTTCATTAATAACATGACGCATGAGTTTAAAACACCAATAGCAACAATAAATTTAGCTTTGGATGCCATTAAGAATCCAAAGATTATTGATGATAAAGAGAAGGTAAAGCGTTACCTTAATATGATTAAAGAAGAGAATAAACGTATGCATGCACATGTAGAAAACGTTTTAAGAATATCTAAACTAGAAAAAAATGAACTAAACATTGGTAAGGATAGAGTTAAGTTACACGACTTAATAGAAGATGCTATTACACACGTAGAATTAATCGTTGAAGATAGACAAGGTTTTATAAAATTACATTTAGAAGCCGATAAAACTTCTGTATTAGCCAGTGAAACGCACTTTACAAATGTTATAGTGAATATACTTGATAATGCTATAAAATATTCTCCTGATGCACCTAAAATAGATGTGTACACAGAGAATGTAGGTAATAGTATATTATTAAAAATTAAAGACCAAGGAAGCGGAATGAGTAAAGCCGCACAAAAACGAGTTTTTGAAAAGTTTTATAGAGAACACACAGGAAACATACATAATGTAAAAGGACATGGTCTTGGTCTTGCATATGTTAAACGAATAGTAGATGATCATCAAGGTCATATTTCGGTGGAAAGTGAAAAAGGAAAGGGAAGCACATTTATTGTTAAACTTCCATTAATATCATAAAGTTATGAGCGAACAACATAAGAAAATTTTATTAGTAGAGGACGATCCAAATTTTGGAACTGTTCTTAAAGATTATTTAACCATGAATGACTACGATGTTACTCATGCCAAAAATGGTATGGAAGGCTTCGAAAAGTTTAAAAAGGACGATTTTGATTTATGTATCCTAGATGTCATGATGCCTTATAAAGATGGTTTTACTCTTGCTAAAGAAATTAGAGAAAAAAATACAGAAGTGCCTATTATCTTTTTAACTGCGAAAGCAATGAAAGAAGATGTATTGAAAGGGTATAAAGTTGGAGCAGATGACTATTTAAACAAACCTTTTGATAGTGAAGTGTTACTTATGAAGATTCATGCAATCATTCAACGTAAAGCTTCAGAAACGGTTACAGATAGTAAGCAATTTGAATTTAAGATTGGTAATTTCGATTTAAATTCGAAATTGAGATTCCTAAAATTAAATGATGAAGACCCAATTAAATTATCTCCTAAAGAGAATGAATTATTACGTTTATTAGCTTTACATGAAAATGATTTAATGCCTCGTGAATTAGCTTTAACTAAAATATGGAGAGACGATAACTACTTTACATCTCGTAGTATGGACGTGTATATTGCTAAGTTACGTAAGTATTTAAAAGGCGATGAAAATGTTGAAATTCTTAACATTCATGGTGAAGGTTTCCGTTTGGTAGTGAATACACAAAAAGGATAATATATTATACATATAGATAAAAAAAACCAGCATTATGCTGGTTTTTTTTATGTTTTAAATTGAGATGTAAACCTCTCAAAATTTAAATTATTTAAAGTGTCTTTCTATACTAATTAAAAGAGTAATCCTAGTATTTGAGCACATATAATTAATAATACCATAGCAATCGGATAAACCGTAGCATAAGCCACAGAAGGAGCATCTGTCTTAGTCATGGTATCTACAGCTGCTAAACCAGGCGTACTAGTCATAGACCCTGTTAGTGTTCCCAATAAGGTTAAAATATTAATCTTGAAAAACATTCTAGCTACAATTGCAGCAAAAACCATAGGTAGAAACGTAATTAAACCTCCAATTAGAAATAACTGTATTCCATATTGCGAATAAGTTTCTACTAAAGTGGCTCCAGCATTTGTACCAACTACCGCTAAGAATAGCATTAGTCCAAACTGGCGTAATAGTTGGTTAGAGTTTCCACTCATTACCCAAAGTACATTTCCTGTTTTACCAAGTCGTCCTAAAATCATGGCAACAATTAGTACACCACCAGTTAATCCTAAATTGAAACTGAAAGAATCTCCGAATGAGATAGAAACACCTCCAACAAAAATACCAATAACAATACCTAAAGCTAATGGGAAAAAATCGGTGTCAGACAGTTTACTTTTGTTATCTCCGATAAGTCTTGAAATTTGTGAGGTACAACTTTTCTGACTAGAAATCATTAATTTATCACCAATTTGTAAACGTAATGTCGTGTTAGGCGATAAGTCTATACCACTTCTTCTAATTCTAGTGATGGTGGCATTAAAGTTATCTTTCAAGTTTAATTCTCCTAAAGATTTATTTACAAGCGATGTTTTAGTCATTAAATAAGACTGCACTACAAAATCTTCACCTAAAGAGATTTGAAGATCTGTTTTTGGTCCTATTAAAACTTCTACACGTCTTAAGGCTTCTTCTGTACCCACAACTCTAATTAAATCGCCTTTATGTAACACAGTTGCTTTATGAGGGACAAAAGCTTTGTTTTCATGAAGAACTCTGGAGATTACACCTTTTGTCATCGATCTTACTCTAAGTTGCTCAATAGTCTTGCCAATAGCGCCTTCATTTTCTACCTTAAAATTACATCTAGTTATTTCGTCAAAATGTCCATTTACTTTTTCTTCATAATCGGCTTCTTCTTTTTCAATATTTATTCTGAATAATTTCGGGTATAATTTCACAAATAAAATCACACCAATTACTCCAAACGGATAGGCAATACCATAACCAATAGATGCTAAGGGTGAATGTGTAACATCTATAGCAGTTGCTAATCCAGGCGTACTGGTTAGTGCTCCAGCCATTAAGCCAATGGCAATAGATTTATCGATACCTAAAAACTGAATGGAAAGGAATGTTATAAACGCTGCAGTAAAAATAACAATGGCTGCTAAGACCACCAGGTTTTTTCCTTGTTCTTTAAACGATTCAAAAAAGCCAGGCCCTGCTTGTAAACCAATAGTATAAATAAATAAAATAAGTCCAATTTTTTGTAATATATCAGGTAGAGCAACTCCAAAATGACCAAAAAGTAATGCCACAAATATAATGGCAGAAACATCGAGAGAGATCCCTTTAATCTTAATATTACCGATAATAAAACCGATACAAATTATTACGAAGAGGGCTAAATAAGTAGCGTTTAAAAATTCCATCTATTAGTTTTTAATAAGGTGCAAATGTAAAGGATATTAAAAAAACAGTTAATGACTTTTATCATTATATAAAAGAAGAAAAAAACTGTTGTTAAATAATTTTAGTATTACATGAGTGACAAGATAATGTATTACAAGTCTTACATTTAATGCACTAAGGTTCGTTTATTACGGTTAAATTTAAAACATTTTTGTAAGCTGTAATAATTTCTTACACAGCATTTGTGAGATTTGCTTTTTTAAATCTGAGTTATAATTTAAAAGTTGGAATTTTAAAATCACCCAGAAAAGTTGTGCCTTGCTTTAATTAGAAAGTTTTAATGGGTAATATGCTTTTCAATATCCTGTATAATGGTCGAAATCGGAGTTTCGTAATCGAACCATAACGTATTTTCGTTACGTTTAAACCAAGTGAGTTGACGTTTTGCAAAACGTCGAGAATTTTTTTTAATTTCTGAAACAGCAAAATCTAAAGGCCATTCTCCATTTAAGTAATTAAAGGTTTCTTTATAACCAACCGTATTTAAGGCGTTTAAATGTTGCTTATCTTGAAGTGATTTGACTTCATCTAGTAAACCGTGTTCCATCATAATATCTACACGTCGGTTTATGCGGTCGTAAATAATGTCGCGATCTGCTTTAAGTCCAACCGTTATTGTTTTAAATGGCCTAGCATCTTTATCTTTATTTAAAAAGGAAGAATAAGGTTGTCCCGAACCAATACAAATTTCTAAAGCTCTAATAACACGATGCGGATTATCGATAGCAATAGTGTTAAACGACTTTGGATCGTGTTGCTTCAATAAGTCTTGTAAACTTTGTAAACCTTCACTATCTAATTGCGCATTTAAAGCAATGCGTATATTAGGATCTACTTTCGGGAAATTGTCTAATCCTCGTGTCACGGCATCTACATATAATCCAGAACCGCCAACCATAATTACTGTGTTATGCGTTTTAAAGAGTGTGTCTAAAGTTTGTAAGGCTTCTTTTTCAAATGCGCCTACATTGTAAGTGTCTTCAATACATTTGTGATGTATAAAATGATGCGGTGCTTCAGATAATTCTTCTGGAGTTGGTGCTGCAGTTCCTATTTGCATTTCTCTAAAAAACTGTCTAGAATCTGCAGACAAGATTTCTGTATTAAAATGTTTTGCCAGTTTAATACTTAAAGCTGTTTTTCCAATTGCAGTTGGACCAACTATGGAGATTAGATAATGATTTGTATTCAAAAGTTTAAGAATTGTGCAGAGGTTCGCCGCAATTATAACAATATTCTGCTCCGTCTCTATGATCGCTTTTTAGGCAATTTGAGCACGATTGTGAATTTAAATTTACTTCAATTTTAGGATCTGTTTTTTTAGGAGCAGGTTCTAAATTATTTCTAGTCTGATTACTATATTCTGCAGATACTATTCCTGTAGGTACTGCTATTATACCGTAACCTAAAATCATGACAAGAGAGGCGATAAGTTGTCCTAAAGGCGTTTGCGGAGCGATATCTCCGAATCCCACAGTTGTTAAGGTCACGATACACCAATACACACTTTTAGGAATGTTTGTAAACCCGTTTTCTTCACCTTCTACCAAATACATAATAGTTCCTAAAATGACGGCTAAAATAATAACAGCAAATAAAAACACTGAAATTTTAGCACGACTCGATTTTAACGCAGACACTAAATTATTAGAAGCGCCCAAATATCTACCCAGTTTTAAAATTCTAAATACACGTAGTAACCTTAATGCTCTTAATGCAATTAATGCATGTGTACCTGCGAATAAAAATGATAAATATTTTGGAGCAGTAGACAATAAATCTATGATTCCATAAAAGCTAAAAATGTATTTAAAAGGTTTCTTTACCGTAATAACTCTAGCAATATATTCTACAGTAAACAATACCGTAATTATCCACTCAAGCGTATTTAAAAGGTTGTGGTATTTTAAATCAATAGATTTTACGCTTTCAAGCATAACCAATACAATACTTGCAATAATGATAACAAGTAGTATGACATCAAATAACTTACCGGCAGGCGTATCTGCTTCGTAAATGATTTCATGTAACTGATTTTTCCAGTTTTTTTTCTTATTTGGTTGGCTCATAAAATCAAAAATAAGAAAACTATTCCTAAATTGAATTTAAAACAATTATTGAATTTTTTTGAATGTTAATGAGTTCACTAGACAATGTCTTTAAACTTTCATAATACTCGTGATTATATAAAGGTTTATCGAGACTGAATTTTAAGTTTATAATAATAAAATCATCCTGCTGATTGACATTTAATTTTAAAATACCGGTTTTATTAGGTAAAGCAAAAACAGCATTTTTTGGCGCTTCTGCAACAGTATACTTACCTGTATTTAATTTGAGTATGTAAGAGAATGTTCTTTTGTAGCCGAAGTCTATCGGGTACAAACGTTCTTGAAGTGTAAATGGATTTTTTTCAATAAAAGGAAACAGAATAGGATTAATATATAGGGTTTCTTTTGTTACACCATTTACGGTGGTGTTCATTGGATCTAAACCTTGTTTTAGTTTAAAAACTTCATCAAAACTAAGAGTGTTTCGTTCAGAATCTTTAATTGTGTGTTCTAAAACGTTAAGCGTTGGATGCTCGTCTGAAAATTCTTTTTTGTATAATTCTGGATCTTTTTGGTAATCTGTTTTAGAATCTATAGCGTAATATCCCGTTTTAGTTATGCCGCTTAAAATTTGTAATGAATCATTTACAATATCCATTTCTACTCGGTAAGCAATTTGAGATACTTTACGTTCCTCGATATCTATCCATTCGCTGCCGTGTTTAAAATCTATTAATCTGCCATAACCATTTAAACATCTAAAAGGTAAACTTCCAAAGGGTAAATCTGGTTCTGCTGCATCTAATAAATAGGTGTCGTCTCCAATTTTGGCTTGAATTATTAAATAATTAAAATCGGATAGTATAGGGAAAACTTTAGTTGCAAACCCTTTATTACGAGTAGATAATAACACAGGTTTAACTTCAATATTACAATCTCTTAATAGGTTATGTAGCAAGATGTTTATACTAGATGCATTTCCAGATTTGTTATTTATCAGGTCTTTTACAGAAGTTTCAACAAAGATATCATTATAGTCTCCATTCCATTTGTATTGATCTTGAACGAAATTGTAAATGGATTGCGCTTTGTTTAAAGGATTGTCATTTTTAATAATTTCGGTACTTAAAAAATCTTCAGCTTTTATAGATTTTCTAATTTGCCAACCAAACTCTTTATCTGTTTTTAATTCGTGATCGACATCTTTCCACGTTTTCGTAATCTGTTCAACACTACCATCAAAATGATTAATGGTTTTTAATTCAAAATCTATTCTAGAGATATAATTTCGTTTACTCGTCATGTAATCTTCCTCTATAAATGCAGGTAAATCTTTCATCACGTAATTAGTGACACCGCAGTCTGCAGAAGATCCGCCAGGACCTTCAAGACAGTTTCCTTTAATTTTAGAATTGCTATCAAAAAATTTATATGGCCCTACTAGTTTTATGTTGTAGTTATAAATACCAGGAATACTAGTTACATATTCGCTATATAATTTTGGAATATCTTCTTGAAATATCCATTCGTGGTATTTATAGATATACGGGGAAGATAATTTGTAACTATATGTTATAACGCTTCCTTCTTGAATATTAGGTAAGGTAAATTTAACTAGAGTATGTTTGGGAGTAATGTCTTCGTAATAAATGTCAGACGGATTTAATCTGGTAGAGGTTATAGCTCCGTTTTTAGAATTAAATGTAGTTGCAACAATATCGGTAATCCGTTCTTTATTGGTTTTATTTTTATAAAGCTGAATTTCAACAGTTGCATGCTCAAATCCGTTTCTGTTTAAAATTTTGACTTTTTTCTGATATTCTGTTTTAAGCAGAAAGTCATTATCGTCTATATAACTTTTTCCATATTCATAAATCACTAAAGCATTTGCTGTAGAATCTTTTGTATAATGGTTTATGTTGAGGTCATTTGGGCTTATTGCAAATTCTTTACTGTTGTAGGCTTGGGCAAATAAAGAAAGAGTAGAAAGAAATAATAGTAGGTTAGTTAGTAGATTTTTCACGCTTAAGGCATTAGTTCGATTGTTTTTAAGTTTTTATGGCTACGCAAATAGCTTTGTATTATATGTTGTGCATCTCTATTATTTTCCATTTTGGTAATGATAGATTCTAACACTTTAATATTATTAATTTGATAGTTTAGATTGAAGAAACCTAAACCTTCAAACTTTCCGTCTTTGATGTAAATCGCACTACGCTCGTCTATAGTTCTTCCGCGATCTACAATAATCATATGCTTGAAGACATAACTATTTTTGTCTAATAACTCTTGAACACGGAGGTTGTAATCTTCTGCAGATTCTTCGTTTACACAAGAGCCATTACATGTTTTTATAGTATGATTAAAACAAGGTTTTCCAGGAATATTAGTTTCTAAATTGGTAAGTTGTAAACATAGATTGTATGTTTCAACAGCGCGTTCCATAAAATGTTTTGCACTTTGTTTATTGCTAAATGTTGTAATGGGGTGTTTACGACCATCTGCAATATCTATTTTTAAATTTATATATCCGTGTTTATCTTTGGTCGCATATAAGGCATGTGTGAAATGTGTGCGCTTTCTAGAACGATTATAAATGGGTTTTACACGTTTTATTTCTTCACTTTCTTTTAATAAAGCGATAAGTTCACTTCCTGTTTCTTCGTAAGTTACAGCAGTAACATGAAGCTGAATTTTTTTAGATTTAGAATTCGGAGCTGTAAAATGCTGATTAACGCGACGTTTTATATTTCTGCTTTTTCCGATGTAAATAATATCTCCACCTTCTTTATGAATGTAGTATACACCAGTTACCGAGGGAAGTGTTTCAACAATATCAATAAGTTTATTGTCTAGTTTTTTAGTTTTTAAAGTGTCTTTTACAGACGATTGAATGATTTGCTTCGTGGTATCTTTTGTTTGCAGCAGTTTAAATAACTTTACAGTAGCTAAAGCATCTCCGTTAGCACGGTGTCTATCGGTTACAGGAATACCTAAAGATCTCACTAACTTTCCTAAACTATATGAAGCCTGATCTGGAATTAAATCTTTAGAAAGCTCTACGGTACACAACGTTTTACGTTTGAACTCGTAACCTAAACGTTTAAATTCTGTTCGCAGAATGCGGTAATCAAATTCTGAGTTGTGTGCTACAATTATACAGTCCTCTGTAATTTCAATAATACGTTTTGCAACCTCGTAAAATTTAGGTGCATTTTTAAGCATATTGCTGTTAATTCCAGTAAGCTTAACAACAAATGGTTGTATGTCGCGCTCTGGATTTACTAAGGATATAAATTGATCTACAACGGTGTGACCGTCGTATTTATAGATAGCTATTTCTGTAATGCCTTCTTCATTAAACTTGCCACCTGTGGTCTCTATGTCTAAAACTGCGTAAATAATATACTCTTAAAATTAATAATTCCGAACACCAAAAATACTACTCCCGATACGCACCATAGTGCTTCCGCAAGCCACTGCCAATTGGTAATCTCCACTCATTCCCATAGAAATGGTTTTAAATTGAGTAGGGAACTTATGGTGTGCTTTTAAAGTATTAAAGATAGTTTTTAATTGGGTAAATTCTGTTTTTATTTGAGATTCATTCTCTGTAAAGGTGGCCATACCCATTACACCTACAATATTAATATTTTTGAGTTCTGAAAAAGATGGAGATTGAAGGATATCAAAAGCCTCAGCTTCTGTCATCCCGAATTTAGAATCTTCTTTAGCGATTTTAATTTGAAGTAAACAATCTATAACACGATTGTGTTTTGCAGCTTGTTTGTTAATTTCAATTAAAAGTTTTTCATTTTCAACACCATGAATTAAACTGACAAAAGGTGCCATGTATTTTACCTTATTGCGCTGTACATGACCAATCATGTGCCACTCAATATCTTTAGGAAGAATCTCGTGTTTTTCGGCCATTTCCTGAATTTTGTTTTCGCCAAAAATACGTTGTCCAGCATCGTAGGCTTCTTGCAAATCACTAACAGGTTTGGTTTTAGAAACAGCCACTAAAGTTACTTGTTCTGGTAGTGTTTCTTTTATATGATTTAAATTTTGTTGAATAGACATGGTAAATAATTATACGTTGTAATTGGAGGAAAATTTTAAAATTTATTTATTTTAAGAATTGCTTTGCAACCTGTTCTGCCTTTTTAGATGATGCATAGTCGTAGAACCCTTCGCCAGATTTTATTCCTAGTTTTCCTGCTCTAACCATGTTAACCAATAATGGGCATGGTGCATATTTCGGATTTTTAAATCCGTCGTACATCACATTTAAAATAGATAAACATACGTCTAAACCAATAAAATCTGCTAATTGTAAAGGTCCCATGGGGTGAGCCATACCGAGTTTCATTACGGTATCAATTTCTTTAACACCAGCAACACCGTTGTATAACGTTTCTATAGATTCGTTTAACATAGGCATTAAAATTCTGTTGGCAACAAATCCAGGGTAATCATTAACTTCTACAGGATCTTTACCTAAAGTTCTAGACAGTTCCATAATGGTTTTGGTCACTGCGTCACTCGTGTTGTATCCGCGAATAATTTCTACCAATTTCATGATGGGTACTGGATTCATAAAATGCATACCAATAACCCATTCTGGACGGTCTGTTACGGCTGCAATTTGTGTTATGGAGATTGATGAGGTATTTGTTGCTAAAATGGTGTGGGCTTCACAAACGTGACTTAATTGTTTAAAAATTTTAAGTTTTAAATCGATTTGTTCTGTTGCAGCTTCTACGACTAAATCCGCTCCTTTTACACCTTCATCAAGAGCAGTATATGTGGTTATTAATTTTAAGGTTTCGTCTTTCTGAACTTCTGTAATAACCGTTTTTGCTATTAAACGGTCTAAGTTTTTAGAAATTGTAGCTAGGCCTTTAGTTAAAGCGGTTTCACTAATATCTATTAAACGCACATGAAAACCACTTTGGGCAAATGTATGTGCAATACCATTCCCCATGGTTCCGGCACCAATAACTGCGATGTGTTTCATGCTTGTAAATGTTTCGAGAACGTGTTTTATGTGCTCTAGGTTAGGTTTTGAAAACGTTTAAAACTGATCGATAATCATATTTGCCACGCGTAAAGCTTCTGTCCCATCATGCAAAGTCACCACAGGTTTAGTGTCGTTATTTATTGCATCAGCAAAAGTTTCTAATTCGTCTAAAATGGCATTATTATTTTCAACATCAGGATTAGCAAAGTAGATTTGCTTTTTAATGCCTTCAGCATTTTGTAAAATCATATCAAAATCTCCAGGTTTTTCAGGAGCATCTTTCATTTTTACTACTTCACATTTCTTTTCAAGAAAATCTACAGAAATGTAGGCATCACGTTGAAAAAAGCGAGTTTTTCGCATGTTTTTTAACGAAATTCTACTTGCTGTAAGGTTAGCCACACAACCATTTACAAATTCTATTCTGGCATTTGCTATGTCTGGCGTGTCACTTATTACCGAAACGCCACTGGCACTAATGTGTTTTACTTCAGATTGTACAACGCTTAAAATAACGTCTATATCGTGAATCATGAGATCTAAAACCACAGGAACATCTGTACCTCTAGGGTTAAATTCTGCCAATCTATGCGCTTCAATAAACATAGGTTTGTCTAAAGCGTCTTTTATGGCTGTAAAAGCAGGATTAAAACGCTCTACGTGTCCTACTTGTCCTTTTACATTATGTTCTGCAACGAGTGCTCTTAAAGACTCTGCTTCTTCAACAGTATTTGTAATTGGTTTTTCAACAAAAATATGTTTGTTTTTAGAGATGGCTAATTTAGCACAGTCGTAGTGCGATAAGGTTGGTGTTACAATATCTACAACATCTACTGCATCTATTAATTCTTCTATAGTTGGAAAGAATTTATAACCAAATTCAGCTTCTACTTTTTTGGCATTATTTACATCGGGATCGTAAAAACCTACGAGTTGGTATTTTTCAGATTGATTAAGTAGTCTTAAATGAATTTTTCCGAGGTGACCAGCACCAAGAACTCCAGCTTTTAACATTCTAATAGGGTTTTAAACAAAAATAAGATTTTTATGACTTTAAAGTGCCAATTAAGATTTAAAAATTTAATAAAAGATTTACTTTTGCAAAACTTATAAAACCACTAAACTTACCTAATACTTGCACTTTTGAACGATACTTTTAAACATAAAGGATTAAGACAACAATTAGTAAACATATTAATAAACAAAGGTATAACAGATGCCGCTGTACTAAAAACTATAGGACACATCCCTAGACATTTGTTTATGGATTCTAGTTTTTTAGATCATGCTTATCAGGATAAAGCATTCCCTATTGCTGCCGATCAAACCATTTCGCAACCTTACACGGTCGCTTTTCAAACCGAATTGTTAAAATTAAATAGAGATTCTAAAATTTTAGAAATAGGCACGGGGAGTGGTTATCAAACCGCTGTTTTATGTGAACTAGGTGCAAAAGTATTTAGTATTGAACGCCAATTAGAATTATTTAAGAAGACGAGTAAGTTTCTTCCAAAATTAGGATATCGTCCTAGAAAATTAATATTTGGTGATGGGTATAAAGGCATGCCAGAAGAAGCTCCTTTTGATGGGATAATTGTGACTGCGGGTGCCCCTTTTGTACCGACACCTTTATTAAGTCAGTTAAAAATAGGAGGGCGTCTAGTTATTCCTGTTGGAGATACTGTACAAACTATGACACTTTTTATTAGAAAAGGTCTTAAAGAATTTGAAAAACACGAGTTTGGAGAATTCCGTTTTGTGCCGCTTTTGGAGGACAAAAATTAATTATTTTCGTCTTGTGGTAAATATTTTGCAGGAATAGGTTTGTCTTTTGTTTCGTTGGTCCACATAAGGTTTATTATATACCATCTGGTACCATCATACATCAGTTGGATGCTGTTAATTCCCTTGGTGAACGGTTCTTTGTCGGCTTCAGAATGGTAAGCTTCAAATGTGCTAAACACTTGCGTAATATTACCGTAAGTGTGTACAATACGATGAATTTCTTTTTCGTAAAATCCATTTTTTAACATCCAAGATTTAGACGATTTTGTATACTCTGCAGGTGTCATGTATTTGGCTTGTAATTTGCCTTCGTAATCGACACCTGTGGTTATTAATTTGGCATCATCTTTAAATAAAAAGGTAAATAAATCCCAATCGCGTTTTTCATTTTTATCTCCAGATATAGATAAATATAGTGTCCCTAATGTAGTTTCTAAAGAGGCAACCAATGGTGAGTAATCTGTTTTTTGTATTTCAACGTCCTTAGTCTTTTGTGCAAAGGCAGGAGTTGTTATTAATATACTCAAGCTTAAGATTAATAAAAACTGTTTCATTTTAAAGCATTTTAAAGGCTTATTGGTGCCATCCATTTTGTTCTTAATATTAATTGTTCTGCTGTAGGCGTTGCCATTAAAGAGAATTTGTTTTTGCTAGGATTGTAATCTACACCAATTAATTTGTAATACGATTGTATTGGTAATGGGTTTGCATTAATAATATAATCGTCTATAATGGTTTGTATTTCTGGATAGGTTTTTTGAACAAAAGTTTCGAAAAACGTCGCATCATCAAACGGAGTATCTGGGCCGTATTCTTTTGCTAAATCGTTAATAACATCGATATAACCACGTTCTCCATGCGATAATTCTAACAATTTTATATCTATAAGTCCAGCAACTAAAGCGCCTCTCATGTAAATATTTCCGTATTGTCTATTTCCTTTTTTAGTGTAAGAGGTAAGAGATAATTCTTCTAAGCTTACTTTTTTATCGTAATATTTAGAGTCGATCATTATTTTTTTAGATAGCGTTTCAAAATAGTCGTTTGTAGATTTTAATCCTGAACGGAATAACATCATGTGTGACGCCCATTCTGTAGTGCCCTCGTATAACCATAAGTGTCGTGATGGTACGGGTGTAATAAAGTTAAACTGATCTACAATTTCGCTATGGATATTTAAAGGTGTTACCACATGAAAAAATTCGTGAGCAGCAACTTCTAAAATTTGTTGTTCTAAATTATCCCAAGTGTCTTCTCTATAAATGTATTCTGAACTATAAGAGTGTTCCCAAGCGCCATTGGTTTTGTCTTCAAAATGGAATAAGAAAGTGTAATTTTTTACAGGTAAACCATTAAGGAATCCGCTTGCAGATAGCAACATGTTTTCCATAGATTCTAAAACTTGGTCTGAGGTAATTAAACCGGTTTTAGAATAGGTAAAAATATCTACGTTAGTCCCTTGAACATTCATAGAAGCTTTAGTAAGATTTCCAAGTAGAATAGGTGAGTCTACTACTTTATCGTAATCTTCAGCGAAATATAAACTATCACTATTTTTAGTTAATGGTGTTCCAACAGTCCAGGATTCTGGATAATCTAGCTTTATGGTGATAGGACTACTTTGCTTATTTTTAAAATAACCAAAAACAGCTTGTCCGTTTATTAGGGTGTGATCGTCTTCAATAGAGGTTCCACACATTAGATAAATGTTGTTTTCTGAAACCGGTGTATCCCAAGTTTCTGAAATTTCGTATTCTATTTTAGCAATTTTTGACGGATGCGTTAATTGAAACTGATTGGTAGAAATTGGCGTAGTTTCCAATTCATTTCCATTCTTATCTAATGCTTTAAATGATTTAACATAACGCCCGATATCCATAACTTGATACGTTCCCGGCGCGGTAGATGCAAATTGGTAAATTGCATTCTCTTCGCTTAAAGTTGGTGGCGTAACAGTGACTTTATAGGTGTCTTTAGATCGATCTAAAAGATTTATTTCAAACTTTATAGGTGTAACTGTTGGTGTGTCGGTTACTGTAGATTTAGAACCTGAGCAAGAACATAGCGAGAATGTAAATGCTAAAATGATTAATCTTAAACTCGATATCATAGCTTTGGTAAGATAAAATTGGGAATGTTATTATTTATAAATTTTCTTTACGCGATCTAAATTACGTTTGTTATCTCGGTCTTTAATAGTCTCACGCTTGTCGTATAGTTTCTTACCTTTTGCTAAAGCTATGTTTAACTTGGCATATCCATTATCGTTTATAAAAAGTTTTAGAGGTACAATGGTTAACCCGCTATTCTTTACTTCTTTTTCTAATTTTTTAAGCTCGCGTTTATTTAAAAGTAATTTTCGCTCTGCTTTAGGCCGGTGGTTATAGTAGTTTCCAAATTTGTATTCTTCAACAGTCATGTTTATTACAAACAATTCGCCTTGTTCGTTAAATTCACAGAAGCTTTCTGCTATAGATGCTTTACTGCTTCTAATAGATTTAATTTCGGTACCAGAGAGCACAATTCCAGCGGTATATTTGTCTAGGATTTCGTATAAAAAACGAGCCTTTTTGTTTTGTATGTTTATTTTATTTTGCATAGTTGTCAAAGGTAAATAATTAAATATAATAATTAATGCGCTAAAGCTTCAATAACTTCATTATATTAAATTAGAGAAATTTAAAGTTTTATTGAAAGTCTTATGTTAAAAATGTGTCGATGTATGCGATGTTTTTTCATGAAAATCTAGAATTAATAAATCGATTTGAAAGGGGCACAATAAATCCTGATGCAGTTAAATTTTATGTTAATTTATATTTACTTTTGCTTCAGTTAATCAAATTATTTAAACTTAAATTATGAGAAAAATCACATTATTATTTGCATTTGCCTTGATGTTTAGTGTAGCAAATGTTTTCGGACAAGCAAGAGAAGAATTGAACTTTGGACTTGTAGGAGTTAATTACGAAATCCCTGTTCACGAAGATGTTACAATTGCTCCTGGAATAGGAACTGATTTTGATTTAGATTGGATTACTTTGGGTGTAAAAGCAAATTATTATTTCGATAATATTTTCGGGATTACTGATGATGCATGGGATGTTTACGGTGGTGCAAACGCTGGATATGCTATATATACTGGAGACAACGACTTAGACGATAGTAGTTTTGATATGGGATTACAAGTTGGAGGACGATGGTTTTGGAATGACAAATGGGGTGTGTATGCTGAATTTTCTGGAGGTATAAACACTGTGATGCCAGCAATTGGAGTTACAATGAAATTATAAGGATAATTGATATTTTAATATTTAAAGCATTTTGGTCATGTATCAAAATGCTTTTTTTGTGTTTTGTAATTTCATAAAAAAAGCAATGTTCATCATATTTCAGATTTACATTGCTTTTGATTACTAACCAACCTAACACTTTAACGCATCTAAGTTTGTTCTATTACGTGTAAAGTAGGTTTTAACAAAATTTTAATTACTCTTGAGGTACTAAACTGTCTTGGTTTCTAAACACTAATTTATCATCAAAATTATCAAGTAATATAATACTGTCTGTAGTGACTTTACCAGATAAGATTTCTTTACTTAAAGCATTTAATACATCTTTTTGTATTACACGTTTTACTGGTCTTGCTCCATATTCTGGATTAAAACCTTTTTTCGCTAAATAATTTACAGCTTCAGGAGTTGCATCAAAGGTGATGCCTTGTTGTGCAATCATTTTAGCAACACTCTTAAGTTGTAATTCTACAATTTCTTTAATGTTTTCTTTACTTAGCGGTGTAAACATAATAGTGTCGTCTATTCTGTTTAAAAACTCAGGTCTAACAGATTGCTTTAATACTGCTAATACATCAATTTTTGCAGTTTCAATAGCACTTTCTATATCCTTAGTGGCTTCAAAACGTTCTTGAATAATCTGACTTCCCATATTAGAGGTCATTATTATTATGGTGTTTTTAAAATCGGCCACACGTCCTTTGTTATCTGTTAAACGTCCTTCGTCTAATACCTGTAGTAAGATATTAAAAGTATCGGGATGTGCTTTTTCAATTTCATCTAAAAGCACTACAGAATATGGTTTTCTTCGTACAGCTTCTGTTAATTGCCCACCTTCATCATAACCTACGTATCCTGGAGGTGCACCTACCAATCTGCTTACGGCATGACGTTCCTGATATTCACTCATATCAATACGAGTCATCGCATTTTCATCATCAAATAAGTACTCGGCCAAGGCTTTAGCTAATTCCGTTTTACCAACACCTGTTGTTCCTAAGAATAAGAAGGTTCCTATTGGTTTTTGCGGATTTTGTAATCCGGCACGGCTTCGTCTTACAGCATCACTAACAGCTTCAATAGCTTCTTCTTGTCCTACAACACGTTTATGTAACTCGTCTTCTAAGTGCAATAATTTTTCACGTTCACTCTGTAGCATTTTTGTTACAGGAATACCGGTCCATTTTGCTACAACTTCCGCAATATCATCATAAGTAACTTCTTCTTTAATTAAAGAATTGCCAGTCTCATTTTCGCTTAATTCTTTTTGAAGGTGATCTAGTCGTTCTTGTGCATCTTTAATTTTTCCGTATCTAATTTCTGCAACTTTACCGTAATCGCCTTCACGTTCTGCGCGTTCTGCTTCAAGTTTAAAGTTTTCAATATTTAATTTAGCAGCTTGAATATTATCTACAACTTCTTTTTCGCTTTTCCATTTAGCGTTTATTTCGTTGCGTTCTTCTTTCAAGTTCGCTAAATCTGATTTTAAACTTTTAAGTTTTACCTCGTCTTTTTCACGTTTTATCGCTTCAATTTCAATTTCCAACTGCATCACTTTTCTATCTAAAACATCAAGTTCTTCTGGTTTAGAATTAATTTCCATACGCAGTTTAGAAGCGGCTTCATCCATTAAATCAATAGCCTTATCTGGTAAAAAACGGTTTGTAATATAGCGTTCAGACAACTCTACAGCACCAATTATGGCTTCGTCTTTAATACGTACTTTATGGTGAGTTTCATATTTCTCTTTTATACCACGTAAAATAGAAATGGCACTTTCGGTGTCTGGTTCGTTTACCATTACTTTTTGGAAACGACGTTCTAAGGCCTTGTCTTTTTCAAAGTATTTTTGATACTCATCTAAAGTTGTAGCTCCAATAGCTCTAAGTTCTCCACGTGCTAAGGCTGGTTTTAAAATATTGGCAGCATCCATTGCGCCTTGTCCACCACCTGCACCAACAAGCGTATGAATCTCATCTATAAATAAAACAACGTCACCTTCGCTAGTTGTGACTTCTTTTACCACGGCTTTTAAACGCTCTTCAAATTCACCTTTGTATTTAGCACCAGCAATAAGGGCACCCATGTCTAAGGCAAAAATTTGTTTGTCTTTTAAGTTTTCAGGAATATCACCATCAACTATTCTATGCGCTAAACCTTCGGCGATAGCTGTCTTTCCGGTACCAGGTTCTCCCACTAAAATAGGATTGTTTTTTGTTCGTCTAGATAAAATTTGTAGGATTCTACGAATTTCTTCATCACGACCAATAACCGGATCTAGTTTGCCATTTTTGGCTAATTCATTTAAATTTTTCGCATATTTATTAAGGGCGTTATAGGTCTCTTCTTGACTTTGAGAAGTTACACGGTCGCCTTGTCGTAATTCTTCAATAGCAGCAATAAGCGCTTTCTCTGTGACACCCTGATCCTTCAGCATTTGAGCAATCTTGCTTTTCGATTTAAAAATAGCAATGATTAAGTGTTCGACAGATACATATTCATCATTCATTTTTTTAGCAATACTAGACGCCTCGTTTAGAGCTGTGCTAAGTTCGCGTGAAGCCATGATTTCTGCTCCAGTAACTTTAGGAAAACTTTCAATTTGTTTGTCTAAAGCTTGCTTTAAAATGTTGATGTTAACATTCAGTTTTTTTAGAATAAACGGTAACACATTCTCATCTACTTCAGAAATAGCTTTAAAAACATGTTCGTTCTCTAAACTTTGTTGGCCAAATTCTTGCGCAATTTGTTGTGCACGTTGTATGGCTTCTTGAGATTTTATTGTATAATTGTTAAAGTTCATTGTGTATTTGTTTTTCAATGAATAATCAATTTTCTTACCATTTAGAAAGTCGAGACAAAATGTCTGTTTTTAGCACGTTATTACTGACGATTTGTCTTTTGAGTAGAAAAGAAGTAAGACTTAAAATTAATGAAAATATGGGATTTTTTGATAAAATATTCAGTAATAATTCAGAAGATAAAAGTGAAAAACCATCAATTCCTTGGAAAGCCTTGGTTTCTGAAAGTCAGTTAGATACTATTGTAGAAGACTCTGCGGGAAAGACGCAGGTTATTTTTAAACATTCTACACGTTGTGGGATTAGCAGAATGGTGTTGAGCCAGTTTGAAAAAGCATACGATCTAGATTTAAATTTAGATATGTATTTTCTGGATTTATTACAAAACCGGGAGTTGTCTGCTGAAATAGCAAATAGATTTAAAGTATATCATGAATCGCCACAGCTTTTAATTGTTAAAAATGGAGTAGTTGTAAAGCACGCTTCTCATGGCGAAATAAATAGTATTGATTTGTCAGCTTATTAGAAGATATGGTATTCAACAAAAAATCCGCTTAAAACAAATGTTCTAAGCAGATTTTTGTTGTTGATTGTTTGTAGTCTTAGATACTTAAAGACGTAAATAATTCTTTTAATTTAGCATCAGAAGGTCTAGGAGCGCTAGGGTCTACAACATTTCCGTCAGGTCCAATTAAGATAAACCTTGGGATACCATTAACTTGGTAATTTCTCACAAATTCAGATTTCCAACCTTCTGGAGACATAACTTGTATACCGCCTAAATCTTCATCTGCAACCATGGCTAACCAGTCTGCTTTAGCTTTGTCCCAAGAACCGCCGTGTGTTCTGTCGTCATCCACAGAAATACTTACAAACGTAATATTTTTGTCATAATATTCTGCTTCCAAAGCTTTTAACGAAGGAATTTCTGCTTTACAAGGCGCGCACCAAGTTGCCCAAACATCTATATAAACATATTTTCCTTTTAAACTTTCTAAAGATGTAGTCGATCCATCTGCATTTGTATAATCTACAAACATTGGTGAAGGTTTCCCTGTCATTTCTTGTTTAAGCTTAATATTGTTTGCATAATATTTTTTTGTGCCATCAAGCATTGGCTTTAAGTTGTTAGAAGCCATATTTGTAAGCATGGTATCTATACCTTGTTTAGAGTTGTAAAACGTTGTAAGTTCTGTTTCTATATTTTCAAATTCAGTATCTAAACTTTCTAATGTCATTGATGAGAAATCTTGATCTAATAATTTTTCTTCGATTAAAGATTTTTCTGCTAAATAATTATTGTTTTCTGCGCCTTCTCCTGTGTACGAAATAGATTCGTCGAAAGCTTTCGTATCTAAAGAAAGATTTAAATCGTATCCGTTTTTAAGGAATACATTAGTAGATTCTACACCATCATAAAAGTTGTAGAGTCCAGTTTCTATTTTTAAAGTATCGCTAAATGTACCATCTGCGTTTACTGTAATTGTTTTACTGTAGGCACGACTTCTCACTATTAAAGAGTCGCTATTTTTATCTGTTATTTGTCCAGAAAGTGTTACATAATCTTTTTTTGGAGCTTCTTGGCACGCGAATATAGCCAGTGCACCAATAGCAATACATATTTTTTTCATAGTTTGATTTTTTAGTTCCTTCAAAAATAAGAGAATAGAATGGTATATTATAATTAATTGTAATAGTTTGGGTAGATAAAAATTAAAAAAAATGTCCGAAGGGTTAACAACGGACATTTGGTTTAAAATAATTAATCTTTTTTAAGATTCTGTGGGATTTTCTTGTTTTTCAATGGTGATTACAAGTTCTTGACTAGCATCATCTAAATCCATTAAAATAACATCTCCTTCGTGAATTTTAGATGTAATAATCTTTTCTGCTAAAGCATCTTCAACATATTTCTGAATGGCCCGTTTTAAAGGACGTGCTCCATATTGTTTATCAAATCCTTTTTCTGCAATAAAACTAGTTGCTTTGTCGCTTAGTTTTAAATCGTAACCAAGATCTTTGATGCGTAACAATAATTTATCAAGTTCTATTTTGATAATATCGTTAAGGTCTGCTTTTTCTAAAGTATTAAATACAATAACATCATCTATTCTATTCAAGAACTCAGGAGCAAAGGCTTTCTTTAAAGCACTTTCAATAACGCTTCTTGTATTCGCATCTTCTTGTGCTTTTTGAGATGCAGTACCAAAACCAATTCCAGTACCGAAATCTTTCAATTTACGGGCACCAATATTAGATGTCATGATAATAATAGTATTTCTGAAATCTATTTTACGACCTAAGCTGTCTGTTAAGAATCCGTCGTCTAAAACTTGAAGCATCATGTTAAATACATCCGGATGCGCTTTTTCAATTTCATCTAAAAGGACAACAGCGTAAGGTTTACGACGAATTTTTTCGGTTAACTGTCCACCTTCTTCATACCCTACGTATCCTGGAGGCGCTCCAACTAATCTAGAAATGGCGAATTTTTCCATGTATTCACTCATATCTATTCTAACTAATGCATCTTCACTATCAAATAATTGTTTAGCAAGTACTTTAGCTAATTGGGTTTTACCAACTCCTGTCTGACCTAAAAAGATAAATGAACCAATTGGTTTGTTAGGATCTTTAAGTCCAGCACGATTTCTTTGAATGGCTTTTACCACTTTAGAAACCGCTTCGTCTTGTCCGATTACCTTTCCTTTTATAAGTTCTGGTAAAACGGCCAATTTATTGCTTTCTGTTTGGGCAATTCTGTTAACTGGAATTCCAGTCATCATAGAAACGACATCTGCTACATTATCTTCTGTGACTAGTTCGCGATGTTGTTTAGTATCTTCTTCCCATTTTTCTTGTGCGATCGCTAACTCTTTTTCAAGACGCTTTTCATCGTCTCTTAATTTAGCTGCTTCCTCGTATTTTTGTTTTTTAACAACAGATGTTTTTGTTTCTCTAACTTGTTCAAGTTCATTTTCAAGTTCAAGAATTTTTTTAGGCACATTAATATTGGTAATGTGTACGCGAGAACCGGCTTCGTCTAAAGCATCTATCGCTTTGTCTGGTAAAAAACGATCTGTCATATAGCGACTAGTTAATTTTACACAAGCAGTAATAGCTTCTGGTGTATAATTTACGTTATGGTGACTTTCGTATTTATCTTTTATATTATTTAAAATTTCAATGGTTTGTTCTACTGTAGTTGGTTCTACAATAACTTTTTGGAAACGACGTTCTAAGGCGCCATCTTTTTCGATATACTGTCTGTATTCGTCTAAAGTTGTTGCACCAACACATTGAATTTCTCCACGTGCTAAAGCTGGTTTAAACATGTTAGAAGCATCTAAACTTCCTGTAGCTCCACCGGCACCTACAATGGTGTGAATTTCATCAATAAAAAGAATAATATCCTCATTCTTTTCAAGTTCATTCATTACGGCTTTCATACGTTCTTCAAACTGTCCTCTATATTTGGTTCCAGCAACTAAGCTGGCTAAATCTAAAGTTACAACACGCTTATTAAATAGAATTCTAGATACTTTACGTTTTACAATTCTGTTCGCTAAACCTTCTGCAATGGCAGACTTACCAACACCAGGTTCTCCGATTAAAAGTGGGTTGTTTTTTTTACGTCGACTCAAAATCTGAGAGACACGTTCAATTTCTTTTTCACGTCCAACAACAGGGTCTAGTTTACCTTCTTCAGCCATGGCTGTTAAATCACGACCAAAATTATCTAAAACAGGTGTTTTAGATTTTTTGTTTGCTTTTCCTGTTGGTGTATTGAACAAATTATCTTTTGTAGCGTCATCTTCGCTAGGGCCGTCATCTTGGAAGGATTCAGCCTTTGGTTCTATATAATTATCATCGTTTGTAATCATAAATTTAAATTGTTCTTTAACGTTATCATAATCTACTTTCAACTTGTTTAAGAGCTTAGTTGTAGGGTCATTTTCGTTCCTTAATATACACAATAATAAATGTGCGGTGTTAATGGAATTACTTTGAAATAGCTTGGCTTCTAAAAATGTTGTTTTTAAAGCGCGTTCTGCTTGTCTTGTAAGGTGCAAATTCTTCTTCTCGTTAGAAATTGCGGTTAATGTTGGGTTTGCAGGGCTTAATATTTCTACTTTTCTCCTTAAATGATTTAGATCTATATCTAAGGCGTTTAAAATATTTATTGCTTTACCGTTACCGTCTCTTAAAAGTCCAAGCATAAGATGTTCTGTGCCAATAAAGTCGTGTCCTAAACGTAGGGCTTCTTCTTTACTATAAGCTATAACATCTTTTACTCTTGGTGAAAAATTATCATCCATAAATTAAATCCTTTCTGCATTAAAATTACTAAAACATATTACCAAAGACAAAAAGTATACCTTAATTATATGATTTATGCTAATAGAAAAAAAATCTTTGTATAATCAAAATATTTGCTGTCTTACTTATTAACTAAACCCCTTGTACGAATTGTTAATAAAAACGCTTAAAAACAGTGTTAAAACGCCTGCTATTACTCGCGAAATGGTTATATTAGCGCGATTTGAAACACACAAGATAACTAAATTATTTTTATAGATGGCAGAAGGAGAAAAGCTTATTCCAATTAATATCGAAGACGAAATGAAAACGGCTTACATTGATTATTCAATGTCAGTCATTGTGTCACGTGCGCTTCCCGATGTTAGAGATGGTTTAAAACCTGTACACAGACGTGTTTTATATGGAATGTACGAACTGGGAGTTAGAGCAACTGGAGCGCATAAAAAGTCAGCAAGAATTGTTGGTGAAGTTTTAGGAAAGTATCACCCACACGGAGATACATCGGTTTACGACGCTATGGTACGTATGGCTCAAGAATGGAGTTTACGTTATATGTTAGTAGACGGGCAAGGTAACTTTGGTTCTGTAGATGGAGATAGTCCTGCAGCAATGCGTTATACAGAAGCGCGTATGCGCAAGATTTCTGAAGACATGTTGGCAGATATCGACAAGGAAACAGTAGACCATAAATTAAACTTTGATGATACATTAAAAGAACCAACCGTGTTACCAACACGTGTTCCTGGTTTATTAATTAATGGAGCCTCTGGTATTGCTGTAGGTATGGCTACTAATATGCCACCACACAATTTAACAGAAGTGGTTGAAGGTACTATTGCGTATATCGAAAATAAAGATATTACAATAGACGAATTAATTCAATATATAAAAGCTCCCGATTTTCCTACTGGAGGAACCATTTTTGGTTACGATGGTGTAAAAGAAGCTTTTCATACAGGGCGTGGTCGTGTTATAATGCGAGCCAAAGCTAATATTGAAGAAGTGCACGGACGCGAATGTATTATTGTTACAGAAATTCCGTATCAAGTAAATAAGGCTGAAATGATTAAAAAAACAGCCGATTTAGTGAACGATAAAAAATTAGACGGTATTTCTACGATAAGAGATGAGTCTGATAGAAATGGAATGCGTATTGTATATGTATTAAAACGTGATGCGATTCCTAATATCGTTTTAAATAAATTATATAAGTTCACACAATTACAAACGTCTTTTAGTGTAAACAATATTGCACTGGTTAATGGACGTCCAGAATTGTTAAACTTAAAAGATTTAATTCATCATTTTGTTGAGCATAGACATGACGTTGTAGTAAGACGTACAACTTACGAATTACGTAAAGCAGAAGAGCGTGCTCACATATTAGAAGGATTAATTATTGCTTCTGATAATATTGATGAAGTGATTCAAATAATTCGTAGTTCATCTAATGCAGATGAAGCTCGTGAACGTTTAATAGAACGTTTTAAACTTTCTGAAATTCAGGCTAAAGCTATTGTCGAAATGCGTCTACGCCAGTTAACAGGATTAGAGCAAGACAAGTTACGTTCAGAATACGACGATATTATGAAAACCATAGAGGATTTAAAAGATATCTTGGAAAAGAAAGAACGTCGAATGAATATCATTAAAGACGAACTTCAAGTTATTAAAGATAAATATGGTGATGAGCGTCGTTCTATTATAGAATATGCAGGAGGTGATTTAAGTATTGAAGATATGATCCCGGATGAGCAAGTGGTAATTACTATTTCTCATGCAGGTTACATTAAGCGTACTTCGCTTAATGAATATAAAACACAACATAGAGGTGGTGTTGGGCAAAAAGCTTCAACAACCCGAAATGAAGATTTCTTAGAGCATTTATTTGTGGGAACCAACCACCAGTACATGTTATTCTTTACACAAAAAGGAAAATGTTTCTGGATGCGTGTTTACGAAATTCCTGAAGGAAGTAAAACCTCTAAAGGTCGAGCTATTCAGAATTTAATAAACATTGAACAAGACGATAAAGTTATGGCATTTATTTGTACTCAAGACCTTAAGGACGAAGCGTATATTAATAGTCATTACGTCATCATGGCGACTAAAAATGGTCAAGTTAAGAAAACATCTTTAGAGCAATATTCTCGTCCGCGAACTAATGGTATTAATGCCATCACAATTAAAGAAGACGATGTACTTTTAGAAGCTAAACTTACAACAGGAACAAGTCAAGTGATGTTAGCCTTACAGTCTGGTAAAGCCATTCGTTTCGAAGAAGCTAAGACAAGACCAATGGGAAGAGGTGCATCTGGAGTACGCGGAATTACTTTAGCACATGAAGGTGATGAGGTTATTGGCATGATTACTGTAGAGAACCCACAAGAAGAATCTGTTTTAGTTGTTTCTGAAAACGGATATGGTAAACGTACTTATATTGACGATCCAGAAGATGGAGAACCAGTTTATAGAGTTACTAACCGTGGAGGAAAAGGTGTAAAAACGATTTCTATTACAGAAAAAACGGGTAAATTAGTATCCATTAAAACTGTTTCAGATTCAGACGATCTTATGATTATCAATAAATCAGGTATCGCCATTAGAATTGCTGTTCAAGATTTAAGAGTAATGGGTCGTGCAACACAAGGTGTAAAACTTATAAATTTAAAAGGGAATGATTCTATAGCAGCAGTTGCGAAAGTAATGCATGAAGAAGAAACCTTAGTAGATATTGAAGCAGAAGAAGGTGTAGATACACCTACAGATGGTGATGATACTACAATTGAAAATGACAACATAGAAAACAATTAATTAACAATTAACATAATTTTATTACAATGAAAAAACAGGTTATAGTTGCTTTGGCTTTATCCGTTAGTGCATTTTCTTTTGCACAAAAAAAAGAATTAAAGGCAGCGGAAAAGGCAATTAAAAGCAATAATTACGCAGAAGCAAAGGCATCTTTAAATCAAGTTACGCCAATGTTATCTTCTATAGATGATAAATACAAGTCAAAGTATTATTATCTACAAGCAGAAGCTTTATATGCAAATGGTGCAGGTTCTGCAGCAGATGTTACTAAAGCGCTTGAAAACTTAGATCAGGTTGATGATTCTATGAAGAGTGAAGTAGCAGAGTTTAAAAACAACATGCAAAACACGTATTTAGTTAAAGCGAACGACAACTTCAAGGCTAAGAATTATACAGTAGCTAGTCAGCAGTTTGAGCAATTATACAACATTGTGCCTACAGATACTACGTATTTGTATTATGCAGCAGTAAGTTCTGTAAGTGATCAGGATTACGATACGGCTTTAAGACAGTACAAAACTTTAGATGAGTTAGGATACACAGGTATCGAAACGCAATATTATGCTACAAATGTGGCAACTGGAGAAGAAGAAGTTATGGCTCAAAGCCAAAGAGATTTATTTGTGAAAGCAAAATCTCATAACAATCCAGGTATGCGTAAAACAGATTCTAAACAAGGTGAAATCACTAAGAACATCGCTTTAATTTTAGTATCTCAAGGAAAAACAGATGAAGCTTTAGCAGCAGCTAAAAAAGCAAGATTACAAGATCCTGATAACTTAGATTTAATCTTAACTGAAGCTAATTTATATTTAGAATTAGAAGAAACAGATAAGTTTAAAGAATTAATGGAAGAGGCTGTTAAACAACAACCAGACAATCCAAACTTACACTACAACATTGGTGTTATTTCTTTAAAGAATCAAGACTTTGAAGGTGCAAGAACTGCATTCGAAAAAGCTCTAGAGATTAAGCCTGATTATGCAGATGCAGCTTTAAACGAGTCTACAACTTACATTGATGAAGGAAACTCTCTAATTGAAGAAATGAATAGCTTAGGTACAAGTAAAGCAGATAATGCACGTTACGATGAGTTACGCGCTAAAAAGACTAGTTTATTTGACAAAGGAGCAGATGTTCTAGTTCAATATATTGCTAAAAACCCTAATCCAGTACCAAATATTTACCAACAATTAATAAATATTTACAACGCTACTGGTGAAACTGATAAAGCTAAAGAAGTACAAGCAAAATTAGATGCTGCTAAATAATATTTAGTTCGTATATAAGTTAATGAAATAGCCTGTGAATTTATATCACAGGCTTTTTTATGCTTTAACCTTACTTAATATAATAGAAGTTAACGTATAGTTTTAAAAGCTTTTAAAGCGTCTCTAGGCCTGATAAAACTAGATTTGTTTTACAACTTAATGTTATATAAACTCATTATACGCTTTTCTTTAAAGCTCTAAATGATATATGTTTTCTACCAGTTAACTCATAAAGCTCACTGCATCAAAATATAATATAGTATATATTATTCCAATTAATATAAGTGCAAAATTGTAGTTCTCTATTAAAATGAATCCACTTTTTTTAACCAAACCAAATGTTACAATTATCAGCTAAATAAACAAGTTATAAATAAGTTATATTTTAAGATTAAGTAGACCAGTTGAGGTTCGTTAATTTAGTATGTAAAATTAAATACAGTTAACAAAAGTTTGTCTACCGCTCGAGTAGGAGAGTAGCTTGTGTTTTAAGTAATCAATTAGTTTGGTAATTAAGAGTGTTTGATAGTCTGTTAAAAATGTCTAGTTAGTGTATGTTATGTCATAATTATGCCTGTTTAGGTTGGCTAAGAATCACTTTTATTTCTCTTACTTAATATTATAATGAGCAATCAATCTAGTTACTGGTGATGCTCTAAATGATAATACACTGAGCTTATGTATGTCAAGTTAGACTTAGCATTAACTTCGATTATAATTCATTTTAATCAGAGAAATTAAGTGTGTTACATTGCGGTTAAATATTTCACTAGTATGATTACAATTGATAGTTTTTGATGACATACATTAATCATTTAAAAGCACTAATAGCTTTATTGTGGATGGTGTAGGGGAGTCAAGTTACTTTATACTTGTCAACTATCATAAATAAAAAAAGCCGCTTAATAGCGGCTTTTTTTATTGTTGTGATTGAGTAATAATTATTGCTTATTTTCTAAGATAATAAACTTAGATCGTCTGTTATCTTGGTGTTGTTCTTTAGTACACTTAACTCCGTTAGCACAATCATTAACCAGTTGTGTTTCTCCGTATCCAATTGCACTTTCAATTCTACTTGGATCAATTTCTCTAGATAAGATATAATCTCTTGTAGATTTAGCACGCTTATCAGATAAAGTTAAGTTATAATTATCTGGACCACGACTATCTGTATGCGATTCAATTTTAATTTTCATGTTTGGATGCTCTCTCATTACACCTACAATGTTTTCTAACTCGTAAGCTGCATCTGTTCTAATATCCCATTTATCGAAGTCGAAGTAAATAGGGTTAATCACAATTTCATCTTCAATAATAAGTGGTATTAAGTTAAGATCTATAGTCACTTCGTTTCCATTAATTAAAGATGTGCTCACCTCTCTTAAGTCGTCT
The DNA here is from genome assembly GCF_001439665.1 of Formosa algae. GTDB lineage: Bacteria > Bacteroidota > Bacteroidia > Flavobacteriales > Flavobacteriaceae > Formosa > Formosa algae. The sequence goes on from NZ_LMAK01000015.1 coordinate 60,738, forward strand.
TTATAATCTGCTTTACTACCTAAAATATTATAGGTGTTATTACAGCTTACTTTGAAAGAGTAAAAACCATCTTCTCCTGTCATTACCTCTTTAACGACTTTACCAGTTTCGTCTATTAATTGAACACTAGCAAAAGCCAAAGGTAATACCGTTCTACTATCTCTTACAGTACCTGTGATCATTTGAGCACAAATCTCGAAAGAATAAATATCATCACTTCCTTTACCACCTTCACGGTTAGAAGAGAAATATCCTCTACCATTTCCAGTATTGATGTTATAAGCAAAATCATCTAAGCCACTATTAAAAGGTGCTCCAATGTTTTCTACACTCGTTCCACCTTTTAAAACATCAGATTTAAAGATATCTAATAATCCTAGGTTTAAATAACTATCTGAAGAGAAGTATAAGTTGTTATCTTGATCTACAAACGGGAACATTTCTTTTCCAGCTGTATTTACTGCTGCACCTAAATTTACTGGGAAACCATAATTATCGTCTCCTAAAATTGCAACTTTCCAAATATCAGATTGTCCATATCCTCCTTCTCTATCTGAAGTAAAGTATAGTGTTTTATTATCTGGACTTAAAGCAGGATGACCTGTAGAGAATACTTTATCGTTAAAATTTAATTCTTGAACATCTTGCCAAGTTGTATCTACTAATGTTGCTTTGTAAATTTTTAAGTGAGATGTTCCTTCTCGATCTGCTTTTAATTTTCTGTTTTTACTAACGTTATCTCTTGTAAAATACATAGTCTTACCATCGTTTGTAATGGCAACACTTGCTTCGTGATATTTAGTATTGATTTGATCACTCTTAACATAATTAGGGTATGTATAATTTAAAGCATCTTCTCCATCTGCACCTTCAGAAATATCAGATTGGTATATGTCTAAAAATGGCTGATCATTCCAAGCATATAATTCATCTTTAGTTTTCTTAGAAGTAGAGGCGAAGTATAAAGTTCCGTCGTATTCAAAAGCACCAAAATCAGAATTTATAGTATTAATAGGTAGGTTAATTATATCTACATAAATACCTTCTGTACTTTTTAGTTTTTCATAAAGAGCAACATTTGTAAAATCTGTTCCATCTATACGATCTTCATCTTTTTGTGCTTCATTAAATTTTTCTAAATACACAACAGCGTCATCATACTGACCTAAACTACGTAATGATTGTGCATATTTATAATAATAAATAGGATCTACATCATCGTGTTTTTCAATAGCCATTGCATACCAAGTTGCAGCTTTTTCAGAATCTGAGTTGTTGTAAAAACAATCTCCTAAACGTGTTAATACATGTGCACTACTGTCTCCTTTTTTAACAGCCTCTTGGTATAAATCACTTGCTTTAACATAAGCGTAATTTTTAAAGAATTTGTCGGCTACCTTTTTTTGAGCAAAGATAAAAGTACTTGATAGTGCTAGTATGGTGAATATTAATTTTGTCTTCATAGTGGTAGTCTTTAGAAATATCTTGGGGATTTAATACGTCTTTCTTTAAATAATTCGAACATTAAAATGATCTCGTGAGTTCCGCTTTGGTAATATTTAATTTCAGAATTTATAGGTGATTCATAAGTATAACCAATTCTTAGTTGTTTAGATACTTGGAAATCAATTAAACCTGCAATTGCATTAGTACCACCAAATGAGTAATCTGAAACTCCGTTTGATTGATTACCATCTACACCTGAGTTATGTCTGAAACCAGCTCCAATCCACATTTTGTCGTAGAATAAGAAGTTTGCTGTAACATCGTATGATATAGGTGCACCATTGGTTGCTTTTAATAAGAATGATGGTTTAAACTTTGTATAACTTCCAATGTCCCAAACATACCCTCCAGTGAAGTAATAACTTACTCGCTCTAGAGCTTCATATTCGTTAGTGTTATAATCTGTGTTTAAAATTCTAGGAGCGGATAAACCTAAATACCACCTTTCTGAATGCCAGTAAACACCTGCTCCTACGTTTGGAGCCCAACGATCTTCAATACCATAAATAATCGGATCGTCTGGGTTGTTTAATCTGAAGTCCTGGTCTAAACTATACTGAGTAAACCCAGCATTAATACCAAAAGCTAATTTAGATTTTTCACCCGTATTAATTGTGTATGAAAAACTTCCATATAAATAATTGAAGTTTTCTGCTCCAAGTTCATCATGTATAAATGAACCACCAATTCCTATCTTTTCGTTTTCTAAAGGCGAATGCACAGAAAGAGTTTGTGTTGTAGGAGCACCATCAATACCTACCCATTGGCTTCTATGAAGGCCAACAACGCTTAAGGTCTCTCTACTTCCTGTATACGCAGGGTTAATAGATATGGTGTTATACATGTATTGAGTAAACTGTGGCAGTTGTTGTGCCATTCCAACCGTGCAACTCAATAATGCTAAAGCTACTATGTGATGCTTTAAAATTTTCATAGGTTATTTTTTATTTGGTTCCTAAGTAAATTGAACCTGTTAGTGGTTTCAATCCGCTATTTTTTAATGTTACAATATAATAGTATGTTCCTGTTGGCAAGTTATTAGCATTACCAAAAGCGCCTTTATCGTTTTTACCATTCCAGTTGTTTTGATAATCTTGAGCTTTATAAACTAATGCTCCCCATCTGTTGTAAATTTCAACGTCTATTACAAATCCACATCTATCAAGACCTGTTATTGTAAAGTATTCGTTCCACTGGTCACCGTTAGGTGTTACTGTTGTAGAAACAATAGGATCACAAGTTGGCTCAACACAATCTTCATTAACTGTTATTGTAACTGTAGTTTGGTTTTGACAACCATCTGCTTCAGTAAATGTGAACTCATAACTTGCTCCAACTTCAGAATCAATAGGATCGTAAGTACTTCCATTTATAGTTGTATCTCCAGATGTTACAACCCATGTACCATCGATACTAGAATCTACTAAATAACTATCTAAATCTACAGCACCACCTTCAGTACATCTGTCGTCTGTTACTAGTACAACATCTTGTTGTACGTTAACCGTTATTGTTTGTGTAAATACAGCAGCGTTACCACATGTATCTGTTACGGTCCAATCTCTAATGATTAAGTAGTTTTCGAAAGCAGCACCAGTTGCAGTACTTACTTCTGTATACTCAACATCTAAAGTAGAAGCACAATTGTCTGTGAAATCTAATTCTGGTTGTGTAGGTATATCTGAACAAAAGATTTCAACTTCTGTATCTAAGTCACTAACTAGAGTAGGAGCAATAGTATCTTCTACTGTAATAATTTGAGTTGTTGTTGAAGTATTACCACATGAATCTGTAAACGACCATGTTCTAGTAATAATACTACTACAAGAATCGATATCTGTTACAGTATCTACACCTGTAGATGTAATAGCTTCTCCACAGTTGTCTGTAGCAGTTAAGTCGCTAGTTACAGGTACATCATCTATACACTGTACTGTAAGATCTGCTGGAGCAGCAGGAGCAGTTGGAGCCACATCATCAATTACTGTTATAGTTTGAGTAACTTCAGTTTCGTTTCCACTCTCATCTGTAAACATCCAAGTACGTGTAATTGTTACGTTACAAGCATCTGCATCTTCAATTGTTTCAGTTCCTTCAGAAGTTAATTCTCCAGAACAGTTGTCTATTGCAGTTAATGCTGATAATGTAGGAACGTCATCGATACATGCATAAGTTACATCTTCTGGCATTGGGTCTACTACAGGAGCAGTTACATCTTTTACTGTTATAGTTTGAGACACTTCAGTTGTATTACCACAATTATCAGTAAATGACCAAGTACGTGTGATAATTGTATTAAGAGGGTCTGTAGTATTAATGGTTTCAGTTCCTTCAGAAGTTAATTCTCCAGCACAATTATCTATTGCTATTAAAGCTTCTAATGCGGGAATATCTCCATCACATTCTATATTTAAATCTGTTGGAGGCGTTGTTACTACAGGAGCAGTTTCGTCTTTCACAGTTATAGTTTGATTAACTTCAGTAGTATTACCGCTGTTATCCATAAAGATCCAAGTACGAGTAATTATCACATTACAAGCATCTGCATCATTAATAACTTCAGTACCGTTTGATGTTATAGTTCCAACACAGTTATCGGTAGCTGTTAATGTTTCCATTGCTGGAACATCACTTAAACATTCAAGAGCTAAATCTGTAGGTATCGTTGAATCTAATACAGGTGCAGTTGCATCATTAACAGTAATAGTTTGTGACACTTCAGTTGTGTTACCACAAGCATCTTCGAACGTCCAAGTACGAGTGATAATTATATTAGTTGGATCTGTATTATCTTCAGTATCTATTCCAGTTACTGTAATATCTCCAGCACATTCATCTGTTGCTGTAAGAGAAATCATAGTAGGAATATCATCATAACATTCTACAGTTACATCTGCAGGAACTTCTGTAGTTAATACAGGAGCAGTTTCATCTATTATAGCAATAGTAGCTGTAGTCTGAGTAGCATTTCCACAATAGTCTACAGCAGTAAATGTTACTGTTACTGCATTATCTATTCCACAAGCATCAGCACTTAATGATGAAGCATCAAAGTCGTTACTCCAAGTAATAGTATCTGAACAATAATCGAAAGCTGTCGCACCTCCATTAGTATTTAACCAATCTTGTACTGTGTCAGTATCTGAAAAACATGCAAGGATTAAATCTTGAGGTTCTGTTTCTATTGTTGGTCCTGTTTCATCGTTAATAGTATAAGTTGCTGTTGTAGAGGTTGAGTTTCCACAAGCATCTGTAGCAGTAAATATGACTTCTACAGGAGCTTCACAGCTAATAATGCTAGGATCATAGTTATTTGTCCAAGTAATATCAGAACAATTATCTTGAGCTAATGCATATCCGTTAAGACTTACCCAAGCTTCGATAGTTGCATTTCTTTGCTCTCCACTACAATTGTAAACAATGTCTGTGGCTTCTTCAATTAAAGTCGGAGCAGTTTCGTCTATAACATTTATTGTTTGACTACCTGTACTTACATTTCCACAAGCATCTTCGAACGTCCAAGTACGTGTAATTATAACATTACATGGATCTGTGTTGTCTGTTACATCTACAGGTGTTGCGATAACTTCTGCACCACAATTGTCTTGTGCTGTTAGGTCTATCATAACAGGTAACTCGTCTGAACATTCTATTGTTATATCAGCTGGGATAGTTGGAACAATAGGAGCTTGAGTATCTGCTACAGTTATTGTTTGTGATACTTCTGTAGAGTTACCACTATTATCTGTAAACACCCAGTTACGTGTAATAATTACATTACAAGCATCTGCATCGTTAATGGTTTCAGTTCCGTTAGAAGTAATGACTCCAACACAATCATCAGTTGCTGTTAATGCTTCCATTGTTGGAACATCATCAATACATTCTAATGTTAAGTCAGCAGGAGCGTTATCTACTACAGGAGCAGTAACATCTTTTTCTACTGAAATTGTTTGAGTAGCTTCTGTTGTGTTTCCACAATTATCTGTAAAGGTCCAAGTACGAGTAATAATTGTCAATAAAGCACCAGAGTCATCTACAGTTTCTGTACCTAGAGCTGTAATAGTTCCAGCACAATTGTCTGTTGCAGTTAACTCAACCATTACAGGCAATTCTTCATCACAAGCAATAGTCATATCTGCAGGGACACTATCTACTACAGGAGCAGTTACATCTGCTACTGTTATAGTTTGTGATACTTCAGTTGAGTTACCACTATCGTCTGTAAATACCCAGTTACGTGTAATAATTACATTACAAGCATCTGCATCGTTAATGGTTTCAGTTCCGTTAGAAGTAATGACTCCAACACAATCATCAGTTGCTGTTAATACTTCCATTGTTGGAACATCATCAATACATTCTAATGTTAAGTCAGCAGGAGCATTATCTACTACAGGAGCAGTAACATCTTTTTCTACTGAAATTGTTTGAGTTGCTTCTGTTGTGTTTCCACAATCATCTGTAAAGGTCCAAGTACGAGTTATAATAGTAAATAGAGCACCAGAGTCATCTACCGTTTCAGTCCCTAGAGCTGTAATAGTTCCAGCACAATTGTCTGTTGCAGTCAACGCTTCCATTTCAGGTAAATCATCATTACAATCAATTGTCATATCTGCAGGAACACTATCTACTATAGGAGCAGTTTCATCTTTAACCGTTATAGTTTGCGTAGTCTCTGTAGAGTTACCGCTATCGTCTGTAAACACCCAGTTACGTGTAATGATTACATTACAAGCATCTGTATCGTTAATGGTTTCAGTTCCGTTAGAAGTAATTATACCAGCACAGTTGTCTGTTGCTGTTAAAGCTTCCATTGCAGGTACATCTGATATACACTCTACAGCTAAATCTGTAGGGATATTGTCTATAACAGGAGCCGTTATATCACTTACTGTTATCATTTGAGATACTTCAGATGTGTTTCCACAAGCGTCTGTAAATGTCCAAGTACGTGTAATAATTATATTAGTAGGATCTGTATTGTCTTCTGTATCTATTCCTGATACTGTAATTTCACCGGCACATTCATCTGTTGCAGTAAGATTAATTGTTGCAGGAACATCATCATAACATTCTACTTCAACATCTGCTGGTACATTAGTTGGTAGTGTAGGTGCAGTTACATCTGTTACTGTAATGGTTGCAGTTGTACTTGTTATGTTTCCACAGTAATCTGTTGCAGTAAAGGTTACTGTTGTAGCATTGTCTTCACCACATGCTTGTAGGTTGAATGTATCTTCGTTAAAATCATTACTCCAAGTTACATCTGTAGAACATGCGTCTGTTGCCAAACCGCCTCCGTTAGATGTTAACCAAGTATTTAATACATTTTCTGAATTCTCGTTACATTCTAAAACTAATGCTTCTGGTTCAGTTCCTATAACAGGACCAGTTTCATCTAATACTGTATAGGTTGCAGATTGTGAAATTGAATTTCCACATGCATCAGTTGCAGTAAATTCTACTGTAACACTCTCGTTACACGTTGGTGTTGTTGAATCGTAATTGTTTGTCCAAGTTATACCTGAACAATTATCTGTTGCTAATCCATATCCATTAAGTTGTACCCATGCATCAATTGTTGGAATTCTTTGTTCTCCATCACAATCATATACAATATCTTGAGGAGCATCTAAAAATATTGGAGCAACATCGTCGATTACTGTTATGTTTTGAGATATTTCTGAAGAGTTTCCACATTGGTCTTCAAATGTCCAAGTACGAATTACTGATTGGTTACATCCGCCATCTGAAGATGATACGATGTTATCTACACCAACTGCAGTTATAATAGTTCCACAATTATCTGTAGCTTCTAATTCAAGATCTGTAGGAAGATCTGTTAAACAAGCGACTGTAATATCTGCAGGAGCTTCAGGAGCAATAGGAGCAGTGGTATCTATTATATTAATAGTTTGTGATACAGAAGATGTGTCTCCACATGAGTTTGTGAAAGACCATGTACGTGTAATGATAACATTACAAGGATCTGTAGAATTTGTAGTTTGTGTATTTACCGAAGTAATTGTTCCACCTGTGTCCGAACATACATCATCAGCAATTAAATCTTCCATAACAGGAACATCTGCTATACATTCGTATGTAGCATCTTCAGGAGGCTCAGGTAATGTTACGGTTTCAAAAGCTAAAGTTAAGTTGTAAACAACGTATTTATCTGTAGTCGCAGTATATTGAATAGATAAATTATTTTGCCCAGGTATAACACTTGGTTCAGGAAGGTCAAATTTACTTAAATCAATTCCAAAAACGGGATCATTAGGAGTTCTAGGAAATCCATCAACGTTTATAGACGAGTTAAAAAAGTTTGTTGTTGTATTTGTGCTATGACTAAGACGTTGTATGTAAGCACCAGTTCCTCCGTATTGTGTTGTTAAAGCATCTCCAGCTAAATCTGCATCACCTTCAGCACCCATAACACCTATCTTAGCATTTACATTATCTGCAGTATTTAAAGCGCTAATATCTAAGTCTATGTAGCTAAGAAGCTCGTAATCTGGATCGTTAGGTACACCTTTAAAAGAGTAACCATCAAAAACACCTATATTACGGTTTCTCATACTTGAGTTTTCGTATACGATAACCATACTCCAGCCACCGTAGTATCCAATACCTAAACCTACGGTATCATCTTGACCCTCAACTAACGCAATGTCTGCAACAGTATATTCACCTGTCCCATTTGATTGTACAAAACCCGTTACATCTGCATAGGCAATATACATATCATTAAAAGATCCTTCAGGATAGTAGATATCTACTGAATTAGCAGTTACATCTGTATATCCGCTAGAACCAGGTCCTTTTAAAGACACTATAGATTTATTTAATGTGTTGGTAAGTCCGTTGTTAGGATTGTTAACAATAAACTCTTGACCAGGAGGGCGACCAGTCCAATATAATCCGGCATAAACAATGTTAGATGTGTTATCTACCACTTGTCCGCTTTCATTTTTAAGTTGAATGGTTGCGGAAGATGAGTTAACCGTAGTTGGATCTCCATCTATATCGACATATATCATGTCTCCCGAACTAACTCCCGTTTCTGGAGTCAGGTTGGCATTTCCTATAATAGTAAAATCACCATTAACTGTATAACTAGCTCTCGAGCTAAATTGTACTGGTGACTGGCCATAGCTATAAAAACTGAAAGCCATTAGCAATAATGCTAACAGCGAATACTGTTTGAAGTTTTTATAAGCTTTAAATTTCGTAGCGTAAAATTTTTTCATTTCATGAATCGATTAAGTTATCCTAATACTGCTTATGATGGATTAACAACTTTATAATTATTAGTTATTTCTGGGTCTATGTAGTTTAGCAATTGCGTTTGTATTGTGCAGGCTAAGAGTGGTCCGTTAATATGTTTGCTAAATGCAAAATGTTGTAATTGCAGTGTGGCGTCTTTAAGGTTTAAGCCTGCAGGTTTTAAAATTTTGTCTTGAAAACTGGGCGAGATAATTTTTAAGGCCTGATGCCTTAAGCGTTCTGTAAAAAAGAAAAGTAGGTTTGAAGCATGATTTGATACCATATACAATTTATTGATTAACGTTAATTTATGTGTTTAAAATAGATTCAAGTTTAATTCATGTTTCAACAGATCTTACTTTTGGTTAAGAAGTAAAACCGGTCTAGAGGGCATAAAGTTTTGTGGGAAAGTTTTGGCGAGCAAAACAAAGACTTTAGGTTTTGAAATTAGACTTGGGATCATATTCTTTGACAATTAATACTTACAAAAAACGACAGATAGAGTTAGAAAAACAAAATTTAATGTTAAAATACGCTTTATTTTCGACGAAGTGTAAGTTGGGTGTTTTTTGACGGACATTAATGCATTACGTCGGATAAAATTTTGTTAACATGTTAAAAAAATTGTGTTTATAACTATTTAATTAAGGTTTAATTATGTTAATTTAGTTTAAAAATGCGATTCTAGCTAATTTATTTGGAGCGTTTAACATTTATTAAGAATTATGAAAAAAATAGTTGTTGTTAGACATGGTAAGTCTTCGTGGGAACACGGTGTAGGAGACCGGTTTAGGCCGCTAAAACCGGTAGGTATTACCAATACTATAAAAGTTTGTAGGAATTTCAAAAACATGTCAGATATTTCTTTAAAAAGTGTATTTTCTAGTCCTGCGAAACGCGCTTTAGATACTTGTGATATTTTTGTTAATAACTTTTTTGTGGAAGAACAGATTTCGGTGAAAATTATCGAAGATTTATACGATTTCGAGGGTGATAAATTGACTGAATTTATTAAAAATTTAGCAAATGATTTAGATGTTGTGTTTATTTTTGGTCATAATCATGCGATTAATCATTTTGTTAATTTTTATGGAAACGAGTACATCGAAAATGTCCCAACAAGTGGTTTAGTCGTTTTAGAATTTAATATAGAAAACTGGTCAGATTTAGCTTCAGGTTATTTAAAATTAAAATTATTTCCTAAAGCTTTAAAATAATTTAATGTTTTTGAAAGTATTCATTACTTAATAACACAATAGTAAACAGAATTAAATTCTAAATACAATATATTTGTAAGAAGTAATCAAAAATTATTTAGATGATAAAAATCGAAAAAGCTAATAATATATATATTAATAGAGAGATTAGTTGGCTTCAATTTAATGCAAGAGTACTTCAAGAAGCTGAAGATAAAAACGTACCCTTAATTGAGCGTTTGCGATTTTTAGGTATATTTTCAAATAATTTAGACGAATTTTTCAAAGTGCGTTATGCAACTGTAAAGCGAATCGATCAAGCAGGTAAAGCTGGTAAAAGTGAATTAGGTGGTATTAAAGCGGGTGAACTTTTAGAAATTATTACAAAAATTGTAATAGAACAACAAGCTGAGAGTTTAGAAATTCTTAGTAATATTCAGAATAATTTAAAGAAAGAGAATATCTTTATTATTGATGAAAACCAAATATCTCCATCGCAACATCAATTTATTAAGCAATATTTTATTCAAAAAATAAGTCCAGCTCTTGTCACTATCATCTTAAACGATTTGGTCAAGCTTCCCTTATTAAAAGATAGTGCAGCGTATTTAGCAGTAAATATGCATATGAATACAGACGAACATCAATACGCATTAATAGAAATTTCTAAAAATATGGACCGTTTTGTTGTGCTTCCTAGAGAAGGCAATAAAGACTATATTATAATGCTAGACGATTTATTGCGTTACTGCTTAGATGATATCTTTAATATTTTCGATTATAAATCAGTGTCAGCTCATATGATTAAAATTACCAGAGATGGTGAATTAGATTTCGAGAGTGATTTGAGTAAAAGTTTTATCGATAAATTATCAGATAGTGTTAAACACAGACAAATTGGTGAACCTGTTCGATTTGTATATGACAAGCAAATAGAAAAGGAAACTCTAGATTATTTATTGAAAAAAATGAATATAGAACCTTCAGATAGTATTATTCCTGGAGGACGTTATCATAACAGACGCGATTATATGGGGTTCCCGAGTTTGGGAAGAACCGATTTGCTTTACGATAAAATAGAACCACTACATGTAAAAGGTCTAAGTCTGGAAGAAAGTATATTTGCATTAATTGCTAAAAAAGATTATTTGCTTTACGCCCCTTACCATACGTTCTCTTATGTGGTTAAATTTTTAAGGGAAGCAGCATTAGATCCTCAAGTAAAAACTATAAAAATTACAATTTATAGATTAGCTCAAATTTCAGACATTGCGAGTTCCTTAATAAATGCCGCAAAAAATGGAAAACGCGTTACAGTATCTATAGAATTACAAGCCCGTTTTGACGAGCAAGCCAATATTGCTTATGCCGAGCAAATGGAAATTGAAGGGATTAATCTTATTTTTGGTGTTCAAGGTCTTAAAGTGCATAGTAAAATGTGTGTTATAGAACGCGAAGAGAACAAAAAAATAAAACGCTACGGTATAGTAAGTACAGGGAACTTTAACGAATCTACTGCCAAAATATATACAGATTATACATTATTTACTGCAGATCAGAAGATTTTAAAAGATATTAATAAAGTTTTTAGTTTTTTTGAAACAAATTATTTAATATACAGGTATAAACATATTATAACATCACCGCATTATACTCAAAAAGCATTATTTAAATTAATAGATGCCGAAATTGTAAATGTAAAACTTGGTAAACCTGCAAGTATTAAACTTAAGATGAATAGTATTTCTAGCTATAAAATGGTAGATAAACTATATGAAGCAAGTAGAGCAGGAGTAAAAATCCAAATGATTGTTAGAGGATTGTGTTGTCTGGTCCCTGGGATAGAAGGGATGAGTGAGAATATTGAAGTGATTAGTATAGTCGATAAGTTTTTAGAACACACCAGACTTTATGTGTTTGGAAATGGCGGAAATCCTAAAGTTTATATTTCTTCGGCAGATTGGATGACTCGTAACATTGAAAATAGAGTTGAAGTTACTTGTCCGATTTACGATAAAGAAATTAAGCAAGAATTATTAGATACATTTAATATTTGTTGGAGCGATAATGTAAAAGCACGAATTTTAAATTTAGCCCAAACTAACGAACATAAGAAGAATAAAAAAACAAAAGTTAGATCGCAGTTTGCAACCTACGAATACTATTTAAACAAGTTAAAGGAGTAATATGCTTATAATAAAAAAATATGCAGCAATAGATATAGGTTCCAATGCCGTAAGATTATTAATTGCTAATATTATTGAGGAAGAAGGAAAACCAACGAAGTTTAAAAAAAGCTCTTTAGTTCGTGTGCCCATTCGTTTAGGTGCAGATGTGTTCTTAGAACAAAGAATATCTGAGAAAAATATAGAACGCATGATAGATACCATGCATGCGTTTAAATTACTTATGAAATCTCATAAAGTAGAAAAATATAAAGCCTGTGCAACTTCTGCCATGCGTGAAGCTAAAAATGGTCCAGATGTGGTGTCTCAAATTCAGGAACAATCAGATATTAATATCGATATTATTGAAGGCGATGAAGAAGCAGCTATTATTGCGGCAACAGATTTAAATGCCTACATAAACCCAAATAAAACTTATTTATACGTTGATGTAGGTGGAGGAAGCACAGAGTTTACTGTGATAGACCATGGAGCAACAGAAATATCCAGATCTTTTAAAATAGGTACGGTAAGATTGCTTAACGATATGGTGAAACGCGAAACCTGGAACGAACTAGAAAATTGGATTAAAGAGCATACTAAAAAGTATGATAAAATAGATTTAATAGGTTCTGGAGGAAATATTAATAAAATATTTAAGGTTTCTGGTAAAGCAGTAGGGAAACCATTAACTTTCTTTTATTTAACGTCTTATTATAATATATTGCAATCATATTCTTACGAAGAGCGAATTACTGAATTAGATTTAAATCAGGATAGGGCAGATGTAATTATTCCTGCTGCGAGAATTTATTTATCGGCCATGAAATGGAGTGGAGCCAAAGATATTTATGTTCCTAAAATAGGATTAAGTGACGGAATTATAAAGAGTTTATATTATGAAACAGTATCAAGTAAGAAATTAGTATAACGATAAAATAAGCGTTTCATCCCTTTTTTTATCACAATTATCTAAAATTATATTAAAGTGATTTTATTAATTTTAACTTAGCACCAAAATCTATCAATATGAAAAAAATTACCTTACTAGTTTTAACTATACTAGCAACCACAACTAGTTTTGCTCAATTCGATTTATTCGGAGTAAGAGCCGGAATGAATATCTCAAATTTAGATTACGATTCTGAAGTTCCTTCAGGAAATGCTCACAGAAATGGGTTTGTAGTTGGATTTACAGCACAATATGGTATTACAGATAAGTTTTCTGTGGCCCCAGAAATTCAGTTTTCAGCAGAAGGTGCTAAAAAAGATGAGCTTAGATTAGATTATCTTAACCTTCCGGTTTTTGCTAAATATGCAGTTACAGAAAAGTTATCTGTTGGTTTAGGACCTCAGTTAGGTTTAAAAATACACGAGTTTGAAGATGGATTTAGTAACTTAGTATTTTCAGGAGTAGCTGGTGTAGAATATGTGTTTTTCGATGACTTTTATGTCGATGTAAGATATGTGTACGGCGTTACAAATGTTTATGACGACGAACAAGTTTTAGAAGCAAAAAGCAGCAACATACAAATAGGTTTAGGTATAAAAATATTCTAAATATATAAGCTTAATAACTTAAAAAGAGCCAAATCTTTAAACAAAGATTTGGCTCTTTTGGTATCTAAATGTTTTTTTTGAAAGTTGAAATGTTAAAAGTTCTATAACTTTAATTCTTATTTAAATCTAAAAAGAGGGAATCGTATATATTTGGGTATCATCTATTAGTTTAATATCAATAATTTAAAAGATAACCCAATATAACTATGAAAAACATTGTTTTGCTACTCGTATTAATTATAACTGGATCTGTAAACTCTCAAATATTAGAACCCGTTAAGTGGACAACATCTGTAAATAAAATTTCAGATACAGAATATGAGTTGGTGGCAACTGCAAATGTAGATAAAGGTTGGCATTTGTATTCTCAAAACGTTCCTGAAAACGGACCAATTCCGACAACCTTTACATTTAAAGGCAATAAAAATTTCTTAAAAAAAGGAAATACACAAGAAGGAAAAGGTCATGTAGTTGATGATCCTGTGTTTGAAATGAACATCAAGTTTTTTGAAGGTAAAGCAGATTTTAAACAACGTATTAGAGTAAAAGGCGCAGTGCCTTTTAAAGTACTAGGAACTGTGGAATTCATGGTGTGTGACGATTCCAGATGCCTACCTCCAACCGAAATAGATTTAGAGTTTGATGTGAAATAATCTTGCTTAACAACATTTAGAAAATAAAAAATCCTTCAACAATTAATATGTTGAAGGATTTTTTATTTGAAGTAGATTGTTTTTAATTTGAAGCCTTGTCTACAATCAATTTTTGTTCGCGGTTAGCCAGTTCCCATGCTGTATAGAACACTAAGCGCGTTCTGTTTTCTAATAAATCGTATTGAATTTTATCAGGCGTATCTGTAGGTTTGTGGTAATCGTCGTGCGTTCCGTTAAAATAGAAAATTACAGGGATATTATTCTTTGCAAAGTTGTAATGGTCTGAGCGGTAGTAAAAGCGGTTAGGATCGTTATCATCATTAAATGTATAATCTAGTTCTACATTACAACACGATTTGTTTACATCTTCAGAGATGGTATGCAATTCAGAACTTAATTTATCACTTCCAATTAAATACACATAATTTCTGTTAGAGCTTTCTCGCTTTGGATCTGTTCTACCAATCATGTCAATGTTTAAATCCACCATCGTTTCGTCTAAAGGAATTATAGGATCGTAGTCTGCGTAATAACTCGAGCCTAAAAGGCCTTTTTCTTCACCTGTAACGTGAAGAAATAAGATAGAGCGTTTTGGACCTTGTCCATTATCTTTAGCGTTCTTAAAAGCATCTGCAAGCTCTAGTAATGCAACCGTTCCAGAGCCATCATCATCCGCACCATTGTATACAACTCCATCTTTAATACCTTCATGGTCTAAGTGCGCAGATACAACAATAACTTCGTCTGGTTTTTCAGTACCTTTAATAAATGCGGCAACATTTTCAGAGTTAAAATCTTCACTCACTTTTTTATAGTCTAAACTGAATGTTGTCTGAATAGTTTGTATACTATTATTTGTAGCGATACTTGGTAATATACTCTCGGCTATTGTAGTGTTTATTACAAAATAAAACAAAGATTCTTCTTTAGCTTGTAAACTCATTCTGCCACGAGATTTTCCATAGCGATTTGCTGCCATATCGTAAACCTCTGGGGCGTAAAATAAAATGGCTTTTGCTCCTTTTTCTTTAGCTAAGTCTCTTTTTAATGCAAATTCTTGTCTAAAATTAGACCATTTACTGGTTTCTGTTGTTCCGGATATAACATAGGTGCCATCTTCATTTTTAGGTTCACCAGCTTTAAATAAAACAACCTTACCGTTAAGGTCTACATCTTTATAATCTGAATAAGAGTCTGTTTCAATACCATAACCTACATACGCAATTTCGTTGGTTTGTATTGACCCTGATTTACTAGGAAGAATAGATACGAAATCAGTAATAAGTTCAAAATTGGTATTGTTTATTGCTAAACTTACTTCTGGTGTTTTAATAATTTCAAGGGGAACATCTTGATAATAGTTACCATCGGTTTTGGCTGCAGGAATTCCTAAATCTATATAACGTTGTTTTAAAAAGGCGATGGCTTTTTTCTGACCTGGCTGACCTGTTTCTCGACCTTCAAATTCATCAGAAGCATACACCATTAAATCTGTTTTTAAAGCATCTGCTGTTATGCGTTGGGCATAAAAGTTAACGTCTTTAGTTATTGCTGTGCTTTGTGTTGTTGTAGAGGTTTCTTGAGTACTTCCACAACTTAAAACTAATGCAGCAGCACTAGCAAGTATGAAGGTTTTTTTCATAGTAAGCGTTTTTTTGATTATTTTAAGTTGATTAGAATTGTTAAATATAAGAGTTTTAATCTAAGGGCTTAACATCATCATTTAATGCAGGACGATTGGTTTGATTTGCTAATTGCCAAGCTGTAACAAATACAAGTTGAGCTCGTTTTTGAAGCAATGAAAAATTAATTTTTTCTACCGTATCCGTCGCTTTATGGTAGTCTGCATGTGTACCATTAAAATAAAAAATAACGGGAATGTTATATTTTGCAAAGTTGTAATGATCGGATCTGTAATAGAATCTATTTTCGTCGTTTATGTCATTAAATGTGTAGTCCAATTCTAAGTTGAAATAGGTTTTATTAGCTTGTTCGGATAATTCATGTAGATCGTCACTTAAGCGATCAGATCCAATTAAATATACATAATCGGATTGATCTATATGTTTATCGTCTACACGCCCAATCATATCAATGTTTAAATCGGCTACGGTATTTTCTAAAGGAAATATGGGGTGTTCTGAATAGTATTTAGAGCCATATAGTCCAATTTCTTCGGCAGTTACGTGTAAGAATAAAATACTTCGTTTTGGCTGATAGCCATTTAAAGCGGCTTCTTTAAAGGCTTGAGCAATCTCAAGAATAGCAACTGTTCCAGAACCATCATCATCTGCACCATTATAAATTTCACCATTAATAATTCCAACATGATCTAAATGTGCAGAAATTATAACAATTTCTTCTGGTTTTTCAGAACCTTCAATATAGGCTAAAACATTTTCGGAAGCATTTGTTCCTTTAGGTAAATAAGATGCGGGAATGTCTTGAAAATAGACGGTGTCGTTGATAGGAGATGCGATGTTTTCGCTAATGTAAAATTGTTTTAAATATTCAGCAGCTTTTTTTTGCCCTGCTGTTCCGGTTGCGCGACCTTCAAATTCATCTGAAGCATAAATCTCTAAATGATTTTTTAATTCTTCAGTTGTAATTGTATTTGCATATTTTCTAATCGCTACAGTGTCTTGAGTAGTAATAGCATCTGTAGATTCCTCTGTTAGACTGCTATCTTTTTTGTCTGTACAAGAGTTGAAAATTAATAAAGCAGGCAGGATAAAAAAGAACTTTAAATACATATGTTTTTAGTTTAAAGGTGAATTGGCATTGATTAAATTTAGTGGTGGTTTTTCTTCGACTTCCTCAAGATCATTATCTAAGGAATCGTCGTAGTCTGCATCATCATCGAAATCGTCTTCTTCTTGGTGTTGTTCCGTAGGAGTAGACTCTTTAATGTCAACAGGAATAAAAATGTATTTGTAAACAGAAAGTATTAACGCGATAGCACTTAGTAAAATGGCAAGCTGTGAGGTAGATTTAGCTTGTAATTTGTCTGTAGATAACCGCCATCCAAGAACGCCTAAAAGGATTGCCACTAAAGCCACTATAGTTGCGTATAAAGAAGCAGGAAGCGTTGCTAAAATGGTAGCAACAACAGCTAAGATTAATGCAGAGATGACACTTGTTTTTCTCATTGTTTATTGTTTAATCTGAAATGTTCTGGATTTTAAATCGAAAATACAACGTTTTTTAAGTATTTTCTAAATATATATTCAAGTTTGAAATAAGAAAAGCCCTTTTGCTATTGAAAAGGGCTTTTCTTATTGAATTTATGTTATAAGCGAGTTTATTTCCATCCACCTCCAAGGGCTTCATATAAATCGACTACATTTAATAACTTTTGAAGTTTACTTTCAACCACATTAAGCTCTGCACTTAAAGCGGCAGTTCTGGCAGTAAGCAAATCTAAATACGTACTTAAACCGTAGTTTAAAAGTTCTTCAGAGTTTGCTTCAGCTTTTCTTAAGGCTTGAACTTCATTTTCTCTAAACACTATTTTTCTGTTTTCTGCATCATAATTATACAGTGTAGTAGACACTTCGTTACCGGCAGTAAGTAATGTTTTTTCGAAATTTAAAAGCGCTTGCTCTTGTTGAGCAATGGCAACTTCATGTTGGGTTCTAATGCTACGTTTATTGAATAAAGGTTGCGCTAAACCACCAACTAAGGTAGAGAAAATAGAATTAGCACTTAACCAATCTTTTAGTTCTAAACTTTGGAATCCGCCTGAAGCTGTTAAAGTTAAAGATGGGTAAAACTGACTCTTGGCTACGTTTGTTAACTCAAATGCATTAATTAAAGCATATTCTGCTGCCATTACATCTGGTCTGTTACGAAGCAATATAGACGGTACACCAACTTGCATGTCTGTCTCTAATTTTTGGATGTCTAAATCACTTCTTTCAATAGTTTCAGGGCTTCTACCTAATAGCAAACTAAGCGTGTTTTCTGTAGTGAAAATAGCACTTTCAATATCTATTTTTAAAGCACTGGCACTATTAAATTGCGCAATACTTTGGTCTACCGCAACCTGATTAACTTGTCCAGCTTCTTTTAACGCTTTAATAGTTTCTACACTTTTTTCACGAGTTAAAATAGACTCGTCTGTAATTTTAAGTTGGGCATCTAGGGCTAATAATTGGTAATACGTAGTTGCAATTTGAGCCACTAAAAGTGTTTTTACAGCTTTATGAGCTGCTACAGATTGTAAATAATTTGCGTCTGAAGCTCGTTTAGCACTTCTAATTTTCCCCCAAATATCTGCTTCCCAAGATAAACTCGCCGTAAAATCGTAAGAATCTAAAGTTCCGCTAAAAATAGATCCGAACTGACTGTTTTCTGAAAACTCTTGGCGTGTGCCTGTAGCGCTTAAATCTACAGAGGGTAAATATCCTGCTTTGCCTTGTTTGGCGTAAGATGCTGCTGCTACCATTTGTTGAATGGCTATTCTTATATCAATATTGTTTTGAAGTCCTTCTTCAATATATTGATTTAAATAGGGATCTGTAAACAAATCTTTCCAAGACACATCTGCCATAGACGTACTGTCTGCAGGTAAATTATCTGTACGGAATAAATCTGGAGTTTCTTCAAACTCTGGTCGTTTATAGTCTTTCGCTACAAAACAACTCTGTAAAGTTATCATGGCAAAAAGTAAAATCGAAATTTTACCAAATGGGTTATGTTTTATAATTGATATCATACGATTATTGTTCTAAATTTTGTTCGATTACAACTGGTTTTTTAGATATTTTTTCTTGTAACCATTGGAATAAAATAAATAAGATAGGTATAATAAATACTCCTAAAATAGTTCCTATAAGTAATCCTCCAACAGCACCAGTACCAATAGATTTATTACCTTCCGATCCTACACCTTTTGCTAATACTAAAGGCATTAAACCTAAGATAAATGCGAAAGAAGTCATTAAAATTGGTCGTAAACGGGATTTTGCACCGTCTATAGCTGCTTCAACTATACTTTCTCCATGGTGTCGTTTTTGTAATGCAATCTCAACAATAAGGATGGCGTTCTTCGCTAACAGTCCAATAAGCATAATTAGTGAAATTTGGAAATAGATGTTGTTTTCCAATCCTAAAAACTTGGTACTAATGTAAGCTCCAAATACTCCAAATGGTAAAGATAGAATTACAGCAAATGGCAGTAAATAACTTTCGTATTGTGCACTTAATAAGAAGTACACAAATAAGATACTTAAAATGAAAATAAATGTAGTTTGGCTACCAGCATTTACTTCTTCTCGAGTTAATCCAGAATACGCAATTGTATAATTACTTGGTAGTTTTGCAACCTCTTCTTCAATAACTCTAATGGCGTCTCCAGTACTATACCCTTCGTTTGTTGCTCCGGTTATACTTGTAGAGTTTAATAAGTTAAATCGTGTTACAGATTGTGGACCGTAAACTCTTTCTAATTTTACAAATTGTGTAATGGGTGTCATTTCGCCAGTATCTGTTCTAACATACATGCTATTTAAAGCATCTACATTTGCTCTGTCTTCTGGCAGCGCTTGAATATATACTCTAAATTGTTTTCCGAATTTAGAAAAATCTGAAGCATAAATTCCACCAATATATCCTTGTAAAGTTGAAAAAATACTAGAAACATCAACTCCTTTTTCTTTAGCTAATGGCACATTCACTTCCATTTCGTATTGCGGATAACTTGTGTTAAAAGCAGATTGCGCATATTGAATTTCCGGATGACTCATTAAAGCCATTGCAAAATCTTGATTGGCTTTATCTAAATCTGTGAATTCGCCTCCAAACTTATCTAATAAGTTCACTTCAAAACCGGCAGAGTTACCAAAACCGCGTATACTAGGAGGAGAGAAGAAAATAATTTTAGCTTCAGGAACTCCGGCAGCAATACCAAATAATTTCCCGGTAATGGCTTGCGAAGAAAGCGATTCGTCTTCACGTTCACTCCAGTCGTCTAACTTAATAATTCCCATTCCGTAGTTAGATCCAGTACCATTTATTAAACTTCGACCTTTAATAAAATTGACACCAACAATACCATCTAAACCTTCAATTTGAGCATATAGCTTTTTCGCTACAGCATCTGTACGGTCTAAAGATGCACCAGCAGGTAATTCAATATTTGCGAAAATAATACCTCTATCTTCATTAGGTACAAAACCTGTAGGGGTTGTTTTTGCTGCATAAAATATCCCTGCAACAGCTAAAGCTAAAAGCAATACTGGAACCCATTTTTTTCTAAATAAAAATTGAAGTGAATTCCCATATTTTTCTGTTGTAGCATTAAATCCTCTGTTAAAAAGCGTGTAAAAACGTTGCACCGGACTTTTACCTTTAAGCTCATGATCGTCTTTATGTTCTTTTAATAATAACGCACATAAAGCAGGACTTAAGGTTAAGGCATTTACTGCCGAAATTAAAATGGAAATAATTAAGGTTACCCCAAATTGTTCGTAGAATACACCTGTAGGCCCTGTAACAAAAGTAACTGGTATAAATACTGCAGCCATAACCAATGTAATAGATATAATGGCTCCAGAAATTTCATTCATGGCAACTAAGGTTGCTTTTTTCGGATTCTTTTCTCCATGATCCATCTTAGCGTGAACGGCTTCTACAACCACAATGGCATCATCGACCACAATACCAATGGCGAGGACGAGTGCAAATAAAGTTAAGAGGTTAATAGAGTATCCAAAAACATTCAAGAAGAAAAATGTTCCAATAATAGATACCGGTACTGCAATGGCCGGTATTAAAGTTGATCGGAAATCTTGAAGGAAAATAAATACAACTATAAATACCAATATAAAGGCTTCAATTAAAGTGTGAATTACTTTTTCTATAGAGGCGTTTAAGAATAAACTCGTATCATAAGGCACAAAAATACCTAATCCTTCTGGCAGGTCTTTTTCTACAGTTTCTAAAGTGGTTTTAATGTTTTCAATAATTTCTTGAGCATTAGAACCTTTGGTTTGAAAAATACCCATAAAAACGGCAGGGTTTCCTAAACTCATGGCATTCGCGGCATAAGATTGTGCGTCTAATTCAATAGTCGCAACATCTTTCAATCTTAAAAACTGTCCGTTTCCTAAAGCTTTTATAACAATATCGCTGTATTGACTTTCGTCTTTAAAACGTCCACTATAGGTTAAAGTATAAGAAAAAGATTCTCCGTTATTCTGACCTAAAGAACCCGCTGCTGCTTCTAAGTTTTGTTCTGCTAAAGCGGCAGAAATATCTGAAGGAATTAAACCGTAAGCGGCTAATTTTTCTGGTTTCAACCAAATACGCATCGCATAATCTTGTTGTGAAAATACACTAACATCTCCAACACCACTAATACGTTGCATGGCGGGAATGACGTTAATTTTTAAATAATTCTGAATAAACGTTGCATCGTAATCATCACTCTCAGAATACATGGAAATAAACATCAAAGCACTTGTTTCTTGCTTTTGAGTAATTACACCGGTTTGTATAACTTCTTGAGGTAATAATGCTGAAGCTCTTGCTACACGGTTTTGAACGTTTACGGCAGCAATATCTGCATCCATTTCTTGATCAAAGTATACGGTGATTTCTGCTGTTCCTGTATTTGATGCTGTAGAGGTAATGTATGTCATTCCTTCTACACCGTTAATTTGCTCTTCTATAGGAATAATAACACTCTCTAATACCGTTTCGGCATTTGCACCAGTATAAGATGCAGTAACTTTAATTGTAGGCGGAGCAATATCGGGATATTCTTCTATCGGTAGGCTAGTAATACTAATAACTCCTAGTAAAACTATAATGATAGAAATAACCGTTGAAAGTACGGGTCTTTCAATAAATGTTTTTAACATATTTTATGAATTATTAGTTTCTAAATAAGGTTTCAATAGGCTTAGTAACCTCGCTAAAAGGAACTTCGTTTGGTGTGATTACCATATCGTTTCTCACTTTACCAATTCCAGCTGTAATAATTTTATCGTTGGCATTTACACCAGATTCTATAACGTATAAACCATTTACAGTCGCTTTAATTTCAATAATAGTATTAACGGCTTTATTATCTTCTCCTAATTTAAAAAGCATAATTTTTCCTTGTTGCTCGTAAGTGGCTTCTTGAGGCACAACAATAGCATCTTCGTATACTGTTGGAATTTGTATTTTTCCGCTACTACCGTTTGTAATTAAATGGTTAGGATTTTCAAATACAGCTCTAAGGCTTACTGTACCCGTATTTTGATTTATTTGTCCAGAACTGGTTTGTATTTTTCCTTTTTCAGAGTACATAGAACCATTAGCTAAAATTAAATTTACATCTGGGTATTTTGTTAACTTTTCTTCTAGAGTCTTACCTTCAGCATGTTCTAAAAAGTCTAAATATTGCGTTTCATTTAAACTAAAAAAAGCATATACTTTACTAATATCACTAACAGTTGTTAAGGGTGTAGGATCGCTCGGGCTAATTAAAGACCCTTCTCTAAAATTAATAGCACCTACAAAACCGTCTACCTGACTTTTAATAGTAGCATAGCCAATGTTTGCGTTTATAGCACTATAACTTGCTTTGGCTTGAGCTAAATTTGCTTTAGCAGTTTCTAATTGTACATTACTTATAATACCTTTTTCTACTAGCGGTATTAACTTATCTACTTCTACTTGAGCAACATTAACACGTGCTTTGGCAGCTCCAGCATCTTGACTTAAAGATTGTGTTTCTAACTTAAATAAAGGCTGTCCTTTTTTTACTGGCTCACCTTCATCTACCAAAACTTTTTGTATGTAACCACTAACTTTAGCGCTCACTTTACTGCTTACGATACCAGATATACTAGTAGGAAAAGTTTGAAACGCAGTAACCGTCTTATTCTGTAATACGGTTACAGGAAAAGTTGGGGCTTGTTGTTGCTGCGGTTGTTCTGTTTTGTTATCTCCACAACTTATAAAAGTTATCGCTATAAAAAACAGCGATATCAGCATGTAATGTTTATTTTTCATATTACTTTTTTTGATTAAGATTTCTATTTATTGTACTGTATTTGTTCTATTTTTTCTTTTAATTTTAAAACCGACTTTGTCACTTCGTCTAAAAAGGTGATGTAATTGTTATGGAATTCTAAGCTGAATTTTTCAGTGTCTTCAACAATCAATTCATTGGCTTTCTTTTTATACGATTTCATCTCTTTGTGCAATGCTTTTTCAGAAGACCAATTGACCACCATCTTTTCCATATGTGTTAAAATATGGCAAGCGCTTACAATGTAATATTTCTTTCTGTCGCCTTGTTTTGTGAAATATTCTAGTTGCTTTAAATCGACTAAATGATTTAAATGTGTTGAGATTGTACTTTTACTAGCACATAAGTTTGTTACTAAATCATCGAAGGTTGTTCCGCATTTTCCATTCAAAACCACATAAGAAATAATACGACTAGCTACAGGAGGTAGCTGATCTCGGTTTTCTATAATAACTCCTAATTTTTCTACGAGTTTTTCTTTTTCCTCAAGAAGTTCTTTCTTCATTATGTATTATAAATTTTTGTAAATATAGTGTTGGTTCGGAATTTACCGAACCAAAAGAAGTTAAAGTAATGTTAAATGAGATACACCTGATTTTAGTTAGTTTTTTGGTAAAATATAGTGGTTAACTAGTTTTTAATCAATACGTTGATTTTGGACGTGTATGATTGTCTTAAAGCGTTAAAAAAAACATTAAATAGCAAAAATAAAACTGAATTGTTAAAAAATACGTCTACCTCAAAGCAGTTGTCTGAAATTTAGTGTACAAAGTGTGGTGTTTTTTAATTGGAATGTTTCAAGAAATTGCACGATAAAAAGCGTCCGTTTTGCTGCTGTTTTTAGTATTTTTATACACCTAAATTTAAGTGTTATTTGGAGTGTAATATCTCATGACACAACGACTTTAAAATAGGATAAATTATGAATCAAGCATTAATTACTCAATCTGTTTACGGAACAACTCCAGAAGGAGAACAAGTAGATCTTTATACGCTTAAAAATGAAAATGGTATGCAAGTAGATATCATTACGTTTGGAGGAATTATCACTGCTCTAAAAGTGCCAAATAGAGATCAGCAGTTTGAAAATGTAGTGCTAGGTTATAAAACCCTAGAGCCTTATTTAACAAATCCAACATTTTTAGGAGCCATTATCGGGCGATATGGAAATCGTATTGCAAACGGTAAATTTTCGCTTCAAGGAGAAGAATTTACTTTAGCAACCAATAACGGTCCCAATTGTTTGCATGGCGGAAACAAAGGATTTGATAAGGTAATATGGAAAGCAGAACCAATAAAACAACACGATAATATCGCTTTAAAACTTACATATGTTAGTAAAGATATGGAAGAAGGGTTTCCTGGTAATTTAAATGTGACTGTGGTTTATACATTAACTTTTGATAATGCATTAATGGTGAGTTATGAAGCTACTACAGATAAAACCACCTTGGTTAATTTAACACAGCATTCGTATTTTAATTTATCTGCTAATTTATCTAAACCTATTACAGATCAAACTGTAATGATTAATGCAGACGCTTATCTTCCAGTAGATAAAGATGCCATTCCAATCGGAACAATTACTCCTGTTACAGATACCCCATTTGATTTTACAACACCAAAAAGAGTAGGGGAAGAGATAGATGCTGAGCATGAACAAATAAAAAAAGGGTCGGGTTACGACCATTGTTGGGTTTTAAACCATCAAAATGATGGCGTGCATTTAGCGGCCTCTGTTTTCGATCCCTCAAGCGGTAGGTTTATGGAAGTTTTTACAGACGAGCCAGGTATTCAGTTTTATACCGCAAACTTTCTAGATAAACCCTATGCACCACGTGTGGCTTTATGTTTAGAAACTCAACATTATCCGGATTCACCTAATAAAGAAGCTTTTCCATCAACCGTACTAAATCCAGGAGACATTTATAAATCACATACTACGTTTAAGTTTTCTACAAAATAATTCTGAAGTATACGTTTTAGTGCATTTTCATTAAGATTCTATGTTGTAATCAAATTAGAATTGTTTGGTTATTGTTATCTTTAAAATCTTATTTGATGTTTATGATTGAAGAATTAAAAATGCATTATGGGTATTTGTTTGAAGATGAGTTGCTTCAAGAGATAAATCAATGCGGACTCTTTAAAGCTGTACCGGAAGGATATACGCTTATGGATATTGGTCAGACCATTTCGCATATGCCACTTTTAATTAGCGGAGCACTTAAAATATTGAGAGAAGATGAGCAAGGAGACGAGCTGCTGCTGTATTTTATAGAGCAAGGAGATACCTGTACTATGAGTATTTCTTGTTGTATGGGAAATTCTAAAAGCGAAATAAGAGCTATTGCCGAAACTGCTGCCACATTAATAATGGTTCCTGTAGAAAAAATGGGAGAATGGATGGGGAAGTATAAAAGTTGGCAAAATTTTATTCTTCAAAGTTACCATGAACGTACTGTTGAGTTATTAGAATCTATAGATACGATTGCTTTTCTTAAAATGGATGAGCGTTTGCTTAAATATTTAAAGGATAAGGCTATGGTAAATCATAACGACATGATTGCTGTAACGCATCAAGATATTGCTCAAGATTTACATACCTCTAGAGTGGTGATTTCTAGATTACTTAAAAAGCTAGAAAACGATGGTCGCTTAAAGCTTTATCGTAATCAAATTCATTTATTAGATTTATAGTGTTTAAGTAGTAAATCTCATCTTTTATTTCTTAGTGTAACTTTGGTTACTTGTAATGCTTTAGCTTAGTTTTACATTTGCCCAAAGTTTATTTATGGATATTTCTCAAATCATCGGTTTTATTGGCGCATTAATTGTCGGTTTAGTTTTAGGACTTACCGGGGGTGGAGGTTCCATTCTAACGGTTCCCATTTTAGTATATTTACTGATGTTGAATCCGGTAACAGCTACAGCATATTCTTTATTTATTGTAGGGGTTTCATCTAGTTTTGGAGCCTTTAAAAATTTTCAAAAAGGATTAGTCGACTTAAAGATCGCAGCGGTATTTGCTATTCCGGCGTTTACCATGGTGTATATTACTCGTAAATTTATTATCCCAGCAATCCCAGATGCTATTTTCTCTATTGGGAGTTTTGTTGTTACCAAAGACATTTTTATAATGGTTATGTTTGCTGTAATGATGGTAATTGCGTCTTTAACGATGTTGAAACCTAAGAAAGACGACAGCAAAGAACATGCTCATAGTAAGTTAAGTAATCTTTTAATATTCAATCAGGCCATCGTTATCGGGTTTTTTACTGGTATTGTTGGAGCTGGCGGCGGATTTATAATTATTCCAGCCTTAATAATATTAGGGAATTTATCCATGAAAAAAGCAGTAGGGACATCCTTGTTTATTATTGCTGTGAATTCGTTAATTGGATTTATTGGAGATATAGGTAATATAGAAATAGATTGGGTATTCTTACTCAGTTTTACAGCAGTTGCAGTTGTAGGTATTTTTCTTGGTAGTTATTTTTCTAATTTTATTTCAGGAAAAAAACTTAAAAAAGGGTTTGGTTGGTTTGTCTTAATTATGGGGGTTTACATCATAATTAAGGAGTTAATAATGTAACAAGTGTTACTCAGAGATTTTAAAAACAGTAGTATTTTTATATAAAGAAATAGATTATGAAAGTAGATCAGATATATACAGGATGTTTAGCACAAGGTGCTTATTATATAGAAAGTAAAGGTGAAGTTGCAATTATAGATCCGTTACGCGAGGTAGAACCTTATGTTAAAAAAGCAGAGAAAGAAGGTGCCAAAATAAAATACATTTTTGAAACTCATTTTCATGCAGATTTTGTCAGTGGTCATGTGACTTTATCTCAAAAAACAGGAGCACCAATTGTATATGGCCCAACCGCAAATCCTACTTTCGATGCTATTATAGCAACAGATGGTCAGGAATTTAAATTAGGCGATGTGGTGATTAAAATACTACATACACCTGGGCATACTATGGAAAGTACAACCTTTCTATTAAAAGATGAAACCGGTAAAGATTATGCCATTTTTAGTGGCGATACATTGTTTTTAGGCGATGTTGGACGTCCAGATTTAGCTCAAAAAAGCGATATTACTCAAGACGATTTAGCAGGTTTTTTATACGACAGTTTACGAACTAAAATTATGCCTTTAGCTAATGATGTTATTGTGTATCCTGGACACGGTGCAGGTTCTGCTTGCGGAAAAAATATGATGAAAGAAACGGTAGATACCTTAGGGAATCAGAAACACATGAATTATGCTCTGCGAGAAGACATGACAAAATCTGAGTTCATAAAAGAAGTAACCGATGGTTTAGCTCCACCACCACAATATTTTCCTTTAAATGTAAAAATGAATAAGGAAGGTTATGATAATATTGATATGGTTATTGAAAAAGGAACTAAAGCATTAAATCCAGATGCGTTTGAAACCATAGCAAATACAGTTGAAGCTTTAGTTTTAGATGTGCGCC
The DNA here is from genome assembly GCF_001439665.1 of Formosa algae. Lineage (GTDB taxonomy): Bacteria > Bacteroidota > Bacteroidia > Flavobacteriales > Flavobacteriaceae > Formosa > Formosa algae. Next base: position 88,598 of record NZ_LMAK01000015.1, read on the forward strand.
ATCAAGACGATTTTATTAAAGGACATATTCCACGTTCTATATTTATAGGCTTACAAGGTGGTTTTGCTCCATGGGTTGGTGCTTTAATTAAAGATGTTAAACAACCTATTTTATTGGTTACAGATCCAGGTATGGAAGAAGAAACTGTAATCCGTTTGTCGCGTGTAGGTTTCGATAATACGTTAGGATATTTAGAAGGTGGTTTTGAGGCTTGGAAAACTGCAGGTAAGGAATACGATACCATTTCGTCTATTACAGCAGAGACGTTTAAAACACGATTAGAATCAGAGACGTTAAATGTTTTCGATGTAAGAAAAGATTCAGAGTATACTGCAGAACATATAGAAAATGCGAAGAATGCATCTTTAGAATTTATTAACGACTATTTGTCTGAGATTCCAAAAGATACTCCATTTTATGTGCATTGTGCAGGTGGATACAGATCTGTAATAGCCGCTTCTATATTAAAAAGCCGTGGCTATCACAATTTAATAGATGTTGCTGGTGGTATGAAAGCAATTCGTGAAGCGGGAATTCCGTTAACAGATTTTGTTTGCCCATCTACATTAAAAAAATAGTGTCTTTTAATACCTCTCAATATATTTTAATTACTGTTTTTACCTCATGTTTTAACAGTACTAATTTTTAAAAAAGGATAATTATGAGTCGATTTTCAGAACTAATTAAACAGGACAAACCTGTTTTAGTCGATTTTTTTGCAGAATGGTGTGGGCCTTGTAAAGCTATGGCTCCCATTTTAAAAGATGTGAAAGATAGTTTAGGCGAGTCGGTTTCAATATTAAAAATTGATGTCGATAAAAACCAAGAGCTAGCCTCAAAATTAAATGTTAGAGGCGTACCAACTTTAATTTTATATAAGTCAGGAAAACAAATATGGAGACAATCTGGTGTTGTTCAGAAATCAGATTTACTAAACATTATAAGTGGTAGTTAACCTTGTGTAGTTAATTACCTAGAATTGGTTAATAGCAATAAAAGCGTCCTTTTTAGGACGCTTTTAGATTTTAAAATAGTGGCTTATGTCGCTATTTTTATTAAATTTTAAATTATCTTATTTTATAAAATTCATATTAAAAAGACTAAGGTTGTCTTGTAAAATGATAAATTTATAGTGATTTGACTACTTTTGTTAACATTTTTTTGGAAACCGAATTCGCCTTTGTTCCCAATTTTAAGTACCTTTGATGTTTAACAAAGACTAGTTTTTAAATAGTGAATTTATTTAATCAGTGTAAAAATAAATCGTTTAATTATAAGCCTAAGTTTCAGCAGGAAAATGAAACAAAGCCTAACGAAATGTCGTCTAAATGGGACGAACTTAAGCAAACGAGAAAACACCAAAGCAATAAAGGGTTCCGTCTCTCTGGATGGATTGTTATCTTTATTCTGGTTATTATTTTATGGTATGTATTAAGTAATTATGAATTGTAGCAAGAATTATGGGGATTTTTAAGACCAGAAAAAATAAAAAGTTTTCGTACTCACCTCGACATTTTAAAAATGAAGGTGAAGGGAGTCCGTTTGAAATGAAACATAAGTTCGACGATTATAGAAAAACCGTAGGACCAACAGGCGGCATTAAATCTAAATTTCAGAATGCCTTCGGAGAATTAAAAGAATCTCCAGACCGAGAAGCCAATAGACGGATACTAATTATTGTTGCTATATTAATTCTAATTTTTCTATTTATTATAGAATTCGATTTATCCATATTCCTTCCAAATTCATAATGGCAGATATTATTCAACTTTTACCAGACCATGTTGCAAATCAAATTGCAGCTGGTGAGGTAGTACAACGCCCAGCTTCTGTAGTTAAAGAACTTTTAGAAAATGCCATAGATGCTAAAGCAGAAACCATAAAACTATTGGTTAAAGATGCAGGGAAAACCTTAGTGCAAGTTATTGATGATGGCGTAGGGATGAGCGTTACAGATGCACGTTTAAGTTTTGAACGTCACGCGACTTCTAAAATCCGCTCTGCTGAAGATTTATTTCAGTTAAATACTAAAGGATTCCGTGGTGAAGCCTTGGCAAGTATTGCGGCAATTGCTCATGTAGAATTAAAAACAAAGCAAGAGCAAGATGAGGTTGGTACAGCAATTACGATTGAAGGGAGTGAAGTTGTTGCTCAGGATATAATTGTAACACCAACAGGAACCTCAATAGCCGTTAAGCATTTGTTTTTTAATATTCCTGCCAGACGTAATTTTTTAAAATCGAATACGGTTGAAACCCGACATATTATAGATGAATTTCAGCGTGTTGCTTTGGCACACCCAAGTATAAGTTTTGTAATGTATCACAACGGTTCTGAAGTTTTTAATTTACCACAAAGTAATTACAGACAACGTATTGTAAATATTTTTGGGCCAAAAACCAATGAAAAATTGGTCCCTGTAAATGAAGATACCGATGTGCTTAAAATTTCAGGATTTGTTGGGAAACCTGAATATGCGAAGAAATCTAGAGGAGAACAGTTTTTCTTTGTCAATCATAGATTTATAAAAAGTGCGTATCTCAATCATGCCATTACAGCTGCTTTTGAAGGATTAATTAAAGACGGGACACATGCGAGTTACTTTCTAAATTTAGAAGTTAACCCGCAAACTATAGATATTAATATACATCCTACAAAAACAGAAATAAAGTTTGATGATGAGCATACGTTATACGCCATTTTAAGAGCCTCTGTTAAACATAGTTTAGGACAATTTAATATTGCTCCAGTTTTAGATTTTGATCGTGATGCGAATTTAGATACACCTTACGATTATTCAAATAAATCGGCTTCAACACCAACTATAGAAGTCGACAGGTCGTTTAATCCATTTGATACCGAAAAGCAGTCTACGCCGCCTTCAAAAACATATTCAAGTTCATATTCTGGACGTAAAGAAACTCCAACAGCAGGTTGGGAAAGTTTATATGTAGGAATGGAATCTAAGGGCACAAAATCGGCTAACGATTTCAGTGAAATGCAATTTGAAAGTGTAGAAAGTACCGCATCTATGTTTGACGATTCGCAGTTGTCTTCTAAACAATCCTCGTATCAGCTTCAAAATAAATATGTATTAAGTGCTATAAAATCTGGGATGTTAGTTATCGATCAGCATCGTGCACACCAACGCATTCTTTATGAAGAATTTTTAGAATATATTACAGGAAAAAATACCGTTAGTCAGCAGTTATTATTCCCATTACAAATACAGCTATCTAAACAAGAACATGATATTGTTTTAAATTTAAAAAGTGATTTAGAACATGCGGGTTTTGTATTTCAGAATTTTGAGAATCAAATGGTCGAAATTATCGGATTGCCAATTAATGTTCCTGAAAGCGAAGTAAGTATTATATTAGAGCAATTAATTAGCGATGTGGAACACGAGGTGCCGGATGCAAATTTTAGTGCTGCAGATTTATTAGCAAAATCATTATCTAAAAGTTTAGCTATAAAATCAGGGCAATCACTTACTCAAACAGAGCAAGATCATTTGGTTAATAGTTTGTTTGCTTGTAAGGATCCAAATGTGTCGCCAACTAATAGACCTACATTTATCACCATGACGGTTGATGAATTAGATAAAAAATTTATGTAATTTCATAGAAATAAAGATATGATGAATAGAATTTCTGATACTGTAAAACACCTTATAATCATAAATGTTATTATGTTTATAGGGACCATGATTGTTGGAGGAGGTACAGTATTTTACGATTGGTTCGCTTTACATTTTCCTAAAAATGATGCTTTTCAGCCTTGGCAAATATTTACACATATGTTTATGCATGGTGGCTTTATGCACATTGGGTTTAATATGTTAGCCCTTTGGATGTTTGGAACGCCAGTAGAACAGCAATTTGGAGGTAAAAAATTCTTGTTCTTCTATTTATCATCAGGTTTAGGAGCCGCACTTTTAATGTTGGGATACTATTATTATCAATATGCTAGCGGAATGTCTGCTTTAGAAGGTGCTGGATTTTCTAGCTCAGAAACTTTAGAAACCTTACGTTCTGGATATGCCATGTACGATACACGATGGTCGCAAGTATTAGATGGAGATCAATTAGGAAAATTTGTAAGTGTATTTAACGGGACTATGGTTGGTGCTTCTGGTGCCATCATGGGTGTTTTAGTCGCATTTGGTATGTTATATCCAGAATCTAAATTGATGATGATATTTTTACCTATTCCTATAAAAGCTAAATATTTTATACCAGGAATTATTGCCTTGGATTTAATTTCGGCAATTACAGGACAATCCTTCTTTAGCCCGAATAATACAGCTTATGTAGCACACGTTGGAGGTGCATTAACAGGCTTTTTAATTATGTGGTATTGGAAAAAAACACAGTTCAATAAAAACCGATGGGATTAATATATGAATACCCTAAATCAAGATATTAAACAAAAATTAACGCATTTAAATGTGTTAGAAAAGATAATAGCAGTTAACGTTGTTGTCTTTTTTATTGGATTTATTTTACAAGCCTTAACGTCTACTTTGCCTAATGATGTAAGTTTAAAATGGTTTGAATTATCTAGTAACTTATCAGAATTATTAGTCACACCATGGTCGTTTATTACATATGCATTTGTGCATTACGATTTTATACACATGCTTTTTAATATGTTGTGGTTGTATTTTATTGGGCAATGGTTTTTAAATATGTTCAGTAAAAAACTAGCGATTAACATTTACTTCTTAGGTGCTATTGCAGGTGCCATCGTTTTTCTTTTGGGTTATAATGTGTTACCTGATGTGTTTCATACTGGCGGACGATTAGTAGGGGCTTCGGCAGCTGTTCGTGCCTTGTTAATCTTTATGTGTGCTTATATGCCACAAATGGATTTGCGATTTTTTATGTTTAATATAAAACTCTGGATTGTAGGTGCAGCAATAGTTACTTTAGATGTTATAGGTCTAGGAGGTTCTAATGCCGGAGGAAACCTTGCACATATTGGTGGTGCTGCTTTAGGATTGCTTTATGCATGGCAATACAAGCAGGGAAAAGATATAGGGAAAGGCTTTGAAGGTCTTGCAGATACTGTTACTGCTTGGTTTTCAAAAACTAAAAAATCGCCTCTTAAAACAGTGCATAAGCGTACGAACAAAGATATGGCGGGCTTT
>NZ_LMAK01000016.1 GCF_001439665.1 Formosa algae
AAAAGCCCGCCATAAATGGACTAACCCTACAAACAAAATCGGAATCCGTCCAATTCTAAGACGCTTTACACCGCGTTATTATATTGTTTATGCAGAACGTATTTAATGTTGAATTTTTATATTGTAATACCCGCACATAATGAAGCCGATTCTATTGGGCTAACCTTAGAATCTTTATGTAAGCAAACGCTTTTACCAAAAAAAGTTGTTATCGTTAACGATCATTCTACAGATAACACCAGAATAGTCGTAGAAGCTTATATTGAAAAACACCCATGGATTTCCATAGTAAACGTACAATCCTCAGACAAACATTTACCGGGTTCAAAAATAATTAATGCCTTTTATAAAGGTTACGACACTTTAGATGAAGATTACGACATCATGTGTAAATTCGATGCCGATTTAATCTTTCCAGAAAACTATTTAGAGACTATATCTAATCATTTTAATGCCAATTCAACTTTAGGGATGGCTGCTGGATTTTGTTATATTGAAAAGCATTCAAAATGGATTCTAGAAGACTTAACCAATAAAGATCATATTCGTGGCGCACTAAAAGCCTACAGAAAACAATGTTTCTTAGATATTGGTAAACTAAAACCTGCTATGGGTTGGGACACTATTGATGAGTTATTAGCCAAATTTAATCATTGGGAAATTCTTACAGACGAATCGCTTCATGTAAAACACCTAAAACCTACAGGTGCGAGTTACAATAAAGCTTCAAAATATATGCAAGGTGAAGCCATGTATAAAATGCGTTATGGATTTTCAATCACAGCGATTTCTGCTCTTAAACTAGCCATGAAGAAAAAGAATTTATCGCTTTTTAACGATTATATGTCGGGCTATTTTAAAGCTAAAAAAGAAAACACAGAACCTTTAGTATCTCCAGAACAAGGTGTATTTATTAGAAAAATACGCTGGAAAGGCATGCTGAAGAAGTTTGGAATGTAATTGATGGTTGATGAAAAATTAATCCCTTCTTATTTAACTAAAATCAATAGCCGTAATCTTTTTTTAATAGTGAGAACCTGAAACAAGTTCAGGTTGACTAAACCTCAACTTTAAGCAATAACCTATTTCGCTAAGTCATGCTTAATTCTTTTCGAAGACTCTGTTTATATAATATGCTTCTCGACTCCGCTCGAAGACCGTTATAATAATGTTTTGTTTTTTATAAGATATTACAAGAACAAGAATATATCCGAAGTTTATTCTAATAACGTTTTGTGTTCCATGGTGTTCGAGCGGAGTAGAGAACTAAAATTTATTTATGAGATACTATTTAATTCACACTATATGCTTCTCGACTACGCTCGAAGACCGTTATAATGATATTTTGTATTTTATATGATATTACAAAAACAAGAATATATCGGAAGTTTATTCTAATAACGTTTTGTGTTTCCATGGTGTTCGAGCGGAGTCGAGAACTAAAATCTAGATATGGGATACTATTTAATTCACACTATATACTTCTCGACTTCGCTCGAAGACCGTTATAATGATATTTTGTATTTTATATGATATTACAAAAACAAGAATATATCCGAAGTTTATTCTAATAACGTTTTGTGTTTCTATGGCGTTCGAGCCAAGTCGAGAACTAAATTCAATATATGCTTCTCGACTCCGCTCGAAGACCGTTATAATGATATTTTGTATTTTCATGGTGTTCGAGCGGAGTCGAGAACGCATCACACAAGGTGCTATCACACCATTTCAAAGCATAAAAAAACACCTCAACATATATGCTGAGGTGTTTTTGATTTATAAAGAAACTCTAAAATAATTTAAGAGTGACATATTTATTTTAAACTCGCTAAACTAGATTTTAAAGTCTCTATTTTAGCTAAAGCATCTGCTTCTTTCTTACGCTCGTTAGCAATTACTTGCTCAGGAGCTCCAGAAACAAAACGCTCGTTAGACAGTTTCTTTTGAACAGATTTCAAGAATCCTTCAGTATAATTTAATTCTTCAGAAAGCTTTTTAATTTCTGCTTCTACATCTATTGCGCCTTCCATAGGAATGAAATACTCATTAGATTTCACTCTAAAGGTTAATGCACCATCAACAGGTTCAGACACATATTCAATAGCTTCTAAGTTTCCTAATTTTGCAATTACGGCATCAAAAGCTGTGTTAGAGTTTTCATGATTAATTACAGAAAAACCTATGGCATCTTTAAATGCTATATTCTTGTCTTTACGCACTGTTCTAATTCCTGAAATCACTTCCGAAGCAAATTCAAATTGAGCAATTAAATCTGTATTGATAGGTTTAGCTTCTGGCCATTTCGCCACGATTAAGGCTTCTTCTGGCGTACGTTCAGCAATATATTGCCAAATATCTTCCGTTAAAAACGGCATAAATGGATGTAATATTTTAAGGTTATCTTCAAAAATAGACATCACCTTATTGTATGTTTTAGCATCGATTGGCTGTTGGTAAGCTGGCTTTACTATTTCTAATAACCAGCCACAGAAATCGTCGTAAATTAATTTATAAATACTCATTAAAGCATCACTTAAACGGTATTTACTAAAATGATCGTCAATATCAACTAAAGCAGCTTGAAATTTCGATTCGTACCAATCTAATGCAATTTTACTAGAAGCTGGCTGCTCTATAGCATCGCTTACTTCCCATAAATTAGTTAAATTAAATGCATTCCAAATTTTGTTACCAAATCCTTTTCCTTGTTGGCAAAGTGCTTCATCGAACATTAAATCGTTTCCGGCTGCACTACTCAATAATAATCCAACACGCACACCATCTGCACTATAATCGCTAATTAATTTTAAAGCATCTGGAGAGTTCCCTAGAGATTTACTCATTTTACGACGTTGTTTGTCGCGAACCAATCCGGTTAAATACACATTATTAAATGGTTTTTCGTCTTTATACTCATATCCTGCAATAATCATACGTGCTACCCAGAAAAACAAAATATCTGGACCTGTAACTAAATCGTTTGTTGGGTAGTAATACTTGATATCTTCATTTTCTGGATTACGAATCCCATCAAACACACTCATTGGCCATAACCAAGATGAGAACCACGTATCTAAAGCATCTGTATCTTGTGTTAAGTCTTCAGCTTTTAAATCGGTTTTTCCTGTTTTTTCTTGTGCTAATGTTACTGCGTTTTCAAGAGATTCTGCAACTACAAAATCTTCTTTTCCATCGCCGTAGAAATACGCAGGAATTTGTTGTCCCCATAATAACTGACGAGAAATATTCCAATCGCGGATATTTTCCATCCAGTGACGGTAGGTGTTTTCAAATTTCTTTGGGAATAATTTAATTTCAGCATCTTCGCCTAAAACAGCTTCGATTGCTGGCTTTACTAAATCTTCCATTTTTAAGAACCATTGATCGCTTAATCTTGGTTCGATAACGGCCTTGGTACGTTCAGACGTACCCACTTTATTTATATGCGTTTCCGTTTTTTCTAAAACACCTAAAGCGTCTAATGCTTTAGCAACTGTTTTTCTGGCTTCAAAACGATCTTGACCTTCAAACTGCAATCCAAAACTATTTAAAGTGGCATCTGCATTAAAGATATCAATCACTTCTAAACTGTGCTTATCTCCTAAATTTTTATCGTTTTCATCGTGTGCTGGTGTTACTTTTAAACACCCTGTTCCAAATTCTAAATCGACATATTCATCTTCAATAATAGGCACTACACGATTACATATTGGAACAATCGCTTTCTTCCCTTTTAAATGCGTAAAACGCTCATCGTTTGGATTAATACAAATTGCAGAATCTCCAAAAATGGTTTCTGGTCTAGTTGTTGCAATTGTTAACGTATCGTCGCTTCCTTCTATTTTATAATTGATATAATACAAGTTCCCTTGACGTTCTTCATGTATCACTTCTTCGTCAGACAAGGTTGTTTTCGCTTCCGGATCCCAGTTTACCATACGGTAACCACGGTAAATTAACCCTTTATTATGTAAATCGACAAACACTTTAATTACCGCTTCAGACATATCGTCGTCCATTGTAAATTTGGTTCTATCCCAATCGCAAGAACACCCTAATTTTTTAAGTTGCTCTAAAATTACACCACCATATTCGTGAGTCCACTCCCAGGCATGACCTAAAAATTCGTCGCGAGTTAAATCGTTTTTATCTATGCCTTGCTCTTTTAATTTAGCAACCACTTTCGCTTCTGTAGCAATAGATGCATGATCTGTTCCTGGTACCCAACATGCATTTTTACCTAATAAACGTGCACGACGCACTAACACATCTTGAATGGTATTATTTAACATGTGTCCCATGTGCAACACTCCGGTTACGTTTGGTGGCGGAATGACAATAGTATACGGTTCTCTTTCGTCTGGTGTAGAATGAAAATAATTGTTTTTCATCCAGTAATCGTACCATTTACTTTCTACTGAATTAGCATCATATTTTGAAGGAATATCCATCGGCATAATTTTGAATCTTTGTATTGCTTAAAATGAAATTAGTTAAACTCTAATAATTGTTATTTTATAACTACAATTTGGGTTTAAATAATCACTTTGGAATAGTTTTTGAATATAGGATGCAAAAGTACTTATATTTCTTTTGATGTGAAATTTTATTGTAAGTTTATAGAATTACAAACCTTAATATAATGTTAATGCTTTGGCTATACATCTAAAAATTTTGCATAATGAGTAAAAAGTATTTACGTTTACAACAAATATAAAATACAATATTATGAAACAACTTATAACTATTTTATTTATTGGATTATTAAGTTTCTCTATTCAGGCACAAGATAAGGTGGCAAAAATTGAGTTTAAATCTGATACTATCGACTACGGAACTATTGAAAAAGGAGCTGATGGTGTTCGTGTATTTGAATTTACAAACACTGGAGATGCACCGCTAATTGTTTCTAAAGTAACGTCTAGCTGTGGTTGTACAGTACCTAAAAAGCCGGAAGAACCAATTATGCCTGGTAAAACTGGAGAAATTTCTGTTAAATATGACACGAACCGTGTAATGCCTATTAGAAAAACAATAACAGTAATGTCTAATGCAGAAACACCAACTGTAGCTTTAAAAATAAAAGGTGAAGTTATAGATCCAAGTAAAGTAAACTAAGATCTGATTACAGATTCATTTTATTTCAATATACATAAACCTCTTGATTTTTTCAAGGGGTTTTTATTTTAGAGGAGATCTTAACCGGAACCTATATTCCCTAACAGATCCATTTCTATCTACCAAAACAGTAACCTCATCGCCTTCTTTTTCGTAAAACAGTCGGACAACCTCTTGCAATTTAAACTTATACGTATCTTTTTTATTGACTTGTAAAACCACATCCCCTTTTAACAACCCTGCTTCGGCTGCTGGAGAGCCTGCTCTTAGCTCTACAATTACAAATGCCGGTTTAATTAAATATTTATAAGTGGGTGTTAATCTAGCTTCATCATTTACATCTCTGTTAGACAATGCATTTAAAGAATAGGTCACATCTTCTTTAATCATTAATTCTCCACGATGTTCTATTTCTATACCACTTTTATTGTAGTTAAAATCGTCTTTAAAAAACTTGTTTTTCTTCAAGGTTAACCGTGCTCCTCTATAGTCTACCACCATATTAAAACGTTTCAAGACCTGTCCAGACACACTACCATTCCTATCTTTAAAACGTTTAGCTATTGCTACCGTAAGAGAATCCGGATACGCCACATTTACAGCTTTTAAGGTAAACGATTTTAAGTGTAGTTTATGTATTTTAGCGCGTTTACCATACACACTGCCGCTTAACCCTTTGCCTAGAAAATCATCGAAATAACGTTCACCTTCATACAATCCTAAATCGTCATCTTCAAAAAGCCATAAAGCATCGCTTCCTCCAGAATCTATTAGTAGTTTTACAGGAATTTTAGTGTCATTTACACTGACTTCTGCATTTAAATACGGCTTATTATTATAAAATTCGAGGTTTATTGTTTCACATTTTTTACAGTTCTTATATTTATAATACTTAGGATCATGTAATTTGAGGTGCTTAGATGAGTAATTTATTTCGACTATAAAATCTTTAAACAAGTCGAAACCTATAATACCATGAACGGGTACTCCCAATTGGGAGGTAAAATTTAAATTGGCATCATGTATGGCATACATGTCTTGGTTAAGACTAATTGCATTTCCTACTTTAAAAATATTGTTAGTCGATTTTGAGGCTTCATAAGATTCGCCTTCCCCCAAACCTCTTAAAAAAAAGGCTTCACTATTATAAATCTGCAACGTATCTTGTTCATGTAAAAAACTAAATACTATAGGTTTAGAAACTCCCGTATCTAAAATAAACGATAGTGAAACATCATTAATTTCAACAGGAATAATAATTAGATTATTAATGAGTTTAAACGGTACTTTTTCAAATTTTTTATCGTTTTGAAGTACAAACCTTGTTTGAGAAATTCCCAAAAGACATCCGCAATACAAAAAAATCAAAAAAAAGCATATTTTTTTCATGAATCTATAAAATTCTTATGCTCTAATTTACAAATTTATTTTATGATACCTTTAGTAGACCTTTTTAAAGAAAATTCCTCAACTTTGTATTTATAAATTTCAATACTATGCCAAAGATATCTAACAAAGGCCAAAACATGCCCGAATCTCCAATTCGTAAATTGGTTCCTTACTCTGAAAAAGCTTACAAAGCAGGAAAAAAAGTATACCATTTAAACATTGGACAACCAGATATTAAAACACCAGAAATTGCTCTAGAAGCAGTTAAAAACAATACCTTAAAAACCTTAGAATATTCGCGTTCTGAAGGGTCTGAAGAATACAGAACTAAGATCGCTAATTACTACCATAACAATAATATTGAGGTTAAACACAACGACATTATTGTAACTACAGGAGGAAGTGAAGCCTTACTTTTTACTTTTGGAAGTATTATGGATGTAGAAGATGAAATTATAATTCCTGAACCATTTTACGCTAATTATAACGGATTCTCTACAGCATCTGGAGTAAATGTAGTCCCTGTAATTTCTAAAATTGAAGATAATTTCGCTTTACCTCCAATTTCCGAATTCGAAAAATTAATTACACCTAAAACCAAAGCCATATTAATATGTAACCCTGGAAATCCAACAGGTTACTTATATTCTAAAGACGAAATTCTTCAGTTAGCAGATTTAGTTAAAAAACACGATTTGTTTTTAATTGCAGACGAAGTATATAGAGAGTTTACTTACGATGGAATTAAACATCATTCCATAATGGAAATAGAAGGTTTAGAAGAGTATGCCATCATGATTGATTCTGTATCTAAACGTTATAGTATGTGCGGAGCTAGAATTGGTTGTATGGTTTCTAAAAATAAATCTGTTATTACCACGGCCTTAAAATTTGCACAAGCAAGATTAAGTCCGCCAACTTTAGCACAAATAGCCAGTGAAGCTGCATTAGACACGCCACAAAGTTATTTTGACGAAGTAAAAACAGAATATTTAGGCCGTAGAAATACATTAATATCTGAGTTAGAAAAAATTGAAGGTGTTAAAATAGGCGTGCCAAAAGGTGCATTTTACTGTATTGTAGAACTACCTATTAAAAACTCCGATAATTTTGCAAAATGGCTTCTAGAAGACTTTAGTATAGACAATGAAACTGTAATGGTGGCTCCTGCTGCTGGGTTTTATTCTACTCCAGGTGTTGGGTTAAATCAAATTAGAATTGCCTACGTTTTAAACAAAGAGAGTTTAATTAAAGCTGTTCATTTATTAAAAGAAGCTTTAAAAGTTTATAAAGACTAGGCAGTGAATATAGAACACAATGTTTCTTTAAAACCATATAATACATTCGGGATAGAGGTTATTGCAAAACATTTTGTAATACTCCCTTCCCTTGAAGATATACACGAGGTTTTAGCACTTAAAGACTATCCTAAAAAATATATTTTAGGAGGCGGAAGTAATATTTTATTAACTCAAGATGTAGATGCGTTAGTTATACTTGTTAGAATAAAGGGTATTTCTATTATTTCTAAAACCGATGATACCGTTTTAGTAAAAGCTAATGCAGGAGAAAACTGGCATGAATTTGTGCTATGGACTTTAGAGCAAGATTTTGGTGGACTTGAAAACCTATCTTTAATTCCTGGTAATGTCGGCACCTCACCTATCCAAAACATCGGCGCTTATGGTATAGAGCTTAAAGACGTATTTGAATCTTGCGAAGCCATACATCTAGATACAAAAACCACAACCACTTTTTATAAAGAAGATTGTGAGTTTGGCTATAGAAATTCCATTTTTAAACAACATGCCAAAGGGCAGTATATAATTACTGCTGTGACCTTTAAACTGACGACCAAAAACCATAAATTAAACACAAATTATGGCGCTATTTTGGCTGAACTGAAAGCGATGAATGTTAGAGAACCTAGTATTCAGGACATTTCAAAAGCAGTAATATCTATCAGACAAAGTAAATTACCCGATCCTAAAAAGATTGGAAATAGCGGTAGTTTTTTCAAAAACCCAATAGTACCTAAGTCAGTGTATTTAGATATTTTAAATCAATTTCCAGAGGCACCAAGTTATCCTGTTTCCGAAACCGAGGTTAAAATTCCAGCCGGTTGGCTTATAGAAACCGCTGGATTTAAAGGAAAATGCTTAGGAAATTATGGTGTGCATAAAAATCAAGCCCTTGTATTAGTAAACTATGGAGGTGCTTCTGGAGCCGAAATTTTAAAACTTTCAGAGATAATTAAGCTAACGATAGCTCGTATTTTCAATATAACTATCGAATCGGAAGTTAATATCTTATAATTAACAATAATTTATATAACTTTGAGTTATTGCAACACATTGTAATGTAACAAATTAAAGGCTTATATTTTGATCGCACCTATTGAACAGGAAATTGTTGGGCTATTAAAGCATGGAGATAAAAAAGCTCTGAACTTGCTATACCATCATTATGCCGACACACTTCTTGGGGTAATTTCTAAGGTGATAACAGACGAAGATTTAGCACAAGACGTTCTACAAGAAAGTTTTATTAAAGTATGGAAAAAAGCTAAATCTTACGACCCGAGTAAAGCCAAATTATTTACTTGGTTATATAGAATTGCTTATAACACAGCAATAGATAAAGTAAGGTCGTTATCAAATAAAGAAAATAAAGAAGTCCAGATTGAAGTTTCTAACGTATATAAAATAACGGCAGAAGGTTTAAATCAAGATGTTATGGACATTAAAAAACACCTGAAGTCTTTAGATCCAAAGTACCAGATAGTACTTAATGCACTTTTCTTTGAAGGCATGACACAGCAGGAAGCTAGCGATGAATTAAATATTCCGCTAGGAACCATAAAATCGAGATTAAAAATAGGATTACGCGAATTAAAGAAAATTTACGATCCAGAATAAATTATAGTCATGAATGATAAAATAACTACATTTTTAAATTCTGATCTTTTAGAAAAATATATTACGGGAGATACAACTTCTAAAGAAACAGAATTAGTTGAAAATTACATCTCTAAATTTCCAGAGGTGGAACACGCTTACAATACTTTACAACACAATTTAGAGATTATTTCTAAGTATCACGCTGTTGAAGCGCCACGCTCTATTTTAAATAACGTATTAGAATCCTTAGATCAGGACAATCCAGTAATTCAATTACAAACACAGCCAAATACTCAAAAAGTTTGGTATAAATTTTCTATTGCAGCCAGTGTTGTTGCAGCACTTTTTGCTTGTGCTTCATTTATATTTTTTACTAAAAATTTAGAATTGAAAAGAGAAAACCAAGTTGTGGTAGATGAAATTTTTGATTTAAGAAGCGACATACAATTAAATAATCAGCGTTTAGATGATGTTATGTCCCAGTTTAAGCAATTAAATAATACTGAAACTCAGAGATATATCATAAAGGGAAATAACCGAGCTAAGAACTTAAAAACCGTTGCTTATATTAACCCTAAAGAAAAAACATCAATGATAGATGTTGTGTCTCTACCAGAATTACCAGAAGAGCAATGCTATCAAATTTGGGCAGAATTAAATGGTAAAATGGTAAACCTCGGCATATTAGACGAAACAGATAGGCAGTTAAAATCTATACCATACACAGAAAACGCATTAGGATTAAACATTACAATAGAACCTAAAGGAGGAAATACAAATGCTTCTTTAGAAAATTCTGTTGCAGAAATTTCTCTAAAAAGCAGAGAGTAATACCACATAAAGTAGCCACTTATTTGCCCCATTTTATTAAATAAAGTGGGGCTTACTTTTTTACTCTTTTCTTAAATTATAGTACATTTGCAAAACATAAAAATAGGTTTTCTAAAAACAACTTAGCTTAACCTATATATTAAACACACAGTTATGAAATTATTTCTTATAACATTAGCATTATTAGGACTTGGTATTGCCGGAATAGCAATAAAAATTTGGGCAAAAAAAGACGGTAAATTTGCTGGCACTTGTGCTAGTCAGAATCCTGTTTTAAACCAATCTGGTGAATCTTGTGGGTTTTGCGGTAAAACCCCAGAACAATACAAAGACTGTAGCGAACCTCAACACTCATAAGTCTACACATACACATGGTTGTACTTGACATTATTTTCTACAGTTTTGTAGCAATTGTCTTTATTCAGTTATTTTATTATTTAGTTTTTCTTAGAGCCTTTGCGTTTATAAAACCAAAGCCAGTACAACCGCAAGATTTTCCTGTATCTGTAGTTGTATGTGCAAAAAATGAGGAAGAGAATTTAAAACAGTTTTTACCTTCAATATTAAATCAAGATTACCCAAATTTTCAAGTAGTCTTAATTAATGATGCTTCTGCGGACGAAACGCTAAGTGTTATTGAAGAATTTGCAGAACAACACAGTTGTATTAAAATTGTTGATGTAAAAAATACTGAAGCCTTTTGGGCTAATAAAAAATACGCCTTAACATTAGGTATAAAAGCAGCGAAACACGATCATCTATTATTTATAGATGCAGATTGCAAACCAGTTTCTAATACTTGGATTTCGGAAATGACAGCAGGTTTTGAAACGGATAAATCTATTGTTTTAGGATATGGTGCCTATTCTAAAATTAAAAATTCTTTCCTTAATAAATTAATTAGGTTTGAAACTGTTTTAACAGCCTCTCAATATTTTTCTTATGCCAAAATGGGCATTCCGTATATGGGTGTTGGTCGTAATTTAGCATATACAAAATCATTGTTTTTTGAAGCTAATGGTTTTATAAATCATATGAATGTGCGTTCTGGAGACGACGATTTATTTGTAAACCAAATGGCTACTAGTAAAAATACGTCACTGTGTTATGCTACAGAAAGTTTTACAGAATCTGTACCTAAAAAAACAGTTGCTGCTTGGTTTAGGCAAAAACGTCGCCATGTTTCTAGCGCTAAATATTATAAAAAAGGGCATCAGTTTTTACTCGGTGTATTTTATATCTCTCAATTGTTATTTTGGGTTGTTGGAATCTTTTTACTTTCATTTTTATTCCATTGGGAAATAGTTGTCGGCTTATTTGCTTTACGCCTTTTAGTACAGTGGATTATTATCGGGCAAACGGCTAAAAAACTAAACGAATCCGATTTAGTAATACTTATCCCGCTGTTAGAAATTTTCATTATTCTAACACAATTAGTTATATTTATATCTAATAAGATATCAAAACCCCGTACTTGGAAGTAAAAAACGCCATACATAAAGCCAAAGCAAACGATCAAAAAGCATTTAATTTTTTGCTTCACACCTATTGGGACGACGTTTATGGATTTCAGTTAAAACGTATTGGTAACGAAAATGACGCCGAAGATATTACCATACAAACCTTCTCTAGAGCATTTGATAGAATTGAAACATATAATGACGAGTTTGTGTTTAAAACATGGTTAATTACCATTTCTAAAAATCTTCATATCGATTTACTTCGTAAAGAAAAGAGTTCCATTTCCAGGCAAATTTCTAATGAAGACGCCAACACAATTAATCAAGTTTTAGACGAATCGCCTTCTGCTGAAGATAAAATTATCACCGATCAGAATTTAGCAAAGCTTTTAAGAGACATAAAAAAACTAAAACCACATTACCAAGAGGTAATTAATCTAAGGTATTTTCAGGAGTTAACCTACAAAGAAATCTCTACAGAACTTAAGGAACCCATTAACAATGTAAAAGTTAAATTACTCCGTGCCAAAAAACTTCTTTCAGAAATTATTCAAAATGAATAGCTTCAGTTAAAGTTATCACTACAAAATTGCTTCGCTTCTTATAAAAAATGGTGTTTGTCATCCTTCGACTTTATAACACACTTTTAATTTTATACTTTGTATATTTGCCTATCGAAAAGAGAAAATTCATGAATACAGAAACAGATTCTAACATTCTACCTGCTCGTCAGCCAAAACCGAAATGGTTACGTGTAAAATTACCAACAGGTAAAAAATATACTGAACTAAGAAGTCTTGTAGATAAATATAGTTTAAATACCATTTGCACCTCTGGAAGTTGCCCTAACATGGGTGAATGCTGGGGAGAAGGTACAGCTACATTTATGATTTTAGGAAATGTGTGTACACGATCTTGTGGTTTTTGTGGTGTAAAAACCGGTAGACCGGAAACAGTAGATTGGGATGAACCTGAGAAAGTAGCACGTTCTATAAAATTAATGAAAATAAATCATGCCGTTCTTACTAGTGTAGATCGCGACGATTTAAAAGATATGGGAAGCATTATGTGGGCAGAAACTGTAAAAGCTGTGCGCCGTATGAATCCGAATACAACTTTAGAAACACTTATTCCAGACTTTCAAGGTGTAGAGCAACATATAGATCGTATTGTAGAAGTAGCTCCAGAAGTGGTTTCTCATAATATCGAAACAGTTAGACGTTTAACACGCGATGTTCGTATACAAGCTAAATACGACCGTAGTTTAAGTGTTTTAAAATATTTAAAATCTCAAGGACAACGCAGAACAAAATCTGGTATTATGCTAGGTCTTGGTGAAAAACGCGAAGAAGTTATTGAAACGCTTCACGATTTAAGAGCCAACGATGTAGATGTGGTTACTATCGGGCAATACTTACAACCAAGTAAAAAACATTTACCTGTACAACAGTTTATAACGCCAGACCAGTTTGCAGAGTACGAAAAAATTGGATTAGAATTAGGCTTTAGACATGTAGAAAGTAGTTCTTTAGTACGTTCTTCTTACAAAGCTCAGAAACACATTAACTAATGATTAATGTTGCCATAAATGGTTTTGGACGTATTGGACGTCGTGTATTTAGACTCCTACAAAACAACCCAAACATTAACGTGGTTGCTATTAACGATTTGGCAGATGCTTATACTTTAAGTCATCTGCTAAAATACGATAGCATTCATGGTGTATTACAAGATACCGTTACATACCAAGGCAATGATATAGTAGTGAACGATGTTCACATTCCTTTATTAAATATTAAACACCCAGAACAACTAAATTGGAAACCTTTCCATGTCGATTTTGTTATTGAATCTACAGGTAAATTTAAAACCAAAGACGTTTTACTACACCATATTAATAACGGAGCAAACCGTGTAATTTTAAGTGTACCTGCACCAGAAGACGATATTAAAACCATTGTTTTAGGTGTGAATGATCATTTAATAGATGGTACAGAAAAAATAATTTCAAACGCGTCTTGTACAACAAATAATGCTGCACCTATGATGTCTGTGATAAACGAACATTTTGGTATAGAACAAGCATATATTACAACCATACACTCCTACACTACAGATCAGAGTTTACACGATCAGCCTCATCGCGATTTACGTCGAGCACGTGCCGCAGGACAATCTATCGTACCTACAACTACTGGAGCAGCAAAAGCGTTAACTAGAATATTTCCAGATTTATCTGATGTTATTGGAGGCTGTGGTATTCGAGTGCCTGTTGCCAATGGATCACTTACCGATATTACCTTCAATATTAAAAAGACAGCCACTATAGAAGATGTAAACCGCGCTTTTAAGTCGGCTTCAGATACACATTTAAAATCTATTTTAGAATATACAGAAGATCCTATTGTTTCAATAGATATCGTTGGTAATTCGCATTCTTGTATTTTTGATGCTCAAATGACTTCTGTTATTGGGAATATGGTAAAAATTATTGGTTGGTACGATAATGAAACAGGATATTCAAGTAGAATTATCGATTTAATAGGTAAGTTGTCGGAAAAATAGTTACTTTTAGCGGATAAATACATCTACTCGCAAATAGAACCGTTATATGGCTAACATTAAATACTACACAGTAGGAATACTCTTTTTACTTAATTTCGGTATACATATACATGCTCAGGAAACTGTAAGCAACGATCCTGAAACCATTCAAAACACTATAGACTACCGTATAACTCAAGCGCAGTACGACTTAGACAACAATAATTACTACCCTGCTAAAAAGAAACTAGAAGAAGCTTTACAACTTGCAGAAGAGCTTGATAACAAAAAAAGCATCGGACTTATATACTCTAAAATTGGTAAATTAGAGCATATTATTGATGAAAACGATGAGGCTTTAAAAACCATTACAAAGGCAATTGAAGTCCAACGATTTTCTAAAGACAATGTAAATTTAGCCGATACTTATAAAACGCTAGGGAACATATACATGTCTTTAAATGAATATGACCAAGCCTTAACGTATTACATCTCTTCATTAACTTTGTTTGAACAAGAAGGCCTTTCAGAATTTGAAGCTGAAGTCCTTTTAAATCAAGGTAAAGCATACATAGAGCTTAAACAGTACAGAAAAGCAAGAGAACGTTTAGAAAAATCTTTAGCCTTAACGCAACGCTACGATTTAAAGAAAATTAGAAGTAGTGCCTTAATTTATCAAGCAAGAGTATACTATTTTTTAAACGAAAATGAAGAAGCTTTAAATTTAGGAAATCAAGGAATTCAAATTGCCGAAATTAATAACTTCACAGATGTTTTAAATCATGGGTATTTAATTTTAAGCGAATTAAACGAGAAGTTAGGTAATTATCAGCTTTCTACTCAATTTTTAAAAAACCACATTACATTATCTAAAAAATTATTAGAGATAAAACACCAAAATCTATCTCCAGAGAAACGTGCTAAATTTATTTTAGATAATCAAACCGAATACCAGAAAGAAAAAGAAGCCGATTTAGAAAAACTAAAAGTCGATAAAAGCTTAAATAAATTAGCAACCATTTTAAGTATTGCTTTAATTACAATTCTATCCCTTTTAACGCTGTCTCTTTACAAAAACAACAACATTAGGTTGAAGACCAATAATATGTTGCATAAAAAGAATGCAGAATTAATTCTCGCTAAAGAAAAAGCAGAACTAGCATCTAAAACCAAAGCAAACTTTCTCTCTACCGTAACACACGAGCTAAGAACACCATTATATGCTGTTACAGGTTTAACTAATATGTTATTAGACGAGAACCCAAAACCCAACCAGATACAGCACTTAAAATCGCTTAAATTTTCAGGAGATTATCTTTTAACCTTTATTAATGATATTCTTCAAATTAATAAAATTGAAGCCAATAAAGTAGATATAGAATACGAAGTTTTCGACCTAAGAAGAAAAATAACAGATGTTATTTCAGCCTTAAAAAACTCGGCTACAGATAATGGTGTAGAAATTCATTTTGAATACGACATGAATATTCCGCTACACTTTAAAGCAGATCAAATTAAATTATCTCAAATCTTGATTAATTTAATCGGAAACTCGATAAAATTCACCAAAGACGGAGACATTTGGGTTCGTGTAATTAAAGTTAACGAAACACCAGATGGCATCTTTAATTTGAAATTTGAAGTTGAAGATAACGGGATTGGGATTACTCCAGAAAAACAAAAACACATGTTTGAAAGTTTCTCCCAAGGCTCTATTCAGATTAATAGAAAGTATGGAGGAACCGGACTTGGCCTTTCTATAGTAAAAGGATTAATAGATATTTTAAATGGGAAAATTTACCTTAAAAGTGAATTAAATAAAGGAACAACCTTCTTTTTTGAAATCCCTTTAAAATATACTACCGAAGAAGTTCCAACAGAACAAAACAAAAATTACTTTAAAGATGTTACAGCTAACGAATTAAGTAATATTAAAATTTTAGTGGTTGAAGACAACAAGATTAACCAAATGATTACAAACAAGATTCTGACCAAAATGAAGCTAAATTGCGACATTGTAGATAATGGTGAAGAAGCTGTAGATATGGTTAAAAACAATCACTACGATGTTGTTTTAATGGATATACACATGCCAGGAATAAGTGGTATTGAAGCCACTAAAATTATTAGAACCTTCGATAGAGAGTTAAACATCTTTGCATTAACAGCTGTTACTATTGAAGATAAAATGAAGGAATTTGAAGAAGCTGGATTTGACGATATTATCTCTAAACCATTTAAGCAAGAAGATTTCGAGAAGAAATTATTTAATGCTGTAATTGGAAATAAAGATGCTAAAAGTTAATAAGATGCAACATAAGATTTCACTAATTTATCAAAATCAGCTGCACGGTCTATAACCGCTTCTATACTTAAATAAAACACTTTATCGTCTAAATACTCAAACTGATTTAACCTCATAAAATCTTTTTCTGTAGTTAAAATACACGTTTTTTGCTTGAAGGTTTCCAGTTCATCTGCTGTAAAATCATGATGATCTTTAAAATTTAAATGATCAAACACCATATCTTTACCTTTTAAATAATCGACTAGTGGAGTTGGATTAGCAATACCAGTTACCAATGTAAAACGGGGCACATCTTGTAAATCCATTTGCTTTGTTTTAGACACCACATAATCTGCATATTTTATGGTACTAAAAAACACGTGTTGCTCTGTTTTCGGAGCTATAGCAGTAATGATATCTGCTTTTTCCGATTCAGAAATACTATTTGGGCATTTGGTAACTACAATAACATTTGCACGACTAGCACCACTTTTTGGTTCTCTTAAATTACCTGTTGGCAACACTATATCTGACGTGTAAAGATTAGAATACGTGGTAAGCAAAATATTAAATCCGGCTTGTACCTTTCGGTGTTGGTAAGCATCATCTAACAATACCACGTCTGGTTTAAGTTGCAAAGCCATTAATTGGGCAATACCTTCTCTCCTATCCGCATCAACAGCTACGGTAATTTGATTTTTATATTTCGAATAAAACTGAAAAGGTTCATCTCCTAAAATATCGGCCGTTACACCTTCTTTTCCTATTTGAAACCCTTCACTCTTACGTTTATAACCACGACTTAAAGTCGCCACTTGAGTATCATCTTTTAGTAACCGTATTAAATATTCAATCATTGGTGTTTTTCCTGTACCACCAACGCTTAAATTACCAACACATATCACAGGAAAACGGTAAGATGTAGATTTTAAAATACCTAAATCGAATAATTTATTTCGTAGCCAAGTAATACAAAAATATATAGGCACCACAGGAAAGAAGATGTAACGTAATAATTTCATTGTAACGAAAGTAAATATTTTATCTTTGTTTTAAACCTAATACCATAAATATTATGATTGTTCAAGACGTTATAAATCATCTTGAAGATTTTGCACCACTAAATTATGCCGAAGATTTCGATAATGTTGGCTTATTGGTAGGCGATAAAACGAATACCTTAACTGGTATTTTAGTCACTTTAGACACTTTAGAAACAGTAGTAGACGAAGCTATTGCAAACCACTGTAATCTTATTGTTAGTTTCCATCCCATAATTTTTAAAGGCTTAAAAAAATTGACAGGACAAACCTATGTAGAGCGCGTAGTATTAAAAGCCATAAAACACAATATTTCAATTTATGCTATTCATACGGCTTTAGATAATCATATTGAAGGTGTAAATGCAATGATTTGCAATCAGCTACAACTCGTAAACACCTCTATTTTAATTCCGCAAAATAATACCATAAAAAAACTAACAACCTTTGTTCCGAAAACAGAAGCAAATACATTACGTCAGGCTTTATTTGATGCTGGTGCTGGGCAAATAGGAAATTATTCAGATTGTAGTTTTAATTTAGAAGGTACGGGAACGTTTAATCCAGACCAAAATGCCAATCCAACAATAGGCACAAAAGGTGAAGTTCATTTTGAAGACGAAACTCAAATTTCTGTAACCTTTGCAAAACATTTAGAAAGTAAAATTTTAAAAGCTTTATTTAACACCCATTCTTATGAAGAGGTCGCTTACGAAATTATAACACTCGAAAATAAAAATCAGCACATTGGTATTGGAATGGTAGGAGAATTTGAATCTGAAATGAGTGAAACAGAATTTCTGTCGTTTTTAAAGACCAAAATGAACACAGCTTGTATACGCCACAGTGCTTTACTGGGCAAACCCATAAAAAAAATCGCTGTTTTAGGGGGCTCTGGAAGCTTTGCGATATCGCAAGCGAAACGTGCTGGAGTTGATGCCTTTATAACGGCCGACTTAAAGTATCACGATTTTTTTTCAGCCGAAAACGAGTTAATTTTAGCCGATATTGGACATTTTGAAAGTGAACAGTTTACAAAAAATGGTTTAGTAGCCCATCTTACAAAAAAAATCACTAATTTTGCAATCGTTTTATCAAAGACCGATACAAACCCTGTTAAGTATTTTTAAAGTATGGCAAAAAGTAAAGAAGTAACTGTAGAAGAACGTTTAAGAGCTTTATACGATCTACAACTTGTCGATTCTAGAATCGATGAAATTAGAAACGTTCGAGGAGAACTACCTTTAGAGGTACGTGATTTAGAAGATGAAGTTGCTGGACTACACACAAGACTTGAGAAATTAGACACTAGTCTAGAAACTTTAGATGAAGAAATTAAATCTAAAAAGAATTTAATTGAAGAAGCTAAATCTTTAATTAAAAAATACAGTGCACAACTAAAAAATGTAAGTAATAACAGAGAGTATAACTCACTTACTAAAGAAGTTGAATTTCAAGAATTAGAAATTCAATTAGCAGAAAAACACATCAATGAGTTCAAAGCTCAAATCGAGCTAAAGAAAGACGTTATTTCTCAGACTAAAGAACGTTCTAAAGAACGCCAAGCACACCTTAAGCACAAGAAAAGTGAATTAGATGCTATCTTAGCTGAAACTGAAAAAGAAGAATTAGCATTAATTAAGAAGTCTGAAGAATACAAAACGTTAATTGAAGAGCGTTTAGTAAAAGCATACGTTAGAATTCGTAGTAATGTAAAAAACGGATTAGCAGTTGTTGCCATTGAAAGAGGTGCTTCTGGAGGATCTTTCTTTACTATTCCACCACAAATTCAAATGGAAATAGCTTCTCGTAAAAAGATTATTACCGACGAGCACAGTGGAAGAATTTTAGTTGATGAAGCATTAGCTACAGAACAAAAGGAAAAAATGGATAAGCTTTTTGCTAAATTCTAATTACTCCTTATACTATATTAAAAACCGTCTAAAACATGTTTTAGACGGTTTTTTTTATGCATTTTTTCAAAACCATTCATCAGGACACATAAAAAAGGGCATCTATAAATAGACACCCTTTTTAAATGAACAACGCGATGCTGTTTATTTTTTAGCTATAGTAGTTTCAATTATGTTTTGAGCTTCTTTAGCGTTTGTAGCTTTTGCATAATCTAAAGCAGTATATCCTTTGTTGCATTTAACTTTTAAGTTTGCACCTTTAGAAATTAAAAGTTGAAGAATTTCTGCTCTGTTATATTTAGCTGCATACATTGCTGGAGTTAATCCGTTAGATTTTTGATTTACATTTTCACCGTTAGCAATTAATTTTTTAACGATTTCTGTATCTCCTTTTGCAATAGATGTACATAGTAAATTAACCATTGGTTTATTTACAGTTACTGTTAAAGGGTTAGTGTTTGTATTTGAAATAAAATTAGAAGCTTGAACGTTTGTAGTTACAGTTCCTAATGCGATTGTGATAATAAATAATAGAGTTCTCATAATTACGACATTTTTAATAAAATTGAATATTTTTATATATTTAATAATATATGTCAAATTTAATGAGAATATCATATTTTAATATTCATTTTAACAAAATATTAACATTTGTAAAAGTAGATTTATCAACCTTTAAACAAAAGTAGCATAACACTAATAAAACTACGATATTTTAAGACTTTTAATACCATAAAGCACCTTAAAACCAGTTAATATTACAGAATTAAAACAACGTTTTTCCTACAAATTAACACCTATTTTAACATTTTATTATTTTAATGTAAAATCTAAGATAAGAACCATAAAAAAGACATATAACACATTGGTTTTTATAAAAATAGATGAAACAATACCACAATAAAAAAGCGGCTATATATTAAATATAACCGCTTGTAAACTATACATAATTCTTACAGAATTATTTTTTTATCAATGCTGCCTCAATAATATGCTGTGCATCGGTTGCATTAGTTGCTTTTGCATAATCTAATGCTGTATACCCTAAATCACATTTCGACTTTAAATTTGCACCTCTAGAAATTAAATAATTTAAGATATCTACCCTATTGTATTTAGCGGCATACATGGCAGGTGTTAGTCCGTTAGACTTCTTATTTACATCTTCGCCACTTTCAATTAATTTTTTAACGATTTCTGTATTTCCTTTAGCAATAGATGTACACAATAAATTTACATCGTATACAGAAGTTGTAATTTCTATAGATTCTGAATGATTTGATAAACTAACTGTAGCAGCTTGAACATTTGGAGCAGATACTCCCATAGCGATTGTGATAATGTATAATAGATTTTTCATAATTAAAATGTTTTAAAAATTTAGATATTTGTGTGTACTGATGTGATTACGATTAAATGGATAGCACTCCATTGTCACTCCAATTGATTACATACGACCTTTTTATTACATTTTAGATTACTTACTCCTTTTAAGACTGAAGCTGATGACGTTTCAGAATAATTTGTGATGATTTTTGTCATGATGAAAGTTTTTTAAATATTTTCGATTGTATTATAAAGACGAGGTCATATAGCTATTTGTTACAGTTAAATATTAAAATAACCTTAGATTAATCATTTGGAAACAAAATTGTTAAAATTGTATTAAAGACATTTCCACTAAAACGATGTAGTGAAAAAATGTTCATAAAAAGCACGAATAGCTTGATTTTGTAACCCAAATAATTCCCGAAAGACATTTTAAACTTTTATCTTTACGTACTAAATAAAATCTATTATGAATAAAAAAGTCATCTTAATGATACTAGATGGTTGGGGTAAGTCTCCAGACCCAAAAGTATCGGCTATAGACAATGCCAACACGCCTTTCATTGATTCTTTATATACTAAATACCCAAGTGCACAGTTAAGGACAGATGGAGAAAATGTAGGTTTGCCAGAAGGACAAATGGGAAACAGTGAGGTTGGACATATGAATTTAGGTGCCGGACGAATTGTATACCAAGATTTAGTGAAAATTAATTTAGCTGTAAAAGACAAAACTCTTGGACAAGAGAAAGTCTTAGCAGATGCTTTTAAATATGCTAAAGACAATGACAAGCCTGTTCACTTTTTAGGACTATTAAGTACTGGTGGTGTGCATTCGCATATTAAACATTTATTCGGATTATTAGATGCTGCAAATGAAGCAGATTTAAAAAAGGTTTTTGTACACGGTTTTACAGATGGACGTGACGTAGATCCTAAATCGGGATTAAGTTTCGTGAATCAATTAGAAGATCATATAGAAGGAACTCCTGCAGAAATAGCATCTATCACAGGGCGTTACTATGCCATGGATAGAGATAAGCGTTGGGAACGTGTTAAGCTTGCTTACGACGCTATGGTTAACGGAGAAGGTGAACACAGCACAAATGTTGGAGAATCCATCTCTAAAAACTATAAAAACGATGTTACAGATGAATTTATTAAACCTATTATTCACTGTGATGAAAACGGAAAACCTTTAGGAAATATTGAAGCTGGAGATGTTGTTATATTCTTCAATTTTAGAACAGACAGAGGTCGTGAACTTACCGAAGTATTATCTCAAAGCGATAATCACGAACAAAACATGCATAAGCTTGACTTATACTATGTTACACTTACAAATTACGATGAAAACTTTAAAAACATAAAAGTTGTTTTTAATAAAGATAATTTGAAAGATACACTAGGAGAAGTCTTATCTAGAAACCATAAGAAACAAATCCGTATAGCAGAAACAGAAAAATACCCACACGTTACATTTTTCTTCTCTGGCGGACAAGAAGAACCTTTTGAAGGGGAATCTAGAATTTTAAAAAACTCTCCAAAAGTAGCCACTTACGATTTACAACCAGAAATGAGTGCTTTTGAATTAAAAGATGCATTGGTTCCTGAATTAGAAAAAGGAGATGTAGATTTTGTATGTTTAAACTTTGCTAACGGAGATATGGTTGGACATACAGGTGTAATGGCCGCTGCTATTAAAGCCTGTGAAGCTGTAGATGCTTGCGTAAAAGATGTTGTAACTACGGCTTTAGCTAACGGTTATACAACTTTACTCATTGCAGATCACGGAAATTGTGAAACCATGATTAATCCAGACGGATCGCCAAACACTGCGCACACTACAAATCCAGTGCCTTTAATTTTAATAGACAATGACTTAAAACACATTAAAGATGGTGTATTAGGAGACATGGCACCAACTATTTTAAAATTAATCGGAGTTCCACAACCTGAAGCCATGACAAGGCATTCTTTAATAGATTAAAAACGCTTAAAATATAAACCTACTAAATGATTTTTCAAGATAAATTAATTATTGCTATAGATTTTGATGGTACTATCGTAGAAGACGCATACCCAAGAGTTGGAAAAGCAAAAACGTTTGCTTTCGATACGATAAAACGTCTTCAACAAGATGGTCATCGCTTAATATTATGGACATACAGATGTGGTAAACCTTTAGAAGAAGCTGTCGCGTTTTGCAAAGACAACGGAGTAGAGTTTTACGCTGTAAATAGTAGTTTTCCTGAAGAAGAATTTGATGTTACAAAAAGTAGAAAAATTAATGCCGACATTTTTATAGATGATAGAAATGTTGGCGGATTTTTGGGTTGGGGAGAAATTTATCATTTATTATCAGACCCAAACTTCGATCCGAAAAGCATAGAAAAAAAGAGAGGTTTTTTGGCCTCTCTTTTTAAAAAATAATTTAGCCTCTTACTAATTTAAAATAGTCGCGGTCTATAGATTCTCTATGATCAGGATGCGCTATTTCTACTAAAGCTTTTGCGCGTTGTTGTATGGTTTTACCATATAAATTAGCCACACCATATTCTGTAACTACATAATGAATATGAGCACGGGTGGTAACAACTCCTGCACCAGAGTTTAATGAAGGTACAATTCTGCTAATCCCATTTTTAGTTACAGATGGCAATGCAATAATTGCTTTACCGCCTTCACTTAACGATGCGCCACGTATAAAGTCCATCTGTCCACCTACTCCAGAATACATGTCTGCACCAATTGAATCTGCACAAACTTGACCTGTAACATCTACTTCAATAGCAGAATTAATAGCTACCATACGCGGATTTTGTTTGATCACAGAAACATCGTTTACATAATCCGAACTTCTTAATTCAATATATGGATTGTCATTTACATAGTCATATAAACGTTGCGATCCCATTAAAAACGTAGCTAAAGCACGCCCTGGGTTTATACTTTTATAATTTCCGTTAATAACATCTTTCAAAATTAAATCAATCACACCATCAGAAAACATTTCTGTATGCAACCCTAAATCTTTATGGTTTCCTAATAACGATAATACAGCATTTGGAATGGTACCAATTCCCATTTGCAAAGTGCTTTTGTCTTCAATTAAATTGGCAACATAAGCCCCTATTTTATTTTCAGTTTCTGTAGGTTCAGGAATATCGTGTGTCGGCAAAGGTTCGTCACATTCAACAAAGCTGTTTATTTCAGAAATATGGATTATCCCATCTCCAAAGGTTCTTGGCATTTGTTTATTAACCTGTGCAATTACATAATCGGCATTATCTATTGCCGCTAAAGTGGCTTCAACAGAAACCCCAAGAGAACAGTAACCATGTATATCTGGAACAGAAACATGAATTAAGGCTACTTGCAAGTCTACTATATTACGTTTAAACAATAATGGAAGTTCGCTTAAAAACACAGGCGTATACGATCCATTTCCTGCTTTAATGGTATGTCTAATATTTTTCGCGATAAAGAATGAGTTTACATGAAAACTATCTTTAAAGTCAGGATTTGCATAAGGCGCTTGGCCTTCGGTATGTAAGTGACAGATTTCTACATTACGTAATTCATCATGGCGTTGTGTTAATGCGTTAATCAACAATTGTGGTACAGCTGCAGCTGCATGTAAATACACTCTGTCGTTAGATTCTATAACTTTTACAGCTTCGGCTGCACTTACGCATTTATACATCTTCTTTTTTTTTAAGAATGCAAAATACGACAATTTTAAAGGTTTAAAAACTGTTTAAAGTCATATTCCATTAAACAAATTAACTAGGTATTTTTAAGTATATTTGCACTTTATTTTTGGACATGATTATAGTAAAAACAAAAGAAGAGATCGAATTGATGCGCGAAAGTGCGCTTATCGTATCTAAAACACTAGGAGAATTAGCTAAAGCTGTAAAACCAGGTGTAACAACATTAGAGCTTGATAAACTTGCAGAAACATTTATACGCGACCACGGTGCCTATCCTGGCTTTTTGGGCATGTATGGATTTCCAAACTCGCTTTGCATGAGCCCTAATGAACAAGTTGTACACGGTATACCGAATGACAAACCTTTAGAAGAAGGCGATATTATCTCTATTGATTGTGGTGCTTTAAAAAATGATTTTTACGGTGATCATGCTTACACATTTGCTGTCGGTGAAATTGCTCCAGAAACTCAAAAATTACTCGATGTTACCAGAGCATCTATTTACGTAGGTTTACGCGAATTAAAAGTAGGTAAACGTGTTGGAGATGTTGGTTATGCCATCCAAAATTATTGTGAAGCACATGGCTATGGTGTGGTTAGAGAATTAGTAGGCCATGGTGTGGGAAGAAAAATGCATGAAGATCCTGAAATGCCAAACTATGGTAGACGAGGAAGAGGAAAGAAATTTGTTGAAGGTATGGTTGTAGCTATAGAACCTATGATTAATTTAGGAACTCAGCGTATTAAACAACACAGAGATGGTTGGACAATTACTACGTTAGATAAAAAACCTAGTGCTCACTTTGAACATGATGTGGCTATTGTAGATGGTAAAGCAGAATTACTTTCAACCTTTGCTTATGTACACCAAGCTTTAGGCATAGACACTAACGAAGAAGATGAATTTAGACAAAAGGCCTTAGTACTTTAATGAAAAAAGCCTTTAAATTGGTTTTAAACACCATCCCTAGACCATTACTTATTCGTTTAAGCTATGTTGTAAGGCCAATAATGGCTGCCGCTTTAAAAGGAAATACATTTATAGATCCTATAGATGGAAAAGGGTTTAAATCGTTTTTACCTTATGGTTATGGTACGCAACGCAATAATGTATTGTCTCCTTCTACCCTATCTTTAGAGCGACACAGATTATTATGGTTGTATTTAAAAAATGAAACAGATTTTTTTACTGCGCCTAAAAAAGTACTTCATTTTGCTCCAGAACAAGCTTTTTACAAACGTTTTAGAGCACTAAAAAATTTAGAATATACCACTACAGATTTACTTTCGCCTTTAGCTGATGTTAAAGCAGATATTTGTAATCTTCCGTTTGAAGACCAAAGTTTTGATGTGATATTATGTAACCACGTTTTAGAACATATTCCTGATGATACTAAAGCCATGCATGAGTTATATCGCATATTAAAACCAGGCGGCATGGGAATACTACAAATTCCGCAAGATTATACTAGAAAGATCACGTTTGAAGATGATTCGATAACAGATAAAAAAGAGCGTGCTAAAATATTTGGGCAATACGACCATGTGCGTGTATATGGCTTGGATTATTTTGATAAATTAAGAACTATTGGGTTTAAAGTTAATGCTGTAGATTATACCTCTAAATTTTCAGACTCCGAAATTTCTAAATACTGTTTAGCTAAAGGTGAACTAATACCTGTAGTATATAAATAAAATTCAACCATGACAACTCAAATTATTATAGCAACTGGAGCTTTTTTTGGAATGCTTGCTGTTATTTTTGGTGCTTTTGGCGCTCATGCTTTAAAAAAAATATTAACCGCAGATCAATTACAAAGTTTTGAAGTTGGTGTAAAGTATCAAATGTATCACGCTATAGTACTTGTAAGTATTGGCTTAGGTTTTAACACTAAAATTCCATCAGCAATATATTGGTGCTTTACGTTAGGGGTAATACTATTCTCGTTTAGTATTTACGGCTTGGTATTAACTGCTGCAAAAGGTAAAAAGATTAAAATCTTAGGTCCTATAACGCCTATAGGAGGTCTACTTTTAGTAAGCGGATGGGGATTACTACTATTACAAGTACTTTAATATTTAAGATATTATTCCGGAAAACCGTTTAAAGACAACGTTGCCAATTCCTGGTTTTCGTTTTCAAAGATTAAAAACACTTTAAACTCAGGTCTGTCTTTTAGAAACTCTTTTATACGCGCTATGCCCATCGTTTTAAAAGCGGTAGCGTACGCATCGGCTGTCATACAATCTTTTCCAATTACAGAAATACTCAATAGGTTTGTTTTACTAGGAAAGCCGGAATGTGTATCTATTATATGGGAAAATTTATTACCATCTGAATCGACCTTAAATTTTCTATACGTCCCAGAAGTAGCCATAGATTCATCTTTCAATTCAATAGCTCGAAGTAAAGATTGAGTACCATCAAAATGAGGCATTTCGACACCTACTTTCCACGGACTATCCTTTTCTTTGTTTATGCCTTTAGTTCTTATCTCTCCACCGATTTCAACCAAATAATTTTCGATATTTTGAGACTCTAAAAAACGTCCAATAACATCTACTCCATACCCTTTAGCAATGGCATTAAAATCTAAATACGTATTTGGATTTTCTTTAATGACTTTAAACTTATTTAAAGTCACTTTATCTAACCCAACACTTAGCTTTAAACTATCTATTTTAAGACTATCTAAGCCTATAATCTGCTTTTCCGGACCAAATGCCCACGCATTAACTAAAACCCCAATAGTAGGATCGAAAGCACCATCTGTATCTTTATATATTTGCTTAGATGCTTTAAAAACTTTTGCAAAATGTGAATCGATAAGGTTAGATGTATTTTTATTTAAACGAGATATGTCTGAATCTGGAATATAAGTAGACATGGAATTATTAATAACGGTAAACAAACTATCAAATTGTTTTTGATAGTTTACTCCTTGATCTGAATAATATTGTACAGCATAAGATGTTCCAAAAACAGGACCTGATAACTTAACATGTTCTATAGATTCGTTACAAGAACTA
The DNA here is from genome assembly GCF_001439665.1 of Formosa algae. Classification (GTDB taxonomy): domain Bacteria; phylum Bacteroidota; class Bacteroidia; order Flavobacteriales; family Flavobacteriaceae; genus Formosa; species Formosa algae. The sequence goes on from NZ_LMAK01000016.1 coordinate 27,558, forward strand.
AAAGAAAAGAACAGTAAGATAAAACATAATGGAAATACTTTCATTTAATTTAAATGGGTTTCTATAATTTGAATACCATTGTATTCTATTAAATATTCTTCATTAAGATATATGGGAAGATCTTCTCCATTTGGATTGCTTAAACCCACACCGGCATATAAAACTTTAGCGTTATTACTCCGCGCGTGATCTTTAAAGGTTTCCATCCAAACTATATCGTAATTATTAGGGTTTTCAGGAAGCAAAACAGCTTTAACTAAAACAAAAAAATATTGTCCTTTTTTGTCAATACAAACAAACTGAGGGTGTCGTTGTAATTTACTATTAATCGCCACAAATTCAAAACCACGTTGTTCTAAATCTTTCCCAACATGATTCATGGCTAGATTGTGTAATTCTTGTGTTGATAGCGCTTTACTCATATAGCAAAATTACTATTAATATCTGTTTTCTACTAGAAATTAAAATCACTAATTTTTATTTTGACGCTTTTTTATGTAATTTAATTGAATAAAATGGTTTTTAAGATGACGACTAAACGATTTAACACGGCTATTAACAAATTATATCAAGCATTTCACGATAATACGCTACATCCTGAATGTTGTAAACAATGTGCAGTGGGTAATATTTTAGATCATAAAGAGGCTTGGAAACATTTATCCGATCATCATGGATCTACAGAATTGAATTATTTAGGGCAAGTACACCAAAATTTAGGAAGGCGTTTTAATGGCTATACACCTATGGAATTATTACAGATCGAATCTACATTTCTGGTAGCTTGTGGATACACTATACCTTTACATCATAAAAATAGTAAACCTAAAAACCCCACAGATAAAGATGTATTATTTAAAGGGCTATCGGCCGTAGTAAGCTACCTCTGTAAGTTAGATGGTATACCAGATGTTATGGATTGTGAAGCCTTATTTAAGTATGAAACTAAAAAGACTGTAATCTCTCAAGTTATATAATAAAAAAACCGACTCAAATGAGTCGGTTTTTTTATTATATAGATGGAGTTGATTAACCTCCAAAATCATCAAATCTGATATTTTCGTCATCTAAACCAAAATCTTCACCCATTTTCTGAACGGCTTTGTTCATTAATGGTGGTCCACAGAAATATAATTCTAAATCTTCTGGAGCATCATGTTTAGATAAATACTGATCTATTACTACTTGGTGAATAAATCCAGTAAATCCGTCTCCGTTTGGATCATCTACATCCGTTTTAACTTTCCAGTTATCTGCTTCAGTTGGATCTGATAATGCAATAAAGAATCTAAAGTTCGGGAAATCTTGCTCTAAAGCTCTAAAGTAATGGATGTAGAATAATTCTGCTTTAGAACGTCCACCGTACCAATATGTTACTTTTCTTCCTGTTTTTAAGGTTCTAAATAAGTGATAGATATGAGAACGCATTGGTGCCATACCTGCTCCACCACCAACATAAAGCATTTCTGCTTCAGATTCGTTGATAAAGAATTCACCGTAAGGTCCAGATATTGTTACTTTATCTCCAATCTTCTGATTAAAAATATAAGATGATGCAATACCAGGGTTAACATCCATCCAACCATTTTTAGCACGGTCGAAAGGAGGTGTAGCTACACGAACATTAAGCATAATTTTACGCCCTTCTGCAGGATAAGAAGCCATTGAGTAAGCTCTTTCTACAAGTTCATCATTTTTCATCACTAAAGGTCTTAAACCAAACTTATCCCAATCAGCCTCGAATTTATCTGGCTCACCTGGGTGATCTTGAGGGTGAGCAGAAATATCCATTTCAGAATATTTAATTTCACACTCAGGAATTTCAATTTGAATATATCCTCCTGCTTTGTAGTCCATATCTTCAGGGATTTCAACTACAAATTCTTTAATAAATGTGGCAACGTTATAGTTTGATACTACAGTCGCTTCCCATTTTTTAATACCAAATACTTCTTCTGGAATGGTAATTTCCATGTCTTGTTTCACTTTCACCTGACAAGATAAACGCGCACCATGTGCTAATTCTTTTCTTGTAAAGTGTGGTGTTTCTGTAGGCAGAGCTTCACCTCCACCAGAAAGCACGTGACATTCACATTGGATACACGTTCCTCCACCACCACAAGCTGATGGCAAAAATATTTTTTGAGCTCCTAAAGTAGATAATAAACTACCTCCTGAACTAACTTCTATTTCTCGTTCACCATTAATCTTAATCTTTACCGGACCAGATGGTGATAATTTTTGTTTCACGAACAATAATAAACTCACTAAAACTAAAGTAATAATTAAGAAAGCTACTACCGTTGCGAGTATTGTTCCTGTTGTACTTGCTGCTAAAATCGTCATAATCTCTTAGTTGATTTCTTTTGTATTATTCGCTAATTCTTTTTCGCTGTCTGGTGCAGAAACTCCAACTTTTACAGGGTCGCCTTCTTTAAGGCCTTCTTCATCACCACCAGTTAACATACCACCAAAACTCATAAATCCGATAGCCATTAACCCTGTAATGATAAACGTAATTCCTAATCCTCTTAATGCTGGTGGCACATTAGAATATCTAATTTTTTCACGAATAGCTGCAATAGCTAAAATCGCAAGAAACCATCCAATTCCTGAACCAACGCCGTATGTTGTCGCTAATCCTAGAGAAGGAATTTCACGAGATTGCATAAATAACGATCCTCCTAAAATGGCACAGTTTACAGCAATAAGCGGTAAGAAAATACCAAGTGAATTATATAAAGAAGGTGAAAATTTCTCTACAATTATTTCTACTAATTGTACCATAGTTGCAATGGTAGCAATAAATAAAATAAAAGATAAGAAGCTTAAATCGTAATCTGCATATTCTGCACCTAACCAACTTAAAGCACCTGGTTGAAGGATATATTGATCTAGTAACCAGTTTAAAGGTACCGTAATGGCAAGTACAAAGATAACTGCAGCACCAAGACCAACAGCAGTACTTACCTTTTTAGATACAGCAAGATAAGAACACATTCCTAAGAACGTAGCAAATACCATGTTATCTATAAATATTGACTTAAAAAATAATTCTATATGTTCCATATGTTTTAGTATTGAGTTTTGAGTAGTTAGTATTGTATAATTTTATACTTCTCTAACATCTCATTACTATTTTTTAATGATCTTCTATTAATGCTTTATTTCTGCTACGTTGTACCCAAATAATGATACCTACCACAATTAAAGCCATTGGTGATAATAACATGAATCCGTTATTTTCGTATCCTAAAGCATATAATCCTGTTTTCTCAATTGGATCTCCTAAAACTTTAAATCCTAATAATGTACCAGAACCTAATAATTCTCTAAAGAAACCTACCATAACTAAGATTAAACCATACCCTGCAGCATTACCAATACCGTCTAAAAACGATTTCCAAGGTCCGTTAGCTAAAGCGAATGCTTCAAAACGTCCCATAATAATACAGTTGGTAATAATTAATCCTACGAATACAGATAATGTTTTACTAAGCTCATAAGAGAATGCCTTTAAAACTTGATCTACTATAATAACTAGTGCGGCTACAACAACTAACTGCACAATGATTCTAATTTTTGAAGGAATAATGTTTCTCATTAGAGAGATTACAACATTTCCTATTGCTAGCACAGCCATTACTGATATAGCCATTACGATAGACGCTTTTAATTGCGCTGTAATTGCTAAAGCAGAACAAATCCCCAATACTTGAATAGTAATTGGGTTATTATCCATTAAAGGATCTGTGATTAATTTTGTGTCTTTTTTTGATAAAAGTGCCATAAATTAATTGTTTTTTAAGTTATCAAAATAAGGCTTATAAAGCTTTAAATCGCTTTTTAACATTGCTGTAACACCATCACCAGTAATTGTAGCTCCGGCAATAGCATCTACCTCATTATCTGTTTTATCTTCATTTTTAGGATCTGCATTAGATTTAGATACCGTAATACCTTTAAAATTACCTGCATCATCTAATAAATGCTCTCCAATAAAGTCATCCATAAAAAAACGTTCTTTTATGTTTGCCCCTAAACCTGGAGTTTCACCTTTATGATCGAAATAAGCACCTTGAACAACCATGTCTTTGTTTACTGAAACATAGCCCCAAATTGCATCCCAAAGTCCTTTTCCATATACTGGAATAACATAAAACGATTCACCGTCTTTTTCTCCTACAAATAAAGGTAAACGTCTTTTTGATGGATCTGAACTAGCTGCTGCTTTTTCTTTTTTAATATCCATTAAATACGCTTGATCATTTTCTTTGGCAGTCCCATTTTCAATGACAATTTGTTTTGTAATGTATTTTTCAAATAAGTCAGGTGCATCTTCTGTAGATACGAAAACAGCACTCCCTTCTGTATTATCATTAACACCCATAGCATACAAAATGTTTTGTTGCTTTTCTATACGCTGATTTTCTGCAATCCTAGGCTTTAATGATGATGCTGTAAAGGCTAATAAAGCACCTACAACAAAAACCATCACTATAGCGAATATAATGGTATATGAGTTTTTATCTGTTCTATTTTCCATTGTTAAGCCGTTTTAACTTTTAAACGTTTCATTCTTTTCTTCACATTACCTTGAATGATGTAATGATCAATAGTTGGTGCAAACACATTCATTAATAAAATGGCTAGCATAACACCTTCTGGATACGCTGGATTAAACACACGAATCATAATTGATAAGAATCCAATTAAGAATCCGTAAATCCATTTCCCTTTATTAGTTTGCGATGCTGTAACTGGGTCTGTTGCCATAAATACAACTCCAAAAGCAAAACCACCAATAATTAAATGATGCCAGAATTCAGTGCTCATTAAAGTGTAAAATTTACTTGTTTCTGTAATCCATCCAGAAGACACAACACCATTAAAAATTAAGCCCATTACTAAAGCTCCTACTACTGCAGAAAGCATTATTCTCCAACTTCCAATTTTCGTGAAAATTAAAAACAAAGCGCCTAATAAGATTAAGAGTGTAGATGTTTCTCCAACCGATCCAGGAATAAACCCAAAAAACATATCTGACAAAGAATAATCTATATGATGTCCTTGGGCAAGACTACCTAAAATAGTCTCTCCAGAAATGGCATCAACATTTGCTCCTGCCGCGATTTCTTTAGTACGCTCTACAGCACCGTGAACCCATACTTTATCTCCAGACATCCATGTTGGATATGCGAAGAATAAGAAAGCACGAATGGTTAAGGCTGGGTTTAAGATATTCATCCCAGTACCACCAAACACTTCTTTACCAATAACAACACCAAAGGCTACAGCTACTGCTAACATCCATAATGGAATATCGATTGGTACAATTAAAGGCACTAACATTCCTGTTACTAAGTATCCTTCTTCTACTTCGTGATTATTAATGGTTGCGAAAATAAATTCGATACCTAAACCAACACCGTAAGACACTATTACTAGAGGTAAAACTTTAATTAAACCAATATAAAATGCATCCCAAGACAAAAAGTCTACAGGAGCACCTAAGGCTGAAAAGTGTTGATATCCTGCATTAAACATTCCAAAGATTAAACAAGGCACCATGGCCATGATAACCGTATTCATGGTACGTTTTAAATCATCTGCAGCTTTTATATGAGTACCATTGTGAGTGGTTTCATTTGGTAAGTATAAGAACGTATGCAATGCATTAAACGCTGGCGCCATCTTGGTACCTTTATACTTTTCTTTTAAATTATGTAAATTACTTTTTAAACCCATGATTATCCTATTTCTTTAATCATTACATCCAAACCTTTTCTAATAATTTCCTGATGTGGCTGTTTAGATACACAAACAAATTCTGTTAAAGCAAAATCTTCAGGCGCAACTTCGTACATACCAAGAGCTTCCATTTCATCTAAATCTGTATACATACAAGACTTAAGAATTTGCATTGGAAAAATATCTAAAGGAAAAACCTCTTCATAATTACCCGTTAATACAAAAGCTCTGTGCTCTCCGTTAGTATTTGTATTTAAATCGTATTTTTTATTCGGACTTAACCAAGAGAAGGTTAAAGCTCTAGATGTAGAAATTTTATTAAACACAGGTTTATTCCATCCAAAAAACTCATAATCATCTCCTTCTGGAATTACAGTAATTAAGTTGCTGTAATAATCTAAATTTCCATCTGGTTTTACTTGTTTTCCTGATAAAACATTCCCTACAATAACACGGTTATTTTCTTTTTGATCGATACCGTTATCGTAAATTATGGTTGCAATTTCGCTAGCTACTTTAGTTTTAAAGTATCTTGGTTTTTTCACCACAGATCCAACTAAAGCGACAATACGTTCTGCATTAAATTTACCTGTTAATAATAATTCTCCAATAATAACAAGGTCTTGTGGATTAATAGTCCAAACCACTTCGCCTTTATTTACAGGATCAATTTTATTAATTTGAGTTCCCACATTCCCTACAGGATGTGGTCCAGATAATTTGTGAAGAGAAACTCCTGACAACCCTGCAAGAGGGGAATTGGATCCGTTTTTAACAGACACATGAACTTGTCCTGAAGTTAATTTCCCTAAAGCAGTTACTGCAGCTTGTAATTCTGCTTCTTTACCTTGAAGAGCAAAATCTAAGTCTACTGCTAAAGGTGCGCTATCGTAACCTGAAACAAATATAGCTTTTGGCTGTTTTGTTGGGTTTGCAATAACATCGTATGGTCGTTGTTTAATAAACGGCCAACACCCTGTTGCTTGTAAGTATGAACTTAAAGCTTCAGCAGTTGCAGAATTTACATTAATTTTTTCGTTTTCCAGATAGCTTTGTTCTTTATCTGCTTGAATTTTAATTGCTAAAATCTTACGTTTTTCACCACGTAAAATATCAACAACTTCTCCTGAAACAGGCGAAACAAATTGAACATTTTCATTGGATTTATCATAAAACACAGGGCTACCCGCTTTTACTTTATCTCCAACTCTTGCAACTAATTTTGGAATAACTCCGTGGAAGTCCTCAGGCCTTAAGGTGTAGGTATTGCTTATTACAGCACTTTCTAAAGCCTTTTCAGCTTCACCTTTGAGTTTAATGTCTAGACCTTTTGTAATCTTAATGTCGTTTGACATATTTATAAATCTATGTATTAATAATAGTTATACTGATTTCAATGCTGATACGATTGAAAAATCCGAGCAAATTTAAGAATAAAAAGATAAAATAGTTCGATTTACTGCATATCTTATTTATTTATAACTGTTCTAAATAAAAAACAAATCAAGCTTTTAATTTTCCTTATATTTACCTCAATAAATGTACAAAAATGAAGATTAATTCAATTTTTTATCTGGCACTATTTTTTATACAAGGTATTTGCTTTGCACAAGTAGCACAAGAAACAGCTCCACCAGACTACATAAAAACCATAACTTTTAAAGGAGATACAGATATAAGTGTGCTACCAATTATAGTATTAGGAGACGAATTACAACTAGAATTTGATGTACTTAACGGCAATGAAGACGACTTTTATTACTCAATAGAATATTTTAATTACGATTGGACACCTACCACATTAATGCGCTCTGAATATATTGACGGTTTTGACAAGCAACGTATTACTGCTTACGACAATTCTTTTAACACCTATCAGATTTATTCACATTACACCTTTTCTGTCCCTAACGAACAAGTACGCAGTTTAAAAGTATCCGGAAATTATATGATTAAAGTGTACGACGAAAGTGAAGAACTTATGTTTTCTAGAAAGTTTATGGTAAACGAAGGCGGAGCCAATGTTGGTGTAAGTATAAAAATATCTAGAGACGTAAAATTTTTAAACGAAAATCAAACAGTAGACATTACTATTAATTCAAGTTCTATTCAATTTAACAACCCCTTAGAAAGGGTAAAAACAGTTATCGTTCAAAATAACAATTTAAATTCCGCTATAAAAAACATAAAACCCAAGTACACCATGGGTCAAGATTTAATTTACAGATACAATAAGGAAACAACTTTTGGTGGCGGGAACGAATATCATTATTTTGAAAACAAAGATATCCGTACAGCAAATAGCGGTGTAAATTTCGTAGACTTACACGACCTTTACAATACATACCTATACACTAATGTACCCCAAAGAAATGCACCGTATACGTATAACCCAGATATAAACGGGAATTTTGTGGTTAATAATATTGATGCAACAGATCCCAATATTGAAGCCGATTACGCCTGGGTACATTTTTCTTTAAAACTAGACCAACTACCTCCAAACAAATCGGTTCACGTGTATGGTAACTTTAACAATTACGCCGTAAACGAAAGCACTAAAATGCTATATAATTATGAAAAAGGCATTTACGAAGTCCCTATGTTATTAAAGCAAGGATTTTACAATTACAAGTTTGTAACTTTAAACGATAACGGCTACGTAGATGAAAATGACATTAGCGGAAACTATTACCAAACAGAGAATGATTACAAGGTTATTGTTTACTACAGAGATCTTGGCGGACGGTACGACAAAATTATTGGAATTGGAGAAGCAAACTCTACAAACATTTCAAATTAGCCTCAATTAAATGAATTACTTTTAGGTGCGTTACGTTAAAAAAAAGCACCTACTCAATTAAATTTGTATTTTTGCACAATAAACTCACGCTTTACCAATTACACATATGGTACAACAAGTAACAAGAGGGATAAAAATCTCGGTAGAAACATCATTCGAAGGCACATTATACAAAAACTATAATATGCAATACGCTTTTGGATACAAGATCACTATCGAAAACAATAGTAAAGATGCCGTACAACTATACGCCAGACATTGGGAAATTCTTGATGCCTTAAGCAGTCTTGAAGTTGTTTCTGGCGAGGGTGTTGTAGGTTTAAAACCTGTACTTATGCCTGGTGAGTCTCACACGTATAAATCTGGATGCATGCTTACATCTCCATTCGGAGCCATGTCTGGATATTATAACATGATTAATTTAAATAATTCCAACACGTTTAAAGTCGCAATTCCTAGTTTTAAACTTAGCGCTCCATTCGCGATCAATTAACATTAATTTTCTTACAATATTTAAAATTTTATCAATCCTTCAATCCTACACTTTCATAATTTAAAATAGTCTAATTTTTAACGGGTTTTTAGGAATTTATCGCACCAATATTCCCATTAAAAAATGGTAACTTTGTTTAAATCTAAACAAATTTAAACTCAAAAGGATTATGGGAAAAGGATTTTTCAATACACCAATTGCCATTAACGAACCTGTTAGAAGTTATGCGCCTGGATCTCCAGAACGCGAAGCTGTTCAAGCAGCTTACCAAGAACTTTTTAATAGCAAAGTTGATGTACCTTTATATATTAATGGGAAAGATGTAAAAACTGGAAACACCAGAACAATGTCTCCGCCTCACGACCACAAACATAGTGTTGGTCAATATCATTTAGCAGAAAAATCGCATGTAGAAGATGCTATCGCTACAGCACTTGAAGCGAGAAAAGCCTGGTCACAAATGCCATGGGAACACCGTGCTGGAATTTTCTTAAAAGCTGCAGAACTTATTCAAGGACCATACCGCGACAGAATCAATGCAGCAACCATGATCGCGCAATCTAAAACCATACACCAAGCGGAAATTGACTCGGCTTGCGAATTGATAGATTTCTTACGTTTTAATGTACAATACATGACAGACATCTATAATGAACAACCAGAAAGCACAAGCGATGCTTGGAACAAAATAGAATATAGACCTCTAGAAGGATTTACATATGCAGTAACACCATTTAACTTTACAGCAATTGCAGGAAACTTACCTGCTTGTATGGCATTAATGGGTAATGTTGTGGTTTGGAAGCCAAGTGATAGCCAAGTATTTTCTGCAAAGGTAATTATGGATGTTTTTGAAGATGCTGGTGTACCTCCAGGAGTTATAAACGTTGTTTTTGGTGACGCAGAAATGATTACAGACGTGGTATTATCTAGTCCGGATTTCTCAGGATTACATTTTACAGGATCTACCTATGTCTTTAAAGAGCTTTGGAAAAAAATTGGGAACAACATTCACAACTACAAAACGTATCCAAGAATTGTAGGAGAAACTGGTGGAAAAGATTTTATTGTGGCTCACAAAACAGCAAAACCAAAACAAGTAGCTACTGCTATTGTTAGAGGTGCTTTCGAATTCCAAGGTCAGAAATGTAGTGCTGCCTCACGTGCTTATATCTCAGAAAGTATTTGGGACGAAGTAAAAGACTACGTTATTGAAGATGTAAAATCATTTAAACAAGGATCTCCAGAAGATTTTAGCAATTTTGTTACAGCTGTTATTCACGAAGGGTCTTTCGACAAATTAGCGAAATATATAGATCAAGCTAAAACAGACGATGATGCTGAAATTATTGTTGGTGGAGGTTACGATAAAAGCAAAGGGTACTTTATAGAACCTACCGTTATTCTAACTACAAATCCGAAGTATACTACAATGAGTACGGAGTTATTTGGACCTGTAATGACTATTTACGTATTCAAAGATGATGCCTATAGCGAAACATTAAAATTAGTAGACGAAACTAGCGAATACGGCTTAACTGGAGCTATTTTAGCACAAGACCGTTATGCTGTTATCGAGGCTACTACAGCCTTACAAAATGCTGCAGGAAACTTTTATATAAACGACAAACCTACAGGTGCCGTTGTGGGTATGCAACCGTTTGGTGGTGCAAGAGCTTCGGGAACAAACGACAAAGCAGGAAGTGCACAAAACTTATTACGATGGATTTCTCCACGCATGATAAAAGAAACATTTGTAACCCCTACAGACTACCGTTACCCGTTTTTAGGAGAATAATAATTAAAGTATAGTATAATATTAAAAAGTCTGTCTGCATTTTAGACAGGCTTTTTTGTTCACCTTATTTGTTAGTCACTATTAAAAATAGTTACTTCGTTATTACAATTAATCGATACCCTATGAAAATTTTTCTCTCCCTTTTAAGTCTTATTTTGATAACAAGTTGCAACACGAATAAATCTGTAACAAAAAATTCAGAAGACAGCTTTCCATTTTATATTGGAACCTACACCAATAAAGATAGCAAAGGCATTTATAAATACGCGCTCAATGCCGATGGAAGCTTTACTAATCACGGATTAAAGGCCATTACAGAAAACCCATCGTTTTTAACGCTTAGTGCTGACAAAAAAAATCTTATAGCTGCGAACGAAATAGATATTAACAACTCTGGAGCCATCACCTCTTTTGCAATAGCAAATGACTCTTTAATTTTAAATAACACCATCACTTCTGGCGGGGCAAATCCGTGTTTTGTAGCGACTAACTCAGATAATTATGTATTAACTGCAAACTATTCTAGCGGCACAGTAGGACTACTTCATTTAAAAAAAGATGGTACGTTAAGCGATTTATTAGCAACACAAACACATATTGGAAAAGGTTCTACGAGCAGACAAGAAGCTCCTCATGCCCATTCGGCTTGGTTCGAACCTAATAGCAAAACTATTATTTCGGTTGATTTAGGAACAAACCAACTTTGGTTTTCTCAAATCGACACTAAAACAAATACATTACAACCTACAGAACCTTTGCTTTTAACTATGGCTGAAGGTGCAGGACCTAGACATTTATCATTTCATCCAAATTCAAAATGGATTTATGTTTTAAATGAATTAAATAATACAGTAACCCGGATTGAAAAATCATCTAATAAAGACTACCTCGTCAAAGAAAGTATATCTACACTTCCTTCAGACTATAAAGAAGAAAGCACTAGTGCAGATATTCATATTTCAGATGATGGTGCATTTCTGTACACCTCCAATCGAGGACATAACAGTATTGCTATGTTCAAAGTCGACAAAACTAACGGGGCTTTATCTCTTATAGATTACGAATCGACGCACGGAAAAGATCCTAGAAACTTCTCCTTATCACCTTCAAATGATTTTATAGTGGTAGCGAATCAAAATTCAGACAACCTCGTATCATTTAAAAGGGATAAAAAAACAGGTACATTACAATTTGTAGATGAAACGACTGCGCCAACACCGGTTTGCATATTATTTGAATAATTCTAAGCCAAACCCTATTGCAAGCTAGTCGATTTTAATTATTTTTACGGTACTTTTTATTTAAGTCATTTCAGAACAAACTACTCGATTTAACTCTTAATAAAACCTAGAGATACTTCGTTTTAAACCAACATCTTTCACCTATGAAAACGTTTCTTTCAATTTTATGCTTAGGCCTAGTTTTAAGCTGTAATTCTAAAAAATCTACTCCAGAAGACACACAAAATACAAGCTTTCCTTTTTATGTAGGAACTTATACTAATGCAGACAGTAAAGGAATTTATAAATATGAATTACATGAAGATGGAACATTTTCTGATTTGGGATTACAAGCCTCTACAGAAAGCCCATCGTATTTAAGCTTTTCTGCAGATAAAAAACAACTTATTGCTGCCAATAAAAAAGATCCATATCAAGGGACAATAACCGCTTTTGAGATTAGCGCAGATTCATTAAAATTTAACAATGAAATGTTTTCTGGCGGAATGAATCCGTGTTTTTTAACCACGAATGCAGATAATCAAATTCTTGTTGCAAATTACGGAAGCGGAACACTAACACATCTTCAATTAAAAGACGATGGATTTTTAAGCACAAAAATAGACGTTAAAAAACACACTGGAAAAGGAAGCACATCTAGACAAGAAGGTCCGCATGCACATTCCGCCTACTATATTCCAAACAGTGAAGACATTGTAGCTTTGGACTTAGGCACTAACGGCCTATGGTTTTACACATTAAATAAAAGTACAAATAAGTTAGTCCTTCATCCTGAAAAAACCTTAGTTATGGCCGAAGGCGCTGGCCCTAGACATTTAACATTTCACCCCAATAACAAATGGATTTATGTTTTAAATGAATTAAACAATACCGTAACTAAAATTGAAAGGCTTACTGATGGAGGTTACGAAATAAAAGAAAGCACGACTAGTTTACCAGAAGGTTACACAGAAAATGCTTACGCAGCAGATATTCACATCTCTACAGACGGAAAATTTCTCTACGCTTCTAATCGCGGTCCTAACACTATAGCTATTTTTAAAGTTGATGCCAATACAGGTGAGTTAACAACCATGGGTTTTGAACCAACAAAAGGAGAAACACCACGAAATTTTTCTTTATCACCGGATGACAACTTCTTAGTGGTAGCACATAGAAATTCAGATAATTTAACATCGTTTAAAAGAGACGCAACTACGGGATTACTAACTTTTGTTGATGAAATTAAGGCACCAACACCATCATGTATTTTGTTTGAATAATTAGCCTCGGTTCTTTATAGGAAGATGCACAATTTTTTTAGTATCGAAAAAATCTTCATCAAAATACGTCTTTAAATCGTAGATAGAAATGGTCTTATAACCCTGAAGTTCTTCAGTTAAATCGCCACCTTTAAGGTAAATGATTCCATTTTTTAAATCGTTCTGCTGTGTTTTAGCTATTTTACCTTTGGTCCAATGCACAAAAGTTGGCATGGCAGCTACGGCGCGACTTACAATAAAATCGTAGGTATCATCAATCTCTTCAACGCGACTATGCGTCACTTTTACATTGGTTAACTCTAAGCCTTCAACAACTTCAGAAACTACTTTTAGTTTTTTAGCAATACTATCAACTAAATGAAACGAACATTCTGGAAACATAATCGCTAAAGGAATCCCAGGAAATCCTCCTCCGGTACCTACATCCATTAACTTGGTCCCATCTTTAAATGAAACTAATTTGGCTATTCCCAACGAATGCAAGACATGGCGCAAGTACAATTCGTCTATATCTTTCCTAGAGACAACATTAATTTTTAAATTCCAATCTTGATATAAGGCCTCTAATTTTTGAAACTTAGAAATCTGGTCGTCTGTTAAATTTGGGAAGTACTTTAAAATAAGGTCCATTTCATTTAATTTTTGGCAAAAATATACATTTTGCCAACATTTTTTTATGATTTAAATAATAAGTTACGATGCTTTATTATTTATATTTGTCCAAAATAGCAACCTCCTAATTTAGTTGTTGTTAAATAATTATTTTATGACTAATCAAGTATTATCGTTTTCACGTAAAGATCCAGCTAAGTTTTTTAGAACCCTGAACAAACGTGTAAACGAATATTTTAAAGAAAACAATGTTAAACGAACTGGTAACTGGAAATTATGGGTTAAAACCATAATCATGTTTACCATATTTTTAGCGCCTTACTTTTTAATTTTAACGACAAACATCCCACAATGGGCACAATTTCTATTAACTATAGTTATGGGAATTGGAATGGCTGGCGTTGGAATGAATGTAATGCACGACGGAAATCACGGAGCCTTCTCTAACAAAGATTGGGTAAACCGTTTAATGGGAAGTAGTATTTACATCCTTGCAGGAAATGTATATAACTGGCAAGTACAACATAATGTATTACACCATACATACACAAATATTCACGGACATGACGAAGATTTAGAAGCAGGACGCGTATTGCGTTTTTCTAGACATTCTGAATGGAAATGGCACCATAAATTTCAACATTACTACTCGGTATTATTATACGGTTTATTAACGATTAATTGGGCGATTACTACAGACTGGAAACAGATGAGAAGTTACATGAAACGTAAACTATCTTATGGAAAATTCCCAAGTAAAACGGCAAATTATAGCAAATTAGTAATTTCTAAACTTATTTATATTAGCATCTGGATTGTGTTACCTATGGTAATTTTAGATTTAGCATGGTGGAAAATTTTACTAGGATTTTTTATTATGCACTACACTGCAGGTCTTATTTTAAGTGTCGTTTTCCAATTAGCACATGTTATGGAAGAAGCAGAGATGCCACTTCCTGAACAAGATGGAACAATGAAAAACACTTGGGCAATTCACCAACTAAAAACTACAGTTAATTTTGGAGCCAAAAGCACAATTATTAATTGGTATACCGGAGGTTTGAATCACCAAGTAGAACATCATATTTTTCCTCATATTAGCCACATTCACTATTCTAAAATTTCTAAAATAGTAAAAGAAACGGCTTTAGAATTTAATTTACCTTACAACGAATATAAAACGACCCGTAAAGCAATCGCGGCACATTTTAACTATCTGCGCGAAATGGGTATGGAACCTACAGCTTTACAATCTTAACTATTAATTAAATGAATCCACTTTCTGACAGAATTACAAGTCTGCCTGCATCAGCTACATTAGCAATGGCAGCAAAAGCACGCGAATTAAAAACTCAAGGTATTGATATTATCGGATTAAGTTTAGGAGAACCAGACTTTAACACACCTGATTATATTAAAGACGCGGCTATTCAAGCTATAAACGACAATTACAATTCATATTCACCAGTAGATGGTTATGTTGAATTAAAAGAAGCGGTTATCACTAAATTTAAACGTGATAACAACTTAACCTATACACCTGCACAGATCGTAGTATCTACAGGAGCGAAACAATCTATTGCCAATGTTGCACAAGTATTGTTAAACCCAGGAGACGAAGTATTATTACCTGCTCCTTACTGGGTAAGTTATTCTGCTATTGCAACGTTGTGTGAAGCTACTTTTAAAGAAATCCCTTCTTCTATTGAAGACGATTTTAAAATTACACCAGCACAGTTAGAAGCTGCTATTTCTCCTAAAACGAAAATGGTATTTTTTAACTCACCTAACAACCCAAGCGGAACGATTTACACAGAAGCTGAATATCGTGCTTTAGCTGAAGTTTTAGAAAAATATCCAAACATCTATATTCTTTCAGACGAAATTTACGAGCACATTAACTACGGTACAAAACACTTTAGTTTTGCTGCTATTCCAAGCATGTACGACCGCACTATTACAGTGAATGGTGTTGCAAAAGCATTTGCCATGACAGGTTGGAGAATTGGATATATTGGAGCACCAGATTGGATTGCTAAAGCATGTACAAAAATGCAAGGACAGATTACTTCTGGAACAAACTGTATTGCACAACAAGCAACTATCACAGCTTTAAACGAATCGCCAGAACGCATCCAGTTCATGGTAGATGAATTTAAAGTTAGACGTGATTTAATCTTAGATTTATTAAACGATATCGACGGATTTAAAACAAATATACCTGATGGTGCGTTTTATGTATTCCCTAATGTTTCTGCATTTTTCGGAAAAACCTTAAGAGGAAAAACAATAAACAACGCTACAGATTTCTCTCTTTACTTACTAGAAGAAGCCCACGTGGCTACAGTGACAGGAGAAGCTTTCGGAAACTCTAACTGTATCCGTATCTCTTACGCTGCGTCTCAAGACACTATTATTGAAGCTCTAAAACGTATTAAAGAAGCTGTAACTGCTTAATAATACGTTCATAATTATTGAAAAAGCCACTATTTTGAGATAGTGGCTTTTTTATGCAAAATAATAAAGCACACTTATTAAAACAGTCAAAAAAGCTATTAATATAATTACTCGTTTATAGAAAACTTGACTATTTTCTTTTTGAAGTTTACGCTTTATCTTACTCAATTCATAAGCATTAGCATTTGGTGTTTTAAATTCAACTGGATTGTTACGATTTGAATAGCCTCCCATATTATCTTTTAAAGACTTCCTTTTATTCAATAATTTCTTATTGTTCTTTAAAGATGTTATCATTGCTTGTGTTGCGCCTCCAAAACTCATCTAATGCTATTTAAAATTGTAATACAAAATAAGAAATTACTTCAACATGAGAATATAAACTAATCAATATACTTTTAAAATATTTAAATAAACCTAACGATTCCGCCAAAAGAAAGGCGTCAATAACACTAAGACAGTAAAGAGCTCTAAACGCCCAATAAGCATTAAGAAACTACACCACCACTTACCAAAAGCAGGTAGAGCAGCGTAATTGGTAACTGGACCAAAATTACCCAAGGCAGGACCAACGTTTCCTAAACTAGAAGCTGATAACCCTACAGCCGATTCAAAGTTAATCCCCAACATAGAAAATACTAAAGCTCCAATTATAAAGGATAACATATATAATATAAAAAAGGCTAACACATTAAATACAATCTCTCCAGAAACCGCTTTGTTATTATAACGTACAGGTAAAACAGCATTTGGGTGAAGCGATCTTTTAAATTCTATGAACCCATTTTTAATCATTATCAAATGGCGCACCACTTTTACACCTCCAGATGTACTTCCTGCTGAACCACCTAAGAACATAATTCCGAAGAAAAACACAACGAGAAAGTGTGTCCATAAAGTATAATCTGCAGACACAAACCCTGTAGTTGTAATTATAGATAATACTTGAAACAATGCATGTCTAAATGCACTTTCTGCTTGTCCCCAAACCATAGGATGTGTTATAGTAGACATCCCTAAGTCTGCTCTAAAATAAATAATTAAAGCAACTATAATGGTAAAAATGGCAATAAAAGCAGTATACAATTTAAACTCTTCATCTTTTATAATCTTTTGTACTTTACCTTTAAACGCAAAATAACTAAGAACAAAATTGGCGCCGGCTAAATACATAAACAGAATAATAATATACTGTATAATAGGCTGATGATTCCAATATGCTACACTTGCATTTTTAGTAGAAAACCCACCTGTAGACAAAGTCGCTAAAGCATGATTTATAGCGTCGAAGAATGTCATTCCTGCAGCCCATAATAATAAGGTTTCGGCAATGGTATATCCAAAATAAATTAGCCATAAACGTTTAGCGGTATCTGTAATTCTTGGGTGTAATTTATCTCCACTTGGTCCTGGAGCTTCTGCTGCAAATAATTGCATCCCTCCTATACCTAATAACGGAAGTATTGCAATTGCCAATACAATAATCCCCATACCTCCTATCCAATGCGTTAAACTTCTCCAGAATAATACACCATGCGGAATAATTTCAATATCATGTAAAATAGACGACCCTGTTGTGGTATAACCAGACATGGTTTCAAAAAAAGCATCTGTAAAATTAGGAATACTTTGGGTTATAATATAAGGCAGTGTACCAGACAACGTCATAACCAACCAACCAAATGTTACAATAATATACCCTTCTCGTTTATTTATTTCTTTTTTATGATCTCGAGTATTATACATTACAATAGCTCCTAAAGCAATGGGGATAAATCCTGAAATAAATAATTCAAGGATTACACCATCATCATAAAAAAAACTCACAATAGTAGACAACAATATAAACCCACCATTGAACAACAATAGAGACCCTAAGAAAAAGAAAATAATTTTATGGTTCAATTTCATATACTATAAGAAGAGTTTTTCTACTTGCTTAATAGATTGAGGCAAACAACACACAACAACACGATCGCCTTGAGAGATTCTAAAATCACCCAATGCAATAATACCATTGTCGTCTCTAATAATTCCACCAATAATTGCTGAGCGCGGAAAATCTATATCTTTTATTAATTTATCACAAATTACCGATTTTGATTTCACTTTAAATTCCAACAACTCTGCATGCATATTGTTTAGCTTAGTCATAGCTACAACATCCCCTTTTCTAATATATCTAAAAATGTTATTCGCTGCTAGAAGCTTTTTATTTATAAGCGTATCGATACCTATAGATTGAGATAATTCAAAATAATCCATATTCTCAACCAAGGCAATTGTTTTTCTTACACCCTTAGACTTCGCTACCAAACAAGACATGATATTAGTTTCCGAATTCCCTGTTACAGCAATAAAAGCATCCATATCGCTAAGATTTTCTTCTTCTAACAAATCTACATGACGACCATCGCCGTTAATCACTAATACTTTAGGTAATTCGTCGGCAAGATCGAAAGCGCGGTCTTTATCTTTTTCTATTAATTTTACTCGTGTAGATAGATTGCTTAAATCGCGTGCTGCTTTAAAACCGATTTTACTTCCTCCTAAAATCATAACATGCTTAACCTCGGTATGCATTTTACCCGTGAGTTTACAAAGCTCTTCAGCACCACCTTCTGCCGTGATAAACACAACGTTATCCCCTTGTTTAAAAACGGTATCTCCTCTTGGAATAATAGTATACTGTGTACCAAAACGTTGTATGGCTATGGGTACAAAACGGATTTCCGGAAAAATTTGTGCTGCTTCTTTTACGGTTTTACCCACAAAAGTCATTCTGCTAGATAAATTTAAACCTACCATGGTTAATGCGCCATCTTCAAACTCGTAACTATCGTTAAAAGCAGACTGATCCAGTAGCAATTTAATTTCTGAAGCCGCTAAAGCTTCTGGAGAAATCAATTCATCAATTCCGAATTTAGTAAATCCAACTTCATCTTTATGATTTATAAATTCTGTATTAGAAATTCGTGCAATGGTCTTCTTTGCACCAAGTTGCTTTGCTAAAACACAAACCGTAATATTTGTAGTTTCAGAAGACGTTACAGCTATAACAAGATCACTCTCAGATACTCGCGCATCTTTTAAAATAGAAATAGAAGTAGAATCTCCTTTAATTACTTTAATATCTAAATGTGTATCGGCATAATTTAAGCTCTCCTTATTGACATCAATTAATGTTATTTCTTGAGCTTCATAAGATAAAAGTTTTGCTAAATGAAATCCAACTTCACCAGCCCCTGCTATGATAATTTTCATGTGTAGTCTATCGTAAAAAGTAAAACAAATATAGTTGAATTTATAATTTAAGTAGACTTTTGCAATTAATATAATTATTTCTACCCAAGTTTCTTAATACATGCTTAAAAACTTATATTTGCTTAAAATTTTTTGATTTGACAAAAGTAAATCCATATAAAGACAGCGACTTAGGTAAAAAAGAACAAGTCACTAAAATGTTTGATAATATTTCTGGAACTTACGACGACTTAAACCGTGTAATTTCTTTTGGTATAGACATTAAATGGCGTAAAAAAGTAGTCGCTTTGGTTAAGAATACTAACCCTAATTCTATTTTAGACATAGCAACAGGGACAGGTGATTTAGCCATAAATTTAGCTGAAACTAATGCTGAAAAAATCACAGGATTAGATATTAGTCCTGGTATGCTTGATGTTGGAAAACAAAAAGTAAATGCAAAACACTTAGAAGGTACAATTGAAATGATTTTGGGTGACTCTGAAAACATGCCTTTTGAAGACAATACCTTTGATGCTATTACAGTTGCCTTTGGAGTACGAAATTTTGAGACTTTAGAAAAAGGGCTTGCAGAAATTCTTCGTGTGTTAAAACCAAATGGTATTTTTGTCATTTTAGAAACTTCAGTTCCTGTAAAAACACCATTTAAACAAGGATATAAATTGTACACTAATAATATTATGCCGGTTATTGGTAAATTGTTTTCTAAGGACAAAAGTGCTTATAAATATTTAAGCGATTCTGCAGCTGTTTTTCCTCATGGTGAAGCTTTGAACAATATTTTAAAGAAAATTGGGTTTATTAATGTTGAAGCATTCCCTCAAACCTTTGGAGTTGCAACTATATATACATCATCTAAACAGTAATATGAGAAAACTTATTGTAGTCTTATTTTTAACTCTAATTTCGCAAACCTCTTTTGCACAGTTATTTAGCAAAGAAAAAATTCTTAACAACGAAAACTTTGATAAGGACCGTTTTAGCTATGGTTACTTTTTAGGTTTCAATAATTACGGATTTGATTTTGAATATGAAGATGGTAAAGATGAACCACAGATTCAAGTAGAAAAAGGAATAGGTTTTAGTGTAGGGCTTTTAGGAAATATGAGAATTAACGATTATTTCGATTTACGTTTTGAACCTGGACTATATATAACAAACAGAGATTTAACATTCCCGGAAGAATATTTTACAGATCTTGGGTACACTTATGATGATAGCGATCTTAAAAGAGAAGTAAAATCAACATACATACACTTGCCTCTTATAGTTAAGTTCTCTTCTAAACGTATAAATAATTTTAAACCATTTATTACAGGAGGCGTGTCTATGTCTTTAAATTTAAACAGTAACGAAAACAATACTCAAGACAATCATAATGGTCAGTTTAGAATGACAAAAAACACCTATTATTACGAATTTGGTTTTGGTATAGATTTATACTTACAATACTTTAAATTCACACCATCTATACGCGGTGTATTTGCATTAAATGATGAGTTAGTTCGTGATGATCCGAATGAAGGTCCTAGTCCATGGACAGACAATATTGCAAGTATGAAATCTCAAGGTTTATTCATAAACTTTACTTTTCAGTAAGCGTACGGCGTTTAAATTCACTTAACAATATAGACGTTGCAGTCGCTACATTTAAGCTTTCTGTTGCTCTAAGTGCTCCAAATCTAGGTATCGCTATTTTTTCTGTAATTAAAGCTTCAATAGAGTTAGAGACTCCATTAGCTTCGTTACCCATAACTAGAATACCAGAATTTAAAAGTGCATTGTGGGTATATACATTTTTACCATCCATAAAAGCACCATATACAGGAACATTTACATCGTTAATAAATGCTTCTAAATCTATATAATTAATATTTACACGGGTAATAGATCCCATTGTAGCTTGTACCACTTTAGGGTTAAAACAATCTACAGTTCCTTTATTACAAATTAAATCTCGAACTCCAAACCAGTCACATAAACGAATAATAGTTCCTAAATTCCCTGGATCTCTAACATCATCTAAAGCCACACACATTTGAGTTAAATCTATAGGATTTGATTTCGGAATTTCAAAAACGGCAAGTGCTTTATTAGGCGTGGTTAAAAAACTAATACGCTTTAAATCGGCTTCAGAAATAAGCGTTTCTAAATCCGTTTCAATATTAAAAAGCTCTGTGGTGTATAAATGTTTCAGTTTTAAGTTAGATTCAAGCAATTCTTTAATTGTCTTAATTCCCTCAGCAACAAACACATTCGATTCTGTTCTATGCTTTTTTAGTTTTAATTTATTAATTAATTTTATTTGATTTTTTGATAACATTCAAATAATGTATTTTTGATTTTATAAGCGACTTATTATCTAAGCTTTAATTAGTAGTGCAAACATAAAACAAGTCTTTTAAACGTTTTTAATTCCTAGAATATACTTGAAACAAAGGTTATCAAAAATAGTGTTATTTATTTTAATAACGGGTTTAATTACGGCTTGTAATTCTATTAAAAGGGTTGGAGAAAATGAACGCCTTCTGGTTAAAAACACCATTTATGTAGATAGTGTTAGAAACACTTCAGAACAAATTGACAATTTACTATATCAAGACCCAAATAAAACCATGCTTGGTCTTCCTATTCGGTTATACATTTATAATCTTGCCAGACCAAATATAGATTCTATTATAGATGCGCGTTTAAATAAATCTGAAAAACACCGCGAAAACTTAGAGCGTTTTCTATCTAAAAAACAATTATTTCAGTATATAGGTTATAGAAAAGGCTTAAACTCTTGGTTAAAAACAACAGGAGAAGCACCCACTATTGTGAGTGAACCACGTGCTATAAAATCGGTAAAACGTTTAGAAGATTATTACACAAATAACGGTTGGTTTGATGTAGTTGCAAGTTACGATACCATACAAAAGACGAAAAACAAAACCGAAATAGAATACCATGTTAATCTGGGTAAAGCCTTTAAAATTGACAGTCTCTCTTCAAAAATCATGTCGCCTACTGTAGATACTATTTACAATAAATTTAAACACAGATCTAAAATAAAAATTGGCGAACGTTATACCACAAATAACTTTGAAGCAGAACGTGATAGAATAACAACCTCGTTAAGAAACAATGGCGTTTATCAATTTAGCCAAGATTATGTTATTTTTCAGGTAGACACCGTTGGTACGAACAAAAAAGTAAATGTAGAAGTTCAAATTAAAGATTACGAATTAAGAAAACAAGACTCGTCTTACAGAGTACCTTTTAAAGTATATAAAATTAAAGACGTCAACATTTTTACTGATACTAAAATTGACAATAGAAACGCAACCATTACAGATTCTACAACTTATAATGGGTATAATTTATATGGTACAGAAAAAATTGCATTTAGGCCAAAAGCTTTAACAGATGCGATTTTTATTGGTCCAGGAAGGATGTATAAAGACATAGATCGTACACGTACTTATAATCATTTAAGCGGATTAAAAACGTTTAAATATCCAGATATTAAATATGTAGAAAATCCAGACACTACACTTACAGCGAACATACATTTAACCCCATTAAAAAAATTCAATCTAGGTTTTTCAACAGAAGTATCTACAAGTAACATTCAGGTCATTGGTTTTTCGGTAAGTCCAAGTTTATTAGCCAGAAATATATTTAGAGGTGCAGAAACACTAGAATTATCGGGATTTGCTTCCATAGGTGCTTCTGATGATGCGGGAGATGATAAAGATGTGTTTTTCGATATTAATGAGATAGGTGCCGATTTAAAATTAACCATCCCAAGACTATTTTTTCCGATTAAAACAGATAGCTTGATACCTAAATTTATGTCGCCTACAACAAAAGTTAGTCTATCTATAGCAAGTCAAAAAAACGTAGGTTTAGATAAGCGCTCATTAACGGGAAATCTAAATTACAATTGGAAACCAAAACCAGGAATTACGCAATCTTTAGATTTATTTAGCGCACAATACGTTAGAAATTTAAATCCTGACAATTACTTTAATGTATACAGCACGTCTTACAATACCTTGAATGATATTGCTCAAGATATAGGATACGAATCTAGTGATGAGGATTTATCTATTCCAGACGGTACAACAGAATTTATCACAGAAGTCTTAAGCGACGATCCGCCAAACGATATTTCTGATGACGATATACAAACCGTTAATAATATTGAAGAGCGCAGAATTAGATTAACAGAAAACAACCTTATTGTGTCTTCTGCCTATACTTTTATAAAGGACAACAGAAGAAATATTAGCGATGAAAGTTTTTATATTTTTAGATTCAGACTTGAATCTGCAGGAAATTTAATGGCTTTAGGTTCTAATCTTGCTAACAGTACTAAGAATGACGACGATCGGTACGAACTTTTTAATGTGGCTTATTCTCAATATATTAAGACAGAATTCGATTATACGAAACACTGGGATTTAGGACACGAAAACATACTCGCTTTTCGTAGTTTCTTCGGAATTGCCATACCATACGGAAACTCAGACAACATTCCTTTTTCTAAAAGTTTCTTTGCCGGAGGTGCAAATGATAACAGAGCTTGGACTGCCTACGATTTAGGTCCTGGTAGTTCGCAGAGTAATGACGATTATAATGAAGCCAACCTAAAACTGGCTTTAAATATAGAGCATCGTTTTAATGTCTTTGAAGATTTATACGGCGCATTATTTGTAGATGTTGGAAATATTTGGAATGTTTTAGATAATATAGATGATGACGCATCTACTTTCGACAGTTTTAGCTCACTAAAAGACACGGCCATTGGTACGGGTTTTGGACTGCGCTACGATTTTAGTTTTTTAGTATTTAGATTTGATATTGGATTTAAAACCTACGATCCGTCTTACACAGAAGGCGACCGTTGGTTTAAAGATTACAATTTCGGAAATGCCGTATATAATGTAGGTATTAACTATCCATTCTAAATACTTTTTTAAAAAAGTAAAAATTAAAACGTTTTCGCTATTTTTTGCCTTACTTAAGGGCTTTAAAACTAAAAAAAAACACTTAAATGTGTTACTTTTGGTAATAATCAACATTCACAATATAAAAAAAATATTATGGGACACAATATTAAACCGGGAGTTGCTACCGGAAAAGAAGTACAAAACATTTTTAATTACGCTAAAGAAAAAGGGTTTGCTCTTCCAGCTGTTAACGTAATTGGATCTGATACTATAAATGGAGTTTTAGAAACTGCTGCATCTTTAAATGCACCAGTAATTATTCAGTTCTCAAATGGTGGAGCTGTATTTAATGCTGGTAAAGGATTAAGTAACGAAAACCAAAGAGCTGCAGTAGCAGGTGCTGTTGCTGGAGCTAAACACGTACATCAACTAGCAGTAGCTTACGGTGTTCCTGTAATTTTACATACAGACCATTGTGCTAAGAAATTATTACCTTGGATAGATGGTATGTTAGATGCTAGTGAACAACATTTTGCAGAAACTGGAAAACCGTTATTCAGCTCGCATATGATTGACCTTTCTGAAGAGCCTCTTGAAGAAAACATGGAAATTTGTAAAAAATACCTTGAGCGTATGAGCAAAATGGGTATGACTTTAGAAATTGAATTAGGAATTACAGGTGGTGAAGAAGATGGTGTAGACAATACAGATGTAGACGATTCTAAACTATATACACAACCAGAAGAAGTCGCTTACGCTTATGAAGAGTTAAGTAAAGTGAGTGATCAATTTACAATTGCAGCTGCTTTTGGGAATGTACACGGTGTTTACAAGCCAGGAAACGTAAAACTAACTCCAAAAATCTTAAAAAATTCTCAAGAGTATATTACTAAAAAATATGGTGTAGAAGAAAACCATATCGATTTTGTATTCCACGGGGGATCTGGTTCTACAGTAGAAGAAATTAGAGAAGGAATTAGCTATGGTGTAATTAAAATGAATATCGATACAGACATGCAATATGCATTTATGAGCGGAATTCGTGATTATATGAAAGAAAATGAAGCCTATTTACAGGCTCAAATTGGAAATCCTGATGGTGCAGACTCTCCAAATAAAAAATATTATGACCCTAGAGTTTGGCTAAGAAAAGGTGAAGAAACCTTTGTAGCTCGATTAAAAAAGGCATTTGAAGATTTAAATAATGTGAATACATTATAAAAAAATCGTAGCGTTATGCTAATATTAAAAACAAAATTATAATTTTGGCAGAAATATAGTAACAGAAATCGAAACGGTTTTTAACATTAAAACTGTTTACATTTCTATTATATTTACATAAATTTAACCTAACAGACATAAAGAATACTATTTTTTATGTCTGTTTGCTTAACGCTAAACTGAACTATTTTAAGGCAATTCATGCTTTAAAATAAAAAAATAAGAATCAATATGTCTTGGTTTAAAAGAAAAACAAAAGGAATTACAACCACTACCAACGAGAAAAAAGACACACCAAAAGGGCTGTGGTATAAATCTCCAACAGGTAAAATAGTAGATACAGAAGAATTAGAACAAAATTTCTATGTGAGTCCAGAAGATGGTTATCATGTTAGAATAGGAAGTAAAGAATACTTCGAAATACTTTTCGACGAAAACACCTTTAAAGAATTAGATGCAGATCTTACCTCTAAAGATCCTCTTAAATTTGTCGATACTAAAAAATATCCAGACCGTTTAAAGGCTGCTCAAGATAAAACCCAATTAAAAGATGCCGTTAGAACTGCGGTCGGAAAATCTAAAGGTAAAGAGTTAGTTATAGCATGTATGGACTTTAGTTTTATTGGAGGTTCCATGGGAAGTGTCGTAGGTGAAAAAATAGCTCGTGCTGCAAACTACTCTTTAAAGAACAAAATTCCTTTAATGGTAATTTCTAAATCTGGTGGAGCAAGAATGATGGAAGCCGCGTTATCTTTAATGCAAATGGCTAAAACATCTGTAAAGCTAGCACAATTAGCAGACGCTAGTATTCCTTATATATCTCTATGTACAGATCCAACAACCGGAGGTACAACAGCATCTTTTGCTATGTTAGGAGATATCAATATTAGTGAGCCTGGAGCTTTAATTGGTTTTGCCGGACCACGTATTGTAAGAGACACTACAGGAAAAGAACTTCCTGAAGGCTTTCAAACTGCAGAGTTCTTGTTAGAACATGGGTTCTTAGACTTCATTACACATCGTAAAGATTTAAAAAACAGAGTAAACTTATACATCGATTTAATTACAAATCAACCTATAAGATCATAATATACTAAAGAGACGTTAAAGTCTCTTTTTTTATGTCTTTTATAAAAGATTGCTAATTAAATTTTTAAATGATATAATATTCTTATATTTGCGGCTCGAAAGATAGGCTTTCGTGTACATAACAATCATTTACAATAATATTAGAATGTATTTATCAAAAGAAGCAAAACAGGAAATGTTTGCAAAGCACGGGAAAGATAAAAACGATACAGGTTCTGCAGAAGGGCAAATCGCTTTATTTACTCAAAGAATTGAACACTTAACAGCACACTTAAAAAACAACCGTAAAGATTACAATACGGAACGTTCTTTAGTAATGTTAGTAGGTAAAAGAAGAAGCTTACTTGATTACCTAACAAAGAAAGATGTCTTAAGATATCGTGCTATTGTTAAAGAATTAGGATTAAGAAAATAATAAAAGAGAGGCTTTACGCCTCTTTTTTTACTTAAATACGTCTCGTAAGAGATAAGATAAAAAGCTGTTTTATAGTTTTTCATTGGTCACCCACACAACAACTACAACACAACGACCATTGTTTAATTAGAATAAAAAAATTATGATTCCAAAAGTTTTTAAAGAGGTCATAGACCTTGGCGATGGAAGAGAAATCTCCATTGAAACCGGAAAATTAGCTAAACAAGCTCATGGATCGGTCGTTGTAAAATCTGGAAAATGTATGTTATTATGTACATTAGTTTCAAATTACAAACAAAGTGATGTAGACTTTTTACCTTTAACGGTAGACTATAGAGAAAAATTTGCAGCAGCAGGTCGTTATCCTGGAGGTTTCTTTAAAAGAGAAGCAAGACCAAGTGACGGAGAAGTATTAACAATGCGTCTTGTAGACCGTGTTTTACGTCCATTATTTCCAAAAGATTATCACGCAGAAACTCAAGTAATGATTCAATTAATGTCTCATGACCCTGAAGTTATGCCAGAAGCAATGGCAGGTTTAGCCGCTTCTGCAGCGATTCAATTATCTGATGTGCCTTTTGAAACTCCAATCTCTGAAGCTAGAGTTGGTCGTATTAATGGGGAATTCATTATCAACCCAACAAGAGCTCAATTAGAAGAATCTGACATTGATATGATGATTGGAGCATCTGCTGATTCTGTTATGATGGTTGAAGGTGAGATGTTAGAAATTTCTGAAGAGGAAATGGCTGAGGCTATTAAATTTGCTCATGAAGCTATTAAAGTACAATGTGCTGCTCAAGTAAGATTAGCAGAAGCTTTCGGTAAGAAAGAAACACGTGAATACGAAGGCGAAAGAGAAGATGAAGCTGTAGAGCAAAGAGTTAAAGCATTAACTTACGATAAAGTGTATGCGGTAGCAAAACAAGCATCTGCTAAACACGAAAGAAGTGCTGCTTTCGACGCTATTAAAGAAGAAGTAAAAGCATCTTTCACAGAAGAAGAATTAGAAGACTTTGGAGATTTAGTCTCTAAATATTTCTATAAAGCTGAAAAAGCTGCTATTAGAGATTTAACGTTAAATGAAGGTTTACGTTTAGATGGTCGTAAGACAGACGAGATTAGACCAATCTGGTGTGAAGTAGATTACTTACCATCAACACATGGTTCTTCAATCTTTACTCGTGGGGAAACTCAAGCATTAGCAACAGTTACTTTAGGAACATCTAGAGAAGCTAACCAAATAGATATGCCATCTTTTGAAGGTGAAGAGCGTTTCTATTTACATTACAACTTCCCTCCTTTCTCAACTGGTGAAGCGCGTCCTTTAAGAGGAACGTCTCGTCGTGAAGTAGGACACGGAAACTTAGCACAACGTGCTTTAAAAAATATGGTTCCTTCAGATTGTCCTTACACAGTACGTGTAGTGTCAGAAATTCTTGAATCTAACGGTTCGTCTTCAATGGCAACGGTTTGTGCAGGAACTATGGCTTTAATGGATGCAGGTGTGCAATTAAAGAAACCCGTTTCTGGTATTGCCATGGGATTAATTACAGATGTTGAATCTGGAAAATACGCTGTATTATCTGATATTTTAGGAGACGAAGATCACTTAGGTGATATGGACTTTAAAGTAACAGGAACTGCAGATGGTATTACAGCTTGCCAAATGGATATTAAAGTAAAAGGATTATCTTACGAAATTCTTGTAAATGCTTTAAAACAAGCTCGTGATGGTCGTTTACATATCTTAGGATTAATTACAGATACTATTTCTGAACCTAATACAGATGTAAAAGAACATTCTCCTAAAATGATTACTAGAAGAATTCCTAACGAATTTATCGGTGCATTAATCGGACCAGGAGGAAAAGTAATTCAAGAAATGCAAAAAGAAACAGGAACAACTATCGTTATTAACGAAGATCCTGTAACTGAAGAAGGTATTGTTGAAATTTTAGGTGTAGGTAACGAAGGTATCGCTGCTGTACAAGCTAAAATTGATTCTATATTATTTAAGCCACAAGTAGGTAGCGTTTACGAAGTAAAAGTTATTAAGATGTTAGATTTTGGAGCTGTTGTAGAATATCTGGAAGCGCCAGGCAACGAAGTCTTATTACACGTAAGTGAATTAGCTTGGGAACGTACTGAAAATGTTTCTGATGTTGTTAATATGGGTGATGTATTCGATGTGAAGTATTTTGGGACAGACCCTAAAACACGTAAAGAAAAAGTATCTCGTAAAGCCATTTTGCCAAAACCAGAAGGTTATGTAGCAAGACCACCACGTGAACGTGATGATAGAAAACCTAGAGATAACAGAGGTCGCGACAACAGACGTGACGATAGAAAACCTAGAGAAAAAAGAGATTAATTAGTTAATCCTTTAATCATATTTAAAGCCAACCTTGTACATTCAGGGTTGGCTTTTTTGTTTTTTAACAATATTTATTAGAACCTATTAACAAGACAAATACTAAAAACTAGATAAAAAAGACAATCATAAAATTATTTAACTCACTAATAAAATTCTATATATCAAAACCTTTCAGTGTAAATTCATGCTCATATACTATTTAAATCATTAGATTAATTTTCAGTAATATCTAATACACAAAATAAATAAAAAAAATATCTCAAAATTGTAACATTTATAATGATGCTTACGTATAACTACATACAAAGGAGTATTCACATAATTATTTACAGAAGAACTTTACATGAGACAACTTAAAATTACGAAGCAGGTTACTAATAGAGAAACAGCTTCGCTAGATAAATATCTTCAAGAAATTGGAAAAGTTGACTTAATTACTGCAGACGAAGAAGTAGAATTAGCGCAACGCATTAAAGCTGGTGATCAAATCGCTTTAGAAAAATTGACAAAAGCTAATTTACGTTTTGTGGTTTCGGTAGCGAAGCAATATCAAAATCAAGGCTTAACTTTACCTGATTTAATTAATGAAGGGAACTTAGGTCTAATTAAAGCTGCACAACGTTTCGATGAAACACGTGGTTTTAAATTCATTTCTTATGCCGTTTGGTGGATTCGTCAATCTATTTTACAAGCCTTAGCAGAACAATCTAGAATTGTACGTTTACCTTTAAACAAAATTGGTTCTATTAACAAAATTAATAAGACCTTTGCTTTTCTTGAACAATCACATGAGCGTCCACCTAGTGCTGAAGAAATTGCAAAAGAATTAGACATGACCATTAACGATGTTAAAGAGTCTATGAAAAATTCAGGTCGTCACGTAAGTATGGATGCCCCTCTTGTTGAAGGTGAAGATTCAAACTTATACGATGTATTAAATAGTGGTGAATCGCCTAACCCAGACCGTGAATTATTACACGAATCTTTACGTACAGAAATCGAACGTGCTCTAGAGACATTAACACCTCGTGAGGCAGACGTAATTCGTTTATATTTCGGATTAGGTAACCAACACCCAATGACGTTAGAAGAGATTGGAGAAACTTTCGATTTAACCCGTGAACGTGTAAGACAAATTAAAGAAAAAGCTATACGTAGATTAAAACATACGTCTCGAAGCAAGATATTAAAAACATATTTAGGTTAATCCTAAAACTAGTAACAAACAGTTTACGTCCTTCGGGATGAAGATAACTGTTCGTTTTTTGATTGATGAAAGAACCCTCGGCTGATTACCGAGGGTTCATTTTTTTATATTACATTTGCTCAAAATTCACACTTAATGAGTTCTAAATTAATAGCCCCTTCAATTTTAGCTGCAGATTTTGGTAATCTTCAACGTGATGTTGAAATGGTAAACAAAAGCGAAGCAGATTGGTTTCATATAGATATTATGGATGGTGTTTTCGTTCCAAATATCTCTTACGGTATGCCTGTTTTGGAAGCAATTGCTAAACATGCAACTAAAACCGTAGATGTACACTTAATGATTATAGACCCTGATCGCTATATTAAAACATTTGCAGATTTAGGAAGCGATATTCTTACTGTTCACTACGAAGCTTGTACACATTTACATCGAACAATTCAGGCTATTAAAGCTGAAGGAATGAAAGCAGGTGTTGCTTTAAATCCGCATACTAATGTTAATGTACTAGAAGATATCATCAATGATATTGATGTCGTTTTGATTATGAGTGTAAATCCAGGTTTTGGCGGACAAAGTTTTATAGAAAATACATTTAACAAAATTAAGCAACTAAAAACTCTAATAGAGAGAAAAGAAGCTGCTACTAAAATTGAAATTGACGGAGGTGTAACCGATAAAAATGCTAAATCATTAATTGACGCTGGAGCAGATATTTTAGTTGCGGGTAGCTTTGTTTTTAAAAGCTCTGATCAGTTAAAAACAATTTCTGAGTTAAAGTCCATGATAAAATAATAATCTAAAATTAAACATTTGTTATTTTTACAACCGATTAATTTTGATTATGTTAGTACTCGAATTGATTGATTACCATTAAACTAAAAAAAAGCGTTTCTTATCTAAATAAGTTAGATAAACTTCATTAATCAAAATTTAAACATTATTTTTAACAAAAAATTTAATATGAAAAAAATTACAGTTATACTTTTTTTCCTAATGTGCTCAACTTTTGCTTATAGCCAATTTAGAGGTTATGACGAATGGGTTGCTAGTGCAGGTATAAACATAGTCGACAACAGTGCTTTTAAAGATCCTTTAAAGGGTACTGAGGATTGGAGTTTTAGTACCCCAATCACTATAGGTATTGAATATAAATTCGATGAATATTGGTCTCTTAGTTCTATGATATCTTTAAATAAAATAGACAAATTTTATGTAGATTATGGACAATCACAGGAAACAGGTTTAGCTCAAGGTTGGTTGAATGAAAGCGGAACCTATTTTTCTTTCGATGTGAATGGTAAATTTTATTATGATGAATTAATCGCTAGAAATGACCAAATAGATGCTTATGCAGGTTTAGGTTTAGGGTATTTCAATGTTTCTGATGAATCTAACGTTTCAGGAAATTTTGCTCTAGGATTAAGATTTTGGTTTACACCTGAATATGGTGTAAGACTTCAAAGTATGGCTAAATTTGCCTTTGATAATGATAAAGTATACGCTAATAATAACTTTATACATAGTTTAGAATTCTTATATAGATTCTAAAAACTATATAAAAAACTCATAAAAAAAGAGGTAACTTGTTTTAAGTTACCTCTTTTTTTATGAGTTTAATCGATCTTACTTATATAAAAAATTTGAGAATCTAAGAAGATTGAATTAATAGTACCTAAATATAATATAGAAATCAAACCGAAGTCTCTATAAAGTAGAACATTAATAATTCAAATTTGTTAACTTTAAATTCAATTTGCCATAAAAATCTTCAAGGGAAATTAATAATAAAAGTCTAAAATCAATTTATTTAGGATAATCTCAAATAGATAAAACACATTCATATATTACACTAAAAATACTTTGGAAATAGAAAAGCCACAATTAAACATAGGTGCAAATCTTATTAAGTTAGGTGGTCAATTCTTATCAACAACAATGTATATAATAGCGAGGTTCATTAATAAAAAAACAGAGCTTTGTGAAACCTAATTAGTTGAGTGTTGGAGTTAACCTATTAGTGGACGTATTTAAAATAATTAAAAAAGTGAGTTACTTTTAAATCTAATTGAAAATTTACAATCAAATAAGATCTGTCTTGTTCTACGATACTAGTATTAAAAAAAATGAAATAGGCTTACTGTAATATGTGAGTTTCCTATTCAAATTGAACTTAAGTTTAGGCATAGCACATTAGTTAAAATGAAATAAATTAACAACATATCAAAATCTTCGTATTTTTTGTTTAATTTCATTTTTAATCCACGCCCAAGAATATTTTTTAAGGACTACCTCTTCTTTATTATAACCATAACCATAACCGTAGTTATAGCCATACCCTTTAGATGTTTTTGATTCACTAATATTATTGACTACATAAACCATATTATTTAATTTCCTGTTATCATATAATTCACTAGAAAATCCTAATAATTTTTTCTCAGTATATCCTGCTCTGGTGACATAAACCGTAGCATCGGCATATTGAGAAATCAATAAGGTGTCTGAAACAAGTATTATTGGAGCAGTATCTATAATAATGTAATCATATTTAAGTTTTGCATCTTCGATCAAATGCTCCAGTTTACCATTAGACAATAGTTCTGTAGGGTTAGGAGGAATCGTTCCTGCTGTTAAAACATCTAAATATTCAAGATTATAACTACTTTTTTGTAAATAATCTTTCCAATCGGCCCCACTTTCAAAAAGATAATTTGAAAGTCCTTTCGCTTTTTTTGAACCATCAGTAACTGTGATTTTTGGATTCCTTAAATCTGCTCCAATTAATAAAACTTTTTTATTAATACTTGAATAAGCTAATGATAAATTGACAGAGACAAACGTTTTACCTTCTCCTTTTATAGATGAAGTAACATATACTACTTGTGCTGTATTTTTATTTTTAGGATTCAAAACATACCTTAAATTAGTACTTAAAATCCTGAACGACTCAGCTAAAATAGTCCTATCATGAGGATTTTCAAATAATCTATGTTCAGATTTAAGCTCAGGGATCTCTCCTATAATCGGTATACGTTTAGATAATTTTGATACATCTGTTTTATCATGAATTTTAGTGTCGGATTTAAACATTAAAAACAAAATACCGAAAGGTAAAATTAAAGCCGCTAAAACACTTTTCATATAAATACCTTTAGTATCAGGACTCACAGGTTTACCAGAACTAGAAGCATATTCAACTACTTTAACTGATGGAGAAGTAATTGCTAGATTAATAGCTGCTTCCTCACGTCTTTGAAGTAGTAATAAATACAAGTTTTCTTTAATATTTTGTTGGCGTTCGATGGAACGTAATACTTTTTCTTTTTGGGGCATGCTGTGTACCAAACCTTTTGCTGTAGTTTTTTCTTTTTCTAATCGGATTAAAGACGTATTTAATTGCTCAAAATAGGAATTTAATGATTTTTTTAAGTTAACTCTTAAATCTATTAGTTGACGATCAAATGCTATAACTTTTGGATTTTGAGATCCAGCACTCGCAATTAAATTTTCACGCTCTAAAACGAGTTGATTATACCGAGAAATAATGCCATTTGTATTGGCACTTTGCAAACCTACGTTTTCAGGCAATAATGAACTAAGGTCTGAATTAGTTAAAGGTTCTTCCAACAATTTTGCTAAAGCTATTTGATTTTCTAACTCAAATACAGAGTTTTCAGTAGATGATCGTTTTCCCATACTGTAACCAACGTCAGAATTAAAGGTGACCAAATTATTATCTTGTTGAAAATCTTTTTTATTATCTTCAATAGAGTCTAACTCTTCTGCTAAATAAATAAAACGATCATCTACAAAATCTATAGTACGTTGATAAACCAATTGTCTATCAATCATACCATCTTCATTAAACTGTTCCACTACTTTATTTAAAGCATCTTCAGATCTTTTCTTATTTTCTCCAGTCATGGATAATTGTAAAATATCTGTCGTACCTACTTTTCCAACAGAAATTGAATTTGATAAACCATTAGCTGCTGAATTAAGAGATTGTACAGTTATTATATAATTCAATCCAATTTGATTTTTTATCCAACTTTCAGATTGTATTAAGAAAGGAAAACCTTTTTTTGGTGAATTTAAGTTATACCCCTTAATTGTAAATTCATCTAAACGATCTTTACCTTTACTTACAGTTAAACCATTTTCTTTAATCTCAATATTAAAAATTTGACTTGAAATTTGATTATTAGGTTCTAAATACACTATTTTAAGCGGTCCATTCCATTGCTCTTTAGTAGTAAATTGTCCCTCAATAAAATATCTAATATGTAAATCTAAACTGTCAACAACCTTTACTAATAAACGGTTAGATTTTATAATCTGAATTTCGTTTTCTAAACTTTTAGAATCGGTAAAAAGGCCTCCACCACCTCTTTGGGTAGACAATTCTAATCCTTGTGATTCATTTAAAATTTTAATTTTAGCTGAAGAACTAAATATTTCTGGAGTATATCTCAAATAAATCAATGCCAATACAACTCCTAAAATTACACTTAATGCAAACCACTTCCAATAATGTAAATAATTTAAAATTTCTTCCTTAATATCTAGACTTGAATTATTATCCTCTAAATTATTGTTTGAAAACTCTCCTGCCATAACTTCTAATTTGTTAATAATAAGATTAAAGTCAATGCAAAAGAAACAGCACTAAATATTCCTGTCAACCCTGTTATATAACCAGCCTTTTTCACTCCAGGTCCATTTTGATTTACTACTATAATATCGTTCTGTTTAATGTTATAAAATGGACTTGTAAACCAATCCGTTTTTGTCATATCGATGTGCCCTACAGTACGTACTTGATCGACCTCTCTAATAATCATAATATCTTCTCTAACTCCATTGATACTTAAATCACCAGCCATACCAAGTGCTTGTGGTAATGTTATCGTTTCTTCATCATAATCATAAGTACCTGCACTGCCCACAGCTCCTAAAACAGTAAATTTTGCATTAACAATACGAACTATTATAGTCGGATCTTTTAAATGCCCTCCTTTAATTAAAAGTTCCCTTATATGATCTTCTAATTCCTTTGGAGATTTATTTTTCACCATGATATCCCCTATAATTGGAAAAGTAATTTCACCAGTAAATGAAACCAAATAACCTTGCTGTTTCATAGCATTGGTATTATTAGTTCCATTTGTAGAATTTGTTCTATTATAAGGCTCTGCTGCTTCAGGAACTAACGATTTTACGGTAACACTTAGAATATCATTAATTTGAATTTTGGTAGTATTCAATATAACTTCTTGGGGAATATTTTCATAATCTTGAAAATATAAAATTTCTTTCTTAGTTGCACAGGAATTCAGAAAGAGAAAAGCTAAGAATACCCCTAGCAATCTAAATAATTTCATTAAAATATTTTTTATATGATTTACAAATATAAGTGTAATACATTCAATCACAAGTGACTTATTAATGTTATTTCACTTTAGAATACCCTACCAAATGTAATTTTCTTAATAATTTATTCATCTTTATGCGTTTATTAAAGACACTATAATTAATAAAAAACGGTAGAGAAAACATAAGTAAACCCGAAAAAATAACAACTAATAATAAAAAATTTACAGTTAAGTATTGAAACATTAAAGTTAAAATTAGCACAGAAGTTGAAGCAATTGAAATGACTAAAGTAACTTGCCAATGTTTAAGACCTAATTGCAACATTTGATGATGAATATGATTCTTATCGGGGCTAAATGGATGTTTTTTATAAATAACAACTCTAACATAAAAGATTCTGAGTGTATCTAACAAAGGAAAAAACAAAATAGCAAGAACTAAAATTGGAGCATTTAAATGAAATTGTGCTACAGAATTTAATTGATTAATATGAATAAAAGCTACGGATTGAAAAGCTAATAAAAAACCAACAACCATTGACCCTGTATCTCCCATAAAGATTTTTCTAACTTTTGAAAAGTTGAAATATAAAAAAGGAATAAGCGCACCAACTAAAGATAAAGATACCACTGTTAATGACATTTCTTGCATTTTAAAAAACAAAAAACCATAAAACAATGAAACTAATAGACCAACAGAACCAGCTAAACCGTCTAAACCATCTATTAAATTATATGCATTTATAATTAAGATAAATACAAATAAGGTGAAACCTACCGAAATAAAATAAGGTAACTCACCAATACCTAATATACCTGAGAAAGTTATTATTCTAACATCTGTGATTAGGATGACCATTAATGCTGCTATAATCTGCCCAAGCATCTTTTTCTTAGGAGAAAGTATTAATATATCATCTTTTACACCTAAAAAAAACAATATAATTAAAGCTCCAACTATAGGCATTAATAATTTAGCATTTAAAAATGCTCCGGACAAAGTTAGAACTATAGCAACAGCAAAAAAAATACCAATTCCTCCTAAGGTAGGTACTGTTTTAGAATGTACACTACGCTTATCGGGGACATCAACTAATTGTTTGGCGTGAGCAATAAAAATAATAGTAGGAAAAGCTAAAAAAGCTGTAACTAATGCTAATAAGAAAGGAAATAATAATAAAATAGTTCCATTTCCATTATCTATAATTGAGTTGAACAAATTCATTAATAGCGGTTTAATACACAAGTAAGTCTATAACTTAAATTTGTGAAATTTGGGTTTGGTTTAATTATAAGACCTAATTATAAATCAAAAAGATCTTACAGACAGATGTTAGTATTTTATTACTACAATCAATTTTTAAAAATTACTTAAGAAATATACAAAACTTCTCTAAAAAAAACTTTTAAAAACATCCTTATCTCTACGTTTAGCAAAAATAGTTTTTACTTTTTAAATAACTGCGGAATCTTAGATAAGTTTTTTGAGCAAATAACTAATACAGGTGCCCCCAAATTATTCCCTTTAACGGCCATATAATCTTCTCTTGTTTTTAACCAAATATTTTTCAAACTTCTATTACTAGCTCCACCAACTCTCATTTTGGTTACTACTTCTGGTAGGTATTTAAAACTAAGGGAATCATCCTTAAAAATCCTTAACATTAAATCGTAATCTGCAGCTATTTTAAAATTTAAATTAAAAACACCATGGTTTAAATACACCGATTTTTTTAAAAACAAAGTTGGATGTGCTGGCATCCACCCTTGCTTTAATAATTTTTTTGAAAATGACTTACTTTTCCAATTTCTAACTATTTTTTCAGAATTTGTTGAATTTATGTAATGTAAATCACCATACACACCATCTATATTTTCATCATTAAAAGCTTCGACTATATGACTAATCGTTTCAGAAGACGCAAAAAAATCATCGGAATGTAAAAAACCAATAATGTCTCCACTTGCTCTATTTATGCC
Source organism: Formosa algae (assembly GCF_001439665.1). Lineage (GTDB taxonomy): Bacteria > Bacteroidota > Bacteroidia > Flavobacteriales > Flavobacteriaceae > Formosa > Formosa algae. Next base: position 65,843 of record NZ_LMAK01000016.1, read on the forward strand.
TTTATTCAATGCATCATAGATTCCTTTGTCAGGTTCGGACATACTAATTACATTGGTATGGGTTTGCTTTACATCCTCTATGATATTTAGCGTATTATCTGAAGATGCTCCATCAATAATAATATATTCAATATTATTATACTTCTGGCTTAATACCGAATTCAAGCAATCTTGTATCGTCTTTTCGCTATTGTAAGTAGCTGTAATTATGGAAACTTTCATTACTCTATTTCTCTTTTTCTTATTTGTCGGGCAGGATTTCCTTGATATATATAATACGCCTCTAAAGTTTTTGTTGCGACTGAATTCACCGTTAATATAGCATGCGATTTAATGTTTACCCCAGGGCAAACTACAGTTTTTGCTCCGACCCATGCCCCATCATCAATCGTAATTTCACTAACTAATAAATCGAATGTGGTTTTCTTATAATTGTGATTTCCACACAATAACATAGCTTCTTGAGACACGCATACATGATTACCTATAGTAACTTTTGCTAAATTATCTATCCACACCTTTTCTCCGATCCATGAATAATCCCCTATAGTTAACAACCAAGGATATTTAATATTCACCCCTGGCTTTATAACAACACCTGATCCAATTTTAGCTCCAAAAAGCTTTAAAAGAAATACTTTTAGACTTGAAATTGGATTTAAAGGATTTATAAAAAATAATACGTTAACAAAATACCAAAGTGAAATTTTAAGTGTACTCCCTGGCTTATACCATGTATTATTATAAGTAGATAAATCCGTTTTCAAATTATTGATTTTCTTTTAATAAGTTATCGAAATAACCAATTGTTTTTACCAACCCTTCTTCTAAATGAATTTTTGGTTCCCAACCGTTAAGTTCTTTCTTTGCTAAATCTATTACAGGTTTACGCTGTAACGGATCGTCTTGTGGTAAAGGTAAATGAATGATTTTAGATGTAGAATGAGTTAATTCAATTACTTTACTCGCTAATTCCATCATTGTAAATTCTACTGGATTTCCAATATTTACAGGACCTGTAAAGCCATTTCTACTATTCATCATACGAATTGTACCTTCAACCAAATCATCTACATATTGAAAAGAACGGGTCTGACTTCCATCTCCAAACATAGTAATGTCTTCACCTTTTAATGCTTGCACAATAAAGTTTGAGACTACACGTCCATCATTAGGATTCATATTTGGACCATAAGTATTAAAAATTCTTATGATTTTAACGTCAACTTCATTTTGCAAATGATAGTCCATAAACAACGTTTCTGCACAACGTTTTCCTTCATCATAACAAGACCTTAATCCGATAGGATTTACATTACCCCAATACGATTCTGGTTGTGGATGCACAGCAGGATCACCATACACCTCACTTGTAGATGCTTGTAAAATTTTAGCTTTAACACGTTTTGCTAAGCCTAACATATTAATAGCCCCCATAACAGATGTTTTAATCGTTTTTATAGGATTATATTGATAATGAACTGGGGATGCAGGACAAGCCATATTATAGATTTCATCCACTTCAATCATAAAAGGTTGTGTCACATCATGACGAACCAATTCAAAATAATGATGATCCATTAAATGCTCAATATTCTTTTTACTTCCCGTAAAATAGTTATCTAAACAGATAACTTCATTCCCTTCATTTAATAAGCGCTCACTTAAATGTGACCCTACGAAACCAGCTCCACCGGTTATTAATATTCTTTTCATTATATATTTTCTATTTAAATAGTTTCTTAGTATCTGATACTAGTTCTGGTTTTTGAGTAAATGTTTCGGCAAAATTATATGCTGATTTAGACCATACTTTAAAATCATCGGCTTTCATTTCCGAAAAATGATGAATCGCTTTCACAAAATTTTCTGTTCCTGCTATTGGTATGTCATAACCAATGTGTTTGATTTTTAAATCTATCCAAGGCGTTTGATCTGATATAATCACTGCGCAACCATTTTGCCAAGACTCCATAATTACATGTCCGAAGTTTTCATGCATAGTTGGTAATAATAAAACATGCTGGTTTTGTAAAACGTCTTTTAATTTGTAATTAGGGATTGCTCCTAAATAATTTACAGCTATATGTTTTGGCATTTGTTTTATAAAAGCTTCACAAGATTCCCAATACTCAGTCTCATCAACTGGACCAATAATTGAGAAGTTAATATTCTGGCTTGAATCTGTTTTGAACACAAACTCTAAAGCTTTCAATAAATTTTTCTTTAATGCTATTCTGGAAAGAAAAAAAACATTTAGATGATTTTCTTCTTTATGTTTAGCTTTGTAAGGTTTCATTTTTGAAGACAGATTTGGAGCTATTCTAATATCTAAATCTGCGCCAAATTGATTTATTATTTCTTCTTTTTCCAGAGCTGATGTTGCATGCCAAACCACTTTTTTATGAAGTCCTTTCAACTTAAATAAAGCTATAAACAGCTTCTTTTTTAAAGGTTTAATAGCTAAAGCCCCCTTACCGACCATTCCTCTAGGTGCTAAAACACGTTTTATAGCAGTATTTTTACAAGTCCATAATGGAAGTAGTGTGAATTTTATAGAAAATAATGAATTGAAATAAACATAATTAAAATTACCCAAATTAAATAGCTCTCCATAAAATTTACTTTGCTGGTGAGTTTCATCTAGATATATAATTCTATAATTTTCTTTAATTTGCCAGGTGTTAAATTCTATATCATTATAAGGTAATTCTTCTCCTAAGTCTTTATTAGAAGTCACTATTGATATATTATAGTCAACATGAAGATGATGAACAATATTATTCACGGATTGTATTGGTCCTCCTGCCTTATATCCTGGTAAAAACCAATCGATAAAAATTAATATATTTTCTTTATTAGGCATTAGCGACCTCTTTATAAATAGTTAAATAATCTTGAGCTATTTTATCTATTTGAAACCGTTTAACGTTTTCTTGTCCTTTAGTAATTAATGCATTGTAAGTTAAATCATCTGAAAGTACCGATTTAACGGCATTATGAATTTCACTTATATTGTAAGGATTCACTAAAAACGCACTATCTCCCGAAACTTCTTTCATCGCTCCTATATTAGAGGTGATGACAGGTCTTCCAACTGCCTGGGCTTCTATAATTGGCATACCAAAGCCTTCGTATACAGACGCAAATAAAACTAAATCACAAGTTTTATAAGATTCTATAATCTCTGAGTAAGGTATTTGAAATAAGGACGTATAGTTCAATTTATATGTTTTTAAGAGCTCCAGTTGTTGAGTTGTTAGTTTACCAATAATCGTTAATGTACAATTTATACCGTTTAAAGCCTCAAAAGTACGTTCTAAATTTTTATTAGGCTTGGTTCCTATCAATAAAATATTTGGACAAGTAGTATTTTTTGGTTTTGGTGAATAGCTAAGTTGTGTGTTAACGGGGTTATAAACGACTTTAATCTTATGAGTTGCAAAAGGAATAATTTTACAAAGTTCGTCTTTTGTAAACTCAGAAATCACAGTAATTTTATTAACAAACAATGTTGGTAAAGTAAACCATAGTGTTTTTAAATAAAATCGTTTTATAAAATTACCTTTTAAAATTGAACCTATATCGTGAATTGTTAAAACAGACCTTTTGCCCGTAGCTAAAGCCATATAATTAACATCTCCAGTAATATGATTAACGGCTTTATTCTTTTTAAAATGTAATACATTTTTTGATATCACAATAGGGCTCCCTCCTGAAAACTTTAGTTCTTGGGTCTTAACTTCTACCTTGTCTTTGAGCTTTGTTTGTACTGCACAAAACAATTCTTCAATACTATTATATTGAGGGAGGCGTTTTCTGAAGATGTAATTTATTTTTAAAGACATTAACAATTTTTAATTTGTATTAACAGACCTAAAATACTTATCAAAATATTTATATAATAGATTTCTAAGCAGGAATACTGGTACAAAATAGGTAATCATATTTCCCATAACTTTTATCATATTAAAGCTATACACACTGATAAGAAAATAAAAAGGAGTAATAAAAATAACTGCCCAAAACATAGTTTTGGATTTATTAAAAAACAAATTAATTACATAACCAAATATAGCCCCTAAAAAAGCTAAAAAAGGAAACATATTAATAGGCCCAAAATCAATATAAGCATCAGTCATATAACCTATACTATGAGAAGCCTTACCTCCTCCAACTAATCCTAACATAGTGTATTTATTGGTATGCTCAGAATCATCGATAACACCTTTATTGGGGAAAAATATTCTAGGTTTAAAATAAAAAGAAACAGCATTACTAAAAATCTCCCCATTTTGATGAGGTATTCTATCAGGGACATTATCTAAAGTGATCGAAAAAAACTCTATATAACTAATTCTATCTAACAAATCATCAACAGCGTCTTCCATATCTTCTAGTGTTAATTCTTCTAAAAGAGAAATCATTTTGTTAACACCATCGGATTGAGACACAACAACCCTTTGGCCTCCTCCTCCAGATAAATAATCTCTAAACTCCATCTTAACAGATGTCCAAACCAAACCTAACATTAAAGTAGCAATACCTAACATTAGAAACTTAAACAACTTAGACATATCAATCTGATATACTACACTTAGCATACCAATAAAGGCGATAATAATTATATCTTTGAAAGAAGAAAAATATCCTGTAAAACCTATTAAAACTTCTACAAGGATAACTATATATAATAATTTTAAATCTCTTTTGTAATAATTTGCATATACAAAAGCCCAAATAAACACTCCCCATTTTAATTTAGAGAATGCCATCAGAATAGCGTTTAATCC
>NZ_LMAK01000017.1 GCF_001439665.1 Formosa algae
CGTTAGATTTATATAAAAATATTAATAATAGAAATATATCACAAACAGAAAAGCATATTTTAATGGCTCATATTTTAGGGTGTAGCCAACAGGTAGCACGAGAATTATTTAATGGAACTCAACAAAAACGAACACCTGTAAGAGAAGAAATTATAAATAAATACTTAGATACATTGAAATAAGAGTGAATTGTGTAATAATATCTTTACACACTTTTTACACACATCTACTTCTTACAATAATATTGCATCATATTAATCTTAAAACATTAAAAAGATGCAAGTACAAATAGAACTACCAATCAGTTTCCTAAATGATATTGAGAAGATTAAGCAAGATTTAATCAATATTACAAAATCATATCAAGAAAAAGAAGAGCCCGCAGAATTTTTGTCGCGTCAAGAGGTTGCAAAAATGCTTAAAATTGACTTGTCTAGCGTCCATAATTGGACTAAGAAGTCAATATTAGTATCTTATCAAATTGGAGGGCGTGTATATTACAAGCGTTCAGAGGTCGAAGCATCAATTATTAAACTTAATAAATAATAATTGTATGGCAACGCAAAACACACCTCAACAAATTACTCACATTTACAAAGAAATAAACGAGGGTAAGTATAAAAGCGTGAAACATTACGAACTTCAAAAATGTAATGAAACACCTGTTTTTTCAACACTAATAAATATTAGTAGAAATCAAAATTGTGCTCAATCTATGCCAACATTTTGGTTAAAGATTAGGGAGGGTAACAAATGGACTAATTACATTACAGGTCTATTTAGAACTTCAAAGCGTGACACCTATAAGGGAGATACACATCGCAAAACAAACCTTGTTATTTTTGACTTTTCAAGTAATGAAAGCATATTGACAATAACATACTTCAATAACTACTATACGAACGATTTAAGGAATATAATATACTAACTAAAACAAAAAAAAAGAGGAGTGTTCACCTCCTCTTTTATACGTTCAAATGTTAGGTATTTGTGGCAACGCATACCTTAAAAACAAATTTAAAACATATTGATTGATTATGTAAAAATATTGTTTAACAATGTAGATGTTAACTATCTATGTAGTTTACCTTTTCTAGATTTTGAAACGGTTGTAAACTCAAACACAGGCGAACTATCAACAAAGAAAACGGCAAATTATCATTTTTGTAAAATTGTTATTTACGAGAGTGAAATTGTTTTATTTACTGGCAGTATTCATAAGTTTTATAATTCGATAAAAGAAGTAAAAGCACCCAATTATAAAGAAAATGGTACTTATAAAGGGTTTAATGGTAATCAATTTAACATTAATAATATTATTGAAGTTAGACAGCACTTAAAGACTCTTTTTAACTGCAAACCTCATCAAATGATATTTCAAAATATAGAGTTTGGAATAAATTCTACACCTGTTTTTAATCCTCAGTTATTTATAAAAGGGTTGTTGTTTCACAAGGGTAAATTATTTGAATTCAAATACAACGAACATTTTAGTCAAGTAAAACACCAGAGATATTTATTGAAAATTTATAATAAGTCAAACCAGTACCAAATGAAAGAAAACACTTTGCGTGTGGAACTAAAGATTATAAAAACCGAATTTCTAAAAGAAACAGGAATAAGAACCTTTGAAGATGTTTCTGTACAAACTATGAATAAGGCAAAAGAATTACTTCTAAAAGCTTTTGATGAGGTTGTTTACTATGACTACACGGTTGAAAAAAAGAATCTTACAGAACGTCAAAAAGTAAGTTTGAAATTATTTTCAAACCCTCGGTATTGGATTTATGAATTAAACCCAAAAGATAGAGACCGACCAAAAAAGAAATTGAAAGATTTTATACTAAAGTATTCCCAGAATTTACAAAGAGAAATAAGGCAAAATATAATAGTAAAGTGCGTAATAATTAACCGCCTTTCTGAACCCTCAAAATGTGTAATAATTAACACTTCAAATATAGGGTTAAACATTACTCATAAAGCACTTACAAAACATAATGAAAAACGCTCTATTACAGCAACTGTTTTAAGTAAAGAAAAAGATGAGGTAGTAACCACTTAAAAAAACGGAATACAATTTAAAATTAATTCAATCTAAAGTAGATAAAAATAGAAATTATGCCTAGACCTAAAGGAATATCAAAAACAGGTGGACGTAAAAAAGGAACACCAAATAAATTTACTGGAAATGCTAAACAATGGTTATCTCAATTAATAGAAAACAACTGTTTGCAAATGGAAAAAGATATAAAAGCCCTAGAACCTAAAGAACGTTTGCAAATCTTAGAGAAGTTTATGCAATACACTATACCTAAAATGCAAAGTATTCAAACAAAAGTTGATTTCAACCAATTAACAGATGAACAGATAGAAAACGTAATTAATGAAATAACTAAAGATATATAATATGAGAATAAAAATAACAAAAGACCTTAGAGAAGAAATTTTATTGACCTTGAAAAACGATTGTTTTGAGGTTTTCAGTGATAGTAAATTATGTCCTATTTTTGAAATACATTATGAATTTTACAAAGTATTTAAGCAATCTAGAAAAACTGATATAAGTAGAGAGAGTAAAGTTGAGTTATTACAATGGATAAAGAAAGGGTATATTGAAACAGAAAATTCTGTTTTCGCTAATGAGGTTAAACATCCTACTTTTTTAGAAATAATGATTACTGCAAGTCAAGTTGATGAAGATTAATAGCCTTTTTTAGATTTACCGTACATAAACCGTACAAAAACTAACTGTATAAAAATCATAAACCTTGTTAATCAATCGATTAACAAGGTTTATAGTACTCAAGGTGGGAATCGAACCCACACTCCCGAAAGAACTGGATTTTGAATCCAGCGCGTCTACCAATTCCGCCACTTGAGCAAATACATAGAAGCAATATTCTAAGAAGATGCAAAAATAATTCATTTTTATTTAAACTTCCTAAAAAATAGAGCATATAATTCTTTTGTAGTTAAAATAATTGCCTAAATTTGCAGCCAAATTAAAACACCAGAAGTGTTTAATCCTAATAAACAACACGTTACACATGCCTTTAACTGAAGCTAAAATATTTACCTGTAATCAAAGTAGGGAATTAGCAGAGAAAATTGCTGCTTCCTATGGTACACACCTTGGAAATGTTATTACCTCTACCTATAGTGATGGTGAATTCCAGCCTTCTTATGAAGAGTCTATTAGAGGGACACGTATTTTTATTATTGGTTCTACACACCCTGGACCACAGAATTTAATGGAAATGTTGTTAATGATTGATGCTGCTAAACGTGCATCGGCAAGACACATTACCGCAGTTTTACCTTACTTTGGTTGGGCAAGACAAGACCGTAAAGATAAACCTAGAGTCCCTATTGCAGCCAAATTAGTTGCTAAAATGCTTGAAACAGCAGGTGCTACTCGTATTATTACTATGGACTTACACGCCGATCAAATCCAAGGGTTTTTCGAAAAACCAGTCGATCACCTTTTTGCTTCCACAATCTTTTTACCTTATTTAAAATCCCTAAACTTAGATAACTTAACCATTGCATCTCCAGATATGGGAGGTTCTAAACGTGCTTATGCGTATTCTAAAGCTTTAGAAAGCGATGTTGTTATTTGTTATAAGCAACGTGCTAAGGCCAATGTTATTTCTTACATGGAATTAATTGGAGATGTTACAGGTAAAAATGTTGTTTTAGTTGATGATATGGTTGATACCGCTGGTACATTAACTAAAGCAGCAGATTTAATGATGGAACGTGGTGCATTAAGCGTAAGAGCTATTTGTACGCATCCTATTTTATCTGGAGACGCTTACGAAAAACTAGAAAAATCTAAATTACAAGAATTAATAGTAACAGACTCTATTCCTTTAACACAAAAAAGCGATAAAATTAGAGTACTTACTTGTGCCGATTTATTTTCTGCAGTGATGCAAAATGTACACTACAACAAATCAATCAGTTCAAAATTCGTCATGTAAATACAATTTAATACTTAATATAAATAAAAATGAAATCAATTACAATCAACGGATCTCTAAGAGAAAGCGTGGGCAAGAAAGCAACAAAAGCCTTACGTAATGCTGGTCAGGTTCCTTGCGTATTATACGGAGGAGATAAACCAGTTCATTTTACAGCAGAAGAATTGGCATTCTCTAAACTTGTATACACACCAAATGCGCATACAGTTGTAATTACTTTAGCTGGTGGGGAATCTTTCAATGCTATTATGCAAGACATTCAATTTCACCCAGTGACTGATAAAATTATACACGTAGATTTCTATCAAACTTTTGATGATAAAGAAATCTCTATGGACATTCCTGTTACTTTTATTGGTAACTCTCGTGGTGTTAAAAATGGTGGTGTTTTACGTAAAAACAAACGTAGCTTAAGAGTAAAAGCTCTTCCTGCTAACTTACCAGATTTTATCGAAGCAGATATTACTCCGCTTAAAATTGGTGGTAAATTATACATTACAACTTTAGAAAACGAAGCTTACAAATTTATGCACCCAGATAACACTGTGGTATGCCAAGTAAGACGTTCTAGAGCTGCAATTATTGAAGATGATGAAGAAGATGAAGCAGAAGCTACTCCAGAAGCAGCAACTGAAGCATAGTCTATAGTTCTATAAATATTAAAAAGCATTCTGTTTTCAGGATGCTTTTTTTATTTTAGCAAAAATTTAAACACACTATGTTCGGCTTATTTAAAACACTTTTTAAATCGAAACATCCGAGTATAGATCCTCATCAAGACACTATGAAGAAATTTTTAATTGTTGGCCTAGGAAATATTGGTGATACTTACGAAAATACCCGCCATAATATCGGCTTTAAAATACTAGATCATTTAGCTAAAGTAGAAGGCTTAACTTTCGAAACTCAAAAATTAGGCGATATTACAACCTACAAATTTAAGGGAAGAACCTTTATACTACTTAAACCTAGCACGTTTATGAATTTAAGCGGGAAAGCTGTACTATACTGGATGACCAAAGAGAATATTCCCTTAGAAAATCTATTAGTAATAACAGACGATTTAAATTTAGAGTTTGGCAGTATCCGTCTTAAAGGCAAAGGTAGTGATGGTGGCCACAACGGTTTAAAAGATATTCAGGCAAAATTACAAACTACCAAATACAATCGTTTTAGATTTGGTATTAGCGATGCTTTTAGTAAAGGTAGACAAATAGATTATGTTTTAGGAGAATGGACCATAGAGGAAAACGACAAATTACCAGAACGTTTAGACCAATCTATAGCCCTAATAAAATCTTTTGGTACAGCTGGTATTAATAATACAATGAACACTTTTAATGGCAAGTAAATTTTATCCATTAACCTTTCATTTACACAAAAAACCATACCTAAGCTCACCATTAATCACAAAATCAAATATATTTGTGATTATCACTACCTAATATCCTAACATATGAAAATTTTTACTTTTAAATTATTTATGCTTTGTGCTATAATATCCCTTAGCACACAAGCACAAAACTCTAATGAAGCAATTTCTCCTGAAGATGGCGAACAGTGCGGTTTTATCGCTAGTGAAAACAGACTCCGTGAAAAAAACCCATACCGCTTAAGTAACGAACAGTTCGAAAACTGGATTGCTCCTAAGATAGAGCAAATTAAAAATGAAAGATCTTCAACACCAACAGAAAGAGCCATAATTACCATTCCTGTTGTTGTTCACGTCATTCATAATGGAGATGATTACGGGGTAGACGAAAACATTACAGATAGCCAAGTACAATCTCAGTTAACAGTAATGACAGAAGATTTTAGACGTATGGCTGGAACTCCTGGTTTTAACGATAATCCAGCTGGTGCAGATTTAGAAATAGAATTTGTTTTAGCCCAACAAACTCCAGACGGCTGCCCTACAAACGGTATTAATCGTGTAGATATGGGACAAGAAAGTTGGAGCACCGCAGATATAGACGATATTGTAAAACCAACAACCATTTGGGATCCTACACAATACATGAATATGTGGTCTATTACTTTTACAAGAACAGATTTATTAGGATACGCACAATTTCCTTCAGAATCTGGATTAGAAGGTTTAGATGGATTTACTGACGATTCAGATACCGATGGTGTTGTATGTAGATACAATTCTTTTGGTAGTGAAGATTATAACGATGGTTCTTTCAATTTAAGTGCACCTTACAACAAAGGAAGAACAATGACTCACGAAGTTGGTCACTTTTTAGGTTTAAGACACATTTGGGGTGATGGTGATTGTACTGTTGATGATTATGTAGACGATACACCTTTAGCAGCAAGCTCTAATAGCGGATGCCCTGTAATAGATACTTGTCCTGGCGAAGTAGATTCTGAGGTGGTTTACGACATGGTAGAAAACTACATGGATTATACTAACGATGAGTGTATGAATGTATTTACTGAAGGTCAAAAAGACAGAGTTTTAGCTGTATTAGAAAACTCTCCAAGACGTAAAGGTTTAGTTACATCTAACAAAACAGAAGCTCCAGCCCCTGTAGATAACGACCCAAGTATTACATTAGTAGATATAAATGTTCCTGCTTGTGGATCTGAAGTTTTAGCAACAGTAGAATTAACTAATTACGGAACAACAACATTAAACTCTTTAGTAATAACATCTGTAATTAGCGATGGAACAACTTCAGATTATAATTGGACAGGAAACATTGCTGCAGGCGCATCAGAAACTATTACACTTCCAGCAATTACAGTAACCAGCATAGATTTTACATACAGCATTAGTATTAATAGTCCGAATGGAACAACAGATGCTAGAACATGTAATAACGATGTTTCTGAAAGCTTACAGATGACGACTGTTTACGCTTCAACAACAGCAATTACATTAGATCTTAAAACAGATTTAGAAGGTGCTGAAACCACTTGGGAATTCTTAAACAGCAACAATGAAGTTATTAAGCAAGGTGGAGGAAATTACTTTGGTAACCTTAACATAACCGAAACGTTTGAAGTAAGTAGCGACGAATGTTACACATTTGTAATTTACGATACTGGTGGAGATGGTATTTGCTGTTCTAACGGAGAAGGCTACTACACATTATCTACAGATGATGGTACAGTTATTTACTCTGGTGGTGATTTTACATCTGAGGATAGAATAAACATTTCTACAAAAACTTTAGCCGTTACCGATAAAGAATTTGCAGCAGGTATATCGCTTTACCCGAATCCAACTAGAGATATTTTGAATATTAAACTAAGTAATTCAAGTGAATTACCTACAAAATATCAAATTTATAATATGCTTGGCCAAGTAGTTAAGCAAAAACAAATCAGTGCTACTACAGATTTAAGCGTTAGCACATCTGAATTACAATCTGGTTTATATTTTATAAAACTTACTAATGCAGTAAATGCAGTGTCTTTACGATTCATTAAAGAATAACAGATACAATTAGTTCTAAAAAAAAGAGGCTTGAATGGTATTTAAGCCTCTTTTTTTTTGTTTAAAATCTACACAACAGAATCTATTTTAAACTAAATAAAAACTAAAATTTCAAAGGGAATAGGCTGGTCTAAAAAGGCTAAACTACTAGAGTTCATAATCTGTATTTCTACTACTAGAATAACGAGACAGCACACAGTAATCCATAAAAAAGGTTGTCTAAAACACATATCAGACAACCTTTATCATTTATAAATTTAAAGCACTACTTACTCTATAACTATTTTCTTAATCGTGCTTTGCGTTCCGTTTGTAACTTTTAATACATACAATCCAGAAGCCAAATGTTCTACATTAATACGCTGACTAAAGGTATAACTACTTTGATACGATTTCGCATAAACTTGTCGTCCTCTTATATCATACATTACAAGATTAACATCTTGATCTGAAGTTGCAGATAACGATACAGTAAATGTTCCGGTATTAGGGTTTGGCCAAATTTTAAAATCATTAAAATCAGTCGTTTCTACACCTAAAGTTTGCTGTACAATTAAATTATAATCTTCTACTTCCCCATCAAATTCGGTCTCACAAGAATCTGGATTGGTTCTATATTTAGTACTCACTCGCATAATTGTATGCTCACTTAAAACAGCATCATCAGGTACAGTAATCTCTAAAGGAGAATTTGCTGCAAGTCCGTTAGTAACATTAGCAGCTTCACCTAAATCATAAAATTCATTATCATCATCAAAATCACAATCGTTATTCCAATCAATCCAAACAGCAGTTCTAGTTACATAATTTCCAGACGTATTTACATATACAGATATTGGATAAGTTTCGCCGCGCTTTACATAATTTGTTAGAGATGTATAATCGCTATACCCTGTTTTTCCAGAGGAATTATCTACACTATTAAAGACTACTCGAGTTGTAGAAGTTTGTAGTACGAGTAGAGTATCTGTTCCATAAGAGTCGCAATGCGTACACGCAGTGCTAGTAAAACTGTAGCTTTCTGAATTTTCGCTAACATCACAATCGTTTATAGCACGTACTCGCCAATAATAAGTTGATAAAGCTTCTAAAGCTGTTAATTCATATTGCGTTTCTGTAACAATATATGTTAAAACATCTGAAGAAAAATCTGAAATTGTTGATAATTCTAATTCGTATTCCAAAGCATCCTCGGAAGCATCCCAAGTTAACATCGTCCCTTCAGAAATGTTTGAAGCATTATTTTCAGGACTCAACAACTTCGGAGATTCAAGATCTGACGATACGACATCTACGGAGGCAATAACAGTAGTTGTTAAAGCATTTGCTGTTCCAGTAATATTCACATCATAAACTCCCACAGCATTCTGAGTAAAATTTGTCAGCGTTAAAATCACATCTGTATCGACCGTTGCAGATACTGGACTAAAGGTGGCTATAACTCCCGATGGTAAATTTGAAGCACTAAAAGTTGTTAGCTCATCAAATCCAGACACAGTAGTATATTTAAATGGAAGTTCTAAACTTGTAACATTTGCACAAACAGTATACAACGGATCTTGATCTATTTGTTCTAGAATAAAAATGGGATCGGATTCTGAAATACTAAAATCAGCATCAGAGATATCATAGAAAATATTATCTGCTGCTTCAACCAATAATCTACAGTTATCACTTTCGTAATCTGGAACTATAATCGTTTCTAAACCATCGTTATCTACGTTTTCTGCTAAGGTTATCGGATAGGTTAATCCGCCGTCTAAAGATAATTTAATAATAACTGTACTACTATTAATTGGGGCAGTATTAGTTTCTCCAACGGTCCAAGTTACCTCACGAGACATGCCTACATACCACGACGTTGATTCATTTGGATAAGTAACTTTAAACGGAGTCCCATCAACAACAGTTACCGTCATTAAATCTGTATCAACTTGACCAATACCAATAGGAAAACCACTTCCATTATCTCTAACGGTTAAAGCAAAATTTAAAGTTCGCGCTACCGAAGGTGTCACTTCCCAAGTTGGAGTAAGATTACCATCTACAACATCACTCAAACTTGGCATATACCGATCAGGAGAATCTGTTGGTAATATCGAGCGATACATCGGACCAACATCCCAAGTAGATTGAGGTGCACCGTCTGAAGGCGCACGTTCGGGATCGTTTTGAGACCAATTATATGTTAAAGTAGACGTTCCATCTACATCAGATGCTTCTCCATGTAAAACAAATGGCGTAGACACAGGAATAGTATAATCTTGACCTGCATTTGCAACAGGTGCAGTATTGCCTAAAACGGTTTCTTCAGCACATGTACTTACACCTCCGGCCTGTATATTTTCAGAAATATCGCGAATGTTTACATAGTTAAAATGTGCATCAGAATTATCTTGAACATTATTTACACCACATATACCCGCATATCCCATAATAGAACTTCCAGAGGCTGGCTCTACTTCAGAGATTCCATTTCCAGATCGTGCACAAGTATTCATGGTATGCCATGCTCCAAATTGATGCCCCATTTCATGAGCCACATAATCAATATCGAAAGCATCTCCTGTAGGATTTGTAGATCCTGTATATCCACGTCCTTTAGAGACTTCATTTGTATAAGGCGCAACAGCATCTACACATACACAACCTATACAACCAGAATTTCCGCCGTTAGATGTATTAAAATTATGCCCAATATCGTATAAAGATTCGTCGCCTAAGGTTGAAGAGATAACCTCTTGAGTTTTACTGTTAAATTCTGTATCCCAAGGATCAGTATCTACATCGTAATACAGCAACTCGTCGTTTCTATTTATTAAAGATAATGTTATACCCAAATCGCGTTCATAAATTTCGTTTACACGGTTTATGGTAATAACCATTTGTGCCAATATATTAGCTTTCTTCTCTACATCTGTACCATCGCCAGCAAAAAGAGCACCATAGTCTGCATTACAACTTAACGCTAAACGGAAGGTTCTTAAAACACTATCGTCTGTGTTGGAACGCTGAGATGCTGTATCAGATTTTAAAGATTCCAAGTTAATATTATCCTCGGTTAAACACTCAAAGTCTTGCGCATCTATACCCAAAGCCGTTCTATTGTATACCATATAAGTATCTCCAGCTACAGTTTGCGGATCTATAAATTCTGAACTTCTTTGTCCTGAAAGCGAAAATCCATGCAATCCATTTTGGGTAATACTAAATCGCATAGTTGCCGTTTTATCATCTACACCAATAGCTTTATACGTTTTAATATCTGGAAATTTAGCAGCAAGTTCTGGCTGCATTATGGAAGATTCTGTAACTTCAAACTGCTGAAATGTACCGTCTGACATTGGAAAATCTATAATTTCACCAGATGTATTTCTATGGTTATCGCTTAAAGGAGCCTGAGATAATGCTGCTCTAAAAGTATCCAAATCCAATTCAAAAACCTGATAAGAAGAAGGATGAGTTTTTCGACTTAACACTTCTGAAGTTGTTCGAGACGCAGATGAGTTTTTCCAAAAATTTGATTGAGATTGTGCAAAAAGGACGCTTACATGAAGAGACACTATTAAAAGCAAGAAAAGCTTCTTTGCGCTAAGGTATTTCATAAATTTAATCTTTTCCATTACGTATATAAACCGCATTTTAATGCCACAAAATTATGGTCTTTGTAAAAACATGACGTAGCTTTGCTTTACTTTGCGTATTATCTTATAAACGTTTACTTTAAGATGTGCTAAAATAAACCTTTTTAACAATCAATTAACGATTACTCTTTATAATAAATGGAAAAAGTCAGAAACTTTAACAATCTAGACTCCAAGATTTCAACAGTAGTAACCATAGGCACATTTGACGGTGTGCATTTAGGGCATCAAAAAATATTAGAACGCCTTGTAAATACAGCAAACGAAACACATTTAAAGTCGGTTGTACTCACTTTTTTTCCACACCCAAGAATGGTGCTTCAAAACGATGCCAATATAAAATTAATTAATACTATTGAAGAACGTAGCGCTATTTTAGAACAATCTGGAGTAGATTATTTGTGCGTTCAAAAGTTTACAAAAGAGTTCTCGAGATTACCTGCAGAAGATTTTGTTAAAAAAATTCTCCTAGAGCAATTACAAGCAAAACGTGTTATTATTGGATACGACCATCACTTTGGTAGAAATCGTTCTGCCAACATAGACGATTTAAGAAAGTTTGGAGAGCTTTACGGTTTTGAAGTTGAAGAAATATCGGCAGAAGATGTAGATGAAGTGGCTGTTAGTTCTACTAAAATTAGAAAAGCTTTAGCCGATGGAGCTATTGAAAAAGCAAACACTTATTTAGGCTATCCGTTTTGCCTTAATGGTACTGTTGTGAAGGGCAAACAAATAGGACAACAATTACAATATCCTACAGCAAATTTAAAAATTGAAGAAGCCTATAAACTCATTCCTAAACACGGCGTTTATGTTGTAAAATCTGAAATTGAAAACAAAACTGTTTTCGGCATGATGAATATTGGAAACAATCCAACCATTTCTGATAGCACAAAACAGCATATAGAAATTCATTTCTTTGACTTTAAAGCCAATTTATACGACACCGCATTAAAGATTGACATGTTACACAGACTTAGGGACGAAAAAAAATTCGACTCTATCGAGGCGCTTAAGCATCAACTACAACAAGACCAAGCAGATTCCCTACACTTCATTTCTAAATTAAATGATAAATAAATTTCTCTTTAAACATATAGACAATTCTGCCTTAATTATTTTCAGAATTATTTTTGGGCTCTTGTGTTTTTTAGAAACGGTAGGAGCCATTTTTACAGGCTGGATTAAAAGAACTTTAATAGATCCAGATTTTACATTTTCTTTTATTGGTTTAGAATGGCTACAACCATTGCCCGGTAATGGTATGTATTTTTATTATGGGTTTATGGGTGTACTTGGCTTATGTATTATGGTAGGCTACAAATACAGATGGAGTACTATTTTATTTACTGCACTTTGGGCTGGCACTTATTTTATGCAAAAAGCGTCTTACAATAATCACTATTATTTATTAATTCTGCTAAGCGGATTAATGGCCATACAACCGGCACATAAATACATGTCTTTCGATGCGGATGCAAATCCGGATATAAAACAAAATTCTATGCCACAATGGTGTAGTCTGGTTTTTATATTGCAAATGTTTATTGTGTATACCTACGGTGCAATTGCTAAAATATATCCCGATTGGTTAAACACCACTGTAATCGAAGTACTTATGAAAGGGAAAGCTAATTATATTTTAGTTGGAGATCTTTTACAACAAAAATGGGTGCATTACTTTTTAGCCTATGGAGGGATTTTATTCGATGGTTTAATTATTCCGTTACTACTTATAAAACGTACTCGAAAAATTGCTTTTTTAGCCTCTATATTCTTTCACTTATTTAATTCATTTATTTTTCAAGTAGGTATTTTCCCTTACTTATCGTTGGCATTTGCTTTGTTTTTCTTTGAACCAAAACAAATTCACGACCTCTTTTTTAAAAACAAAAAACCCTTTTACAATGCTGGGGAAGTGATTATTCCAAAATATAAAAATGTAGCACTTGGAGTAATGGGTATGTATTTTGTAATACAAT
Source organism: Formosa algae (assembly GCF_001439665.1). Classification (GTDB taxonomy): domain Bacteria; phylum Bacteroidota; class Bacteroidia; order Flavobacteriales; family Flavobacteriaceae; genus Formosa; species Formosa algae. The sequence continues at coordinate 13,058 of NZ_LMAK01000017.1, forward strand.
TAATACTTCCTATAAGACAGCATTTTATACAAGATAATGTGTTGTGGACAGAAGAAGGGCATCGTTTATCGTGGCGTATGATGTTACGTATTAAAAGAGGACAAGCAACATACACTATAAAAAATCACACAAAAAACACGGTAGAACAAGTACGCTTGAAAGATTATTTATCGCATAAACAAAGAGGATTAGCATCTAGTAAACCCGATGTAATATGGCAATTTTCGCAACACTTAAAATCAGTTTACGCTGCAAAAGGCGATTCTATTTCTGTGTATGTTAATGCCCGAGTTAGTGTAAATGGAAGACCTGCAAAACAGCTTATTAAACCCGATGTAGACCTTGCCAATGTAGAATGGTCTCCGTGGAAACATAGCGATTGGATTTTACCTTCAAAATAGGTTTATATTTTATTTCTTTCAACCTAAAATCTTATTACTTTTGCTGTTAATTAAGTTTCACCCTGCGTTAAGGATTGCAGCGGCATCCTTTTTTTACTTGTATTGTGTTTTCCTAAATTTTTCGGATATAACTATAGTGTATTAAATACACTACAAACACTCTTTACCTTGTAAAAAAGATATAGCGAAAAGCCTGTTCTTGTTAAAAAACAAGAAACGCCCAAATTAAAAAACAAGATGTTACAAATACCATTTATAAGAGATAATAAAGATCGTATTATCGCCAATTTAGCCAAGAGAAACATTGATGCTACAGACATGATTGCTGAAGTATTAAACCTTGACGAAACACGTAGAAGTACACAAGCTCAATTGGATAATACGTTAGCAGATGCAAATACTTTATCCAAAGAAATTGGGAACTTGTTTAAAAGTGGTGAAACCCAAAAAGCAACCATTTTAAAAGGAAAAAGTGGCGCTTTAAAAGAACTATCTAAAGAATTAACAGAAACGTTAAACGACACTTCTGAAGCTTTAAACCAGTTACTTTATAAAATTCCAAATGTACCAAACGATAGTGTTCCTGCAGGAAACTCAGAAGACGATAATGAAGAAATTTTTAGAGCTGGAGACATTCCTAAATTATACGATGGTGCTTTACCGCATTGGGAATTAGCAAAAAAATACGACATTATAGATTTTGAGCTAGGAAACAAAATTGCAGGTGCTGGATTTCCTGTATATAAAGGGAAAGGTGCGCGCTTACAACGTGCTTTGATCGCTTACTTTTTAGACAAAAACACTGCTGCTGGCTACACAGAATACCAATTACCACATTTAGTTAACGAAGCTTCAGGCTTTGGTACAGGACAGTTACCAGACAAAGAAGGACAGATGTACCATGTAACAGCAGACAACTTATATTTAATTCCGACTGCAGAAGTACCAGGAACTAACATTTTTAGAGATGTGGTTTTAAACGAAAGCGATTTACCAATTGGTATTACAGGTTATACGCCTTGTTTTAGACGTGAAGCAGGAAGTTATGGTGCACATGTTAGAGGTTTAAATAGATTGCACCAATTTGATAAAGTTGAAATTTTACGTGTAGAGCATCCAGATGATTCTTACAAAGCATTAGATGGTATGGTCGCTCATGTAAAAACTATTCTTGAAGATTTAAAATTACCTTACAGAATTTTAAGATTATGTGGTGGCGATTTAGGATTTACATCTGCATTAACTTTCGATTTTGAAGTGTTCTCTACGGCACAAGATCGTTGGTTAGAAATTTCATCTGTATCTAATTTTGAAACTTTTCAGGCCAATCGTTTAAAATTACGTTTCAAGAATAAAGAAGGTAAAAATGAATTGGCGCATACTTTAAATGGAAGCTCTTTAGCTTTGCCTAGAGTTTTAGCTGGAATTTTGGAGAATTGCCAGACAGAGAGCGGAATTGTAATTCCGGAGGTTTTGGTCCCTTATACAGGATTTTCAATAATAGACTAAATTGTCTTTTTGAATTAATTTTCCTACAAAACAAGGCGGGAAAACCATAATAATTTCGATGAAATACAAACAAAGTACGTTGTTCAACGAAAATATTAAGTTTAATTTTGATTTTTAGATAATTCTTTAGAAGTTCGTACAAGCGGAAATAATTACAGTTTTTGAAAAGACTAATATTTAGGATCAAAAACAGTAATTATTTATAGTTTTAAATAAAAAATGACCTGTTGAAATTGATATAAAATTCAGTTTAAATATTTCATTTAAAATATAAAAAAACCCAACAAAGTAATTGAATCATACTTAAATTGACAGTAGATTAATAGCACTCTTATTTTGGTTGGTATAAATGCCTGATTTTTATCAGGCATTTTTCTTACTCCTATTTTTCTTTTGTTTTATGTACTTCCCTATCTTTACAACAACCCAAAAGAACTATGAGATTTATATTTGTTTGTTGTATGCTTTTAAGTTTTTGTATGTTTTCGCAAGAAAAGCAAGAATACGATACTGCCAAATTATATTTTAAAAATGGTGATTTTGAAAAAGCGCTTATCTCCTATCAAAAGCTTACAGATAAAAGTCCGAATAATACCAATTATATATTAGCTCTTGTAGAAACCTATCAGCAATTACAACAATACAAAGCAGCTGAAGTGTTTTTAACAGAAACCATGACACGAATTAAATATCCGTCCTTCTTGGTAGAATTGGGTTATAATTTTCAGCTTCAAGACAATTTACCTAAAGCCAACGAAAATTATAAAAAAGCGGTGTCTAGCATAGAAGTAAATACAAGTTTTGTGTATACCGTTGCTAAACAGTTTGAATCGCATTCACTATTAGATTATGCTATACAATGCTACGAGAAAGCCATGTCTTTAAATAGTGAGGTCGATTTTACCATGCAGTTATCTCGTATTTATGGCGAACAGGGAGATATTGAAAAAATGTTTATTAGCTATGTTGATTTTATTGAACAAAATCCGTTGTACAAAGAGAATGTAAAACGCATTTTTAGCGATTTTATAAGTGAAGATCCTTATAACGACAATAACAGCATACTTAGAAAAGCGTTACTGAGAAAGATTCAACAAAACCCAGATCTAATCTGGAACGAATTATTAAGTTGGTTGTTTAGTCAGCAGAAAGAATTTAACAAAGCATTTGCTCAAGAAAAAGCAATTTACAACAGACTTCCTGAAAGTTTAAACCGGATGGAAAATTTAGCATCTATTGCGACAAATGAAGAAGATTACGATACCGCTACAACCATTTACAATTACATTATTGAAACCTCTCAAGATGTTGACACGCAACTTAGAGCGCATTATAGTTTACTACAATTTAGAACCCTATTAGCCACAAAAAAAGAGTACAAAAGGATACAATCCGATTACTTAAAACTTTTTGATACTTACGGAACATTAACACAAACTCTAGACCTTCAGATTGCTTATGGGCATTTTTTAGCATTTAATTTGCATCAAACCAAAGAGGCAGAAACCTTTTTAAAAGCTTCGCTTAATCAGAATTTAAAAGATACTCAAACTGCCAAAATCAAGCTAGAATTAGCAGATATTTTAGTCTTACAAGAAAAATTTAACGAGGCGCTTATTTACTATACACAAATACAACGTAGTTTAAAAAATAGCACCATATCTCAAGAAGCCAGATTTAGGGTTGCAAAAACCAGTTATTATAAAGGCGACTTTAAATGGGCCGAATCTCAATTAAACATTTTAAAACAATCGACTTCGCAATTAATAGCCAACGATGCATTAGATTTAAAGTTACTTATATCTGATAATAAGTATGAAGATTCTACACAAACTGCACTGAAACTATATGCCAAAGCCGATTTGTTAGCCTATCAAAACAAACCCTTAGAATCTATTATTGTATTAGATACATTATTGGCAAATCATGGCGCAGAACCTATAGCAGAACAAGCCCTTTATAAACAAGCGCTGTTATATAAAACTCAAAAAAACGAGATTAAAACTGAACAAAATTATTTACAATTAATAGCGAATTATCCGAATGGTTTATTGGCAGACGATGCGTATTTTAATTTAGCAGAATTATACAACAAGGTGCTTAATTTACCCGAAAAAGCAAAACCACTTTACGAACATATTATTTTCAACTTTGCTGATAGCATCTATTTTGTAGAAGCCCGATCGCAATTTAGAATGTTACGTGGCGATGCTATAAACCAATAATACATGTATATATCTTCCACAGCCCGTTTATACTTAAGCGAGTTAAACACTAACGATGCCCCTTTTATTATAGAATTATTAAACACACCTAATTGGCTAAAATTTATTGGAGATCGTAACATACATTCCATTAAAGATGCCGAAGATTATATTACAAATCACCACATAAAAAACTATCGCGAAAACGGTTTTGGGTTTTATAAACTACAATTAAAATCTGATCCTTTAAAAACTATTGGGTGTTGCGGCCTAATTAAGCGACCAGAACTTGATGGCGTAGACATTGGATTTGCATTTTTACCAGAATACGAAGGCAAAGGTTTCGGCTTTGAATCGGCTTCAGAAATTTTAAAATTAGCTAAAACAAAATTTAACCTCAAAGAGATTATCGCCATAGTTGCACCTGACAACCCGAATTCTATTAAATTACTTGAAAAACTCGGACTAACCTATCAAAAAAAGATTACACCATTTGCAGATGGAAAGGAATTACTACTGTTATCTAAAATCTTGAATAAGAACTAAACTATAGGGGTTACACCTTTTTTCAGGATAATATTGCCATATTTAGCTGTTTCTCCTGTTACCACTACCGCATACGCTTTAGTAGTACGCTCGTAAAAAGCAAAACGTTCTATATGTTTAATTTCGGGAGCGTCTGGATATACACTTTGTATACTTTTTAAGTATTTGTTTTGCACATCCTCATCAAGGGAATCTCCACAGCAGCCATCATCATTAAAGGCGACGGGTCGTAACTGTCTAACATAAAAAGTGGTAAAACTCCAGTTAATAAATCCGGAATCTTTACACCATCTAACCTTAAAACTTTAGTGTTATAGGTATACGCAGGAAAATGCGCATCGGCAAAGACAATTTCTTCACCATGTCCCATTTCGGCTAATACTTTTAATAATTCTGGACTAATTAAAGGAGAGATTCCGATTAACATGGGTTTATTTTTTAATTATTCTAATGCCTTATTCTTTACATAAATAGTTCTTCTAAAAAATATTCAGTGTAACAAGAATCATTTCAAAATTAATTAAAAATGGACTATAATCTATCTAAATACATTAATTTATTGATGTATATCTATTCTGCGCACAACTAATAGCGATTGCATTAAATTTCTTAAAAAAATAGGCCTAACTTACCAAAAAACAGGAATTCATTTTGTTCGTGGCGATGAGTTGTTGTTATTTGCAAAAAATTCAATTACAATGTATATTTATAATGTAACCTCTAATGTTAGTGATGCTGTGCACGATACCTGGATCACTTGGATGAAACAAGAGCATATTCCGCAAGTGCTTGCTGTTGGCACCTTTTACGAAGCCAAACTGACTCGCGTTCTTGTAGAAGAAGAGATGGGAGGTAAAACCTATTCTGTACAATACCGCGCAAAAACACGCGAAGATTTAGATAGATATTACACACAATTTGCAGAAATACTACGTACCGAAGCTTTAAAAAAATTCGGAGAAAATGTACTCGCTTTTAGAACAGAACTAGAAGTTGTAGATGTGTATAGCGTAACCAAACATTAATTTAGATGACAGTAAAAGCAAAAAAACATTTAGGACAACATTTCCTTAACGACGAATCTATTGCTGAAAAAATAGCAAATACCCTCTCTTTTGAAGGGTATAAAAATGTTTTAGAAATTGGTCCTGGAATGGGTGTTTTAACTAAATATTTGCTTGACAAGCCTACTAAAACTTATGTAGTAGAAATCGATTCTGAATCTGTAGAATATTTAAAAGTTAACTATTTAAATTTAGCAGATCGGGTTATTGAAAAAGATTTCTTAAAATACGATATTGACGAAGTATTCAAAGGCGAATCGTTTGCTGTAATCGGAAATTACCCGTATAATATTTCCACACAAATTGTGTTTAAAACCTTAGAAATGCGGGATCAAATCCCAGAATTCTCAGGCATGTTTCAAAAAGAAGTTGCACAACGTATTTGTGAAAAGGAAGGGAGTAAAGCTTATGGTATTTTATCGGTATTAACACAAGCATTTTACGATGCAGAATATTTATTTACCGTACCGCCTCAGGTATTTAATCCGCCGCCAAAAGTAGACTCTGGTGTATTGCGATTAACTCGTAAAAAAGACTATAGTTTATCCTGTAACGAGGCCATGCTTTTTAAAGTAGTTAAAGCAGCGTTTCAACAACGCAGAAAAACACTTCGTAACAGTTTAAAAACATTCAATCTATCGGATAGTTTAAGAGAAGATAGTATCTTTGGTAAACGTCCGGAACAACTTTCGGTAGCGCAATTTATTACGCTTACAGAACGCATAGAAAACGACCTTAAATCACAAAATTAGTGGAGGAAAACGACGACAATATTCAGTTTAAAATAAGTGACGAACTTATTGAAAATGTGGAGCAATTAATTGAATCTAAAGATGATGTAAACATCTTAGACCTTTTAAATGACTATCACCACGCTGATATTGCCGAAATTCTGGAAGAAACAGACATAGAGCATGCCACCTATGTAATTAAACTTTTAGATAGCGAGAAGACATCTGAGGTGTTGATGGAATTAGATGAGGATACTCGTGAAAAAATTCTTGACAGCCTTTCTGCTAAAGAAATTGCAGAAGAAATTGAAGAATTGGATACCGATGATGCGGTAGACATGATTTCAGAATTATCGGATGACCGTCAGCAACTCGTAATCGACCACATAGAAGATCAGGAACACGCACAGCACATTAAAGACCTATTGCGTTACGACGATAATGTAGCAGGTGGATTAATGGCCAAAGAACTTGTAAAAGTTAACGAAAACTGGACCGTTACCCAATGTGTTAAAGAAATGCGTGCACAAGCCGAAGAGGTTACTCGAGTGCATTCTATTTATGTGGTAGATGATAATCACAAACTTATAGGTCGCTTGTCTTTAAAAGACTTATTAATAGCTTCGCCACGAGCTCACATCTCAGACGTGTATATTCCTAAAGTAGATTATGTGTATGTTACTGAAGATGTTGAAGAAGTTGCCAATATTATGCAAAAATACGACTTGGAAGCCATTCCTGTAGTCGATAAAAATCATATCCTTTTAGGTCGCATTACCATTGATGATATTGTAGATGTTATTCGAGAGGAAGCCGAAAAAGACTACCAACTTGCTGCCGGTATTACACGAGATGTTGAAGCCGATGATAGCATTTGGAAACTGACTAAAGCCCGTTTACCTTGGTTATTAATTGGTATGTTTGGAGGTTTAGGTGCAGCAAGCATTATAAATAGTTTTAGTGGCGCTATGGGCGACTATATTATTCTATTAAGCTTCGTGCCACTTATACAAGCAACCGCCGGAAATGTAGGGGTACAATCGTCTGCTATCGTCGTTCAAGGTTTAGCCAACAACACTATGGATAGTAGTTTAATGAGACAATTATTTAAAGAATTCACACTTGGATTGGTTAATGGTTTGGCCATTGCCTTAATAGCTTTATGCGTAACCCATTTTGCTTTTGGTACACCGTATACTGTATCTATTACCATTGGTTTAGCACTTATCGCCGTAATTGTTATGGCTGCGTTAATTGGCACATTTATACCTATTATTTTAGATAAACGCGGCATCGATCCCGCTGTAGCCACTGGACCATTTATTACCACGAGTAACGATGTTTTTGGGATACTAATCTACTTTTTAATTGCTAAAGCCATGTTAGGTTTTTAATCTGATTTTGGTCAAAAAAACTTAAAAATGAGAGTAAACAAATCGTTTAATCGGTAACACAAAAGTTCGTAAATTTGCACTCTAATTTCTCAGTACTATGAATATTCTTCATTTAGATAGTAATCATCCACTTTTAAAGCAACAGTTAACCGATTTGGGATTCACCAATCACGACGATTTCACATCGACTAAATCAGAAATTGAAGCTAAAATTCATGAATACGATGGCATTATTATTAGAAGTCGTTTTACTATTGATAAGCAATTTCTAGATGCTGCTACACACTTAAAATTTATAGGTCGTGTTGGTGCTGGTTTAGAAAACATAGATTGCGATTATGCAGAATCTAAAGGCATCTATCTCATATCTGCGCCCGAAGGCAATAGAAATGCTGTAGGCGAACACACCTTAGGCATGCTTTTATCGTTATTTAACAAACTTAATAAGGCTGATCAGGAAGTCCGCCAAGGACAATGGTTACGCGAAGCCAATCGTGGGTTAGAGTTAGACGGAAAAACGGTTGGTATTATTGGCTACGGTAATATGGGAAATGCATTTTCTAAAAAACTACGCGGATTTGATGTGAATGTGTTGTGTTACGATATTAAAGCTGGTGTTGGCAATGAAAATGCCAAGCAAGTAGATTTAAAAACCTTTCAAAATGAAGTAGACGTGGTGAGTTTACATGTTCCACAAACACCACGAACTCAAAACATGATTAATGCAGAATTCATTGACGGATTCAAGAAACCGTTTTGGTTTTTTAATACAGCCCGAGGAAAAAGTGTAATCACTTCCGATTTGGTTTCAGCATTAAAATCAGGACAAATTTTAGGCGCAGGATTAGATGTTTTAGAATACGAAAAAGCATCATTCGAAAACTTATTTACTGCAAACCATATGCCTGAAGCTTTTCAATATTTAATTGAAGCAGAAAATGTTTTACTAACGCCTCATGTTGCCGGATGGACCATTGAAAGCAAAGAAAAGTTAGCACAAACTATCGTAGATAAAATTCAAAAAAAATTTACGTAACTTTAAGCTATCTTAACCATAGCTTAACAATAACTTAATGACCTACATTGCCGAAACTCCTGAAGATTATATAAAAAAACTTCCTGAGAAGCGCAAAGCTGCAATATCTAAATTACGACAAGTCATTTTAGACCATTTACCAAAAGGCTTTCAAGAAACCATGAGTTATGGGATGATTGGTTATGTGGTTCCTCATAAACTTTACCCCCGCGGCTACCATACCAATCCAGATTTACCGCTACCTTTTATAAATATTGCTTCCCAGAAAAACCATATAGCCCTATATCACAACGGCATTTACGCAGATGACTCCCTTTTAAAATGGTTTACATCTGAATACCCAAAACACACCAAATACAAATTAGATATGGGCAGAATTTGTATACGATTTAAAAAAATAGACGATATTCCTTATGATTTAATTGGAGATTTAGTGTCTAGAATGACTCCCAAACAATGGATTAAATTATACAAAAGCACTCTAAAATAATTTAAATTTCTACCTACTTTAAACTTGTAAACTATAAAATTAACAACAATAAGAAGATATGAAAAAACGTGTAACAGGATTAGGAGGTATTTTTTTTAAATCTGAAAACCCAGAAGCTACAAAACAATGGTATGGCAAACATTTAGGTTTACCGGTAGACGACTATGGATGTTCCTTTTGGTGGAAAGATAAAACTGGAGCAGATTGCTCCACACAATGGTCACCGTTTAAAGAAGATACCGCATATTTTAAGCCCAGTGACAAACCTTTTATGATGAATTTTCGCGTTGAAAATTTAGTAGAGTTATTAGAAACACTAAAGGCAGAAGGCGTCACTGTAGTTGGTGAAATAGAAGAATACGATTACGGAAAATTTGGTTGGATTCTAGATCCGGAAGGTCTTAAAATTGAACTTTGGGAACCGATTGACTCTGCTTTAAAGTAATTTATTTTTTAAGCTCAATATTATCAAATAAAAAAAGCTGAAGATGTATAACCTTCAGCTTTTTTTATTTGAATTATAAATGAGCTCTATTTAGGACTATAGTAGATCTAATCTCCTGTATTAGTCTCTTCTTTTTTCTTTCCGAATAAGCCATTTAATAAATTATCGGCAGCTTTCTTTATGTTATCTGTAGTTACAGAATCTTTAGTTTTTGTTGCTGCATCAGTCGTTACTGTAGTACTATCTTTAGAACTGTTTGTTCCTAAAAAATTGCTTAAAGCATCCTTTACTTTCGTACTCCCTTCATTTAAAAGTTTGTCTTTCTGCATTTCGACTAATTTATTGGTTAATGCCGTTGCAGTAGCACTTAAATCTGTAGTAACCGATGGACTACCAACATTTCCACCAATATTTGCTGTAACAGGTACAGAAATGTTTTCTGCTTCAGCATCGTTTAATTTTGATAATAAACTTTGAGCTTCTTTTCCTAGATATTTGGCAGGCACATCGAATGTAGCGTTATAATTTAAAGTCTGATCAAAACCATGACTTCCAGCAACCTGAACATCTATATCTTTAAATTTAAGATTAAACGGTTTTACATTCACTTGCCCATTATCAAATGTTAAGGTTGTATTTATTTTTTTAGTTTCTCCTTCATTAAAATTTAAAAACTCTAATCGATCTACCAATGTACTCAACACTTTACTATCTTCAGAATCGACATCGCTTACTAGAATTTCTGCCAATGCATTTCCCGAAAGTGTACTCAAGTTTGGGGTAAATTCATTACTTAAATCTCCTTTTATTTCAAAGTTAGAATTTAAAACACCTTGAAAAGCTTGAGCTATTGGCGCTAGAGCTTTCAACATATCTAACCCTTTAAAAGATTCTGCCATATCAAAACTTTGCATCCCCAATTTCACATCAAACGTTGGGGTTTCAGCTTTGGTAGACACCGCTCCATTTAATGCTATTTGTCCTCCAAATATGCTCGATTTAAAATCTTTTAAGGTTACGGTTTCATCTTTTACAAGTAAAGATCCTGACGCATCTTTTAACGTTAAATTATCGTATAATACGGTATTGGCTTTTGCAACGATAGTAGCGTCTAAAAATGCAGGAATTTTTATGGCTTCAGTAGTATTCATTTCTGAAGTTGACTCTGTTGTTGTTTTATTTGCGTCGGTATCCTCAGGATTTTCGCTTTCAGTCATAAAATCGTTAAGCGCAAACCTGTTAGAATTTAAAGTAAAGTTACCTTTTAGCAATTGGTCGTTAAACATATAACCCAATAAATTATCTATAGATCCTTTTGCAGACAGATCTGTTTGTCCGGTTTTTGCTTCAAACGTATTTAAAGTAACATTCTGGGTGTTGAATGTTAATCCAGCTTTAGATATTTGAATTGGATTTGTTAGATCTTCAGAATTGAATTCAAAACCACTTAATCCTAACGATCCACTATTTTTAGTGTCTTGATAGCGACCATCTTCTATAGCTTTCATATCGAATGCCGTTGCAATGTTAGCATCTAAAACACCTTGCATTTGTTGTTCTACATCAAAAGGATAAGCTTGTGATAGATTTCCTAAATTAATACGTCCTTTTAAGTTTGCATTAACCAATGGATTTCCCATTAGATTCTTAATATTAGCACTAGCACTAAATACATCTTGTGCAATCTTAAACGTTAAGGCATTTATATTAACATAGGTATTTTCTAATAACCCAGTCTCGTTAGCAATCTTAGTATCTATGGTGATATTAGATACCGATTGTGGTAAATCTGGATATTTAAACGATGCATTATTTGAGGTAATATCTATATTAAATTTAGGAATATGCGTATCGTCTACAGTACCGTTAAAATTTCCTTGCACTACAAAATCGCCTGTAGTATTTACATTTTCTATCTCTTTAGAATATTCTTTTGGAATTAAAGCTAAGAAGTTTTTAAAATCTGATGATGGCGTTTTAAACGTAATGGCTACATCCTGACTGTCGTCATTCAACTTCACATTTCCATCAAAAACCAATTCTAATTGATTAATTACAGCTTTATTTTCTAAAAACGTATATATGTTTTGTTCTAAATCTACACCCAATTTAGCATCTAACGTTACAGGTGTGTCTTTAAAATAATTGGTACCATCCATATCAAAAGATACGAGTCCGCTGGTTTTAGTATCCAGTTCCGATTTTACTGCAGAAAGGTCTCCTGTACCGGAATGATTAAAATCGTTTAATTCAAAATACATTTTTCCCTGCTCGTCGTAATATTTAATTTGAGAATTGGAGATGTCGTAATTCTGAATAGACAAAGACACTGTACTCGCTGGAGTTTCTGACGTTGTTACAGGAACTTCTGTTCCATCCTTTTTAGCAATATCGTAATTTACATTACCATCTTCATCTATAAGAATATTAACAACCGCTCCATCTATACTGAATGAATTTACAGTATACGATTCACCTTCGCTATTAAAAATTTGCATAAACGGCACGCTAATATTTGCGCTTTTTGCAGCAACTAACGTTTTGCCAGCAAATGTTCCGGTATTTAAAATACTCATGTCGTTTACAGAAACTGTAACTTCTGGAAAATTTCTTATAAAACTAATATCTGCATCTGCAAAATCGAATTCTGCATCAATATTTTTATTAACCGTACTTTTTACAATATCAAGTATTTTTCCTTCAAATATAAAGGGAGCTGCTATTAAGAAAACAATCAGTAATCCAATTACAATTCCTACTATTTTAAGTGTTTTTTTCATATTAAAATAATTTACTAATTATATTTTAGCATTGCATTTTGTCACAAAAATGAGGCCTTTTTCAGACTTCTTTAAGGACTTTAATATAAGTTTATCTATTTGTGCAAAATTGAGAATATGCTGCTATAATTTCAAGTGTTTCAATTCTTTTTTTTTTAATTAAGAACATACAAAAGAACAGAAATAATCACGAACATCAGGATGTTTTTGACCTGATTATTGACTCTATTAAAAAAGACCATCTTTACAGACAGTCTTCTTATTTATTATCTATTAAAAATTATTAAACTTTCAATTAGGTTGCTTGTTCACCATTTGAAAACTTGCGCTCCAACTCCGCCTGAAATTCTTCCATTACAGGACGCACAGTACTTTCTGGCAAATCTTCAATTTTAATATACATTAAACCATCTACCGCATTATTAAATAATGGATCGACATTAAAAGCTACTAATCTGGCATTTTGTTTGATATACTTTTTAAGCAATACAGGTAATCTTAAATTCCCTGGTTCTACCTCATCAATAATTTTGTCGAATTTATTTAAATCGGCTTCTGTAGCATCAAAAACAAAGTCTTTATCTGCATCTTTTAGCTTCACTTTAAATTCTTTTTTAGGATGCACATATTGCGCCACATACGGATCGTAATAATGAGATTTCATAAACTCAATCATTAACGATTTTGAAAAGTTTGAAAACTGATTACTAATACTAACTCCTCCAATTAAATATTTATGTTCTGGAAAACGCAATGTTGTATGTACAATACCTCTCCAAAGCAAGAAAAGTGGCATGGGTTTTTGCTGAAATTCTTTAATGATAAAAGCGCGTCCCATTTCTATAGACTCGCTCATCATTTTATGTAATTCTGGTTCGAAACGGAATAAATCTTGAAGATAAAATCCATCAATACCATATTTTTTAAATATCTCAGCCCCTAATCCCATGCGATAAGCCCCTGCAATAACTTTTTGCTCGTCGTCCCACAAAAACATATGGTGATAATAACTATCAAACTTATCTAAATCTATAGACTCGTTAGTCCCTTCTCCAATCTCACGAAAAGTAATTTCGCGTAAACGTCCTATTTCACGAAGAATTGTAGGCATATCGCTCGAAGATGCTAAGAACACCTCGTAATTTTTACTTTGTAGTAACCTACAGTCTAAATCGCGTAATTGCTTAACCTCTTCTTCCATTAAAATGGCATCTCCAGGCGTAACAATACGTTTAGGTGCTTTAGTTGCCTTTAAATTTATGGTAGACGCTAAACTTCTAAGAATGGTCGATTTTTCTTCGAAGGCATTCGCCAACATATACGTTTTACGTCTTAAAAACTCACTATATTCTGGTAAGGTTGAAAATTCTTTTTGGTCTGATACCGGAATAGGTTTCCCGATTCTTACTTTAATAACACGTCGTTTTTGAGTAAGTACTTCTGAGGGTAATTTTGCTGTTCTTAAGGTATCGTTTAGCTTAGAGATTTCGTAAAACAACTTGCTGTTTTTAGCATGAAAATAAATAGGAACTACAGGAACCTCTGCACGTTTTACTAATTTTAAAGCTGTGGCTTCCCAAGGTTTATCTACAACCAATTTCCCTTCACGATATGTAGAGACTTCACCAGCAGGAAACAATCCTAACGGGTGTCCTTCTCTTAAATGTAATAACGCTTGTTTAAAACCTGTAACACTAGATTTTACATCTTTTCGATCTTCAAACGGATTAACAGGCATAATATATGGCTGCAAAGGCTCGATACGGTTCAGTAAAAAATTGGCCATTATTTTAAAGTCGTCGCGTTGTTCTAACAACAACTTAAGTAGTAAAATACCGTCTATACCTCCTAAGGGATGGTTAGACACTGTAATAAATGCACCGTTTTTTGGTAATCGTTTTAAATCTTCTTCTGGAATCTCAAATTTGATATCAAAATGCTCTAAAATACGATCTAAAAACACTGTGTTTTCTAAGTGTTTATTTTCAAGGTAAAAGTCATTTATTGCAGAAATTTTTAAAACCTTCATTAAACTCCAGCCCACAAAAGTGCCTAGAAAGCCCAATTTATCTAAATTGATAGCACTTGCGACTTCATTTGCAGTTACTAATCCCTTTTCATCATTTTTCGCCATGGTCGCAAATGTAGTAAATTGTTTATTTAGTTACTATTTGTAACGTGTCTTGTGTACGCTGTTGTAATAGTATGTTTTTGTTTTTTGTAAATGAATCTGTAGCGTCAGTAACGTAATGTCTTACAGTGTATAAAGCCACATTAGAAACATGTGAGACTTTATAAGTAACGCGAAATTGCTCTAAAACGTGTTCTAAATTATTAAAAACATCTTCTACACACACAGAAAAGCTAATGGCTGAATTCTGAATTAAGTCGACTTTCATTTTAAAGCGATGTAAAATATTAAAAATATCGCTAATATTTTCTTCTACAATGTAAGAAAAATCTAAAGACGAAATACATATTAATATCTGTTGTTTTTTAACAATATAACACGGTACTTTTGGACTAATTCCTAAACAGGAATTGACTACAGTACCCTGAGCTTCTGGATTTAAAAACGATTTTACATACAACGGAATACCTCTACGCTGTAAGGGCTGCAAGGTTTTAGGATGAATGACACTGGCACCATAAAACGCTAATTCGATAGCTTCTGTATAAGACAATTGTGCTAACAGTTGGGCGTCTTTAAAGTATCTAGGATCGGCATTAAGTACGCCTGGTACATCTTTCCAAATGGTAACACTTTCTGCACGTAACGCATAGGCAAAAATGGCAGCGGTATAATCGCTTCCCTCACGTCCTAAAGTAGTTGTATTTTTAGAATCACTTCCTAAAAAGCCTTGCGTTATAAAAACCGTATTTTGGTTTGCTAAAATTGAAATCTGTCGCTCTGTAACCTCCCAATTCACAGTAGCTCGCCTAAAGTTTGCATCTGTATGTATATAATTACGCACATCTAACCAAGTAGTGTTCAGGCCTATTTTGTTTAAGTATGCACTCACTATAGCTGTTGAGAGCAGCTCGCCAAACCCAATAATCTGATCGTAAACAAAGTCATAATCGGTAGACGTATTGGTTTTTAAAATCGTTTTTAACTCATTTATATAATTTAAAACGACATTAAATATAGGATGGTTTTTATCTGAAAACAGATCTGAAATTATGGTTTCATGAAAATCTGAAACCACATGAATAGAAGCATTCAATTCAGATTTCGAATACAAATAATTAGAGACAACAGCCTCTAAAGCGTTTGTAATCTTTCCCATTGCAGATATGATTACAACAGGATATTCATTAGAGTAATCTTTTAAAATTGCAGACAAGTTTTTAACCCCTTCGGCATCTTTTACAGAAGCACCTCCGAATTTAAATATTTTCATTTACAACTTATCAATGTAATTCTTTATGGCTGCTTCGTTTAATTGCACAACATCCCAATCCCGTAACACGGTTGCTCCTTTGCTTTCGTAAAAAGCAATTGCTGGTTCGTTCCAATCTATAACCTCCCAATTAATACGTTTCGCGCCTTTACTATGTCCATATTTAACAACTTCGTTTAGCAAAGCAGTTCCCACTCCAGTACCTCTATAGGCTTCATTTACAATTAAATCTTCTAAATGAATAATAGGTCCCTTCCAAGTCGAATAACGATTATAAACCAAAGCAATACCTTTTATTTCTCCTTCAATTTCTGCTACAAAACATGTAAATAATGGGTGCGCTCCAAAACCATCGCGTTCCAAATCGCTCACTGTAACTTCTACAGCTTCAGGCTCTTTTTCGTAAATGGCTAATTCGTAAATAAGTTCAAGTACGCCTGCCATATCTTCAATTTTGGCTGGTCTTATTTTAATATTCATAATAATGCTTTAAGTCATCAAATATATGTAAAATGAATGGATTATAATTTTGACTCAAACGTTATAGTTTAACAAAAAACACGATATTTGTAAAAAACAAACATTACCAACAAATGTCAAAACAGAACAAAACACTAGGTGAATTTATTATCGAAAACCAAACCGCTTTTAAATACACCACAGGAGAGTTAACACGATTATTAAATTCTATCCGATTAGCTGCTAAAGTTGTAAACCACGAAGTGAATAAAGCAGGATTAGTAGACATCATAGGTGCTGCTGGAGATGTAAACATTCAAGGTGAAGACCAACAAAAACTAGATGTTTACGCTAATGATATTTTTATACAAACACTAAAAAAACGAAATATTGTTTGTGGTATTGCGAGTGAAGAAGAAGATGATTTTATCACTATTAACAGTCAAGATTCTAACAACCAAAATAAATACATTGTATTAATTGATCCTTTAGATGGATCTTCTAACATTGATGTAAACGTTTCTGTAGGTACCATTTTCTCGATTTACAGACGTGTTACTCCTGTAGGAACTCCTGTTACTATTGAAGATTTCTTACAAGAAGGTCACCAACAAGTAGCAGCTGGTTATGTTGTTTACGGAACCTCTACCATGTTAGTATATACTACTGGAGCCGGTGTAAATGGTTTTACATTAAACCCTGCAATTGGAACCTTTTACTTATCGCATCCAGATATGTCGTTCCCTGAAGATGGTCAAATTTATTCTTGTAACGAAGGAAACTACATTCATTTCCCTCAAGGTATAAAAGATTACATTAAATATTGCCAAAAAGAAGAAGGCGACAGACCGTATACTTCTAGATACATTGGATCTTTAGTATCCGATTTTCATAGAAACATGATTAAAGGTGGTATTTATTTATACCCTAAAAGTTCTAAAAACCCACAAGGTAAATTGCGTTTATTATACGAATGTAATCCTATGGCATTCTTAGCAGAACAAGCTAACGGAAAAGCCAGCGACGGTTTTAGACGTATTATGGACATTAAACCAACAGAGTTACACGAACGTGTGCCTTTTATATGCGGAAGTAAAAACATGGTTGAAAAAGCCGAAGAGTTTGAACGCAACGCAAAACAATAATTTCAAATAAAAAAAGCGAGCATTATTAAATGCTCGCTTTTTTTATTATTAGAAGAAAGTAAATGCTTACTTCTTCATTTTTTTCATTTCTGCAACAAACGTTTCTAAATCTACGTCGTTTTCTACTAGTTCTAAAGACTTTTCTACAATAGCTCTGTGATTAGAAGAAAAACCTAAACCAAGACACATTTTACGTAGTAAAGTAATTTCACTTTCACCATTTATATGGTCTAAATTTACCATACGTGCCAAATCGTATAAACGCTCTAAACGCTTATCATATTCTACAGGAGGATTAATTGGGTGAGATTTATAATCAATTAAAATCTGTTCGTAATCCTTTTCATTTATGTGTAAATTAGTAGCTACGCGATCTAAAAATGCACGCTCTTCTGCCGAAATAATACCGTCATCCATAGCCACATGTACTATCGCCGCAAAATGATCTTTATTACGTTCTGTAAATCCGCTACCAAATAATTTTGAATAAGACATATCTTTTATTTTTTGAGGCGACTAATATAAATAAACTTTAATTGTTAATAAATTTAATTATCAGTAAATTTTCTTAATAAATTTAATAAAAATTCAATTATCAATCCTTTTTAATTTCATAAATCGTTAACATTATTTATAAACACATGCCCTATATTTGCAAAAAATAAATTGCCTTGAGTAAAAATAACCTCTTGCAAACATTTGCACAAACTTTGCAAACGCAAAATTTGCAACTTGCCATTTCTAAAAGTGAAAGTAAAACGGTTTTAAAAGGTCTTGTAGGCTCTTCGTTTTCTTTAGTGATCGCCGAAGTTTTTAAATATGCAGAAAAACCTTTCTTATTAATTTTTAATGATAAAGAAGAAGCGGCCTATTATTTAAACGATTTAGAACAGTTATTAAACACTAAGGATGTACTCTTTTATCCTGGAAGTTACCGCAGACCTTATCAGATTGAAGAAACCGATAATGCTAACGTATTATTACGTGCCGAAGTTTTAAACCGAATAAATTCGCGTAAAAAACCAGCCATAATCGTTACATATACCGATGCGTTATTTGAAAAAGTTGTTACCAAAAAAGAGTTAGAACGCAACACCCTTAAAATTGCAGTAAACGATAATCTATCTATAGATTTTGTAAACGAAATTTTATTTGAATATAAATTTAAACGTGTCGATTTTGTAACCGAACCTGGAGAATTTTCTGTCCGTGGTGGTATTGTAGATGTATTTTCTTTCTCTCATGACGAACCTTATCGTATAGAATTTTTTGGAGACGATGTGGACAGTATAAGAACGTTTGATGTAGAAACGCAACTCTCTACAGAACAGATCAAGAAAATTAGCATTATTCCAAATGTTGAGAACAAACTTTTAGACGAAAGCCGCGAAAGTTTTCTAAAATATATGTCGTCCAAAACGGTTGTATTTTCTAAAAACAGTCAGTTATTATTTTCAGGAAGTGATGTCCTTTTTGGCAAGGCTGAAGAGGCTTTCGAGAATTTAAATTCCGATTTAAAACACGGCACACCAAGCGAGTTATTTTGCAATTCAGAACTTCTTAAAAAACAACTTTTAAAATTCACAGTCGTAGAATTTGGGAGCGGTTATTATTTCACCAAAAGCATAGATACTGGGATTGTTTTTAACACGACACCTCAGCCTTCATTTAATAAACAATTCGACCTTTTAATAGACGATTTAAATAGCAATCACAACAAAGGGTTTACAAATTATATTGCCTGTGTAAGTGAACAACAAGCGAAACGTTTTCACGATATATTTCAAGACATTGAACAAGGTGTGTCTTATCAAACCATAGTACTTTCATTACACCAAGGATTTGTAGACCACACTAATCAAGTGGTGTGCTATACAGACCATCAAATCTTTGAGCGTTATCATAAATTCAGTCTTAAAAATGGATATGCAAAAAAGCAATCCATCACTTTAAAAGAACTGACCAATCTTGAAATTGGCGATTATGTAACCCACATCGATCACGGTGTAGGACGTTTTGGCGGACTTCAAAAAATAGATGTTGAAGGCAAAAAACAAGAAGCCATAAAACTAATTTATGGGGAGCGCGATATTTTATATTTAAGTATACACGCGTTACACAAAATTACCAAGTTTAATGGTAAAGATGGTAAGCCTCCAAAAATTCATAAACTAGGTAGTAACGCATGGAAAGTCTTAAAGCAAAAAACAAAAACGCGTGTTAAAGAAATTGCCTTTAACCTGATTAAACTATATGCCAAACGTAAGTTAGAAAAAGGCTATCAATATAATCCAGATAGCCATTTACAACACGAACTAGAAGCCTCTTTTATTTACGAAGACACGCCAGATCAAAGCACCTCTACTGCCGATATTAAAAACGACATGGAAAGCGAACGCCCTATGGATCGCTTAGTTTGTGGCGATGTTGGATTTGGAAAAACAGAAGTTGCCATTCGTGCAGCCTTTAAAGCGGTAGATAATGGTAAACAAGTGGCCGTTTTGGTACCAACAACTATTTTAGCATATCAGCATCATAAAACCTTTAGAGAGCGTTTAAAAGACTTCCCCGTTACGGTAGATTATGTTAACCGATTTAGATCGGCTAAAGAAAAGCGCGACACATTAGAGCGTTTGGAGAAAGGACATGTCGATATTATTATTGGAACCCATCAACTGGTTAACAAAAGTGTTGTTTTTAAAGATTTGGGCTTATTAATTGTAGATGAAGAACAAAAGTTTGGAGTTGCTGTAAAAGAAAAACTTAAGACTTTAAAAGATAACGTAGACGTACTTACATTAACTGCGACGCCAATTCCTAGAACGCTTCAGTTTAGTTTAATGGCTGCTCGAGATTTATCGGTAATTACAACACCTCCACCTAATCGTTACCCTATTGAAAGTAATGTAATTCGTTTTGAAGAAGAAACCATTCGTGATGCTGTGAGTTATGAAATTCAGCGTGGCGGACAGATTTATTTCATTCATAACCGTATTGAAAACATTAAGGAAGTTGCCGGTTTAATTCAGCGCTTGGTTCCCGATGCTAAAGTAGGTATTGGTCACGGCCAAATGGAAGGTAAAAAATTAGAAAACCTGATGCTTGCTTTTATGAATGGTGATTTTGATGTACTAGTAAGTACAACCATTGTAGAAAGTGGCTTAGATGTCCCGAACGCCAACACCATTTTTATAAATAATGCCAATAATTTTGGATTGAGCGATTTACACCAAATGCGTGGTCGTGTAGGACGAAGTAACAAAAAAGCATTCTGTTATTTCATCACACCAGAATATTCTTCTATGACAGCAGATGCCAGAAAACGTATTACCGCTCTGGAACAATTTACAGAGTTAGGAAGCGGATTTAATATTGCCATGAAGGATTTAGAAATTCGTGGTGCAGGAGATTTATTAGGAGGAGAACAAAGCGGATTTATAAATGATATTGGATTTGACACCTATCAGAAAATTTTAAATGAAGCCATTGAAGAATTAAAAGAAAACGAGTTTAAAGATTTATATCCAGAAGAAGAAGGTAAGCCTAAAGAATACGTTAAAGACATCACTATAGATACCGATTTTGAATTGCTTTTCCCAGACGATTATGTAAATAATATTGCCGAACGTTTAAATCTGTATACACAGCTAAACCAATTAAAAACTGAAGACGAATTAATAACTTTCGAGAAAGAACTTACAGACCGTTTTGGTGAATTACCAATACAAGTTGTAGACCTCTTAAATAGTGTACGCGTAAAATGGCTTGCAACAAAAATTGGAATTGAGAAACTCGTTATGAAACAAGGTAAAATGGTTGGCTATTTTGTGAGCGATCAAAAAAGTTCATTCTACCAAAGTTCTAGTTTTACCAACGTTTTAAAATTTGTACAAACCAATCCAAGAGCATGTAAAATGAAGGAAAAACAAACTCGTGCAGGACTTCGTTTATTACTTACCTTCGACAATATTAAATCTGTAAAACAGGCCTTACTTGCCCTAAAACCTATTTTAAATTAAAACATTCATGAAAAAATTAATATTAGCCCTAGTCTTACTTCCAACTTTAGTCTTTGCACAGCATAAAATTTCAGGTACGTTTTCTCCTGCAAAACAATTTAAAGCAGCTCTATTATACAAACTAGAGCCTGCCAAAACAGTCTACATTAACAACACCACCATTGTAGATGGTCGCTTTGAAATGCTGTTAGATGCTTCTGTAAAACCGGGTATGTATCGCATAGTTTATGCATTACCTCAAGATCAATATAATTTCGATTTTATTTACAATAATGAAGATGTTGTTTTCGATTTTAATGCAAACAAAGGCATGTCTTTTCAAGCGTCTAAAGAGAATATTTTACTAAACAATTACAAACACGAAATGTATGTTGTTAAAGGTAAAATTAACACCCTTTACAGTGATAAAGACATAGACAAAGCCGAATATACTGCCTGTATAAAAGAATTAAAAGAGATACAAGAAAAAGCAGAACAAGCGTCTAAAGACATGTTAGCATATGATTTTATTAAAGCTAGCAGAACTTACACACCCAATACTTTTGAAGATGCTGCAACCTACTTTAATAATTATAAAACCCATTATTTTAATCCGATAGATTTTAGTAATCCGGTATTACAACGTTCAGGATTCTTAATGGATGCCGCTATAAAATACATCTACACCTTTGTTGATAATGGGCACAAAAACACATCTTATAAAAACAATATAGATGATGTTGTGCGTATAACTTCAAAAGAAAAAGCGATTCAGAAATCAATTTTAGAATCGTTATGGAATCAATTTAAAAATAAAAACAATGAAGAGGTTACCAATTACATTGCCTCACAACACCTTCAGAAATTATTAGATCCTGTTAAAGACGAAATTCTGTTGTCTGACATGAAAGCATTTCAGAATACTGCTATGGGCGCAACAGCTCCAGATTTCTCTTGGCCTTCTAAAATGGGCAGTACTAAACTAAGTGAGCTTAGCGGAAAAGATTTTTATATTGTCACATTTTGGAGTAGCACCTGTTCACATTGTTTAGCAGAATTACCAGTTTTAAAGACGTATTTAAGCAACAAAAAGAACATTCAGGTTTTAGCTGTAGGGCTAGAAGACGAACGTGAAAATTGGGAAAAAACCATTGTAGATTATCCGGATTTCACTCAAATTTACGGGTACAATAAATGGGATAATCCTATTCCTATTGCTTATGGTATTTCAAGTACACCATCGTTTTTTGTATTAGATAAAGACAAGAAAATTGTTGCTAAACCAAATGATGTAACAGCTTTAACAGCCTACTTAGACTCTCAAAAATAAAAACTAGATATTTACTAAATAGCATTAAAAAGCAAAAAGCTGAGCAATAATAAATTGCTCAGCTTTTTGCTTATCTACAGGATATATATAATGTTATTTCTTGTTATACAACCACCAATTCATATCTCTGGTTAATTTATAACCTAATTTTTCATAGATTGAAATAGCCAAGTTTCCTTTATTTGTATGTAAAATAGGTGTCTTATTTTCTTTTAAAATGTCTTTTGTAACATGAGAAATTAATTGTTTAGACAGCCCTTTTCTTGTATAATTAGGATGTGTTACAACTGCACTAACCTCTATAAAAAGATTAGTTTGCATACGCTGACCAGCTATTGAAACTAACTTACCATCCTTAAAAACACCAAAATATTTACCCATATTAAAAGTCCTTTTCTGATAAAAACCAGGCATGACCATCCAAATTAAATCATAAATTTCATCAAGATGTGTTTCATCTAACAATACAATCTGTTCTGTTATTAAAACATCAGTCAATGTATTTAAAACCATCTGACAACCATCAATTTTTTTCTCTAAACGGACTTTATTATTATCTATTAAAGGAGTTTGATCTTCTGAAACAAAGAAAAATTTATCACATTTTTTTGAATATTCACTTGAAGCTTTCGCTGTTTTCTCTTCTTCAAAAAAAGCCCCAAACGTACAAATCTCAGGATCATAAAATTGTACACCATCAAATTCAATCGCAAATTTTTTATGAGTTTCTTTTAATGCATACCAAACTGGATTTTTTAATTGCTGATCTAAATCTATCATTATAATGAATTGAATATTTAAAAAGCCTGAATAAGCAAAGGCCATGCGCTTTTATACAATGGCAAATTTAAAGAACATCTTTAGTTTTAGTATCAGATTAAGGCAAAAAAAAGCTGAACAGCATATTGCTGTTCAGCCTAACAAAATTGTTTACTATAACATAAACAAACCTACTCTTTTAAAATATAATCGACTCCAGATTGGGAGTGAATTTTAGTGGTATCAAAAATGGGAACTTTTAAGTCGTCCTTAAAAATCATTAAAGGAAATTCTGTACAGCCTAAAATTACGCCTTCTGCACCATCATCTATCATCTCATTTAAAACACTTAAGACATACTTTTTAGACTCAGGCTTAACTTCGCCATACGTTAATTCTTCAATAATAATTCGATGTAATTCATCTATTACTTTATCGTCTTCAGGCACAAGAACATCTAAACCATTATCTTCAATTCTTTTTGTAATAAAATCTTCTGTCATGCTATATTTAGTTCCAATAAAGCATACTTTTTTTAAAGCCTTTTCATGAATGGCTTTTGCTGTAACATCTGCAATATGAATGACAGGAAAATCCAATTGATCTTGTACTGAATTGTATACTTTATGGGGTGTGTTTGCACAAAACATAACCGACTGTGCTCCTGCCTTATTTAAACTTATAGCTGCAGTGGTTAACATATTTGCAATAGAATCCCATTTATCTTCTCTTTGAAAACGGTGGACCTCAGCTTGATTAAGCGTATAAACTAATAATGGTGGATTTGTATTATTACCAAAATGATCGTTTACCGCCTGATTGATTGTACTATAATAATCTAAGGTAGAATGCCAAGACGTTCCGCCTATAAGTCCTAATGTATTCATTTTAGGTTGTTTTACTTCTAATTTTACTGGATCTGTAATAATGTGTTTTTTTGGAACGCTATAAGACGTAAGTCCTATAAATAACAGTCCGTACATGTATTTTTTCATACTTTATATTAGCTTACAAAGTGCTAAAACCTGCTTTTAACTCTTGAGATAATTGCTGGATTAACGCTTTATGTTCTGTTTGATTTGCAATATTATAATTCTCCTGATCATCCTGTTCATGATCGAAAAGTTCTGTCCCAATTAAAGCCCCTTTTTCTTTTGTATCGGCATTCCACAAATACCACTCGACATAACGGTAACGATCTGTTCTCATGGTATACCCCATTCGCTCTTCTTCTCTGTCTTTAAGCGGACCATATCTTCCTAGTAAAAACTGACTGTAAGCAGCGTTTTTCACTTTAGCATCTGGGTCTTTTAAAAGTGGCTTTAAACTTGTGCCTTGTAAATAGTCTGGCACATTAAAACCTGTAATATCGCAGAGTGTAGGATACACATCTACAAATTCTGTTAAAGCTTCACTCATTGTGCCTTTAGCAGCGACTTGATTTCCGCTAATAATTAAAGGCACTCTAGCATCTATTTCGTAATT
This sequence comes from Formosa algae, assembly GCF_001439665.1. GTDB lineage: Bacteria > Bacteroidota > Bacteroidia > Flavobacteriales > Flavobacteriaceae > Formosa > Formosa algae. The sequence goes on from NZ_LMAK01000017.1 coordinate 38,238, forward strand.
GGTTTGTTTTCCCCAACCATTATGCTCGCCAAGCTTCCAACCATGATCTCCCCAAAGTACAACAATGGTGTTATCTTTAAGCCCTAAACGGTCTAATTCGTCCATAATTCTACCTATTTGCGCATCTATATAGGAGACACAAGCATAATAAGCATGTTTAAGTTCTCTTTGTTTGTCTTCGTCCCAAGGTTCATCTATAGGATATGGTAAATTCTTTTTAGCATCTATATATCCTCTAAGTTCGGCATCTCCGTGAACAGCATAATACGGGCTATCTTTGGGCTGAAATTGATTATCTGCTAATTTAATATCTTCTCTATTATACATGTCCCAATACTTTTTGGGAGCATTAAAAGGCAAATGTGGTTTATAAAAACCTACAGATAAAAAGAAAGGTTGATTTTTTGATTTTAATTCGCTTAATTTTTTGATTGCCATTGTGGTTTGAGCGCCATCATAATAAGCATCATCGTCTGCAAGTCCCATCTCACTAGATCGGGTTTTTGAATAGATAAAACCATATTTATCAAATTTAGCTCTACCGGCTTTTAAACGTTTTAACTCTAGCTCTTTTTGCTCTATAATATTATCTTGGTTTACGTAAACGGCATCTGGATCGAAAGGAAATCCGTCGACATGTAAATACTCATTCCAGGCCAAAGAATCCTGTAATGTATTATGAAACGTTTTACCTAAACCTACACTGTAATATCCATTATTTTTAAAAAATTGAGGTAAAGAAACCAGGTCGGGCATTTGGTCTCTAAAGTGTGTTCTTAAATCCCAAACCTGAGTAGAGTCGGGTCTTAAACCCGTCAATAAACTTGTTCTAGAAGCTGTACATACCGCTTGTTGGCAGTAGGCACGATTAAAGACAACACCATTAGAGGCTAATTTGTCAATATTAGGAGATATTACGTCGCTATTACCATAACACCCCAACTCTGGTCTAAGATCATCTATAGGGATAAATAAAATATTTGGCCTATTGATGTCTATATTTACTGCTTTAGTGTCTGCTTTTTTTTCGCATCCACTTAAAATCACAATAGCTATTAATGTAAAGTAGTTAAATATATTTTTTTGCATAATTATTATTACATAAAATTTAATACTTGCTATTCGTGTTTATTTTCAATCTTATCTTATTACCAATAAGACTGTTTTTAAACTTTTATAGACATATTTATTTCATTAAATTATGGTCAGCTAGTAATTATAAAATCCAGTTTTATCTCATAAGTATTTAAAAGACATTGACTAACTAAAAAAATAAAATATCACTAGCTGACTATAAATTAGCGTTTCAAAATTTATTTTTCGAACCACATAGGATCTTCTATAGTTACTTCCGTAGGTATGTTTATGTTAGCTGCAGCTTCATTGCTAGAATATGTATATCTTCTAATTACATCTGTTGCACCAGAAAGGTTTGGAATATCGAAATCTACCGACTTGGTTCTTTTCCATAAGTTCCACGCTTCTATACCATTACCAAATAAAGAGATATAATGCTGGTCGTTTATATAATCTAGTGCTTCATCTGTTGTTAGTGTAGATAAATCTGGTAAGCTTGCTATATACGTATCTTTATCTGTTTGAGCAATCTCCCCCAAGGAACCATCATAATAATCTAAAGACAACGTAACACCTTCAATAAACCATGTGTTAGCTTGAGCTAAACCTCCTGAAATGTATCCATTTGCAGCAGCATCTGCCAATAAAAAATAGGTTTCTGATGCTGTTGAGTACCTGTCGGGTGTATCTGCTTGAACATTATCTACATTAATTTTTGAAATATATGCAACACCTGTATACCCTTGAATTATTCCTGCATACACACCATTGATATTCAGATCAAAATAGGTTGCTCTACGAGGATCATCTAAATCGTTCATAAGGTCTACAAGTGGCTTTCCTGCATACCATAAATTAATGTTTCCACCCCAATAATTATTTATGAAAGTATATTTAGGATTTTCATTACCAATTTCAGAACTGTATTGTAATTTAGCTTCCTGTTCGTTAGTTAGAATTAACGCGCTGTTTGCTACTTCTTGAAGCCTATCAGAAACTTCTGTAGGTTTTATATTTGCCATAAACATGAGCATTTTTAACTTAATAGAGTTTGCCCAACGAATCCATGCTTCTTTATCGCCTTCAAAAATTAAATCATCAACAATATCAGAGTCTACATCTTGTTCTAAAATGGCAATAGCTTCATCCATTAAAGTTACAATTCCTTCCATTACCGTTTCTTGAGAATCAAACTCTGGATATGGATATTCTGCAGGATTTCCTGCTTGGGTAAATGGAACTTCTCCCCAGACTTGCGTGATGTTAGAATAAATAAACCCCTCTAATATTTTTGCTTGAGCAGTAATATATACATCATCTGGGTAATCTGTTTCAACTAATAATTCTACTAAAGATAAATTTTTTAAACAGGTTGTATACCAATTTGTCCATGCATTATTTACTGAAGGAACTCCAAGTGTATATCTACTTCTGCTAAGCCAGGTACCGCCACTACCGGCCCATTGTTGCGCATGCATATTAGAACCTGCAAATTCAATAACTCTTTGCGAAGACATATTTACAATTACCTCAGGAAATAAAAGATAAGGTGGTACTGATGTTACTGCTAATGGATCTTCATTAATATCTGTTATATCATCAGTACATCCGTTTAAGCTGAATGTAATTATCGATAATAAAAATAAATACTTTGCTTTTATGATTGTATTCTTCATCTTTTTCTTATTTAAAATTTAACGTTTACACCAAACCCAATACTACTTGTTGAAGGCAAACCATTATATTCTATACCTCCTCCATTACTACTTGAGCCAAACAAATTTGTTTCTGGATCAATATGAGGAATACTCGTATTAAAAAGAGCTAAATTTCTTCCTTGTAGACTAAATCTTAAAGCATTAAAAGGTATCTTTTCTAACTGTTTTTTATTCAATGAATAAGATAAAGCTATCTCTCTCCATTTTATATAAGTAGCATCAAACGTATTACTTTCATGAATCCTAGCGGCAGAATAGTTAGACCAATAACTTTGAACGCTTGGTATTGGTGTTGTGTTTTCAGAGTAAGTACCATCTCCGTTATCAACAAAGGTATTTGGATCTACAAAAAGTGTTTCTCTATCTACAGCCGTTTCTGCAGCCAAACCGCTGGTTCTTAAATTAGATACTGTTTGCGAATACAAAACACCGCCTTCTTTCCAATCAAAAGTTGTGGAGAGCCTCCACCCTTTATAACTAAATACAGAAGTAAGCCCCATTGTGAAGTCTGGCATTATATCACCTAAGCGTTCTGTATTACCTTCATAACGTAAACCCGTACTACCTACTAATATCTGATCTTCGATAGTATTACCATTTTCATCTACAGCTCTAGCAAATCGATTTCCATATAGACCAATACTTTCTCCTTGTCCGGCAGCTACTGTTAAACCATTATAGGTACTTGCCATAGTATATGTATCTAAATCCCCTAAATCTTCAATAATGGTTTCATTGGTTGTGAAATTGTAATTTAAGTCCCATTTAAACCCTTTAGCTCTAATTAATTTTATTCCTAATTGTAATTCAAAACCTGTGTTTGATATTTCTCCTAAATTAGTCCATGCTGAACTATATCCTGTTGAAGCGGGAGTAGATAATGCTATAATTTGATCAGTAGTACTCGTCTTATAATACGTTGCATCTAATGTTAATCTGTTTTTAAAAAACCCCAATTCAACACCTATTTCTTTACTTAATTGATTTTCTGGTTTTAAAGTTGCATTTGGCAGTGAATTTGGACCAGAAAAAGCAAGCTGACCATCAAAAGGGAATGTTCCACTTGTACTAAATTGTCCGTACCAACTTGATTGAGGATAATACAAATAATCTAATTGATATGCGCTTGTATCACCTCCTACATTTGCCCAATTCCCTCTTAATTTACCATAACTTAAAATATTGCTGTCAATTTTAAAGGCATCAGTAAAAACAAAACTTAAAGCTACAGATGGATAGAAATAACTATTAGCACCTTCTGGTAATGTAGAAGACCAATCGTTTCTTGCGGTTGCATTTAAGCTAAGCCATTTTTTATAAGTCATTGTAAAATCTCCAAAAGCTCCAAAAATGCGTGTTTGAGAATAATTGTTAAAAGGAACATTACTTTCTACATTACCTGGATCAAAAAGCTCAGGGATGGTAAGAGTTGTACCAATATTACCAATAACATCAGTGGTTTGTTGATTCCATTGTACACCTCCTCTTAAAGTAACATCAAAATCTTCAAAAGAATTATCATAAGTTGCTAAATAATCTAGAGTTACTTCATTTCTACTAGTCGTAGATTGTCTGTAATTACCATCAAGAAGCCCTATAGTTCCTTTGTGATTATTTCTAAAATATTTTGTATTGTAAGTATCATACCCCACTCTTCCTAACATAGAAAAATGATCTATAGGCTTATAAGTAAAAGCAACGTTCCCAAAAAATCTTTCGGTATCAGCTGTTCTTTGATTTTCATTAACAATCCAATACGGGTTATTGGTTCCATCAGCATCAACAGGAGCTAGCTGTGTTACACCATCGTCGGCTACCCATGGCTTAAAAACATCTAAATTAGTAACTCTTGGTAAAGTATTTATAATACTTGTTAATACATTAGGGTCATTTGCTCCTGTTGCCACTGCACCTTCTATAGCTGTATTAATATAATTTACGCTGAATTCAGAACTCAACTTATCGGAGAATTCAGAACCTGATTTAAGTCCTAAATTCAATCTATCAAGAGACGATCCTGGTAAAATTCCTTCTTTCGAACTATAAGAAGTACTAACTCTATAATTATTTTTTCCTTCGTTTGAAGTTCCTGAAATTGAAAAACTATGTACCCTAGTTGAACCTAAATCATAAAAATCTTTTTGAAGATCTGGATTCGCTTCAAAGGTTTGTAAATTACCGGCATAATCTGTGTACGTTGTTCCGCTTGAAATTGCAGGTCCCCAACCTTTAGAAGCGTTTTGTATATTATCGCCATCAGCCTCATTATAAACTCCTAGACTACCTGGGCCATAACTGTTTTGAAAATCTGGAAGTCGTAGAGGGTTATCAAAACGCATTGTTGAGCTATAAGTAATGGTTGCACCCTTTCCTTTTCCTTTTTTAGTAGTTACCACAATAACACCATTAGATGCTCTTGAACCATATAAAGCAGCAGCAGACGCTCCTTTAAGCACTGTTAGCGTTTCAATATCGTCTGGATTAATATCTTGGGCTCTGTTTCCGTAATTTGCTCCTCCTGATATATCACCGTCAGAACTATTACTATCAGATATAGGAACCCCATCTATTACCCATAAGGGATTATTATCTCCAAATATACGAGTAAGCCCTCTTACTGTTATCTTTGTAGAAGTCCCCACTCCTCCACCTCCGCCGGTAATCTGAACACCAGACAGTTTACCTTGTAATGCTTGAATAGGATCGGTTTCTCTTGCTTCTTCGAAGTCTTCGGCCTTTACTGTACTCACAGCATATCCTAATGTTTTTTCAGCACGTTCTATCCCCATGGCAGTCACCACAACCTCATTAAGGGCTTCTGCATCTTCATATAACGTAACGTCTATTTTTGTAGACATACCAATAGTTTTTTCTTGATCTCCCATACCTAAATAAGAATACACGAGAACTTGCCCTTGATTTGCCTTAATAGAATAATTACCATCAAAATCTGTTTGTACACCTGTCCGAGTACCTTTTATCATAACCGTTACTCCTGCAACAGGAATATTGGATTCGTCTATCACCTTACCCGTAATATGATTTTCTTGCGAATATATATACTGAATACATCCGAATTGAATCGTAATAAAGAAGATTAATAATTTGAAGATTTTTGTTTTCATACACAGTTGTTTTTATTATAAAATCACCTTAAATATGATCACATTAGAATTTAACTTTTCGTTAAACAACATTATGAGAATATTAACAGATGAAGTATAAAACAACTAAAAAACCTTTAAACACGGGGGTTTTAAAGGTGTACACTTATACTACACTAAGACTTGCAGCAAAATTTTTGTGAGAAATAAAATAAAAGGGCAGTAAATTGTTAAATTATTTATTTTATGCAGACAATCTATAAAAATTGACACCTTATAAAATCAATACATATGTTAAAAGCGTATGAAATATTAAAAGGCAAAGACAAATTAAGACCGTTATATTATATACTTTTTATCCAAGTATAAATATTTTCGTCTTCTGGTATATTAAGTTTTTTACGCAACCTGTATTTTTTGGTTTGCACTGTTCTTGGCTGAATATTTGTGAAGCATGCAATATCTTTTGATGAAAAATTAAGCCAAATCATAGCGCATAAAGTTAATTCTGTATTCACCAATTTAGGATTTACCTTTAATAAGTTTGCACAAACGTGGGGATAAACTTCTTGAAAACGGATAAGAAAAGACGGATCGTTAGTTTTAGCCAACCCGACAACTTCTTCAAAGGCTTCATTTAATTGCTGTTTTAATTTTTCGCTTTCAAGCTGTTTTTGCTTTAATAATCTTTCTTTTTCTTCAACAATTCTAAGTCGTTTTTTTCTGTAGTAATACACAATTACAAGTACTGAACCCACAAATAAGAATACCACAGTAACAATAAGCACACTATATTTTTTTTCTTGCTGCTTATAGCCACTTTCTTGCTCGGTTAAGAAGTTACTAATTACACTCCCAATATTTTTATTATAACGTAGGTTTAAGCTATCTGTTAAAACACTATATTTTAGTAAATATTCATGAGATCGATCTTCATCTTCTAATTGAGAGTAGGTTTCTGAAATTAATTTATAAGCCAACTGAACATTATCTAAAACTCTAACACTTCTAGAAATCTCTATAGACTTTTCATACAGACATATTGCCTCTTCGTAGTTTCCGATGGCTTTATTATAATTGGCTTCGGCTTGCAATACTATAGATTTATGATATTCTGAAATATTACGCACTTGCATTAACCTTTTACTCTTATTTAAGTAGGCTCTTGCAGAATCTATATTTTTATCTTTCTTTAAATAATAATTTGCAACAACCGCGTACTTAAACGGGTTTTTCCTGATTTTAATAGCCTTGTGAAGATAAACTAATGTTGAATCTAATTTATAAGGCGTATTTGTAAAGGCATCTGCTTTATTGATGTATAGAAAAGACAATAAGTAATCGTAATCGGGAAGTAATTTTTTACAGAGATTAATACTCTCATTATAATACTCTATAGATTTATTATTGATTTTTAAAGCAGCATAATTTCTTGCATAGTTAGCCAAAACCCTAACTTTTAAATCAAGATTTTCATTTTCATCTATTAAGTTATCTGCTAAATCTAAATACCGTAAACTTTCTAAATGTTCACCAAATGTGCATAAAATATTTGCGATACGTATATACGTAACTGAGACAGTATAGACATCGTTATTTTTTTTGGCACTTTCTACAATATCAATATTTAAAAGTAGAGCTTCTTCAAAAAGTCCTTTTTTAATTAAAGAGTTTTCTTCTTTTATCCAATCTTGATAATTTGTTTTTTGCTCTTGCAAATTCCCGTAAGTAGAGGAAACAACCAAAAAAAATAATATAGTAATATATAGGCCTCTCATTTATACAATAACTCCAATCATTAAAAAAAAGTATGATACAGAGTAAAAATACTTACTTTGCAACATACTTTTTTATACAAAAAAATAATTATTTAGTCTTTTTATGAGATTACTCTATAAATTACACCTTTTAATTTCCTTTTCCCAATAATTCTATCCACTGGTCCGCATAACCAATGTTTCTAACCCCATTTGAATGTCCTTTTTTGCCTTCTGGAACAGGAAGACTAAACGGATAAATATGATCTTCTGGAATCTGCATAGCTTTATAAGATGCGTCTATAACTTTAGCCATTGGCTCGGTTACATGATAGGTTCCATACCATAAATTAGAAGGAGTCACACTTTCGTTAGAATACCATCCTGCGATTTTCTTTTTGGCAGAATAATCCCATCCACCAGAAAAATCTATTACTCTAGCCACAAGATGTTCTTTTGCTATAAAAGCAGCCATTCCACCACCTTGAGATTGTCCTGAAACTGCAATTTCGCTCCATTTTAGCTTACCGTTTTCTAAATACTTTTCCCAATGTCCGTTCTTATCTTCTTCTGAAAGATAGATTAGTAATTTCGTTAATCTGTTTACTATAGCATCGTGAGCTTGATCTTCTATAAGTGGAAAATCGTTAGTACCATAAATACGCATCGTCCTAAAATCACTGGTGCATTTAGAATTTTTCTCTAAATTTTTGCCTTTACAAATTTGAGCTACTGCTGGTGTGTTTATATAAGACAGGTTAATAACTTGATAACCTTGATGCACTGCGACAGAAAACAAGCTCTTAGGTCCTCTAGTTGCTATGCCGTTTGTACCTGGTAAAAACAACAAAAGCTTTCCTTGCTCTGCAGCTTGATTATAAACAACTAAATGAGGAGTATTAGCCTCTTTAATTCTAGAGTCCGTTTTAGCCGGTTCTATATTTAAAACAGTATATCCATTAGGAAATTGATATTCTGACTGAGCGAAATTTTGATTGTGAAAGCACACAATAAGCATTAATAAAAGAAGCTTTTTTACCATAATATGTTTACTTGATTTTTAAAAAATAAATTTGAAAAACAGGAATCTAAATCTTTAAAAATAGCTAGCAGGCAAAACCAATGTTTAATCTGCTTGTATCTTTTTATTCCTGTTAAAACAACTAAAAATTAATTAAAACTAGACATTTTTAACGTGCACACTTATACTACAGCCTATGTAAACGCATGACTTTTATGAGAAATGAAATAAAACGACATTAAAATCCGTTTATCCCTATTTTTTACAGAATATTTTAAGCAACATAATAACAGTTAAAATTAGCAATATCTCTAATACAACAGTTAAATTGTAATTAAAAACGGGTTATTATAAACGTTACACAAATAATAAGCATCTAATATTCGCAAAAAGCTTAACTCCAAACCGCCATAATTCGTATATAGTTATGGTCATTTAAAAGTCATCATTAAATTTTTAAGACACCACATTTTGAGCTTCACCATTTATATAGGTTTCAACATTATTTACAGCAATCTGCAAACAACGACGTCTAGCCTCTAACGGTGCCCAAGCAATATGGGGTGTAATGATACAGTTTTTAGCTCCTAATAGTGGGTTTTCCGAAACGATAGGTTCTTCCGAAACCACATCAACTGCTGCTCCTGCAATTTTTTCAGACTCGAGTGCTTCTGCTAAATCGGCTTCCTCAACCAATCCGCCACGAGAGGTGTTTATTAAAAATGCGCTAGACTTCATTTTAGAAAGGGTTTCAGCATTAATAATTCCTGCAGTATCGGGAGTCATCGGGCAATGTAAGCTTACAAAATCTGAAGCTTGCAACAGTTCATCTAAAGATACAAAACGACAGCTTTCTGTGTCATATTCAGGATACACCGTTCTATTATATACCAAAACATTTAAACCAAACGCCTGAGCTAGGGCTGCTGCAGCTTTTCCTATTTGTCCGAAACCAATAATTCCTATGGTTTTGCCCTCCAATTCAATAAGCGGACTATTCCAAAAACAAAAGTCTTTAGAGTTCTCCCATTGTCCAGATTGTACTGCAGCATTATGGTCGCCTACATGGTGACATAATTCCAACACCAACGCCATAGTAAATTGGGCTACCGAAGCTGTACTATAGGCCGGTACATTTGTTACCGTTACACCTTGTTCTTTTGCTGCATCTACATCTATAATATTATAACCCGTAGCCGTAACGCCTATATATTTTAAATTTGGTAACTGCGTTAACATCGCTTTTTGTAATGGAATTTTATTTGTAATAACAGCATCTGCATCTCCTATTGCATCGCGTATTGAGGCTTCATCAGACTTTATACGTTCGTGAATAGTAACATCTACCAAATCTTTTAAAGCGTCCCAACTTAAATCTCCAGGATTTAAAGTATAACCATCTAATACAACTAGTTTCATTTTATTCTAAATTTTATATGATTCTTATGTTCTTTAATTCAATATTACATGCTTTTAAAAATGATAAAATGCATTTTCTAAGTGTTCCAACTCAAATTTAGTTTTGGTTTTTACTATTGCGATAATATCAAAACGGACTTCTAAATCTAGATTATTGCTTGTAATATAAGCATCAACAGCGGTAACCAATCTCTGAATTTGTTTGGGTTTTACAAAATCCTGCGGGTCTCCAAAGAACGAAGACGAACGTGTTTTAACTTCTACCACAGCAAGCATATCGTCTTTCTGAGCTAAAATATCGACCTCAGCTTTTTGATATCGGTAATTGCGTTCTAAAATCTGATAGCCTGTATTCTGCAGAAAATCGACAGCCATATCTTCACCTAATTCACCAAGTTCATTATGTTTCGCCATGATTTAAAAATCTTAATACATTTCAATTTACAAGTTAATCATTAATCTTTTTTTAAAAGACTAACCGTTCTCAAATCTTAATTCTCAATTAAAAAAGCACAATAGTCTCAAGACGACTTTATGCTATTTTTAATAAACGAAACAAGCTCAAATCCGTATATTTGAGTTGTATAATGAACATAAAAATGAAGAAATTAATCTTAATCTTAACAGTCTTGATTACTAGCAATTTATCGACAGCTCAAAACGTAATGAACCCAGAACTCCTTTGGAGTGTAAAACGTATTAGCGTCATGGGGCTTTCGCAAGATGGCGCACAACTTTTTTACAGCGTAAAAATTCCAAACATTGAAAACAACAATTACGACACCTCATACTTTAAAATTCCTGTTGATGGTGGTAAAGCTGTAGAAATTAAAAAAGAAGATGTTTCAGTGTCAGACAAAAACATTTCGCCTGACGGTGCTTACAAACTCTTCCATAAGTCGGTGCATTTAGAAGATATTAAAGCGACAGACATCTACAAAAACTTGGATAAAGCAGATGCTTTTGTGTTTACCGATTTAGATAATCGCCATTGGGATACGTGGAGCGATGGCTCTTACGAACATGTATTTTACAAAAAAGCGGATGCCGATGATGAGTCTGCTACAGACATTATGCCTAACGAACCTTACTACACACCGCAACGTCCGTTTGGCGGAGACGAAGACTATATTTGGTCGCCAGACAGTAAAAGCATTTACTATGTGAGTAAAAAATTAAAAGGAAAAGCCTACGCGACGAGTACCAATACCGATATCTACAAATACGATATTGCGACTAAAACCACGACTAATATTACTGAAGATAATAAAGGTTACGACACCAATCCTGCATTTTCTAGCAAAGGTGCTTTAGCTTGGACGCAAATGAAAACCGATGGTTACGAAAGTGATAAAAATGATATTGTTGTACTAGAAAACGGCATCAAACAAAATCTAACGCAGCAATGGGATGGAACGGTTAATAATTTTACTTGGAGTAAAGATGGAAAGCATGTGTTTTTTACAGCGGCTGTAGATGGAACCATTCAGCTATTTGTAGTAAACTATCCAGGTAAAAAACGCATTGCTCCAGTAGTGAAACAATTATCTGAAGGCCAATTTGATGTTAGAGGTATTGTTGCTGAACTAGATGATAAGTTAATTGTAACGCGTGGCGATATGAATCAGGCGAGTGAAATTTATGCCTTTACTTTTAAAGACAAATCTTTTAAACAACTCACCACTGTTAACGATGAATTTTATAGCACATTAGATTTACCTAAGGTTGAAAAACGTTATGTTACCACTACCGATAATAAACAAATGTTAGTGTGGGTTATTTTACCGCCTAATTTCGATGCAACCAAAAAATATCCAACTTTACTTTATGCACAAGGTGGACCACAATCGCCTTTATCTCAATTTTATTCGTACCGATGGAATTTTCAACTTATGGCGTCTCAAGGCTATATTATTGTAGCACCTAACCGTCGTGGAATGCCAGGACATGGTGTTGAGTGGAATGAAGCTATTAGTAAAGATTGGGGTGGCCAAGTGATGGACGATTACCTATCTGCTATAGATGATGTTGCCAAAGAACCGTATGTAGATAATGACAGATTAGGAGCTATTGGCGCGAGTTACGGTGGATATTCTGTATTTTATTTAGCGGGAATTCACAACAAGCGTTTTAAATCTTTAATTGCTCATGATGGTGTTTTCGATACCAGAACTATGGCTGGAACCACTGAAGAATTATTCTTTGTAAATCATGATTTTGGTGGTCATTATTGGGACAAATCTAATGCTACTGCTCAAAAAGCTTTTAATGAATTTAATCCGGTAACTCATGTTGACAAATGGGACACACCAATATTAATTATTCAAGGCGGAAAAGATTATCGTGTACCTATCGAGCAAGGTTTAGCAGCATTCCAAGCAGCACAATTACGAGGAATAAAAAGTAAATTATTGTATTTACCTGACGAAAATCACTGGGTATTACAACCTCAAAATGCTTTAGTTTGGCAACACGAATTTTTTAAATGGCTGAAAGAGACCTTATAAAACGCTTTTACGTTAACCCAATCTTGATACTATTTTTATATTACATCACGATTTAAATGAAATAAGTAAAAGACATAAAACAAGATAAATGTATGGGTGGTACAGTTCAAATAAAATGTCCGAATTGCGGAATATACAATACCAATGCAGACCATTGTTCGAACTGTGGCACCTTATTATCTTATAAAAAACGACGCGAACTCGCTCATAAAGCACAAGAAGAAAAGCGAAAGGAACGTCAGGCGGCCCAAAAAGCAGCATCACCATCTTGGATAGAATCTGGGAAAAACAGTAAATATTTAGTCGTACGCCTTGGCGCTCAATTTTTTAATGGTATCGTGGTGGTGGTTATGGCCATTGGTGCCTTTTTTGCTTGGCTATTCACCTTTTTAGCTGCATGAGGATTGTAAAACAGCCGTTATTTTTATTAGCACTAGCAATTGCTAGTTTTATTTACTTTGCCAATATTTTCCAGTTACAACTTCCCGATTGGATTAGTTTTTATGTGAACGATGCGTTATGCATGCCCATAGTGTTATCATTCTGCTTATTAGGCGTTCGTGTGATTAAGAAAAATTCCGAATTGTATTTACCAGTATTTCCTATACTGTTACTAACCGTGTTTTATGCCGTATTTTTTGAATACTACTTACCAAATTGGAATCCAAGATACACAGCAGATTTGATTGATGTTGGGCTTTACGCTTTAGGTAGTTTGGTGTTTTATAGGTTTCAGAAGAGATTGTATTAAATGAAACAATTATTTAATTTGAAAATGTAGCAATTTGAAGATTTAAAAACACAGTATAACCAAGACTCATTTAATATTTTGCCAAATATTCAATAACTTCATCTTGATTAAAATACCAAATATCAATATTCAACTCTTTTGCAATATCAATTGATTGCTTAAGCGTGCTCTTACTAATTCTTTCTTCACATTTAGGTGCTGTATCAATAATCAACATACCAATCCCAATTAATTTACCAAACTTAATTTTTGTTTCTTCATATTGCGCTTTTAGTTTAAATAAATCATTTTTAATCTCACTAAAAACAAGTCTATTATAATGACGTTCTGAAGCTTTTATTTCTAGAGAATAAAGCGTTTTTTTTAAAGTATTTTTGAAATTTCTTCTTCTCCAGTCAGAATTTATAGATTTTTCATAGACACTTATATCCGGTATAATCTCCAAATCTATGGATTGAAATTTAATGTTTTTTTTGCGAATTCTTTCTTGGAGAAATTCAGTTTGACAATTCTCAATACACGTTTTTACATTCATTCCTATTTGTGAAATAGGGACCTTCCCTTTTGTTCTTAAAATCGAATAAACCATAGCTTGATAATGCAGTTCCGAACCTAAGACAGTCCGACACTCATTAACAATTGTAGAGTAAGAATTATGAATTGAATTTTGTATTTCTATCTTAGATGTCATATTCCATTCTACAAGTCAATACTGTTTATAATCGATATAAAATTCTAATTTTATAGAAAACCTACCAAAATTCCTACTCCTTAAACACTAAAGTCGATCCACTTTTTTCAACCTTCAATGTCACTGTACTACCAAAAATTAAAGCACGATTATCTTTTTCGTGTCCTGCAGGCATATTAAACGCCACAGGAAAATCATATTCAGCAACTAATTCTAGTATTATTTCTTCAATAGTTTGACCAAAAGGAGTTGGATTTTTTCTCACTTTACTCATATCTCCCACTAAAATCCCTTTACAATGTTCAAAATAACCTGCTCGTTTTAGACTCTGTAACATACGATCTATATGGTAAGCATATTCTCCTATTTCTTCAATAAAAAGTATTTCTCCAGATGCATCGATACTAGTTTCCGACCCAAGCATCGTGTGTAATAAAGTTAAATTCCCTCCTGTAATTGGAGCAGTAACCATACCTGGTTTATTATAATTGGACCCTTTTAAACTGTAGGATATTTGTTTTCCGAAAATAGCATCTTTAAAAGTAGAAATTGTTTCAGCAATAGTCGTTTCATCATTAGGTAGACTCACACACATCATGGCGTGCATGGACTCATAACCTAAATTATGAATTTGATTATGAATAGCAGTAATATCAGAATACCCAATCACCCATTTTGGCTGTAGCTTAAACTTTGCATAATCTAGCTTATCAATCATACGAACGGTTCCATAACCGCCACGCGCACACCAAATGGCTTTAATTTTCGGGTCGTCTAAAGCCCACTGGAAATCTGCAGCACGCTCATCATCGGTCCCTGCAAAATGTCCGTTTTGATTAAATACATTTGGTCCAACTACCGTTTGTAATCCCCAACTCTTAAACAACTCACGTGCACGTTCTATCACATCATATTTATTTCTTAACACACCAGAAGGAGCTACAATAGCCACAGTATCTCCAGCTTTTAAATACGGAGGTTTTATATACGTTTTAGGCGAATTCATTAAAGATGGAGCTGAAGATTGTTGTGCCATTATCGGACTAATATTTAAACTGAAAACAATAAAAAATAGGGCTAAAAAAATTCTATTAAGAGACATAAAAAGTGCTTTTGGTAAAAATACATTTTTTTTCTAAATGGTTAATGAAATGCGTACTTTTGTGCCTTTAAAACAGAAACGAGACATGTCTAAAAGATATACCATTACAGCAGCGTTACCATACACCAACGGACCAATACACATTGGCCACTTAGCCGGTGTTTACGTACCTGCAGATATTTATGCACGATATTTACGCTTAACAGGAAACGATGTTCTTTTTATTTGCGGAAGTGACGAACACGGCGTACCTATTACTATTAAAGCGAAAAAAGAAGGTGTAACACCACAAGATATTGTAGATAAATATCATGCGATTATTAAAACATCGTTTGAAGATTTTGGTGTCTCTTTTGATAATTACTCGAGAACTTCTGCAAAAATTCATCATGACACGGCTTCAGAATTCTTCACCACTTTATACGATAAAGGAGAATTTACTGAAGAAACTACAGAGCAGTTGTACGACGAAGAAGCGAATCAATTCTTAGCAGACCGTTTTGTAACGGGAACATGCCCAAAATGTGGAAACGAAGAAGCTTATGGCGACCAATGTGAAAAGTGCGGAAGCAGTTTAAACGCTACAGATTTAATTAATCCTAAATCGGCTATCACAGGAAATGTACCGACTTTAAAACAAACCAAACACTGGTTTTTACCTTTAGATAAGCATGAAGACTTTTTAAAAGATTGGATTTTAAAAGGGCACAAAAAAGACTGGAAACCTAATGTTTACGGACAAGTAAAATCTTGGATTGACGATGGATTAAGACCTCGTGCCGTAACCCGCGATTTAGATTGGGGAATTCCTGTGCCTGTAGAAGGTGCCGAGGGAAAAGTATTGTATGTTTGGTTTGATGCACCTATTGGTTACATCTCGTCTACCAAAGAATGGGCGGCTCGCGAAGGAAAAGATTGGGAACCGTATTGGAAAGATAAAGACACCACGTTAGTGCACTTTATCGGGAAAGATAATATTGTGTTTCACTGTATTATTTTCCCTGCTATGCTAAAAGCTGAAGGCTCTTATATTTTACCAGAAAATGTACCTGCTAACGAATTTTTAAACTTAGAGGGTAACAAATTATCGACCTCCAAAAACTGGGCCGTGTGGTTACCAGAATACTTAGAAGATTTTCCTGGACAACAAGATGTATTGCGTTATGCCTTAACAGCAAATGCTCCAGAAACTAAAGATAACGACTTTACTTGGAAAGATTTCCAAGCTAGAAACAACAACGAATTGGTTGCTATTTTCGGAAACTTTATTAACCGCGTAGTGGTTTTAACAAATAAATATTACAACGGTGTTATCCCTACACCTGGTGATTTCTCAGACATAGATGAAGAAACTTTAGCCGCATTAAAAGCATATCCGTCGGTAATTTCAAGTTCTATAGAACGCTACCGTTTCCGTGAAGGAAGTCAGGAGTTAATGAATTTAGCACGTCTTGGAAATAAATATCTAGCAGACGAAGAGCCTTGGAAAAAAATTAAAGTAGATGAAGCTCGTACGCAAACCATCATGTTTGTAGCGCTTCAAATAGCATCAGGTTTAGCAACACTTTGCGAACCATTTTTACCATTTACTTCAGCTAAATTAAAAGGCATTTTAAACCTTTCAGATGAAAATACTTGGGATAGCATTTCAACTAAAGAAGTATTAGTTCCGGCTGGACATCAAATAGGAAAAGCTGAATTACTATTTACTAAAATTGAAGATGATACCATTCAAAATCAATTAGATAAATTAATTGCAAGTAAAAAGGCAAACGAAGCAGCAAACAAAGTTGTTGAACCTCAAAAAGATACCATCACTTTCGACGATTTCTCTAAATTAGATTTACGTGTTGGCACGATTTTAGAAGCAGAGAAAATGCCGAAGGCTAAAAAACTACTGGTTTTAAAAGTAGACACCGGACTAGATGTAAGAACTATTGTTTCTGGAATTGCAGAAAGTTTTAAACCGGAAGATGTTGTTGGTAAACGTGTAACGGTATTGGTAAACTTAGCGCCAAGAGCGTTACGTGGTGTAGATAGCGAAGGCATGATTTTAATGACTGAAACTGCTGAAGGCAAATTGGTTTTCGTTAATCCTGATGAAAAAGGAGTGACAAACGGATTGCAAATTAGTTAGGCGGTTTTCCATATAAACCTTTTAAACTAGAATATTATGATAAAAAAAATAGTGCCATTTTTAATGATTGCCGTTTTAATTGTGAGTTGTAAAACAAATAAAAACGCAGCACTTAATTCAGATAATAGTATGTCTAATTTAGATTGGAATGGTACTTACGTGGGTACAACGCCATGTGCCGATTGCGAAGGTATAAAAACTGTAATTACGCTAAATAACGATTTAACGTTTACTAAGAATACTCAGTATTTAGGAAAATCGACAGATGTTTCTACCGAAAACGGTTCTTTTTCTTGGAAT
The DNA here is from genome assembly GCF_001439665.1 of Formosa algae. Taxonomy (GTDB): domain Bacteria; phylum Bacteroidota; class Bacteroidia; order Flavobacteriales; family Flavobacteriaceae; genus Formosa; species Formosa algae. The sequence continues at coordinate 55,822 of NZ_LMAK01000017.1, forward strand.
AAAGCAGGGAACACAGTGACTTTAAAAACAGACACGGCGTCTAACGATTATTTTGTTGGAGAACACACACTGACGCATTTAGATTTGAATGGAAAGAAAATCACAGGAGACTTAGCCGACAAATATATTTTAAAACAACAAGGCGCAGATACTTTAAAAGACTTGCCTTGGAAGTTAGTTGAACTTAGAGGTAAAGTTATTGAAAATGCACCTAAGCAGCCTTATTTAATACTAGGCGCAGCAGACAATCGTGTAAGCGGAAACACTAGCTGTAATGGGTTTGGAGGCGAATACGAGTTATTAGAAGGCAACCGTGTAAAATTCTCTAAAATGATGCACACCATGATGGCGTGTCCGAATATGACCATTGAAAATGAATTTATGCAAGTGCTTGAAATGGCAGACAATTATACTCTAGTAAACGGTGTACTAAACTTAAACAAAGGTCGCATGGCGACTATGGCAAAATTTGAAATAGATTACTTTGTAAACTAAACATTTTTTACCAAAAATTATACATTTAAAGACCTCACTAATTATGATTAGTGAGGTCTTTTTATTTTGCTTCACTTTGGACTTATAAATGGCATTATAATTTTCAAAAAACAAAATGTGTTTCAGTCGAAGACCTTATCTTTACAATCTATTTTCAAAATTAAAATATGTCTATTCTAAAATATATTATTTCACAAACTCAACTTCCTGAAACCGGTGTAAAAAACACTTTAAAACTCTTAGAAGACGACTGTACCATTCCGTTTATTTCGCGCTACAGAAAAGAATTAACAGGAAACTTAGACGAAGTACAAATTGCAGATATTGTAAAATATAAAGAAGCTTTCGAAACGTTAGAAAAAAGAAAACTAACCATTTTAAAAGCCCTTGAAGAACAAGACGTTTTAACTCCCGAACTTCAGAAAAAAATTGAATCTACAACAGATTTAATAACGCTAGAAGACATCTATCTCCCCTATAAAAAAAGCAGAAAAACGAAAGCGGAAAAAGCAAGACAATTTGGCTTGGAACCTTTGGCTAAAATTATAATGAGCCAGAATGCAAACGACGTAGAATCTATTGCTTTTAAATATGTAAAAAATGATGTTGCATCAGTGGAAGATGCTCTAGAAGGTGCACGTCATATTATTTCGGAATGGATTAATGAACGCACAGATATTAGAAATAACATCCGCTATCAACTCGACCGTTATGCAACCATTACAACCAAAGTGGTTAAAACAAAAGCAGAAGATGAAAAAGCTCAAAAATTCAGAGATTATTTTGATTGGACCGAAGCACTAAGTCGTATTCCGTCTCATAGATTATTGGCCATTTTAAGAGCAGAAAAGGAAGGGTTTATTCGTGTAAAAATCGCGATTGATGACGATGCAGTTTTAGCAAAAATGGAAAACCGCATCATCCGTTCCCGTAATGCTTGCGCAGATGAAATTACTACAGCTATAAAAGATGCTTACAAACGTTTGTTGTTACCTGCTTTAACCAATGAAGCGCTTCAGAAAGCAAAAGATAAAGCAGACGAATCTGCAATACAGGTTTTTGCAAAGAATTTAAAACAATTATTGCTAGGTTCACCTTTAGGAGAAAAGCGCGTTTTAGCCATCGACCCTGGATTTAGAACTGGTTGTAAAATTGTGTGCTTAGATGCGCAAGGCGATTTAAAATATAACGAAACCATTTATCCGCATCCACCTAAAAATGATGCCACGGGAGCGATAAAAAAAATAAGCACCATGGTTGAAGCCTATAAAATTGAAGCCATTGCTATTGGTAACGGTACGGCTTCTAGAGAGACCGAAACTTTAATTCGCAGAATTCATTTTAAAACCGACATACAAGTATTTGTGGTTAGTGAAGCTGGTGCTTCTATCTATTCGGCTTCAAAAATTGCACGAGACGAATTTCCAAATTACGATGTCACCGTAAGAGGTTCTGTTTCTATTGGTCGTCGCTTACAAGACCCGCTTGCCGAATTGGTTAAAATCGATGCTAAATCTATAGGTGTTGGACAATATCAGCACGATGTGGACCAGTCTAAACTAAAAGGCAGTTTAGATTTAGTGGTCGAAAATTGTGTTAATGCCGTTGGTGTAAACGTAAACACAGCGAGTACATCTTTATTAAGCTATGTATCGGGAATTGGACCAAAACTAGCCGAAAATATTGTGAATTACAGAACTGCACACGGTGCATTTGCGACACGTACGGCCATAAAAAAAGTACCGCGTTTAGGAGATAAAGCCTTCGAACAAGGTGCTGGTTTTTTAAGAATTAAAGATGCTAAGAATCCGTTAGACGATTCTGCAGTACATCCAGAACGTTACGACTTAATAAAACGAATGGCAAAAGATGCTGGTAAAAGCATTTCAGAATTAATCGGAAATTCGACCATCCTTCAAAAGATAAACTTAAACTCCTATTGTTCAGACACTATTGGATTACCTACGTTACAAGATATAATTAAGGAATTAGAAAAACCAGGATTAGATATTAGGCAACAAGCCAAAGTCTTTACGTTTAATCAGGATATTAAAACCATCGCAGATGTTACCGAAGGGCAATTACTTCCAGGAATTGTAAACAACATCACCAATTTTGGGTGTTTTGTAGATATCGGAATTAAAGAAAGTGGTTTGATACATATTTCAAATTTAGCTGATGCTTTTGTGAGTGATGTGAGTGAGCATGTTAGTTTACATCAGCAAATTATTGTTAAAGTGTTAGAAGTAGATGTCGCCCGAAAACGCATTCAACTTAAGCTCCATAAATAGTATGCTAAAGATTGCTTATCATCCCTATTATAATCATCCGCTTAAAAAAGGACATCGGTTTCCTATGGAAAAATATGAACTTTTGCAGTTGCAATTGATGTATGAAGGGACTTGTGCCGAAGAGAATTTCTTTGAACCTGAACTGTTACAAAATCATAAGCAAATTTTAGAAGTTCATGATGCTGAATATTTTTACGATTTATTAAACCTAACACTCAGTCATCAGGCGGCACTTAAAATTGGCTTTTTATTAAGTGAACGCTTAATAGCGCGTGAAATATGTATAGCTTCAGGGACTTTACAAGCTACTGCTTATGCACTTCAATACGGTATTGCCATGAATATTGCCGGAGGCACACATCACGCCTACTCTAGCCACGGCGAAGGCTTTTGCATGTTAAACGACCAAGCTATAGCAGCCAAACATATATTAGACCAAAATATTTCTAAACGGGTACTTATTGTCGATTTAGATGTGCACCAAGGTAACGGCACAGCAGAAATTTTTCAGGACGAGCCACGTGTATTTACCTTCTCAATGCATGGTAAAAATAATTACCCGTTTGAAAAAGAACAAAGCGATTTAGACATTGAACTGGATGACAACACAAACGACGCAACGTATCTAGAGATTTTAAAACAGACCTTACCCAAATTAATAACCGAACAACAACCCGATTTTATATTTTATTTATGTGGTGTAGATGTTATTGCTTCTGACAAATTAGGAAAATTAGGACTCTCTATTGCGGGATGTAAAGCGAGAGATCGATTTGTTTTAGAAACGTGTAAACGCCATGAAATTCCAGTTATGTGTAGTATGGGTGGCGGATATTCTCCAGATATTAAAACCATAATAGAAGCCCATACCAATACATTTAGATTAGCACAAGAACTTTACTTCTAGAAGCAACACAACCTTTTACTAATCAGACTTATAAAACATATTTTTAAATATCTGATGTAAATTTAAAATCAGGATAACATACCATTAAACACAGATTATTTAGTATCAATTTTATAAAAATTAACAGCATATTTTTACTCGCTTTTTTATAATAAAATTGTTATGACAAAACCTAGAATAGCTCTTGTAGTCGGAATAATATGCATTTCTATATTTCCTGTATTAGTGCGTTTAAGTTTAACGCCAGGATTAATCTCTGCATTCTACAGAATGGCCATTGCCTCGGCTATCATTTTGCCTTACGTGTTAATCACTAAACAATTAAAAATTCCCTCAACCAAAATGTTGCTTTTAGCATCCCTTTGTGGAGTCGTTTTTGGTTTAGATGTTGGCGTATGGAACATTGCTATTCAGGAATCTTCTGCAACACAAGCCACCCTATTAACCAATTTATCTCCTGTTTGGGTTGGTATTGGAGCCTTTTTATTTTTAAAAGATAAACCCGTTCGCAATTTTTGGATTGGCACTGTAATCGCTATTATTGGAATGGTGACTTTAGTTGGGTTTCAGTTTTTTATTAATTTAGATTTCGACTTAGCTTTCTTTTTCGCCATATTATCTGGCATGTTATATGCCGTGTATATGTTAACCAGCAAGACGGTTTTAGAAGAGACAGATGTGTTAACGTTTATGACTATTAGTGTGGTGTCTTCTGCCATGGCATTAGGACTTTTAAGCCTAATGATGGGACAACCGTTTAGCGGATTTTCGAACATGGGATGGCTTGTTCTACTTATTCAAGGTCTTATTTGTCAGTTGTTAGCTTGGTTACTTATTAGTTATGCTACGAAACATATGCGAGCTACACGAGTTTCTGTAAGTTTATTAGGGCAAGCCATCTTAGCGTCGATTTTAGCTTGGATTTTCTTGAATGAAACCATTACATTACAAATGATGATTGGAGGAATAATTCTCCTTTTTGGTATTCGTATTACCTTTTACACAAAATATATATCTTTATTTAGAATCTTTAAAAAAGGAAAACATTAAGTGTTTTTATTAAAGACGAAACAGTTTTATCTATAACTTTGTTAAAAACGAAATAATATGTTATCAAAAGTTATAGAAGACGCTCTAAATAAACAAATTAGAGTAGAGGCAGAATCGTCTCAAATATATTTGGCCATGGCCTGTTGGGCCGAAGTAAAAGGTTTAGAAGGTGTATCTAATTTTATGTACAAACAATCTGATGAAGAGCGTGAGCATATGCTAAAACTTGTAAAGTTTGTAAACGAACGCGGAGGACATGCCTTTATTTCTGAATTAAAAGCACCAAACGTAACCTTTAAATCTTTTAAAGAGATGTTTGAAATGTTATTCAAGCATGAGGTGTTTGTTAGCGAAAGCATTAATGAATTGGTACATATCTCTCTAGAACAGCGCGATTATGCTACTCATAATTTCCTACAATGGTATGTTGCAGAGCAGATTGAAGAAGAAGCTATGGCCAGAACCATTTTAGACAAAATTAATTTAATTGGAGACGACAAAGGTGGATTGTATTTATTTGATAGAGATATTGATCAAATTACAGTGAGTACAGCCTCGACAATTAGTCCGGAGTAAACTTTAACAATTAATCTTATTTAGATTAAGTAAAAATAATTATTTTTGGAACCTAAACAACTAACAGACATTAGTTTTGGGCAAGAAAAAAGACAAGAAAGTTAAAAAGAAAGAACTTAAAAAAGCAAAAGCAGTTTTACTAAATGCTGGAGTTAAAGTCTCTAGTAAATGCAAAACTAAATGTTGTGATAAATATTTAAAGTCTGAAAAGAAACGCTGTAGTAAATGTCCGTGTTTCGATTTGCTTCAAAAAGTTGCATAAATATAAAAAGCCTCAAAATTTAAATTTTGAGGCTTTTCTGTTTTTATGTCATTCTGCTATTAAGCCGAATTTCTACTCGCATTAATATTTCCGAATAATGAACGTGTGACTAAGGCTTCATAAATTTTAATTTGCTCCTCGTCTCTAACTTCTGCTTTTTCTAATTCTTGAATCTTTCTTAAAGCAAATTGCTGAATGGTTAACAATGGTAAAACAATAGCTTCTCTAATTTCAATAGACGCTTTACCAGCAGGCTCATCTTCCATTAGTTTTTCATAGCCTGTAAGTTTTAAAAGTAACCCTTTTGTAAGCTCATACTCTGCATGAATAATTCTCCAAAAATCGCCAAACTCAGCATCATCTGCCATGTACTTAGTTAAATCGAAGAACGATTTAGAAAGCGACATCATACTGTTTTCAATTAGCGTTTTAAAGAAACTAGAAGATTTGTAAAGCGCTATAACTTTATCAAACTCTCCGGCTTCATCATATTTCTTTAATGCTGTTCCTACACCAAAGAATCCTGGTACGTTTTGTTTTAATTGGCTCCAAGACCCTACAAAAGGAATGGCTCTTAAATCTTCAAAAACTAAAGCATCAGACTTACCACGTTTAGACGGACGACTACCAATATTTGTTTTAGCATAGTATTTTAACGTACTCATACGCTCTAAATACGGCACAAACATCGGGTGATTTTTAAAGTCGACATATGTTTTTAAACTAATTTCGGCTAAATCATTCATTACAACAGTATTGTCTTCAGACATGGCTGCATTCGTATCGTTTAAACGGTTATAAATTCCCGAACTAATTAATTGTTCTAAGTTATATTGAGACGAATCTAAAGTTCCGAAATTAGAACTAATGGTTTGTCCTTGTATAGTCAATTGCACTTCTTTATCTTCAATTGTAGGTCCTAAAGAAGCATAGAATTGGTGTGTTTTTCCTCCACCACGTGCAGGAGGTCCACCACGACCATCGAAGAATAACACGGTAACATCATATTTTCTAGATATTTCTGTTAAACGTTCTTTCGCTTTAAAGATTGCCCAGTTTGCCATTAGGTATCCTCCATCTTTTGTACCATCAGAGAATCCTAACATTATGGTTTGTCTGTTTCCTCTAGATTTTAAATGCGCACTATAAGCAGGATTTGTATACAATTCCTCCATCACTAAATGGGCATTTTTTAAATCGGTAATCGTTTCAAATAACGGACCAATATCTACCGTTAATTTATCATGGAACGCTACTAATTTCAACATAGCAAACAACTGCATTACGTTTAAAGTGGTTTGGTTGTTACTAATAATATATCTATTTGCAGCTTGTTCACCATTATGATCTTGGATTTGCTTAATCGCAACCATAGAGTTTAAGGTCTTTAATACATCTTCTCCTTCGAAAATTGACATATCTACAGCGCCTTCTACTTTAGATAAAATAGCAACTTGTTCTTCTTGCGATAAACTGTTGTAGTTTGCTGGAAAAATATCACTTCCAGAAGCAATCAATGTATCCACCATATCTGTAAATACCTGATCGTGCGCACGGCTATCTTGTCTGATATCTAAAGCAGCAAAATGGAATCCGAATAATTTTATTTTATTAATAAAACTTTGCACTTCTGTCACGTAAAGTGATTGGTGCTTTTCTATTAATGTTTCTTTAATTAAATGTAATTCCGACTCTAACTCTTGTAAAGAAATAATAGAGTTGTCTTTAACATCTATCATTTGTTTGTATAACTTCTCTTCAATTAAAGAGATACGCTCTTCTACACCTGTAAATGTTAATCTACGTTTTAAACGGCGTGAATCACGATAGTAGTTTTTTATTACAGTTTGCTTTAAACGATCGGCAACTTTTAATGTAATTTCTGGAGTTACGAACGGGTTTCCATCACGGTCTCCTCCTGGCCAGAATCCGATATTTAAAATATCATTATCTATTTCCTTATTATCAAATATATTTTGTTGAATATAATCGTATATAGATCCAAACGAATAATAAAACACATTTTCTAGATACCATATTAAACTAATAGCCTCATCGTAAGGTGTTGGTTTTGTATGCTTATAAAAAGGTGTTTTTCCTAATTGCGCTAACAAATCGTTTATTAACAACAAATCGTTTTCTTGGATGGCCGTTGTTAAATCAGTTATAATTCCTAAAACAGAACCTGGATAGAATTGCGTTGGATGCGCTGTAAGTACAATACGTACTTTAAATTCTTCAAGATATTGTTTTAAGAGTTCTGTTCTATTTTCAGAGCTCGCCGTTTCTTTTAAACTACGCAATGTACCAATACCTTCCATGTTATTTACAACTGGGAAAGCAGCATCTTCAATAGCATCAAATAATACGACTTGTCTTTCTATATATTGAATAAATCTGAATAATAAATTTATTTGACTTTCATCTGAGCGTCTCGCTTGATATTTCTCAAAAAAAGACTCAACAATCGTTGTGGGATTATCTCCATTTTTAAACCCTTTTTCACATGTTTCATGAAAAAGTGGTAATAAAACACCCGTTTTTGTAATCGAGTCAAACGGTAACGTCATGAAAATACTATTGTATATCTGATACTTAGATAATACATTCTGATTAAATCTGGTTAATTTTGGTTGTACAGACATTGTTTTAACTTCTTTATTTTTCATAAAAATACTAAAGGTTAACCGAAAGACTATCATATATTACAAAATTTACGTAATTTTAAGATATACCAACCGTAAGCCTAATTATTATAAATAAACACGACAATTTCAATGTAATTATTTATTAATATTCATTAATTTTTAACAAAAGTTTAAAATATTATGAAAGAAATTGATATATTTTTATATCAGCACCATATAATTATGGCGTAAAGTAGAGTGAAATACTCTTCAATTGAAATTCCTTTTTATTTGTAAAATGCATTTCTAAAAAAAGTTAAAACATGCGCAAGAAAAAATCAAAAATCATATTAGGTATTTGTTGGTTAGCCTTTATAATTTGGGAAATTATAGTAATGAATTGGGCTAATGCACAAGACACGGCTTATATAAGGATAGATTTAGTGATCATTCTACCTGTTTTAATTCTATTTACCATATTTATGCTTTTTAGAATTTTTCGTGATAAAAAAAAGAAAAAGGAAAAAGAAAGAGGACAAACGCTTTAGATTATCCTCTCTTTAGACTATTTAATGTTTTCCCAACATCATAATTTCATTGCAGACCACTTCGGTTACAAATCGTTTTTCCCCGTCTTTAGTATCGTAACTTCTAGAAGTTAACTTGCCTTCTATAGCAACCTCTTTCCCTTTCGTTAAATAATTTTCTATCAATTTAGCGGTTGCTCCCCAAGCGACAACGTTATGCCATTGTGTATCGGTTACCTTTTCGCCAGATTTATTCTTATAACTTTCGTTAGTAGCGATAGAGAATTTTGCTAATGTGCTTCCTGATTCTAAATTAATAATTTCTGGATCGTTTCCTAAATTACCAATCAACTGTACTTTGTTTCTAAGTGTGCTCATAATTATAAATTTTAATGTTAAACAGTTAATACCATCTTAATACTTTAAGACACTGCAAAGATGAATGACAAACCAAAAAGCAATCGGTTAATAACTAATTAAACTCGTTTACAACCGATTGTAGTCGTTTGTAAACGCATAAGATTAAAAGTATAAGTCCTTTATTCAGTAAAAAAATATTTAACTTTTATGGAACTGAAAACCGAATATTCTTTAACTTTATTTTTTAAAACAACCAACCATGAAAAACATATTACTATTCTTTATTTTACTTCAATTTGCAGCATACTCCACCTACGCACAAGAACATGAAGACAATCAAGATACTGAAATGGAGTTTGAAGAAAGTGAAACCTTTGAACACCATCAAATAGGAGCTATGATTGGCCATGCTCACATTTATCAAGGCCACCATGCTGAAGGCAAAGATTGGTTAGTTGTACCTATGGTAAGTTTAAATTATAATTATTGGATTAACGAAACTTGGGGTGTTGGACTTCATACAGATTTTATATTAGAGACGTACGAAGTGCATGAAGAAGGTGAAGATGGTGAAGTTGAAATCTTAGAACGTGAATTGCCAATAGCACCAGCTTTAATGGCTGCGTATAAACCAGGAGAACACTTTACATTTATGTTGGGTGTTGGAGAAGAATTTGCAAAAGAAGAAGATCTATTTCTTATAAGAGGTGAAGTAGAATATAGTTTAGAATTACCAAAAGCTTTTGAATTAGGAGCTGCTATAGGCTATGACGTTCGCTTTGATGCTTACGACTCTTGGGTATTAGCACTAGGTGTATCAAAATTATTTTAATATGACTAAAACTTGTTTAGAATGTGGTGAAAAAATTATAGGCAGATCGGACAAAAAATTTTGTAACGATTATTGCAGAAACGCCTATAACAACCAAATAAACAAGGATAGTAAAAACTTAATTCGGAATACAAATAATAAATTACGTAAGAATTATAGGATTTTAGAAGCTTTAAACCCAGACCAAAAAACAAAAACCACTAAATTAAAACTGCTTAATTTAGGGTTCGATTTTAGTTTATTTACAAGTATATATACCACTAAAGCAGGTACAACGTATTATTTCGTGTATAACCAAGGCTACTTGCCACTAGAGAGCGATTACTATGCTTTAGTGAAACGAGAATAACAAATCGGAACAGGCTCACGATCTATTTCCAATTGTGCCCTTTTAAAGTTAATGCTGCTTTTAATATATCTTTTTGGCTTATTTGTCCTACCAATTTACCTTCTATAACAATTGGAAAACGACGCCTTTTAGATTCTAAAAATTTATTTGCTGCATCAAATATATTCATATTACCATCTATAGTTTCAACATTTCGCATCATGCGCGTCTCTACCTTATGTTGTTCCATTGGCATATTGTAATATCTACTATCACTAATTTGCTTTAAACAATCTCCTTCAGAAATAATTCCGATTAACTCGTAATTATCATTTACTACCGGACCACCAGAAATCTTATTACTAATTAATTTATCGATAACGTCTTCCACCATTTGTTCTGGTTTAAATGTTATAAGTTCTCGACTCATATAATCACTAACCCGAACTGGAACATAATCTACTTCCTTTAATTGTTTCTTCCTGGATCCTACAAAACTTTTAATAGCCATATCGTTTTTTTTAAATTAAAACTAAAGCTACTGAATAATAACGAATTAACCTAACTCATTTTTACGTATTAACTAAATTTAATACTAAAATTTTATTAATTAACCAATTATTTGATTCAAAAATTAACATATTATCAGACATGTAAAGAATGTTAAATAATCCATTACACATAAATTGCTAGCGAGAAAAAGCAGAGATAATATCTGAATCGTCTTTAGACTTTAGAGCAGAAACAGCATTCATTTTATTATTAGGAATGGTTGCAGATAAAACATAATGTGCCACTTTCCAAGATCCGTTTTCTAATTTCATGACACCAGATCCTCTACATACTCCCATTTGAGTAGTTAATAATTCGTCAAACCAAGCTAAAGTTGCATTAGCAAGGTATATATGTCGTTCTAAAGCAGAAAAACTCCAAGCTTTACCAGCATCAAAATGCGGTTTACTATAGGCTTTAAAAGCTTCAAGATCCCAATGCTCTGAAGCATCTGTACCTACAAACACAGCATCTGTGGTCATTAAATTAAAATAAGCATCAAACTGTGCTTCTGCTGCAGCTTTGTGCCAAGTATCTAAATTTAGACGTATATGCTTTTCAGCATCAATATCCTGAGCCTGAATACTATTTACACCAACTATACACAGTAATATTAAAACTAATATTTTTTTGATATGCATCATGGTTTTTCAATTTCCTGAGCGTCTTTCTCATATTTTTTATTAATCTGAAGATTTAAATTTGAATACGCCACTAAAGCTTCTTTAACATATTCTAACTGTACGTCTTTTTCGATATTACGTAAATTTAAAACACTCTGTAACTTTAGCATTTTTGTTTCTAAAGAGATTAATCGCGCCTGTATAGATGGTGAATCTATAATATCAGGAATGCCTTCTCTTAAATCTTTCATTAATGACACTATAGGCTTAGATTGTCCTTGAAAATACGACAAATTACCAGACTTAAGCTCTGCCATAATAGTTTCTAACTCCATAAAACTTTCTAAAGATTCGATATCAGATTTTGCTTTAGCGTCTAATCCGTAATCTACATATTCAAGTTTCACAATATCGTCTTGTAAAACCAATGCAGACACAGGCACCTCAACTTCTTTTTTTTCTTTTTTCTCTTCTGTATTACATGCCCATAAGCACAGGCACAGGCACAGAAATATAATACTAACTTTTTTCATTTTAAAAATTCTATAAACTATTAAAAAAAGGACATTGAACATAGCTTAATATCCGATCTCTTAAAGTTGTGCAGACACAAACTTAAACGCATTATTTACTTAAGACAAATATATGATGATGCAGACGGTATTGCTACGATATTAATTATAATAATTTAAAAGCTGTTTTAGTTAATGGCTGTAATACCGTTTAAACTTAAAATCTGTTTAAAAATTTACAAAAAAAATGGGGTATTTTTAAACTGAAACACTTCCATTTTACACCAATACAATCCTTATTAAAACAGCCTAAACCACTAAAGCTCAAAACGTACTGACATCTAGAGTAATATGACGTAAAATTGTATATTTAAAACTACAAAAATGTAGGTTAATAATAAGTTAATGAAAAACGTAAAAGACTCCCTTGGCATCTATTTCTATAAATTTACCGCTATGCAATTGAAATCCAAAATTTTAATTCTTGGCGCCATTATAACTTTGTTAGCCCTTACGGCTATACAAGGCTATTTAATTTACAATACTTACGAATTAAAAAAAAGCGCATTTACTATAGATGCTAGAAATGCAATTGCAGTAATCTACGGCCAAAAGCAAGTAGACTCTTTAATGTGGGATTACAGAAACGATTTTCTTAAGCAATTAGAATCTTATAAAAAAGGGCAAATCACCAAACCACAAGTACTCGAAAATCTAAAAGAAAAAGTAGAACCTATAAACGTCTTGTTTAATGACTTTTATAATGAAGAAATTAAAAAAAACAATTTAAAAGCAGACATTAAATGCAAGATAATTGTTACACAAATTCAGATAGTAGATAGTCTAGGTTTAAAAACCGACTTTGTACAAAAAGATAACAATATCTTTCTTTTAGGAGAAAACTTTGACTCTACAGAGGCTATTTTAATTAATAATTCTACTTGGCAACAAGACCACGATTTTATAAACGAAGGCAATCCAGATGCCTTTGGTTTAAATTTTAAAACCTCTATATACATGAATATTCTGAACTGGAAACAGAATGTTCTAAAAGTGATGGCTGGTTTATTATTCATCTCTGTTTTACTCTTCATTTTTGTACTCAGCTTATTGTATTATTCTATTTACAATCTTCTTAAACAGAAAAAACTCGCCGAAATAAAAACTGATTTTATCAATAACATTACACACGAGTTAAAAACACCACTTTCTACCTTAGCCATAGCTACAAAGACACTTACTAATAGATTTGCTCAAGATGATAAAGCCATTGCCGAAGACACTATAAAAACTATAAATAGGCAAAACAGAAGACTTCAAAACATAGTAGATGAATTTTTAAGCAACAGTGTAAGTTCTGAAGATATTAAACTGAATGAAGAGGAATTTTTCCCATATAATTTCCTAAACAACTTAGTCGAAGACTTTAAAATGTCGTCTGCAACAGACATTGAATTTATAAAGAACATAGAAAAAAATGAAGTCTCCATTTTAGCAGATAAATTTTACTTAGGAACAGCACTATTAAACATTTTAAATAACGCCGTAAAATACGGAGGTAAAAAAATAGAATTCACTTATATATTCGATAAAGAAAGTCGTTTGCATATTATTTACATTAAAGACAATGGTATAGGCATGTCTTCTAAATACAAAAAACAGATATTCGAAAAATTCTACCGTATCAGTGAAAAAGACAGACACAATTACAAAGGTTTAGGCCTTGGACTTTATTACAGTAACCAAATTATAAAAGTTCATAAAGGCGAATTAAGTGTAAAAAGTAAAATAAAAGAAGGATCCACATTTATCATTAAAATTCCAACACAACAGCCATGAAAAGAATTTTATTAGCAGAAGACGATTTTGATTTAGGCGCAACCCTAAAGCAATATTTAGAGCTTAACAAATTCCATGTTACATGGGCTCTAAATGGCGATGAAGCATTAAATGCATTTAAGACTGAACTATTCGATATATGTATTTTAGATGTTATGATGCCTGTACTTGACGGTTTCTCATTAGCACACAAAATGGAAAACATTAATGGCAAAACGCCATTTCTTTTTGTAACGGCAAGGAAAACAAAAGAAGACCGTTTAAAAGGCTTGAAACTGGGAGCAGACGACTATATCGTTAAACCCTTTGAGGTAGAAGAACTTATTCTGCGCATAAAAAATATCATCAAACGTACAGAACAACAAACACTAGAGTTCAAAAATTTTGATTCTGAAATAATTGCCATAGGAAAATATCAATTCGATTTTAAAAATTTAGAATTAACATATGGCAAAGACACCGTAAAACTAACAGAAAAAGAAGCTCAATTAATTGCATTCTTTTTCGAACACAAAAATCAATTAATCCCAAGAGATCTCATTTTAGCCAAAGTTTGGAACAAAAGCGATTTCTTTTCTGGTCGTAGTATGGATGTCTTTATTAGCCGTGTGAGAAAACTTTTTAAAGATGATACTAGCATTGCCATAACAAGTGTACGCGGCATTGGATTAGAATTTAACATAGACAAATAACACCAATAACAACCAAAAAGAACAAATATGAAGAAAATTTTACTTTTACTAAGTGTCGTATTCGTAAGTCCTATAATTACGGCTCAAGAATTCTTAAACGCCTCGTCTTTTGGAGGCTATTATATAGACAACCAATACAGAACTGCTCAAGACAGTAAAGACAACTTATACACTGTAGGTTTTTATAGCAGCGGTTTCGATTTTGGAACAACAACCATAGGCTTTACCGGAGGTAATGCAGATGGTTACTTAACAAAGTACAACAGCAACGGAGAACCTGTTTGGGCTAAAGATTTTGGAGGTTGGGCAGATGACGTTACACTTGCCGTTACTATAGATAAAGACGATAACATTTTAATAACTGGTTATTTTCAAGGCGGAGATAGAGAAGATGCCTTTGATGCAGATCCGGGAGAAGGAGTATTTTTATTAAAACAACCAAGTGCAATTTTATCTCGAGACACGTTTATTATTAAATTAACTAACGATGGTGACTTTATTTGGGCGAAACAAATTAGTAACACAGAAGGATTAGCTAATGAAGACACCTTCACGATTACATCAGACAACGAAGGCAATGTATATGTTGGCGGACGATTTGTATATGCAGATTTCGATCCATCTCCAGACGTAGATTTAACTATGTATTCTAGTACAGAGGGAGCTAAATTTGACGGATACTTATTAAAACTTGATACTAACGGAGATTTTGTTTGGGTAAAAACAATCCCTGCAACCGGACACAATTGTATTTCAGGAATATCATTCGACTCGAATGAAAACATCATATTAACAGGTTATTATGAAGGTACAGTAGATTTAGACCCTAGTGAAACTGGTACAGCTTCTTATACATCTAATGGCGGACGTGATGTCTTTTTAACTAAACTAACTAAAGATGGAAACTATGTGTGGGGAAAAAGCTTTGGAGGTAACGATATAGACGATCCAAAAAGTTTATTTGTTTCTCATACAGACGATATTTTTATTACTGGTTTTTTTACAAGCGCAACAGATTTTAATCCTGGAGAAGGTACAGACATTATAACACCTGATGGAATTTATGCTGGATTTATGAGTAAATATAATGCTAGTGGAGAATATCAGTTTTCTTACACTATTGGTAGCAACTATACATCTGGTAGCATAGAAGATATGAACGACGTTAAAGTAAACCCACACAATAACAATATTTACATTGCAGGAAATTTTAATGGTAGTGTAGATTTTGATAATGGAGAAGGCGTGTCTCAAGGAAATTCTTTTTATTTCACAGACAACTATTTATTAGAATTAGATTCTAACGGAAACTATTTAAGCCACTATATATTTGGAGGAAACGGACCAGATGCTGGCGGACTTATCAATTTTAACAATAATAATGAAGTTTTACTTTCAGGAACTTTTACAAGTTCTACAATAGATCTTAACCCTTTTGAAGGTAAAGATGAAGCAACTAATAACGGTGGCGGATTTATGGACATGTATACTACTCGTTTTTCTTTAGCTACTTTAAGTGTAAAAGATAATGTGTTAAGCGTAAACACATCTATTTACCCAAACCCAGCAAGAAATATATTAAATGTAACCACTAGTAACGCATCAGTTATTAGTACTTACAAAATCTACTCAGTCTCTGGGCAATTAATAAAAACAGGAGCTTTTGGTAATGGAAATATCGATGTCTCTCAATTAAAACCAGGAATGTATTTGGCATCATTCTCTAATGGAAATGCATCGTTCTCTAAAAAGTTTGTAAAATTATAAGATTATTTTTTAAGTTTAATTGTAGCGGGGAAAACGGTTGTTTTCCCCGTTTTGCATTGTAATCCTAGTATTAAAAAGTTGCGGCTTCAGTTAAATAATCTTATTTTTAAAATAAAACAACGACCTTTATCGTTCAAAAATTAAAAACATGAAACATATTATAGCACTATTTTGCTTAGCATTAGCATTAACCTCTTGCGAAGGAGATCAAGGAATTCCAGGTGTAGACGGCGTAGATGGAGAAGTTGCTCCAGCTTTTGAAATTGAACTGGATTTTAATGCGGCAAACAATTACGAAATTACACAAACTTACGGCTTTACTATTGTCCCATCAGACGTGGTATTAGTTTACATGTCTTGGGAAACCGTAGATGGTACAGAAATCTGGAGATTGGTTCCACAAACTCAATTCTTTGATGATGGTGGCGTATTAACCTATAATTACGATTTTACCGATACTGATTTTAGAATCTTCTTAGATGCTACTTTTGACTTAGGAGTACTAGACGACGTATGGACGCAAAATCAATTTTTTAGAGTAGTGGTTGTCCCTGCAGACTATATTAATGGGCTTGATATAGAAAACTACGACGATATTATTCAGGCTACAGATATAGATAATTTTGAAACGCTTTAAATCGTAGAGTTTTTAGCCTGCTAGAAACCATAAAAATTCACAAAATCGGTTTGGATTCCATCTAAACCGATTTTGTTTTTTCATTTAAAACCGAATCCGATTTAGTAAATTGTTCTGCCCATACTATTCCCTATGAAAATTAAATTTAAAATATTCAAAGAGGTTGCTTCACACTTAAGCTTTACAAAATCTGCAGAAGTTTTAAACTTGTCCCAACCTGCCGTCTCTAAAACCATTCGCACCTTAGAAGATACCTATAAAAAGACTTTTTTTATACGTTTAGGAAATCATATAGAACTCACCGAAGACGGCCTCGATTTTTTAGAATATGTCGATAAAATTTTAGCTCTTCATGCCGATTTAGACAATCATTTTCTAACTTTAAATAAAGATGAAGAAAAACACATAAAGTTTGGAGCGAGTACTACTCTAGCCGATTTTATTCTGCCTCAAATATTAGCTAAATCTGAAAAAAATACACCACATACAACCATTCAGTTAGTCAGCGGGAACACCGAGCAGATAGAACATTTAATTACCAGCTCGCAATTAGATTTTGGAATTATTGAAGGAAGTAGCCACAACAAACAATTACATTATAAAAAATTTATAAAAGACGAAATTGTTTTGGTTACAAGTGCTAACAATCCGAAGTTTAAAACCGGTGTTTTACAACTAAGTGATTTGGAAAATCTACCTATAGTAGAACGTGAATACGGTTCTGGAACCAGAGAAATTATTTATAAAAAACTTCAGGAATATGGCATTAAGCATTTAAAATCTAATGTTACCTTACAAAGTACCATTGCCATTAAAAATTACCTATATCACTCCAGAAGTTACGCTTTACTTTCTATACATTCTGTTAGCGACGATTTACTAAACAATAAACTTAAAGTTATAGATATTCAAAATTTTAATTTTGAGCGTTGGTTCTATTTTGTATCAAGACAAGGTTACCAATCTAAAACAAAAGATTTTTTCGAAAAACTAGTTAAACTTAACCATAACTAAAGGTTATTACCTATAACTTATTTCATTGCATTTTAATTATAACACCACTGTATCTTTGTATAAAAATAAGATACAATGCAAACTCACTTATCTAAAATATATTTTTTCGCTGTTATTGCACTTGCATTAGCAGGTTACATTTCAAGTCCGATAGCACTCGCTTTGGGATTTATTTTCACACTGTTTTTTAAACATCCCTTTTTAGAAAAAAGTCAGAAAAGCATTCATTTCCTTTTAAAAATAGCCGTAGTTGGTTTGGGTTTTGGAATGGCCTTGGTAGAAACCATTCAGACTAGTATTTCTAGTTTCGGACTTACATTATTCTGCGTTTTTTTAACTGTTAGCTTTGGCTTAATATTATCGCGCTATTTACATTTAGATAAATCTCTTGGACATCTTATTACCTCAGGAACGTCTATTTGCGGTGGTAGTGCAATAGCCGCTATTTCACCAATTATTAAAGCCGATACCAAAACCATTACTATGGCTTTAGGTGTTGTTTTCTTTTTAAATGCGGTGGCTTTAATTGTTTTTCCTTTTTTCGGACACCTAATTGGTTTAAACCAACATCAGTTTGGATTATGGTGTGCAGTGGCTATTCACGATACAAGTTCTGTAGTTGGCGCAGCATTAAGTTATGGCGAGGAAGCTTTAAATATTGCTACAACAGTAAAACTATCTAGAACCTTATGGATTATTCCAATGTCTGTTGTTTCTATGTTATTGTTTAAAAATAGTGGTCAGAAAATAAAATTTCCATTATTTATTCTACTGTTTATAGCTGCCATTTTAGTACATAGTGCCAATTTATTACCTGAGTCTATAACAAATGTTTTTGTATTAATATCTAAGCATTTACTTGTAGTGACATTATTTTTAGTAGGAACCACAATGTCTATTAAAGATTTGAAAACCACAGGCTGGAAACCTATACTTTTTGCAACTACACTTTGGATATTTGTTTCTGTAATCTCATTAGGCTATATACTATTCATTTTACCTTAAACATGCACATCATATTTTTTAATAACATCCATTTATCACTATGGTTAATAAAACAAATCAACGCAAAACATATCGCAAAGCAAGACATATTGTTTTAAAACAAACAGCAATAGATCCTATTGATCATCTTTGGACATTTATTGGAGCGTTTATAGGAATTTCTCTAATTGGAAGCTTGCAGAGTATAACGCTAACATCTATAGACAATACCTTTTTAATTGGATCGTTCGGAGCGTCTGCAGTACTTATTTATGGTGCAACTAGTAGTGCATTAGCACAGCCTCGTAATTTAATTGGTGGTCATTTTCTAAGTGCAATTGTAGGTGTAACTGTAGCCAAATTAATTCCATATGCAGAATTAAATTGGCTCGCTTGTGGGTTGGCAGTATCTGTTGCAATTGTAATTATGCAAATCACAAAAACAATGCATCCGCCAGGAGGAGCTACTGCTTTAATAGCGAATATTGGTAGTCTTGAAATTAAAGATTTAGGTTTTCTATATGTTATTAACCCTGTTTGTATTGGTGTACTAATTTTATTTATAACTGCTTATATTACAAATAAATTTGCCAGACATAGGCAATACCCCTACAAACAATAACGCAAATAAAACATTGCCCTATGTCTATGATTTAAAATATTATGTATTTTCGCCCTTCAATTTTATTGTTTTTTATTGAAAACACAGTTAAATATAAAAGTCCTGGCATTTCGTTGTTTCATTTTTGCCATGGCAATATGCTATATCATCTCTCCATTAAAACATTCTGTGTTTAATATGCTTCACACCGTATCGCATTATGTCGAAGATCGTATGCATTCACACAAAAACACTACAGTGCTTACTAACGTTCATAATCATGATGCTTTCGGGAAACACATTACCTCTAAAACACCTCCTTTAGCCAATCACACCCATAGTAGTACTGGAAAAGTAATTCCTAATCACACTCACAATTTACTTGCTGTTTTAAACGATATTTTATCATCTACAGACAAACAAAAAGAGCATCAGAAATCGATTTATAAAACAGAAATAGACAAGCACGTACTAACATCAGAATTCAATTTTAAAAGTATTGAGTTTAGTACAGTTTCAAAACACACTTGGTACACCTACTTACATTTGTATACTATAAATTTACCTACACTTTCTCCACCTCCACAATATATTTCATAACATATTTGAGTTGATGTAAAACCCTGTTTAGATGTTTTTCGTAAGTATACGTAAACCGTCTAAAATCAGGCTACTTTTAATTGCCTAAAAGTACCGATACATTGACAACCACCACATATTAATTCTTCCTTAAAAAGAAGACAACCAAATTATGAAATAAAATGAAACATTTTTTAACAGCATGCACCTTGCTGCTCACTAGTATAATTTACGCACAACAAATCTCGGGAACTATCGTAAATGGCGAAAACAAACCCGTAGAAGAAGTGAGTATTTTTAATAAAACCACCGAAATACACACGCACAGCTCGCAAACTGGAGCGTTTACACTAACCAAAACCAATGTTAACGACACATTATATCTTTCGCGTTTGGGATACGAACCTAAAGTTATACGCGTTACAGCATCAGATTTACAACAACCAATTTCGGTTACCCTAACACCTGCAAACATCTCATTAGATCAGGTTATGTTGGTAGCAGAAATAGATGCTTTAAGTAAATTTGTGAACATAGATGTACAAAAAGATCCTGTAAAATCATCTCAAGACATTTTAAGAAAAGTACCTGGACTTATTATTGGTCAGCATGCAGGTGGCGGAAAAGCAGAACAAATTTTCTTAAGAGGTTTCGATATTGATCACGGTACAGATATTAACCTAACCGTAGATGGGTTACCTGTAAACATGGTATCGCATGCACATGGGCAAGGATACTCAGATTTGCACTTTGTAATTCCAGAAACTATAGACAATATTAACTTTGGAAAAGGACCTTACTACGCCGATAAAGGAAATTTCACTACCGCTGGATATGTTAATTTAGGACTGAAAAAGACTATTGACAAAAATTACATGTCTGTAGAAGCAGGACAGTTTAATTCGAACCGTATTATGGGAATGTTTAATGTATTAAACAACGAGACCAGCAATGCGTATATCGCCTCAGAACTATCGTTAACGGATGGCCCATTCGATTCTCCTCAAAACTTTAGCCGTTTTAATGTTTTAGGACGTTACAATTACAAATTAGCAGGAGATCAGGAATTAACTTTTACAGCTTCTCATTTTCAAAGTAAATGGGATGCTTCAGGGCAAATTCCGCAGCGCGCTATAGACGATGGTAGTATTGACAGATTTGGATCTATAGACGATACTGAAGGAGGAGAAACAAGCCGTACAAACCTATTAATAAACCATGTTAAAGTGATAGACGACAATCAATCATTTAAAACCTCTGCTTATGTGTCTCAATATAACTTTGAGCTGTACTCTAACTTTACCTTTTTCTTAGACGATCCCGTTAATGGCGATCAGATTAAGCAATTTGAAAATAGAGTAACCACAGGAGCAAACACGGTTTACGAACATAGAAATATAGAATTAGGAGACCACACCATGTTTAAATACCAAGCAGGAATTGGTTTTAGATACGACAATGCAGACGATGTTGAATTATCGCATACTTTAAACAGAAAAACTGTTTTAGAATACAAATCTTTAGGAGATGTAGACGAAGTAAATACTTATGCCTTTTTAAATACTGAATTTAAAACAGGAAAGTGGACTTTTAACCCTTCTGCCAGATTAGATTATTTTAAATTTCAATACGAAGATCAACTTTCGGAAACTTATAGTGATGAAGCCGAAACTAAGGTGCGTGTAAGTCCAAAATTAAACACCATATATTCGCTTAACAAGAACACACAATTATTCTTAAAAGCAGGAATGGGCTTTCACTCTAACGACACCAGAGTAGTAATTGCTAATAACGGAAAATCTATACTTCCTGCAGCATATGGTGCAGATTTAGGTACTATTCTTAAACCTACAGATCGTTTAGCAATAAATGCTAGCTTATGGTATTTATTTTTAGAACAGGAATTTGTATATGTTGGAGATGCAGCCATTGTTGAACCTAGCGGAAAAACAGAACGTTTAGGTGTAGATTTTGGAGCACGATACCAAGCTTTAGATTGGCTGTATCTTTTTGCAGATGTTAACTATTCTCACGGAAGAAGTATTGACGATCCAGAGGGTGAAAATTACATCCCGTTAGCGCCAGACTTTACCTCTGCCGGTGGAATATCTATAGAAAACCTTGGCCGTTTTTCCGGAGGTATTAATTACAGATACGTAGACGATAGACCTGCAAACGAAGACAACTCTATTGTTGCTGAAGGCTATTTTGTAAGCGACCTTAACATTAACTACACTTGGAAGAATTGGACCTACAGTGTTATTGTTGAAAACGTATTCGATACCGAATGGAATGAAACCCAATTTGCAACAGAAAGTAGATTGTTTGACGAACCAGAATCTGTTGAAGAAATTCACTTTACACCAGGAACACCTTTCTATATTCGTGGTAAAATAGCACTAACGTTTTAAACCGTTTACAAGACTATATATTTACAATGGCTACCTAGTTTTAGGTAGCCATTTTTTTTATACTTAAAGACTGGCATCTAATAAAAAACCTTCAGCTCAATACCATTAAGCTGAAGGTTAAAAGAAATAATAATCAAAAAATTTGCCAGTTAATTTTTCAGGCTAATCGTTTCCTAAAAAACACATTTCAAAAATACAACCTAAAATTCCTTTAATATATGATGTTTGTCAGGTTGTGAGATTTTTTTATAAAAAGATCAAATTTTTTCAACAAATAAAATCTTTTTAAACCAATTAATCACATGCTATTATAAATAGTCTCGTTGTACAGAACAAAAGTATAACTCCTTGATATTTCATTTCCAATTGAATTTAGTTAAACAATTGGCTCACAATTCAGGTTTCAAAAAGGAATACCCAGAAATTTTAATGGATACCTAATAGGACACCTTTTTTTTAAATAAAAACTTAACAAGTTGTGCAATATAAAGAACAACACATTTCACGTTAGAACCGCTACAATCCCTTATAGTCCCTGCATTCACAACCCTCAGAAACTATAACGCATAAAAAAAGCCTTACATTTCTGTAAGGCTTTTAGCTAGCTTTGCTCCCTCTCTTGGGCTCGAACCAAGGACCCTCTGATTAACAGTCAGATGCTCTAACCAACTGAGCTAAGAAGGAGTGTTTTGCATTAGCGAGTGCAAATATAGAGCTTTATATCAATTGCACAAACTTTTTTTAAGTTTTTTTTTATTTTTTTATTTGAACAAGGCTTTAAAGATGTCATTTCCGTTTGCAAACAGCACTAAAGCAATAAGTAAGAAGAATCCAACCATTTGTGCATATTCTAAAAATTTATCGCTTGGCTTACGCCCAGAGATCATTTCGTACAATAAAAACATCACATGTCCACCATCTAATGCAGGAATTGGTAATAAGTTTAACACCCCTAACATTACAGATAAAAATGCTGTAATACCCCAAAATTGTTGCCAACTCCAAGAACTAGGAAATATATCAAAAATAGCTTTAAAGCCACCTACACCCTTATATGCGCCTGTATTTGGATTAAAAATCATTCCTAATTGCGCCCAATAGCCTACAATTTGATTTTTAAACTCTAATGCTCCTACTCCAATACTTTCTCCAAAACCATAAGTTTTAGTTACAATGTCGTAGTAGCCTAATGCTTTTAACGTTTCTGCACTAGCTGTAGGGTAATATGCGATACCAAATTTACCATCTTCACTCACTTTAAGTGATCTCGTAAATGTTTCTTTATCTCTTAATACTTCTACGTTTACTGTTTTGCCTTTAGACGCTTCTAAAATAGGTTCAAACTCATCAAAATATTTCAATTTTGTATTGTTTACAGCTGTAATAATATCACCCTGTTTTAAGTCTACTCCTTTATTTGCAGAAGAATCTGGAACTTGAGCCACTACAAAAGGCATACGTAATTCAAAAAATGTTCTATCGTCGCTAGTACTTAATTGTCCTAAGAAATCTTCTGGAGTTGTTAATGTCTTTTGTTCGCCGTTTCGCTCTATAGTGATCGTTTTAGCTTCAATTAACTTAGATCTCATGTTAGAATATCCCGTAACAGCTTCTCCATTAATAGCGATTACGTTATCTCCTGTTTTAGCTCCCATGTTTTCAAGAATAGGGTTTGTTACCAAATACCCGTCTGTAATACTGCTTGTAGCGATATCTGTTTCTCCATAAGCAAAAGCCATAACCATATAAATAAGTGCAGCAAGAATAAAATTAACCGTTACACCTCCAAGCATAATAATTAAACGTTGCCATGCTGGTTTGCTTCTAAATTCCCAAGGTTGTGGAGGTAAAGCCATTTGCTCTTTATCCATACTCTCGTCTATCATTCCAGATATTTTAACGTAACCACCTAAAGGCAACCATCCAATACCGTATACAGTATCTCCTATTTTCTTTTTAAATAGAGAAAACTTAACATCGAAAAACAAGTAGAATTTTTCAACGCGTGTTTTAAATAGTTTTGCAGGAATAAAATGACCCAACTCGTGTAAAACAATAAGTAAAGAAAGGCTTAATAAAAATTGAGAAATCTTAATTAGAAACTCCATGTAGTTTATACAGTTATATTTTAACGCGCAAAAATACATTTTTTAAAGTGGTAAAAAAATATAAACACCCTTTACCCTTCTTTTTTTAACATGGTTTTATTATAAAAAGGACTTCTTTAAACTTAATTTTACTCGTATTTTTGCTAAACTCACGATTTACAATCAAAACATGTTATCATTTTTTAAGGCTTACAGATATTTCGCCATTGTTTTTGCCATAATATCCATGGTTATTATTGCAATTATTTACAACATCTTAGATGTCGAAAAACCACTTCCTATTTATCAACCTGCACAAGTAGACCAAGAGTTAGTAGACAGTACACTCTATGATGTTAGAAAGTATCATAAAATTGCCGATTTTAGTCTCATCAATCAGAACGGAAAAACGATAACTCAAGCCGATTATAAAGACAAAATTTACGTAGCCGATTTCTTTTTTACCACCTGCCAAACTATTTGTCCGATAATGACAGACCATATGGCTAAAATCCAAAAAGCCACTATAAATGATGACGATGTTATGTTATTGTCTCATTCTGTTACTCCACAAATAGACACCGTTGCACAGTTAAAGCGTTATGCTTTAAAAAAAGGTGTAAATGATACCAAATGGAATTTAGTTACAGGCGATAAAAAACAGATCTATGAGTTAGCAAGGAAAAGTTATATGGCTGTAAAAACAGTTGGAAATGGCGATGAGTACGACATGATTCATACCGAAAATTTCATGCTTATAGATAAGAAAAAACAAATTCGCGGATATTACGACGGCACAGACCCAGAGGCCATCGAACAGTTATTAAGCGATATTAAAACCTTAAAAAAAGAATATAAAAAGTAGTTTTCTTGTTAATTTTTTTTTACCATGACTTTTTACA
Source organism: Formosa algae (assembly GCF_001439665.1). Classification (GTDB taxonomy): domain Bacteria; phylum Bacteroidota; class Bacteroidia; order Flavobacteriales; family Flavobacteriaceae; genus Formosa; species Formosa algae. The sequence continues at coordinate 81,277 of NZ_LMAK01000017.1, forward strand.
TTACTTTTGCTTCTTTAAAATCAATCTAAATAAGTTTGCAAACAACTTTAGCACATCTAAAACGCGGAGAAACAGCTGTTATTACTGATGTTTCATCTACACAAATTCCATTAAAATTATTGGAAATGGGTTGTCTTCCTGGCAATCAAGTCGAACTTGTGCAAATTGCACCGTTTAAAGACCCCATTTATTTAAACATAAATGGATCGCATTTAGCAATTAGAAAAGAGACTGCAAGCCATATTTTAATTGAAAAATTATCGCATGAGTAAACAAATTAATGTTGCTTTAATAGGAAATCCAAACACGGGTAAAACTTCGGTATTTAATGCCTTAACAGGTTTGTATCAAAAAGTAGGTAATTACCCCGGTATTACTGTTGAAAAAAAAGAAGGTATTTGCAAATTACCACGTGGTGTAAAAGCCCATATTATAGATCTTCCTGGAACCTATAGTTTAAACGCTTCATCTTTAGATGAAAATGTTGTTATAGAACTTCTTCTAAATAAAAAGGGCAAAGATTTTCCAGACATTGCTATTGTAGTTAGTGATGTTGAAAATTTGAAACGAAATTTACTTTTATTCACGCAAATTAAAGACCTTGAAATACCAACAATTTTGGTTATTAATATGGCCGACAGAATGTCTAGAAAAGGCATCTCTTTAGATATCCCTTTTTTAGAAGCTGAATTAAAAACAAAAATTGCAGTAGTTAGCACACGTAAGAATGAAGGCATAGAACAAATTAAAGAACTTATTGCCAACTACAAAGACCAATCTACAACACCGTGCTTAAACGCATCAGAAATTGACAGCGCTTACTTTGAGCGCTTACAACAAGTATTTCCAAATCAATTATTATATAAACTGTGGTTAGTTATTACCCAAGATGCAAATTTTGGAAAAACAGATAGAAACGAATTTGATGCTGTTGCAGATTTTAAAACAAAGAGCAAGACAGACCTGAAGCGTTTACAACAAAAAGAAACCATAAAACGCTATCAGTTTATAAACAATACGCTTAAGAAAGGACAAACTATAGACCCATCTCAAGCCACAGATTTAAGAGCAAAATTAGATCGTATACTAACGCATAAAGTTTGGGGTTATGTGATATTCTTTTTCATATTATTACTAATTTTTCAAGCGATTTACGATTGGTCTAGCATACCAATGGATTTTATCGATTCGTCTTTTGCGTCTTTAGGCGAATGGGTTAAAAACTCACTCCCTGCCGGAGTATTCACAAACTTATTGGCCGAAGGCATTATTCCAGGTTTAGGTGGTGTCGTTATTTTCATCCCACAAATTGCCTTTCTATTTCTATTTATTTCTATTTTAGAAGAAAGCGGTTACATGAGTCGTGTGGTTTTTTTAATGGATCGCATTATGCGCCGATTTGGATTAAGCGGGAAAAGTGTTGTCCCATTAATTTCGGGTACTGCTTGTGCTATTCCAGCCATTATGGCGACTAGAAATATTGAAAGTTGGAAAGAACGACTAATCACTATACTTGTTACACCATTTACAACCTGTGCAGCGAGATTACCAGTATATCTTATTATTATTTCGTTAGTTATTCCTGAAGGCACCTTTTTAGGTCTAGGATACCAAGCACTTACATTAATGCTGTTATACTTATTAGGGTTTGCCACAGCCATTTGCGCCGCTTACGTTTTAGACCGCGTAATGAAACTTAAAAGTAAAACGTTTTTTGTAGTCGAAATGCCGAATTACAAAATGCCTTTATTTAAAAACGTAGCTTTAACCGTTCTTGAAAAAACAAAATCGTTTGTATTTGGAGCTGGTAAAATTATACTTGCCATTTCAATTATTTTATGGTTTTTAGCCTCTTACGGTCCAGGTGAACATTTTAATGAAGCAGAATCTATCATGACTGAAAAATATGCTTCAGTTAACTTATCGCAAGAAGATTTAGATCATAAAATAGATTCTTACAAATTAGAACATTCTTATATCGGAATTGCTGGACACGCCATAGAACCAGTCATTAGCCCGCTTGGTTACGATTGGAAAATAGGAATCGCGATTGTAAGTTCGTTCGCAGCACGCGAAGTATTTGTAGGTACTTTAGCTACTATTTATAGCGTAGGTAGCGACCAAGAAGAAACCATAAAAAACAGAATGGCAGGAGAAGTTAATCCTATTTTAGGTGGACCACTTTTTAACTTTGCATCTGGGATATCGCTTTTATTATTTTATGCCTTTGCCATGCAATGTATGAGTACTTTGGCCATAGTAAAACGCGAAACCAACAGCTGGAAATGGCCTGCTTTACAATTGTTTTTTATGACAGGCTTAGCTTATGTAACCGCATTAATTGCGTTTCAGGTTTTAAAATAATTCTGAAAGATTTCAAAATTAAAACGACTAGTTAATTATGAACACCATCATACAAAACATATTAGTTTTTTCAGCCTTAGGTATTGCCGTAGCATTCATGATAAAAAAGTTTTTCTGGAAAAAAAGGAAATCTAAAAAAGCATGTGGTTCAGATGGTAACGGATGCGGCTGCGCTTAAATTAAACACACTACACTACACTGTTCTGTTACATTTCAACAGAGAGCAATCTTCTTTAAAAAACACATAGATTTCCTTGTTTGATACCAATCATATTAAACAAGAAAATCTATGATGAATTACACTACAATATACGGTAGCGTTTTTAAAATATAAGTCTCCAGATTTGTGCGACCAAGAACGTCACAACAAAACCTAAAATAACGGGCATAACAGAAGCAACTGTGGTCCACTTCACACTATTAGTTTCTTTATAAATGGTATATATTGTTGTACTACACGGATTGTGAAGCAAACTAAATAGCATCAAATTTATAGCCGTTAATAAAGTCCACCCTCCGGCTTTTAAAATATCTCCAGTTGCATTAATCGAATCCAATTCAAACATTACTCCTGCTCCTGCACCTCCACCAATTCCTGTTACCATTACAGTAAGCATTAGAATAGTTGGAATTACAATTTCGTTAGCTGGAATAGCCACAATATATGCTAATAAAATAACGCCATTTAAGCCTAACAGAAAGCCAAAGCCATCCATACCATTAATTAACCAAGCGGCAATGGTTTCATCTCCGCCTACATGAATGTTAGAAATTAACCATATTACAGCGCCTGCAGGCGCAGCAAAAACAATAGCACGCCACAATACAATAGCAGTTCTATCTATTAAAGACGTGTAAATGGTTTTCCAAAAACGTGGCGGACGATAAGGTGGCAACTCTAAATTAAACGTAGAGACTTCTCCTCTTAATACGGTTTTAGACAAAGCCCAAGACACACCAAACATAAATGCCATGCCCAATACGGCAATCCCAATAACCGCCAATAATGACGCGAAACTTGAAAGTGATTTAGGCACAACTGCACCTATAAAAATAGTGGCTATTAATATCTGAGTTGGCCAACGCCCATTACATAAGGAAAAATTATTTGTTATGATAGCGATTAAACGCTCTCGCGGACTATCAATAATTCGAGTAGCAACCACACCGGCGGCATTACAACCAAACCCCATACTCATAGTTAACGCCTGTTTACCGTGCGCTCCAGATTTATTAAATAGAGAATCTAAATTAAAGGCAACTCTTGGTAAGTAACCAAAATCTTCTAAAAGTGTAAACATGGGAAAAAATATAGCCATAGGCGGCAACATTACCGCAATAACCCATGCGACAGCCAAATACACACCATCTATTAAAAACCCAGATAACCACCAAGGCATTTGCACACTATCTGCACCACTGCGTAAAATAGGATGCACCGTATCTAAAAGCAAACTAGCCAGTAAAGACGATGGATAATTAGCTCCAACGATAGTTAGCCACAAGACCGTTCCGAGAATTAAAAACATAATGGGAAATCCCCATGTTTTACTCGTCACAATTTTATCTATTTTAGCATCTAAACGAAAGCGCTTTTCTCCGTCTTGAGTTTTAACCGAATCCTTAACAATCTCGGCGGCATCGGCATAAATACTTTCGGTAAGATTATCGTGAAACTCATCCCCTATTTGCCAACGTAACTCATTAGAGAGCTCGATGATATGATCTATATTATTATCTTTCATTGTCTTGAACGTTTATATAAACTCTCCAGTTCTTAGGGCGTTAATAATTTGTTTGTCTCCTTCTAACAACCTAAATGCAATCCAACGACTATTAGGAATATTTGGAAACTCTTTTTCAATATTTTCAGTTAAGGTTTTCACGGCCTTTTCTATATTTTTCGGAACATTTTTAATACGATGCGGCTTACAAACAATTTTTCCACTTGCAATTTCACTAATTGTTTGTATTAATTCTGGAATACCGCGATTAAACCTAGCACTTGTTGGCACTACCGGAATTCCCAAATCACGAGACAGTGTTCTTATATCTATATCAACTTTATTGCGTTCAGCTTCATCCATTAAGTTTAAACACAAAACCGCTTTATCTGTAATCTCTAGAATTTGAAGTACCAAATTTAAATTCCGTTCTAATCGATTAGCATCAGCAACGATAACAGTTACATCTGGTTTTCCGAAGAGTATAAAATCTCGTGCGGTTTCCTCATCTTCAGACGTTGATAATAAGGAATATGTTCCTGGCAAATCGACCAACTTATATTTTTGCGTATTATACTCAAACCCACCTTCTGCCCGCGTTACCGTTTTTCCTGGCCAGTTTCCTGTATGTTGTTTTAATCCTGTTAAGGCATTAAAAACCGTACTTTTTCCAGTATTTGGATTTCCTGCTAAGGCCACAACAAAATCAAAATTATCTGTATGTATACCTAGCTTTTTTAAACCCGCTTTGTTGTATAGTCCACAGGTTTCACAAGCACTTTTAACATTCGTTTCCATAATTTAATCTTTTTTTATTAAGATTTTTGACGCTTGATCTTTTCGTAATGCAATAGAAGTTCCTTTAATTAAATAGGCATTAGGATTCCCTAACGGGTTTAACAAATCGATACTAACACTAGACCCTTTTACAAAACCAAGATCTAATAATCGCCTTCTACTTTCTCCTCTATTTTCTCTAGAAATTCCTAAAATTTTTGCCGTTTCATTGATTTTTAAACTAGATAAGCGCGCTACATTGTCTTCTAAAACTACTTCTTTTTCTATCAGCGCAACGGTTAAATTCGCCGCCACTATAGGTGCTAATTTAAACACCTCGCCTTCAGACTCAAATACAATTCGCGTAGCATTGTTTTCTATAACTTTAAGCATAGAGCCCATGTAAATATGCTCGGCTAAAATTTGCTTATATATAACTTCAGGCTCATCTTCAATATGCGTAATTTTACCAACAGACCCTATTGGTAAAAGTGGTAATTCTACTCCATGTACAGAAGCCATTTTCCCTGTCTTTGTAGGAATGGGATCGCCATGAGGATCGAATTTAGGGTGCCCCAAATGTGCTGCTAACTCTTCAGCTTCATCATGACTTAAGCGATGCTCCATAGACTCTGCTCTATCGTGCCATTCTTTTTTATGAATCCCTGTTTTATCTGCTAAATAGCGTTCCCATAAACGGTGAACACGCACTATACGCAATGCATAATCTCGACCTTCTTCAGTTAATTTTAAAACATCAGATTCAGAATAGATTAAGTCATTTATAGTCATTTTTTTAATGGCCTCTACAATATCTGCATGTTTAAAATCTAAAACCTGAACCAACGTTTTCATATCAACTTTATTTTTTGAAGTCTCAAAATGATAAAGTTGCTTTAAGACATCTTCAATAATGACTTTTTCGTTGGTATGAAATGCTTTTTTTATAATCCAAAACCACCCTTTTACAGGTCTAAATAAAACATATAATAGCGCTACCGCTATAAAGAATATGACTAGTGCAAATATTGGGCTGTATGTTTCCATGGTTATAGTCTTAAATATAAATTCTTAGCGACTTCATTAGAAATTATCATTTTTTGATGAGCGGTTTCTATGGTTAAAGATTTATCAAAAGGCTCAAAATCTACAACCTTTATAACATCTCCTAACGCTAAATTGTTTTTGTTTAGATATTTTAAAAACGCATCAGACGAATTTTTTACTAAGGCCAAAACCCCTTGTTCCCCCTTCTTTATCTCTAAAATATTCACGCTTTTTATGGGCGCATAATTTCCATCTTTATCAGGAATGGGATCACCATGAGGGTCGTGAGTTGGACAACCTAAAAACCGATCTAATTCGTTAACTAACTTTAATGATTTTATATGTTCTAATTGCTCTGCAACATCATGCACCTCGTCCCAAGTAAAATTTAATTTCTCTACTAAAAATACTTCCCAAAGTCTGTGTTTTCTAATAACCAACGCAGCAATTAAGCGCCCTTTTTCTGTTAAAGTAACACCTTGGTATTTCACATAATTAGCCAAATCCTTTTCCGCTAATTTTTTAACCATATCGGTAACAGATGAGGCCTTAGATTCTATTTTTTCTGCTATAGCATTTGTACTAACCGCAACCGATCCTTGTTTTCCTAAATGATAGATTGCCTTTAAATAATTCTCTTCAGATAATGTAACCACTAAATATGTATTTATCACAAAGATACACAATTTACTTGAATACAAATAAATTTTTAGGTTAGACTAAATATTTATTTACATTTGCGTAAAATTATTTTTATGAGACTACTATTTCTACTCTTTACATTTTCTCTTTCTAGCATTTACGCTCAGAACAAAGGCAGCATTACTGGCAAAATAACATCTGAAGGCGAACCTTTAGCATTTGTAAACGTATACTTAGGCAATACAACCAAAGGATCGACCACAGATAAAAATGGAAATTACACCATAACAGACTTAAATTATGACACGTATACGATTTACGCATCGTTTACTGGGTTTAAAACAAAAAAACAGCGTTTAACTATCTCCAAACCAAGCACCGTTTTAAATTTTGATTTAAATGAAAGCGAATCTCTAGATGAAATTGTAATTTCTGGAACCTTAAAACCCATAAGCAGACGAGACAGCCCTGTTCCTGTTGAAGTATACTCGACAACATTCCTAAAAAAGAATCCAACACCCAGTATATTTGAAGCCATGCAAAATGTAAATGGTGTAAGACCACAAATTAATTGTAATGTGTGTAATACTGGCGACATTCATATTAACGGTTTAGAAGGTCCATATACTTTAGTCTTAATAGACGGTATGCCCATTGTTAGTGGCTTATCTACCGTTTACGGTCTTTCTGGAATACCCAATTCTCTTATAGAACAAATTGAAATTGTAAAAGGTCCCGCATCTTCTTTATACGGTAGTGAGGCTGTTGGAGGTTTAATAAATGTGATTACCAAAAGTCCAGATAAAGCTTCAAAAATTTTTGCAGACGGCTTTGTAACCTCTTGGGGAGAAGTGAATGCAGATCTGGGTTTTAAAGCCAATATCTCAGACAAAACCTCACTTTTAGTCGGCGTTAACTACTTTAATTATAGCAATCCGATTGACAATAATAACGACAATTTTACAGATCTTACCTTACAGGATCGCATTTCTGTATTTCAAAAATGGAATTATAAACGAAAAAATAATCGAGTGTTCGATGTTGCTGGACGTTTCTTTTATGAAGATCGTTGGGGAGGTGAAATGCAATGGAACAAAAGTTACCGTGGCGGAGACGAAGTGTACGGAGAAAGCATTTACACCACACGTTACGAACTGCTAGGAAATTACCAATTACCAGTAAAAGAAAATATGTTTTTACAATTTTCGTATACAGATCACGATCAAAATTCGGTATACGGAGACACGCCATATTTAGCACAACAACGCATTGGTTTTACACAGCTAACGTGGTATAAAACCTATAATAAACATGATATTCTAGTAGGTACTGCAGCACGCTACAATTATTATAACGACAATACAACTGCTACAGATACGGCCGACGAGGTTACGATTCCTTCTGTATTTATACAAGACAACATTGCATTTAATTCTAAAAGCAACTTACTTCTTGGAGCGCGTTACGATTACGACGAACGCCACGGTTCTATTTTTACGCCCCGAATAGCATATAAATACAAATCTGATAACGAAACTATTTTACGCTTTAATGCAGGAACAGGGTTTAGAGTTGTAAATTTATTTACAGAAGAACACGCGGCATTAACAGGAGCAAGAGATGTTATTATTGCTGAAGAATTAGAACCTGAACGTTCTTACAACATCAACTTTAATTACTTAAAAACTTTTTACACCAAAAACCATAACATTTTCACTATCGATGCGTCGGCTTGGTACACGTATTTTACGAATGTTATTTTACCAGATTACGACACCAATCCGAATGAAATTATTTACGATAATTTAGACGGACATGCCATTACAACAGGAGTTAGCGCAAATTTAGATATTAGTTTTACCAACGGATTAAAAGTATTAGTAGGCGCTACGCTTCAGGATGTAACACAAACTGAAGACGGAGAAACCTCTAAACAAATATTAACCGAAAGTTTTTCTGGTACTTGGGGTGTAAGCTATACTTTTTACAATCCTAAAATTGCTTTAGATTATACGGGAAATATTTACGGCCCCATGCGCTTACCACTGTTAAGTGATTTAGATCCGCGTTCTGAATACTCGCCAGTTTGGAGCATACAAAACATTCAAGCAACTTATACCCTTGCAGATTTTGAAATTTATGGCGGTGTAAAAAACATACTAGATTGGACGCCTAATAAAGGAAACCCGTTTATTATAGCAAGAGCAGACGATCCTTTTGATAAGAATGTTGAATTTGATAACAACGGAGATGTTATTGCGACAGCAGACAATCCGTACGCACTAACATTTGATCCAACCTATGTATACGCACCTAATCAAGGGCGTAGATTATTTCTAGGATTACGATACAACCTTAGATAAAACCACGTTCTTTCTGAAGCTGATCGTAGGCTTCTTGTACCTGACGGAATTTTTCTTCGGCACCTTTCTGATATTCTTCTCCCAAATGAAGCACTTTATCTGGATGGTATTTTTTAGCCATTTTACGATAGGCTTTTTTAACCTCGTCGTTAGTCGCAGATTTTTCAATTTCAAGAATTTTATAAGCATTATCGCTACTGTTGTAAAACATAGCCTTAATGCTTTCAAAATCTATTGCACGAATACCTAAATAGTTAGAAATGGTATAAATAGTATCTACTTCAACCTGACTAACATTACCATCTGCTTTAGCAATTCCGAATAAGAAATGTAATAATTGTAGACGAGACGGATGATCCATCATTTGTTTTATCTGGAAACACACGTCGCGAACAGGAATATCTTTTTGTTGACTTATATTTTTGAATAATTTAAAAGCTTCGTTAGCACGGTCCTTACCATACATACCTACAAATTGTGCACGTACATAATCTAATTCCCGCTTATCGCTAATTCCGTCGGCTTTTATAACTATGGCAGCAAGTATTAATAAACTCACTTCGAATTCGCTAGATTTTGTTCTTGTTGGTGCAGGCGCACCGTAAGGAGAACCCGTATTAACTTTAATACTGCCGTCAGAAAAGCCATCAACCATACTACCTAATGCAAATCCTAGAATAGCTCCTATTGGTCCGCCAAACGACATACCTAAAGTAGCTCCTAACCATTTTGAAATACCCATATTTTTATTTTTGTTGGCGCAAATATACTACTTGTAGTTTTAAGTGTGGCCTTTTTAGTTTATCAGCCTCTGTACAAATTGATATTCCCAACCTCATATTACAACTACAACTAATTATTTAATAATATTCTACCTTAATTTCTGCGTTAGGGATAGCAGCGGCATCCTTTTTGTTTCCTTAAAAACAAAAAGATATAGCGTATAGCCCGACCTTGCCCAAGCAAGGAAACGCCCAAAAACAAGATAACATTAAGCTTCTTTAGGTTACGTTAAAGTGGTAATTATTTCTTTTTTTATTATGTATATTTGCTCTTTATATAATAAACAAAAAATTTAAAAAATATGTATCCAGCAGAATTAGTAAAACCAATGCGCGAAGATTTAACCAAAGTTGGTTTTGAAGAATTACATACTGCCGAGGCTGTAGATGCAGCTTTAGCAAAGGAAGGTACAACTTTAGTGGTTGTAAATTCGGTTTGTGGTTGTGCTGCAGCAAATGCACGTCCAGGGGCAAGCATGAGCATACAAAACGATAAAAAACCAGATCATTTAGTTACTGTTTTTGCAGGTGTAGATAAAGATGCGGTAGACGCAGCAAGAGGACATATGATTCCTTTTCCTCCAAGCTCTCCTTCTATTGCTTTATTTAAAGACGGTGAATTAGTACACATGTTAGAGCGTCACCACATTGAGGGACGTCCTGCTGAAATGATTGCAGATAATCTTAAAGATGCTTACAACCAAGTTTGCTAGATTATATTGTGTAAAAAATATAAACCACGCTTTTAGCGTGGTTTTTTTTTATATCTTATTTTTGCTAAATCCAAACCGTCCAAAAACTATTTAATGAAACTATTAGCGTATCCTTTAACTGTATTATATGCTTTTGCTTTTTTATTATCCATAAGTATTTTTCATCCGATACTATGGATTAGTCATCGTGTATTTGGTTACAGCGCCTTACAACACAGTGTAAATGCATTACAGTTTACATTATTGCGTTGCTTAAATATTTTAGGCACGCGTTTTACGTATACCAATACTTTTGATGCCGAGATCCCTAAAGACAAACCTTTAATTATTGTCTCTAACCACCAAAGCATGTACGATATTTCTCCAATACTTTGGTACATGAGAGAGTATCACCCTAAATTTATTAGTAAGATAGAATTAGGCAAAGGCATACCAAGTGTATCTTATAATTTACGTCATGGTGGTTCTGCTTTAATAGATCGTAAAAACCCGAGACAATCTATACGTGCAATCAATGAATTTTCAGAATTTATAAATGAAAAGAAATATGCGGCTGTAATATTTCCTGAAGGCACCCGAAGTAAAGATGGTGTTCCTAAACCGTTTCAACGTCGTGGCTTGCAAACCTTAATAAAAAATATACCGACTGCAACCGTCATACCATTAACCATAAATAACTCATGGAAAACGTTAAAATATGGTAAATTCCCTATGGGATTAGGCGCTCATATTACATTAACTATTCATAAACCCATAAATTTATCTACCTTTACGGGCACTACAGACACTTTAATTGACGAAATTGAACACACTGTAACACAAAGTATAAACCATTAAAACTTAACATTATGTCATTAAAAAATGTAAGGTTAGAAGTGATGCAGTTTTTAGAAAAAGACGTAGACGCTTTAATAGAAAAATATTTAATTCCGACAGAAACCATATGGCAACCTACAGATTTTTTACCAAATTCTGAAGGTCCAAACTTTTTTGAGGAAGTTAAAGAAATAAGAGAATTAGCTAAAGATTTACCTTACGATTTCTGGGTTGTTTTAGTTGGAGATATGATTACTGAAGAAGCCTTACCAACCTACGAATCCTGGTTAATGGATGTAGAAGGTGTTGGACAAATAGAACGTAACGGTTGGTCTAAATGGGTGCGCCATTGGACTGCAGAAGAAAACAGACACGGAGATGTTTTAAACAAATACCTTTACCTTTCTGGACGTGTAAATATGCGTGAAATTGAAAAAACTACACAGTATTTAATTTCTGATGGTTTTGACATTGGTACAGATCGCGATCCATACAAAAACTTTGTATACACAAGTTTCCAAGAGTTGGCAACCTACATTTCTCATAACAGAGTTGCTAAACTCGCTAAAGAACGCGGAAACAAACAATTAAGCAAAATGTGTCGTATTATTTCTGGAGACGAAATGAGACACCACAATGCCTATAGCGAATTTGTAGAACGCATTTTTAAAGTAGATCCTAGCCAAATGATGATGGCGTTTCACTATATGATGAAACAAAAAATTACAATGCCAGCTCATTTTTTAAGAGAATCTGGCGGACAAATAAGTTCTGCTTTTGAGGAATTTTCGAATACAGCACAACGTATTGGCGTTTACACATCTATGGATTATATAGAAATTCTTCAGAAACTACTTAAACGCTGGGAAATAGAAAAAGTAACAGGTTTAACAGACGAAGCCGAAAAGGCAAGAGATTACCTTATCAAACTTCCAAGTAGGATGACACGTATTGCAGAACGCATGAAAGTGCCAGAAAATTCGTTTGAATTTAAATGGGTAGAACCTGCAAAATTATAACACATACCATATTTTAAAATATAAAAATTCCTTTCTGTCTCAGTTAGGAATTTTTACTTTTATAGCCATGACAAAAGAACAACAAATACAAGCCACAATAGACTTTGTAAAACAACAGTTAGAAGGTGCCGAAGGTGGCCACGATTGGTTTCATATAGAACGGGTTTACAAAAACGCGAAACTAATCGCTAAAACAGAAAATGTGGATATGTTTGTTGTAGAGCTTGGCGCTTTACTACACGATATAGCAGACAGCAAATTTCATGATGGAGATGAAACTGTAGGACCAAAAGTTGCAAGTACATTTTTAAAAGAAATACAGGTAGAACATGCTACTATTGAGCATGTTATTTGTATTATTGAAAATATTTCGTTTAAAGGCGGACATTTTGAAGCGACATTCTCATCGGCAGAATTAGATGTTGTTCAAGACGCGGACCGTTTAGACGCTATTGGTGCTATTGGTATTGCCAGAACCTTTAATTACGGTGGCTTTAAAAATCGTGCCATTTACGATCCAGAAATCACGCCAAATTTAAATATGACTAAAGCAGAATATAAAGCTTCCACAGCCCCAACAATAAATCATTTTTACGAAAAATTGCTGCTCTTAAAAGATAAATTAAATACAGAAACTGGTAAAAAAATTGCTGCACAACGCCACGATTATATGGTCGGTTTTTTAGATCAGTTTTATGCCGAATGGAATGGTGATAAATAATTTAGTTCATCTATATAATCCAAAGATTTCCAACACGGTATAAGCTTCAAAAATATTTATTTTCGTGTTAAACTATTCTCGCTTTTTATGGTCTTAAGGTATAATATCAACAACAATTAAAACCATTTAAGATGAAATTAAAAACATTAACATTCGCCATGCTAAGCTTAGCTTTTTTTATGGCATCATTTACTGTTCAAGCTCAAGAGAAAAAAAGAGAGCCAAATCCTGAAAAAATGTTAGAGCGCATGGATACAGATAAAAATGGCACAATATCTTTAGACGAGTTTAAATCTGTAAAAAGAAAAAAAGAAATGGATGCAGAAGTTTTAGAAGCAAACTTTGCAAAAATAGATAGTGATTCTAATGGTGAATTGACACTAGAGGAATTGAAAAATCAACCAAAAAGAAAAGGCAAAACGAACGAATAAACATGTCTGCCTGAACATAAAAAAACCTTCAAACTATTTTAGCTTGAAGGTTTTCCTATTTATAGTGATAATCTATTAAATTTATTGAATAATACGTGTCATCTCACTTCTATATTTAGAGGCACTCGTTCCGGTAATTTCATTAAAGAATTTATTAAAATGTGAAAAGTTATTAAATCCACATTCAAAACAAATATCTGTAATACTCATTTCACTTTCTTGCAGCAATTTAGTCGCATGCACTACACGGTATTCATTTACTAATTTAGTAAAGGTTTTTCCGGTTGCTTTTTTAAAGAATCTACAAAATGCAGGAACCGTCATGTTTGCCTGATCTGCAATCTCTTCCAAACTAATATGATTCTGAAAATTGTTATTTATATATCTAAAAATAACATCAACCTTAGCACTGTCTTGCGGTTCCGTTTCAAAAGCTACACCATCTACATTTAACAAGCTGTAATGTTCAGACATGGCTAAGTCGTTTAAAATTTCTAACAATTTTAAAACACGGTTAAACCCCTGATATTCTATTAAAGATTCTATTTTAGGACCAACAACTAATTTCGTTTCAGGTTTAAATAACACACCTTTTTTAGCACGCTCAAAAAGCATAGCAATACGTTCTACTTCGGGAAGCTTAAGAAATGTATCGCCTAAAAAATTAGGTAAAAATTGTACAATGGTTTCAGAACCTCTTGCAGTAAGTCTATCTGCAAACCCATTATGGGGTAAATTAGAACCTATAAGGATAAGTTGGCTATTATTAAAGTAAGATAAGTGATTTCCAATATGTCTTTTCCCTTGTCCTTTATTAACATACACTAACTCTAATTCCGGATGAAAATGCCAAAAAGCCTTACTCTTGTGGGCTTCTTGCGTATGTTGCCTTACCACCAACGAGCTTCCAAAACTTGGTGTTACCTTTTCGTAAGTTGGTTTTAACTTCATTAGACGTTTTCATTTATATGGCAAAAATACAAAATGTATATGGTATAGCATGTGTATAATTAACCCTAATGTATGTTATTTTAACATAAGACATCCTTAACAATTTATTTACAGTTAATATAGCATATATAATAGCCAATATCGATGTTTTCTAGATTATACTACCCGCCTACCTTTGTCATGTAATCAAGTTATAAAATTTGGTGTTATGAAAAAAGTATTTGTATTTAGTATTTACATGTTAGCAGGAATCTCTGGTTTTGCAAACACATCTAATAATGATATTGTTGCAGAAAACAAATCAGAAGTTGTTTTAACGCTTAACAATGTCAAAGAAGGACAAGAATTAGCAATTAAAGATGCTTACGGTTCTATTTTATACAATACTACAATTAAGACTACTGGTCTTTACAATAACAAATTCGATTTAACAGCATTACCTGATGGTCAGTACTCTTTTGAACATGAAAAAGGTTTCGAAATTGAAATCATGCCTTTTACCGTGTCTTTAGGAAATGTTACTTTCAATAAATCTGAAGAGAAAAGCATTTTTAAGCCAGTAATTAAGTTTAAAGAAAACAAAATTTATGTTTCTAAATTAGACTTAAACAAAGAAGACGTTGATGTAAAAATTTATTACACGTCTAACAACTCAGATTTTAACATCATTCATTCTGAAACATTTTCAAATACTACAGATATTAACCGTATTTACAGCTTAGCTGAAAAACGTTCTGGTAGTTATAAAGTTATTATAAATGCTAACGGGAGAAATTACGTTGAGCAATTTAAAATATAGTTTTAATTTTAAATAGATAGTTAGTTAAACTATGTCAATTAGTTAGTTTGTTTGTAAGAGTGGGACTGGTTATCTCACTCTTTTTTTATGCCCTTTTTTCAGGTAAATCTTTTAACAAGCAATTATAAAATTTTAATTTTATAACCCTTAGCTTTAACTAAAAGTATAGTCTAATTATGAAACATATTACAAACACTCTTATCCCTGGAACACACAACAAACCTATTGTTACCGATATATTCTTCACAGAAAACAACACACCAAAACCTATAGTTATCTTTTGCCACGGCTACAAAGGCTTTAAAGATTGGGGCGCATGGAATGTGATGGCAGAGCATTTTGCTAATGCTGGATTTTTCTTTATTAAATTCAATTTCTCTCATAATGGCGGCACAGTAGATCAACCCATAGATTTTCCTGATTTGGATGCTTTTGGAGCTAACAATTATTCTATTGAATTGGACGACTTAAAAGATGTGATTGATTGGGTTACCGTAAACAATAGCTTTAAAACGGAAGCAGATATTCAAAACATCAATTTAGTTGGTCACAGTCGTGGTGGCGGAATAGTCACTATAAAAGCAGAAGAAGATCCGAGAATTACAAGATTAATCAGTTTAGCAGGAGTAAGCGATTATGCATCTAGAATGTCTAGCGGAGACGCTTTAGAACTATGGAAAACAAACGGTGTAGAATATGTTGTTAATGGCAGAACCAAACAAGATATGCCGCATTATTATCAGTTCTTTGAAGACTTTAAAGCTAATGAAGATCGCTTAACAATTAAACGTGCAGCACAGCATTTAAAAATTCCACATCTTATAATTCATGGAGATGCAGATACAAGTGTACGTATTGAAGAAGCATATAATTTACACGAATGGAACCCCAATAGTGAATTAAAAATTATTAAAGGTGCTAACCATGTTTTTGAAACGGTTCACCCTTGGGAGAAAGACACATTATCTCAAGAACTACAAGAGGTTATAGAGGGCATCATTACATTCTTGAACAAATAAATTTACTTTATAATATTTTAATGAGCCCCCTTTTAAGTGCTATTAATCTATCAAAATATAAGAAGATTTTTCTATGCTATTAATCTATCTAAATACGTGTGAGATTACATAAAAGAGGGCCATTAAACATTATTCTATAATAATAAATTCACTTCGTCTATTGTTTTCGTGTTCAGGTTCTGAACAATCTACACCATTAGAACATCCATTTACTAATTGAGTTTCACCAAAACCTTTGGCGAGTAATCTATCCTTATCTATATCTCTGCTTACCAAATATTCTAAAGTAGATTGCGCACGACTAGAAGACAATTTCAAATTATAAGCATCACTACCACGACTATCTGTATGCGATCGGATTTCTAGCTTTAAATTAGGATACTCATGTAATGCGACTAGTATTTTTTGTAATTCAACTTCTGCATCTTCACGAATGTTAGATTTATCGTAATCGAAATAAATAATTGGTATATTTAATACATCGGCTAAATCCATACCAGGCTCAAGATCTACTATATTTTGCTGCAACTGAAAATCTATATTTTGACTATCTTGATTAGATTCTGAGATATTTTCATCGGTATCGTACCGTTCTTTTTCTGCCTTGATTAGATAAGACTGAAATTTTTTAGTTTCTACTTTGTAAAAACCTTTATCGTCTGTAAATACCTTAGCAAAAAATTCACCATCCCGATTACTTAAACTTACCGAAGCTCCAGAAATGGGTAAGCCCGTTTGTTTATCTGTTACCACTCCTTCTATTTCAGAAAAATATAAGTCTACTATAGGAGCCGTTTCTTTAAATGCAAATATGTTATCGTATACAAATTCACCGGTTTTAGCTGAACGGTTAGAGCTTATAAATCCACGTTGTGAAATTGGATCTATTCCAAAAGCAAAATCGTCTGCATAAGAATTTAAAGGTTCTCCTATATTTAATAAATTTCCATAATGATTATCAATAATCTTTATATAAAACACATCTAAACCACCTAACCCAAAATGACCATCTGAAGAAAAATAGAGTTCATTATTAGCAGTAACAAAAGGAAATGTTTCTTTACCACTAGTATTAATTTCTGGTCCTAGATTTTTTGGCGCACCTATAATACCAGACGAACTAATTATAGACACATAAATATCGGATTCTCCATAGCCACCAGGTCTATCTGATGAAAAATATAATTTTGTTCCATCTGAATTTAATGCCGGATGAGCAGTTGAAAAATCGTCATCATTTATAGACAACTCTACAGATTCCTGCCATATGTTATTAACTTTTACAGACCGGTAAATCTTTAATTTATAATCGTCATCATCTGCTTCTAATGTTTTATTACTTCTTGTAAAGTACATGGTATTATTATCTGATGAAAAGACGGGAGAACTCTCATGAAATTTACCATTAATATGCCCCTTTAGCATTTTAGGGTTACTGTTTGCCTGATTAACAGAATCTATTTTAATTTTATAAAGTGACAAATAACTCAGACCGTCCCAAGCACTTTTTTTATTTAGAAATGTTTTGGCTTTTTTTGTAGAAGCATAATACAACGTATCCTTAACCACAACATGACCAAAAGAAATTCTGTCTTCATCATAAATTTGCTCAAGCGGTTTTAAAGTGTATCTGCCTGAATTTTTTTTAATTAATTCTAAATAATCTTTAGCCAGAAGCGGAGTGTCTTTTATATTATTTTCAGTCACAAAAGCATCGTAAAAAATCATAGCTTTATCTGCTTGTCCTTTTGCTTTTAAGGCCTGAGAATAGCGTAAATAAACAATGTTATTTTTAGGTTTTTCTACCATATTAAACAAACTATCGTACCATTTTACAGCCTGATCGTACTGTGCATTAAAATAATAACTGTTAGCTAGTTTAGTGTATAATTCTTCAGACTTGTAACCGTTTTCTGCTACAGACAAATAAATCTTCTGAGCATTAACATAATCTAATTTTTCATAATCCTGACTCGCCTGAATTAACTTCTTTTCCTGTCCGCGAACAGTTGAAATAGTAATTAGGGTTATGCAAAACCAAACAATACTATATAGGGTTATTTTATTTTTCATAGCGTATATTTTTTAAAAGAATCTTGGGTTCACAACAGATCTACGTCTTGTACCTAATTCAAATCGCAAAAGGATTTCATGAGATCCGTTATTATAATTTCCTAATTCCGTAGTATCGTAATCATATGCATAACCAATCATGATAGACTTTGAGACTTGAAAGCCTGCCATCGCACTTACAGCAGCATCTAATCGGTATGACAACCCTAGGGTTAATCCATTATTAATTAGAGTATTTAAAGAGAGGTCTACAGCTAAAGGAGCTCCTACCACAGATTTCACTAAGAAAGCGGGTTTTAATTTAAAGCTCGGATTAACATCAAAAACATATCCACCTATTAAATATAAATGTGCTTTTTCTGTAAATGTTGAAGCCTGTATATCGTCATAGTGCTTTGTTTCTAAAAAATTTGGAGAAGACAATCCTACATACCATTTTTCTGTATACAAATACAATCCTGTACCAATTATAGGAGAACTATAATTTTCCTTTGTTAAAGACACATCGTCTGGATTATAGATATTTAATTTATTAGGATTTAAATCCCATAAAGAAATCCCTCCTTTTACACCTAAAGCTAATTTTAAATCGTATCCCAAATTAATAGTGTAAGAAAAGTCTAAAGCGACAAGGCTTTCTGTTGAAGGCCCTATTTTATCACTCGTAACTCCTAAACCCATACCTACACCTTTAACACCTATAGAAGAATGAGCAGAAAAATTTAAAGTCTCCGGAGCACCATCTAAACCTACCCACTGGTTTCTATATATACCCAACATACTTAACGATTCTCTAGATCCTGCATAGGCGGGATTTACAGAGATTGTATTATACATGTATTGTGTATATTCCGATTCTTGTTGTGCTTTCATATCGGGCATCATAAAAAACAGCCCCAATAATAACACTAACGTAAGTATCTTTGATTTTTTTAAAGTCGTTATAATTTTGTTCATATTAGTTATCTGTTAAGTATAAAAAACCTGATTGTTTATAAGACTGGCTATCTACATCATCGCTATCCTTATATTTTACAACATAAAAATATGTGCTTGCAGGTAGTTTGTCTGAATCTTTTACTGTCAATCGGCCAGAAGAACGGCCATCAAAAACATTACCATTTTCACCGTAATCGTTAGTTTCATAAACTTTTACTCCCCAACGATTAAACACTTGAACGGTTAAACTTAAATTACATTCGTCGCTCGTTTTATCTATAAAGAAAAAGTCATTTTTTCCATCACCATTTGGCGACACATAATTATAAACAACCAAAGCACAAGGCAATTCACGTTCTCCTTCTAAACGGGCAAAAGTAAAAATACCGTAACCTGACACATCTGTTGTAATGGTTTGATTTTCAAAATCGATAACGCCTCCTTCATCTATCCACATATTACTAGACTCATCCCACCTTACAATAGTTAACTCATTGTTTTCTACTGCTTGCATTAAACCGCCTGTCATGGAATACTCTCTCCAGGAAAACGTCATTAAACCCTCAGGACTATCTGTAAGATTATGTACATCCCAATATTCTAGAGGATCTATTTCTCTTATATTTTCAGCTTTTAAGTCGTGTGAATACAAATCATTCGAGTTTTCAAAATAATATTTCGTTCTAAAAAAATCATTTGAATCATCAGGCGCAGATATACCAGCTAACCTATAATGACCTTGGTCTCCAATAGGAAACATAAATTCTTGATCTCCTAATTTGTTCACAAATCCATCTACATAACTAATATCTGAAGTGTTGATATGATTTCCATTAATGTTAAATGTAATTTCTCCACCATAATTATCATTATCAACTATACCTTGATTAAAATCTGATATACCACTTATGTTTATTTCGCCCGACACATGAAAGGGATCTGCACTACTACTGTTATTAAAAACAACATTGTATAAATAACTAACCTCAGTCCCTGTAATATTCTGAATACTAGAACCTATAAATCGTGTAATACCGGTATTCTCATAAAAATCTAAAACACCATCGTTATTAAGATCGCTGTACACAAAGGTGTCTCCATCATTGTAAAATTTACCTGACGATAAATTATCAAAGCCTTCTACTATAGAAAACGTTGTATTTTCACTTACTGACAATACTCCTTTATTTGAGGTCTGCGCAAACAAGCCCATATTAAAAAAAAGTATTATTATATAAAATATCTGTTTTTGCATAAAGATTCCTTTTATTAGATTAATCTACTTTTTGGTAAATCATCGGATTTGTAATTAAAAAGCTGCTATTACATAATTTATTAACACCATAAAGATGAACTGGTGGGAATACAGAAACACCTACTAAGGTTTCAATACCTACACTTATTCTATCAAAATCTACACCCGGTCTAAAATTTAATGACACCGTATTTCCATTATTTAGTAAGTTTATTACGTTTAAACCATTTATAATTCCATCACCAAAATCAAACATGGCAACCTCAGTATTTCCTAAATAGGCTTTAATTTGTAACCCTCCTAGGACATCTAAATCTATTACACCACCACCGGTTTTGAAATTTATTACTGCTATATCTGTAGTGTTAGATACGGTATTAAAAAAGATCCATTGCTTGGTAGATGTTCCTACTGCTAAAGTTCCGTTACTAATCTCTGAGTAATGCTGTGTATTATCGTCTATAGCGTAAGATGGGTTAGTGACTCCTGCTCCAGAAACATCATTAACACTTAAGTTTAGCCCAGAATACTCGTAAGAAGTTGCAAAAGCATCCAAACAACGATCTTCACTAATTTCAGTACACATACCGTATACATTCATCGAATTAGGTTCTATTAAAAGCCCCAAAGCACTATTAGTAATATCTGTAATACGAATGGCATTATAGGCCTGATTTGGAGTGACAGCAATATAATATCTACCTACGGCATCCTGCACCACACGTATCATATCGTTCCCTCCAACACTTGCTTGATTACTTGAAGCACTAGCTATTGTGGTAGACGAGGTCACATCTCCATTACCATCATACGTATTATTTTTTACATCTACTTGAAAATAATGATCTCCCAAAACAAGACCATCTAATAGCCCCGAAACCACATTACCCAAACTTCCACTTAATAAGCCATCAAGAATGGTTGTATCAAAATCAATACGAACGTAACTTGTTACACCTGCATCAACGGCTATATCATACCCCATTTCTACAAAACCTTCAAACTGATTAGAACCGAAAAGGAACCCAGCACCCGAGTTTAACGTCGCATAACTATCAAAGTCTTCATCTGTTAAATTCTGAAGTTCGTTTGCATTTTGTGAATCTACTATCTTCGATAGACATAAAGATTCTTCAAAAGGTGAAGGCGTAATTACTATAGGACATGCATCTCCATAACGACTTACTTCATACAGACGCATTGGCGGCGCAGTTGTTCCTACAGATACTAAAGATTCTAAACCTACATCTATACGATCGAAAATACCTGGCGACTCAAAATCTAACGTTACACTACCTCCTGCAACAAATAAACCAAGTAAGTCTATGTTGTTTATTAAGCCACTTTGCAGATTATAATCTGGTCCTACTTGTGTAATGCCATTGTAGAATTTTATTTTATAAGTACCTAAAATATCTAATGACAATAAGGACGTAGGTTCTAAAGACATTCTGACTTTTACATGATCTCCTGCTTGAGAAGGTTGTGAAAAGTATACCGATTGATATACAGTTGCAGCTACCCCCGCTACTCCTAAATTAATTTCTGAATAATCTGATGAATTTTCATTGATAGCTCTATAAGGATTAGTAACACCTGCAGCAGAAAGTTCTGCTAAAGATAGACTTACACCTGAACCAGTGTACGATGTAAAGTTTGCAGCAAAACAAGGATCTATTCCGGTTTCAAAACAAGCATTATAAACATGTAAAGCACTTTCTTTACCTGTAGGCAATACTGCTGTTACATGATTTGTTATTTGAATACTGCTATATGCAACACTTGGTTTAATTGCTAAATAGGGTCTCCCTATATTATCTTCAACTACGGTTACATTTCCTGTAGCATTACCATTAACACCACCAAAGAAATCTCCACTATTCAAGTCTAATATTTCTGTCCCTCCAGCATCATATGCTTGTACTTGTATGTATTGATTGCCTAATAATAAATCATTTGCCAAATCACCAACTAACTGACCTAAAGTACCCCCCAATAAACGATCTAACACATCTTCATCATAACCAATACGTACGTAAGTTATTTGGTCTGCTGCGACACTACCTAAGTCCATTTTTACATATCCTGCAGAGGCGCTATTTGTTAAAAGATTTCCTGCATCTGCATTTAAAACGGCATAGCTTTCATTATTATCATCAACAGCATAACCAGGGAAATCTACATTTTCAAAATCTAATAAAGTAGCAGCACAAGAAGGCGTCTCTAAAGGACCAGTAGTAGCAGTAGGTAAAGCTGCAATTAATGGATTGTCGCAACCGGTGACATCTTCATCATAGCGCTGTACATCATATATTTTTATTCCATCCCCTATTACATCTACACCTAAAAGGCTGTTTAATTTTACCACAGCACGACTAAATGCAATACCCGGCGCAAAAGTAACTGTTATTGGATCTCCATTATCTAATAAACCTAAGGCAGCTGCATCATTAAGCAAGCCACTTTGTAAACTACGTGTATATATCAAAGCATCATCTTCATCATAAAGTAAAACTTGTATACCACTTATTAAATCTACGCTAGCAAGACCACTTGACCCTAAAGCTATTTTAATATTTAAGGTATTATCATCTGAACCTGGAGATGAAAAATAAAAGTTTTGTTGTAATGAAGATGCTACACTAAGATCGACTATCGATCCAGATTGTAAACTAGAATATGTATTAAGATCAGTATCTATGGCATTATTTAAGTTTTGATTTTGAACATCTAATAAACTTATACCAATACCGCCGTCTCCATCAAAAGAAGTTGCAAACGGACGACCACACTCGCCTCCTACGCTATCAAAATAAAAAGCGTTATATACTTTTAATTCTTTTTCGCCACCTAGATCTACTAATGCAGATTTCTTATGTGTAATCCGAATATTATTATAAGTACTGCTAGGGCGAATAGCAATATAAGTAAACCCACTAGCATCTTCTACTAGCCTTACGGTATTTGTATCAAAACCAGCTTCACTAGACCTACTTAATACAGATGAGTTATTTAAACGAGCATCAATAACAATTTCTTGATTACCTAATAAGGTTGCGTCTAATAGTCCAGTCACCAAGCCACCTAAACTACCACCTAAAAGCCCATCTAAAAGTCCTGTATCTGTATCTATACGTACATACGACCAGGTATTTGCTGATACAGTTGTAGGAAAATCTAGTTCAATGATTGCTTCGTATGAGCCAGCTCCAGCAACCAAACCTCCATATGCATACAAACTTGAATAGTCTGTAGTATTACCTTCAGCATTCGTTGAGTTAACAACTGTAGGTCCATTACAAGGGAAAGCTCCAGCTAAACCGCATCCTGTGAGAGAAACAACTCTTTCATCAGTACTTACTTCTGTTGCATTATCAGCATACATCTTTGTCTGTGCCCAAGTTTTAGATTGTGCGCTTAATAAAAACATCCCAATAATAAGCATGAGCTTACTAAAGTGTCCAATAGTAATATGTATTGTAGTATTAAATTTCATGCTGTATGTTTATATATTCAAGCACATTAGAACTTTTAAAACAAAACGCTAAAGAGCAAATATTTACAGCCTCTGGTTTTAATATTTTAAACTTCAACATACTTTTATACGGTTAAATTAAATAGTTATACTTCACGTTATAATTAACCTAGACACCACTATTGCAGTGTCTAGACTATTTATTTTATTTAATTACAAATATGATATTCATATAGGCAGTTGATGTTGCACTACTTATAATATCGTAGCTTAACACTCCTGTATCACTAATAGATACATTTGCAAAAACAGATTGATCGTAATAGGATATATAATAGTACAACTCTGTATTTGCATAAACATCCATTGCTGCTGGAGCACCTGTACTTCCTACTAGACCACCTGTATACGTGATTGAAGATCCTAGAGCACCATGAGCCACATCAAAGGCTTGTCCTGTGAACTGCTTGTTATAATCATCATATAAATTACGTGTTAAACCTGTACCCGTTGTAGTCGTTTCAAAGATTACTGCTGGCATGTAGAAAAACTTAGGCGTATTATTAGTCACCGTTTTTAAAACACCATCTGCCGTGGCAACTATTACTTTGTCTGCACTATCCGCACTCGCTTGTAATCCTTCTAGTTTAACTGGATCTTCTGTTGCTGTTGCTGGTGCAATGTGTAATTGATTGGTTGGAGTAGTAGTACCAATACCTATACGACCTCCCATATAATTTATATCTGTTGAGCTATCTGTTGCAGGAGTATCATCTGTATTTCTCCAAGGTTCATCAATTAAATCATCAAGGTTTTGATAAGTTACGTCTCCTTGAGCATCTGCTACACCTACACGTCCAGCATCTCCTGTACCGGCATCTAATTTAGGAGCAGTTACCGCACCATCATTAATTTTACTAGTAGTAACAGCAGCATCTGCTAACTTCGCAGTAATAATTCCGCCATCTGTTACTTTAATATTAGTATCTACTAGTGTAGCACCTGTTCCATCTGTTACTGTTATTGAATTATCACCTGTAGATGCTGTTAAATTTTTGGCATCTACCACACCATCTTGTCCCGCTGGCCCTTGTATTCCTTGAATTCCTTGTGGACCAGCTGCTCCTGTATCTCCTTTTTCTCCTGC
>NZ_LMAK01000018.1 GCF_001439665.1 Formosa algae
GTTTTAGATAAGTTCTGTTTCATGATATGCGAATTGATTAAATAATTCATAACAATCATATTCATGAAATAGTTATAATAAATATTTTAAAGTGTCACTATTTAGAATAAGCAAAATAGAGTTTAAAACAACCAAGATAAAAACATAAAGGATTTATCTTGGTTGTTTTGTAATATTTAGTTGCTTTCATACAACCTTGCTTCCCAAGGTTGCAATGTTAATTTATTATGTTCAATGGTTGTTGTGTCATCATTTAAATTATTTATAATTAAATTATAGCCTTTAAATTTATTGTCTAAGCTAAAATCTACCATAGATTTAGACATATTTAATACAACCAGATAGGTCTTATTTTTACCTATTCTTGTATATGCAAATACTTGCGGGTGATCTATTGCTATATCTTTATAATCTCCATAGATCAAATTGTCGTTACCCTTTCGTATATTTAAAAGTCTACGATAAAAATGAAAAATTGAGTGTTTATCTTGAAGATTATTATTTACATTAATTTCTGGATAATTTGGATTGACCCCAAGCCACGTTTTATCTCCAGAAGTAAATCCTGCCTTATTAGTGTTAGACCATTGCATAGGTGTACGTGCATGATCTCTTGCCATTTTATTTAGATCTGCTAAATAGGATTCTGGGGTAGAGCCACTAGCAATGATTTTATTATAATTACCTTTAATTTCTACATCATCAAATTGATCAAAAGACGTAAAAGGATAATTTGTCATTCCAATTTCATCACCCTGATATAAAAAAGTAGTACCACGTTGTGTTAGTAATAACATTGCTAGTAACTTAGATGATGTAACTCTAAACTCTGGAGAATCGTCTCCAAACTTACTTACCACTCTAGGATTGTCGTGATTACCAAGAAAAAATGTTGGCCAATTATGACTATTTACATCACTTTGTGCTTTTACAAGTTTTTTAAACTCAGGTAGAGTCCATTCATTTTGTTTAAAATTATCTCTACCTACGCGTACTGCATCAAACCAAAAAGCAAGATCTATTTCATTATTACGTTCATCTGTAATCTCCAAAGTTTTTTCTGCATTCCCGCCATAGGCTTCTCCAACAGTCATGACATCATATTTAGAAAGTACTTCTTTATTCATGTCTTTTAAAAATTCATGTAATCTTGGTCCGTAAGCATATGTATATTCAGGATGTTTTAAACCTTCGTTATCCATATCGTCGAAATTTTGCGGTTTCGATATTAACGCGATTACATCCATTCTAAATCCATCTACGCCTTTATCTAACCAAAATCGCATCAGTTCATAGATTTCTTCTCTTAGTTGCTGATTTTCCCAGTTTAAATCTGGTTGTTTTTTTGCAAAATAATGTAAATAATACTCTCCATCCGGACCAGCTTGTTCCCAAGCAGAACCTCCAAAGAAAGATGGCCAATTGTTTGGTGGGTTAGTCTCTTTTCCAGGTTTCCAGATGTAATAATCTCTATACGGATTGTCTTTTGAAGACATACTTTCTTGAAACCACTTATGTTCGTCACTAGAATGATTTATTACTAAATCTATAATTAATTTTATGCCACGGTCATGTAAACCATTTAGTAAAGTATCAAAATCTTCAAGAGTTCCAAATTCTTCCATAACTTTACGATAATCTCTAATATCATATCCATTATCTGCATTTGGGGAATCGAAATGCGGACTTAACCAAACGACATCTATTCCTAAAGAGTCTAAATAGTCAATTTTAGAAATAATACCAGGAATATCACCAATACCGTCACCGTTAGAATCTTTAAATGAACGTGGATAAATTTGATATACAACTTGTTCTTTCCACCATTCTTTCTTTATTTCGTTTTTTGTAGTCTCAATGTCTTTGGTTGTATCTTGTTTGCACCCTGTATTAAGAATAATTGCTAGTATAATTAATAATTTAAATTTCATATATTTTTTGATTTAGTAGGATTTCTATTTTTAGAAATATTATTTAAAATAGAAAATTGGTACTCTAAAAGTAAGTGTTATCGAGCACATATTAAAATTTAGTACAATATTTCATGAAACTAGATTTCTAAAACGTCATAACAAACAACCTACTATTCTATTTTAAAGGTTTTGTTTTGGGGACCAACGCCTTTAATTGTTAACGATTTCCATTCCTTAGGAAGAACTGGGTTTTTCTGAATAATGCCTGAATCTGTGAATTCTAAACCAGCGAAACCAAATAATAGTGTTTGTAGCATACCTCCTGCACCTGTAGCAAAGTACGATCTATTGGATGTTGTTGTTTCTGATAAAGCTCCAAATGGTGTTCGTTTATTTGGTACATAACTTTCTTTGAATAATCTATATGCATTTTCTACATCACCTTGACGAGCATATAAAATAGCAAAAATAGATTTTCCCATGGCAGGACCATGCTTCGATAATTTTGGTTCATAGTATTTTAAATCTCTCAGAATACTTTCTTTATCATTAATGATGTTTAAAGGATATGAAAGCAAATTTACATCGGCCTGTTTAATTATTTCTCCACTATAATCTTCATGCTCTTTAGTTGTACCGTCTTGTAGTTTTAGTATTCTTATATTTTTAGATATTAATTTCCATTGTGGATTAGGAGTAACATCTAATTCTTTAGCCGCCTTAACTGCATAATTTAAAGCTGTAATGGCTGCTCCATTAGTAAATGCATTGTCATTCACGTTTGACACATATTCATTTGCTCCAACAACATTTTTTATTGAATAACTACCGTCTGTATTCGAAGTTACACGACTTACCCAGAAATTTGCAACTTCTTCAATGACAGGAAAACCCTGCTCAGAAAGCCATTTTTTATCTTTTGTAACGGTATAATAATTCCAAAAAGCGATTGCTATATCTGCTGTGATATGATGTTCAAAAGGTCCTGTTAAAGCAAAAGGAGGTGTTGCTTCTTCTCCTGTATCATCACTCTCCCAAGGAAACATAGCTCCTTTATAACCATAGTTTATAGCTCTATCTTGTGCGGCTTCTAAATGATTAAAACGATAATTAACTAAAGATCGGGCAATATCTTGATTTAACATAAGTAAAGGAGGAAACATCCAAAGTTCTGTATCCCAAAAAATATGTCCGTTATAAGGCACTTGAAGAGAAAGTCCCATAGGTGCAATGCTTAAATCTGAGTCTCCACGACTAAAAGCGTATAAATGATATAAGGCCAAACGCGCATCTTGTTGTGATTGTAAATCCCCTTCTATAATGATATCACCTTGCCAAAGTACATTCCATAAAGATTTATGCTGGTTTAGTAGGGATTCTTTAGGCGTTAATAAATTATAAATGATCATTCTTTCTGATTCTGATTTAGGATCAGAAAAGTTTTTACTAGTACATTCAGCACCCGTCCAAGCAAAAATAAGATGTTTATCTTTTTTAAGTGTTGCAGTAAAAGCTAATGTATTCTCGTAATCTGATACAATATTATGAGTTAGTTCTGGTCGTAATTTTGCATTAGTAGAATTTATGTTATGCCATATAAAAGTACTAGAAGTACTTATATAATGTTTTCCAAATGGACTATTAGCTTTAGATTGTAAAATGGGCATGGTAATATCGTTATCCTTTATAATTTCAAAAGTGTTTTCAGGTTTTTGAAATGTTTTAGGCGTCAGTATTTTACCTACTACTTTTATTTCAATGTCTTCAGTTGCTTTTACATCAATATCTATATATCCTGAATATTGTATGTTACGTAATGCATAAATCGTGTATGTAATTTCTGCTTTATTCTGGTAATTAAAACTAGTGGTTAACGCAGCATTTTTTAAGTCTAAAGTTTGAGACCAATTAGATATATTTTTTTCAGATATTTTAGCATCATTAATGTATAAGTCTAAGTTTCCAAAATTCATTCCATGAACAATTTGACTTACTTTGTATTTAGGGTCAACATCGTAAACATCATTTAATACGATATGTTGGATTTCCAATGGTTTTGAAGATGATAACATTCCTATTCGTCCATTGGCAACAGATATTCCAGTATAATCTGTATTATTTGTAGTGCTAATATGCCATGCATCATTTTGAGCTGTTAAATGAACACTCAAGCATATAAGTAATAATTTCATTATTTTTTTCATTGAATGTGGGTTTAAATTTTATTTAAATTATTATAATCGATTACTTTCTTTGTCACTAATGATGGCGTTAATAAATAAAAGAAGTTTTAGTCAGATATTTATCCGTATACATTTTTCTTTTTAACACCATTTCTTGCCAATTAAATATGTTATACAGTTTTTTTTATTTAATAATACGTTATTAATGTTAAATAATCAAACTTGTGCTCGTACACATGTTAAATGTTAATATTTGTGTGTTCGAGCACAAATTTATGATTATTTCTTTTTTTTAACTCTTTTTTTATATAAATTGTACCAAGTTTAAAAATGTATATCCTGTAACAGTGTGATAAAATATGGTTTACATGTTTGATTTACAGGTTTTTATGGATAATTTTTTATGTTGTGGTTTAAGGTCTTTTGCAGTAGGTGTTGATAATGATAAATTAAATAATTGAAGATCTTTTAATATTTAACATAAAGTTAATGAGAGAATAAAATTAAAAAAGTAAAAAATGAAAAAGTATGTTGTTACTGGTGGTGCCGGTTTTATAGGAAGTCACATTGTTGAGCATTTAACGAAGGAGGGAAATGAAGTCGTGGTTCTGGATAATTTAAGAACGGGTTTTAAGAAGAATTTGGAAGGCTTTAATGTCTCTTATCATAACGTAGATATAAGACAAGCTGAAGATGTTATGAAGCATGTTGAAGGCGCAGATGCTGTTTTTAACTTAGCAGCTTTAGTCAGTGTTCCGGAATCTCTTGAAAAAATAAACGAATGTATCTCAATTAATACATTGGGCACTATCAATATTTTAGACGCGGCAAGAAAAACTGGTAATTGTAAAGTGGTATTGTCTTCTTCTGCGGCAAATTATGGTAACAATCCTGTGTCTCCAAAGATAGAAACGATGACTCCAGAGCCATTAACACCTTATTCCATTACAAAATTAGATGGAGAATATTATCTAGATATGTATAGGAATGAATTTAAAGTGCCCACAACTTCACTGCGATATTTTAACGTATTCGGGCCAAGACAGAATCCGAAATCTGCTTATGCAGCAGTAGTTCCTATTTTTATAATTAATGCATTACAAAATAAGCCGTTAATTATTTATGGAGACGGGGAGCAAACACGTGATTTTATTTATGTGAAAGATGTTGTTGCTGCTAATATATTTGCTTCTCAGCAAGGTAAAGGGGTGTATAACGTGGCTCTTGGTCAAAGCACTTCTGTGAAACAATTAGCTGAACATATTATAAAAATAACCAATTCAAAATCTAAAATTCAGTTTTTAGAAACAAGATCTGGAGATATTAAACATTCAATGGCAAATCCTAATAAATTTAATGAATTGGGGTTTAAACCAAAATGGACTATTGAAGATGGTTTGAGTGAAACTATTAAGTTTTATGATAGAGAATTAAGCTCAAAAATATTGATGTAAAACAAGAGGAGTAAAATTTAAATATCATGAACTTAAGTAAACAGATTTGTTCCATTAGGTTTATGGGATGAATTTGATTAATAAAAAATAATTACTAGTAAAAAAAATAATGACATTAATAAAATCTATTTCAGGGATACGAGGAACAATTGGGGGAGTATCTGGCGACAATTTAACTCCAATAGACACAGTTAAGTTTGCTGCAGCTTACGGTGCTTGGTTAATTAAAACATCGGAAGCAGAAGAATTAACAGTGGTAATTGGTCGAGATGCGCGTTTATCGGGATCAATGATAAGTAACCTTATTGCTAATACACTAATAGGTTTAGGAATTGATGTAATAGATTTAGGTTTATCTACTACACCTACAGTGGAAATAATGGTTGTAGAAAAACAAGCTCAAGGAGGTATTATAGTAACCGCTAGTCATAATCCTAAACATTGGAATGCATTAAAATTATTGAATTTCAAAGGAGAATTTCTAAACGCAAAAGCAGGTGAGGAGATTATTCAAATCGCAGAACGTGAAGATTTTATGTTTGCGCCTGTGAACGAGTTAGGTAATTATAAAGTGTATGAAAATGCTATTGACGATCATATATATTCAGTTTTAGCTCTTAAGCACGTGTCTATAAATGCTATTAAGAAACGAAAGTTTAAAGTTGTTGTAGATGCAGTGAATTCTACTGGGGGTATAGCCATACCTAAATTATTAGAGAAATTAGGGGTCGAGTGTGTCAAGCTATATTGTACGCCTAATGGCATGTTTCCTCATAATCCTGAGCCATTAAAGGAGCATTTAACAGATATTTCTGAATTGGTGGTTAAAGAACAAGCAGATTTCGGAATAGTTGTAGATCCCGATGTAGATCGTTTAGCGTTAGTTTGCGAGGATGGCTCAATGTTTGGTGAAGAATATACTTTAGTCGCTTGTGCAGATTATATTTTAAGTAAAGAAAAAGGTAATACCGTTTCAAATTTGTCATCATCAAGAGCTCTTAAAGATATTACACAATTGCACGAAGCGAACTATTTTGCTAGTGCTGTTGGTGAGGTTAACGTAGTAGAAAAGATGAAAGCTGTAAATGCAATAATAGGAGGAGAAGGAAATGGAGGTATTATATATCCCGAGTCTCACTATGGTAGAGATGCTCTTGTAGGAATTGCATTGTTTTTATCATTATTAGCAGAAACAGATAAATCATGTAAAGCACTTAGGGAAAGCTATCCTAACTATTTTATAGCAAAGGAAAAAATAGAACTTCCTAATCATGTGAATATAGACTCCATTTTCGAAGATATTCAAAAGTTATATGCTAACGAATCTCTAGATCTAATAGATGGAACTAAAATTAATTTTGAGAATAAAGAATGGGTTCATATGCGCAAATCTAATACAGAACCTATAATAAGAATATATGCCGAGAGTAAGTCACCAAAAGAAGCAACGGACTTGGCTAATAAAATAATTCAAACTATAACCGATTTAATTTAATATTGAGCACACAAGTAACCATAACGTTTAAAAGAAGTTTTTTAGTTGTACTATTTATAATTATAGCTATTCAACTTTATGCTTTTAGCCTACCGATTCAATCTTCTGGTAAAGTCGATAAATCTGTTATGGTTATGTATTTAAAAGATTCAATTCCTGTAAATATTGATCTACTATATAGTAAGGATACAGTGCCAGAATATTATTATGCTTATGTAGAAACACCGGTTTGTGAAGAGGGACTTTGTTACGATTTAAAGGTTCATTTGTATTGGAATGTTTTGGGAGATTTTGTAAAATATGAAGAAGTGAAGTCTGATCCGTTTACAAAATTTGATCACAAGCTTTTTTCTAAAGAAGATCATTTAAAATTAATTGAAATTTTAAATGATAAAACATCACCATTAGCTAATTATGAGGCTAAAGATTTAATTGATAAGACAGATACAATATTTTCATTAATAGTTGATGCTGTAACAGGAGCAACGTCTCCTGCATTAAAAAATAGTGTTGTTTCAGGTGCTGTTTATAGTACACATATATTATGGAATATTGTAAATGGAAAAATAGCCGATAGTATTAAGACGTATACAGAGGCAAATTTAATTAATAGTGGTCTTCTTGAAACTATGATTTACTCCAATGATTACCACTTACAAATGTATGGATTACGTCATTTAGATGCATCTAATAAGAATTATCCAGAGTATGTATTAAGACTAGTCGAATTCGGTAAATCTTATGTCCCATACTTTGCAATTGATAAAATTACTGCAGACATGTGGAATACTTTAAGAATTCAAAAACATATGATTGCATCACTCGAAGTATTCAACTTTGAAATGCAAAATGAAACCTTGAATAGATTACAAAATGTAAAATTAATATCGGGTAACACCACGAAACTTTTAAATCAACTGAAGTTTTTAAATACAAGTCAATATAATCAATTGACTAAAATAATTAAATATAATGCGTCTTCACTTAGTAAATCGGATAAAGGATATTTATTAAAACTATCGAAAGATGAGAGCAATAGTTTTGCTTCGTTTGCAACCAATATTCTAAGTTATACTAAGTAATGAAGAGCAATTTAAAAATAAAATTATGAATAAGAGAAGAGGGTTTTTAAAGACTTTGGGCTTAAGTACAGGTGCTGTAGCTATGGGTGGTCATTTTACCACACTTTTAGCAAATAGTAATAATGAATTGTCTATCGATGAAAATGGGAACGTTAATGCAGGAGAATTTCTAATTAATACGGACATCTACAAGCAAGTAAAGTATGATGTAGACGTTTGCGTTGTAGGTGCAGGAATGTCAGGAATTTGTGCCGCGATTGCTGCCGCTAGAAATGGTAGTAAAGTCTTATTAATGCATGATAGAAGTAGATTAGGTGGTAACGCTAGTAGCGAAATACGCATGCATATTTCTGGAGCAAGTCAGCTTAAACAAGTATGGCGCGAGACGGGTATTCTTGAAGAATTAGTGTTAACCGAAGCTGTCACAAATCCACAGCGATCTTATGAAATGTGGGATTTCGTATTGTATGATAAACTTATTTCAGAACCCAACATAACCTTGTTATTAGACACATCTTTCTATGATGTCAAAGTTAATAATGATACTATCGAAAAAGTATGGGGCTTATGTTCGCAAACTGAAGAGATTTCTGAAATTTCCGCAAAGTATTTTTCAGATTGTACCGGTGATGGAAGTCTTGCTGCTAAAGCAGGTGCTAAGTATATGAGAGGGCGAGATGCTAAATCTACTTTTGGTGAATCATTAGCTGTAGATGTTGCAGATCAAAAAACCATGGGTAATAGTATCTTATTTATGGCACAAAAACATGATAAAAAAATGCCATATACGCCTCCTGTTTGGGCTAGAAAATATACAACCAAAGATTTTGCTCACAGAAATATAGGGTCTTATGAATACGGATATTGGTGGTTAGAATTAGGAGGTTCTATAGATGTAATTAGTGACGGTCAACAAAACCGACATGATTTATTAGCGACATTATTCGGAGTTTGGGATTATGTTAAAAATTCAGGTAATCACCCTGAATCAGAAAATTGGGCGTTATCATGGGTAGGAATGATCCCTGGTAAGCGAGAAAGTAGAAGGATAGAAGGTCCTTATATAATGACACAGCAAGATGTGCAAGCGGCAACTTTATTTGAAGACCGTGTAGCTTATGGAGGATGGCCTTTAGACGATCATCCACCTGGAGGAATGGATGCTACTGGAGATGTTCCATATGTTTCAATTGCGTTAAAACAACCGTATTCTATACCTTATCGCTCTCTCTTTAGTGTAAATATTAAAAATTTATTATTTGCAGGTAGAAATATTAGTGTGTCCCATGTTGCATTATCATCAACTCGAGTTATGGCTACTTGCTCTATTTTAGGACAAGCTGTAGGTACTGCAATGGCATATTGCATTCGTCATAATATGAGCCCAAATACTTTAGCACTTCAAACTGAAGATTTAAAACGATATCAACAATTATTATTAAAGCAAGATCAAGGTATTCTAGGTGTCAAGAACGAGGATGACGACGATTTGGCAAGACAAGCTACTATAAAAAGTTCTTCGGAAACGCAAAAAGGTAAAGCCATATATATAATAGATGGTATTAATAGAGATATTGCAGATGGTAAAACACATCAGTGGCAGGCCTCAATGGATAATGGTGAACAATGGATTTCATTACATTGGAAAAAAGCAATAAAAATTAATAGTATACAACTTACGTTCGATACAGGTTTAAATCGGTTTTTAAGAATGTCTCCTCAGGATTGGGTATATAAAGATCAGGTACGTGGAGCGCAACCAGAAACGATTGCAGATTATACGATTGAATTAGAAACTACCCAAGGAAAAAAAGTTATAGCCGAAATCGAAAACAATTATTTGCGTTTAGCTAAGCATGACTTTAAAACACAAAGTATTAAAACTTTAAAAATTAAAGTAAAGAAAACACAAGGAGATAAATTAGCGCGTTTGTTTGAAGTACGTTGCTATTTAGAAGAACAAGCATAGTGTATTTACATCTGATTTATTAATACAATAATAAAAATATAAAATGGAAAATAAGAGAAGACAATTTATGAAACTATCGTCTATAAGTGCATTAGGCTTGTTAGGTGGTAGTGTGTTTTCTGCAAATTCAGAAACAACATTTAAGGATTCTGCCTATTTAAAATCTAACAGTTCATTATTTAACATGTCTGGTTATAGAGCTCCAAAATTAGAGGAAGTACGTATAGGGTTTATTGGTTTAGGTATGCGCGGGCCAGGTGCTGTACAACGTATGAGTATGATAGAAGGCGTTACTATAAAGGGGTTGTGTGATTTAAGAGAAGAAAGCGTCATGAAATCTAAAGACATTCTTAAGGGGACAAAACATAAACCAGATTTATATTTTGGAAGTGCATATGCTTGGAAAGAAATGGTAGACCGTGATGATATTGATTTAATTTATATTCTAACACCATGGGACTGGCATACTCCAATGGCAGTATATGCTATGGAAGCAGGAAAACATGTTGCCGTAGAAGTTCCAGCAGCTAAAACTTTAGATGAAGCTTGGGAACTTGTAGAAACTTCAGAGCGTACAAAAAAACATTGTATGATGATGGAGAATTGTTGTTACGATTTCTTTGAATTACTAACATTAAATATGGCTAGACAAAACTATTTTGGAGATATTATTCATGGAGAAGGTGCTTATATTCATAATCTTCTAGATCTTAATTTCGATAAAACAAATGGTTATGAAAGCATGTGGCGTTTGGAGGAGAATGCGTCACGTAATGGGAATTTATACCCCACTCATGGTTTAGGACCTGTATGTCAGATTATGAATATAAATCGTGGCGATCAATTAGACTACCTGAGTTCATTATCTTCTGCAGATTTTAATATGCAAAAATTGGCAAAGGAAAAAGCTATGAATGATCCGTTTTACTCTGAATATGCAAATAGAAGTTTTAGAGGAAACATGAATACTACAATGATTAAGACAAAAAAAGGAAGAAGTATCATGATTCAGCATGATGTGTCTTCAGATCGACCATATTCTAGAATTCATATGATTAGTGGTACTAAAGCATTTGCACAAAAATGGCCTACTCCGGGCAAAATAGCAGTTAACGATAAGTGGTTAGGCGAATCTGAGATGAAAACAATTGAAAAAAAATATACCCCAGAGCTGGTTAAAAAAGTGGGAGAATTAGCTAAAAAAATTGGTGGACATGGAGGTATGGATTTTATTATGGATTGGAGATTAATAGATTGTTTACGTAATGGCCTTCCGTTAGATCAAGATGTTTATGATGCTGCACTTTGGAGTTCCATTACTCCTTTAAGCGAAAAATCTGTAGCAAATAGATCAAATTCTATAGATATACCTGATTTTACAAGAGGAAATTGGAAAACAAATACTCCAGTAGATATTGGGCTGCAAGGCGCAGGAAATACTTCGGTGAACTACAAAAGCGGAGCTAAAAGCAGCCAAATAGGCTTATAAATTTCAGTTTAATAGATAAATAAAACGATATAATTATGATCAAAATAGCTTTAAAGTTAGGTTGCTTCTTCTTTTTTTTATGCTGTAGTCCAAAACTTTTAGCTCAGGATAAAAAACCTTATAAAGTTAATTTTGAAACGCAATCAGAATTAAAGCACTTTGATCATAATAAAAAAAGTAAGATTCAAATAAGTGATAGACACTATAAATTAGGAAAATCTTCTTTGCGTTGGGACTTTAAAGGAGATAGTTATTTAAAAACTAGTTTTTTCGATATCCTTACAGAGAAAGAGAGTCCGCTTGCTTATGGTGATTATTTCCCTAATAGCCCTACTACAAGTTTCTCTATTTATAATGAAAATATTAAAGAAGGTTCTTTGCGTTTTTCATTTTATTCAACGAACGAAGATGATGAAACTTGGTTTGAATTACCTTTAAATTTTACAGGCTGGCGCACAGTTTGGGTTCCTTTTTATGAAATGAATGGTAATACTCCGAAACAAAATACGCCTGTAAATTTTACAACATTTAAAATTAGTACAAGCAATACAAAATCGGGAAGTATTTATATAGATGATTTAATATTTTCACAATATCAAGACGATAGATATGCTTATCCTGATTTTATAGTCCCATTTATTAAAAAAGGTTTTGCTCCAGAACAAGATCACTGGATGCCATCTATAGCGTATTATAATAATATAATACATAGTAATGCGATTAAGGTTTCTGAAGACACGAAAAAAGACATCAATATTATTTTAGAACGTTTAAATAATAGATTTTTAGAGAACCAAGAATTAAAAGATACCAGTAAAGAAGCAACAGAAATTTTCGCTAAGTTAAATTTAAAAGTAGGTGAAACTGTTAACGGCAGACCACTAACTTTTAGATACGATGAAACATATTATAATGAGGGCCTTAAATATGATGAAGACTTTATGGAAGTGCATCGGTTTGGAATTATCTTAAAACAGCTTGCCGATTTATATTTACAAGGAGACGATAAATCTAAAGCATTAATATCTTCTAATTTTATAATAGCTACTCAATATTTTCTAGACCAAGGATGGCAAGCTGGATCTTCCGGGGGTACACGTCATCATATTGGTTACAGTATGGAAGATTTAGCAAAGGCATTTTTTATTATGCGAGATCCATTACAAAAAGCGGGACTTCTTGATGAAATTGGGGAAAGCATGCAATGGGTGTTTAATTTGGGTAAAATTTTAGCGCCGGAGGATAGTTTTGTTGCCAATATTGATTATTTCAATACCCAATCATTTTATCATTTAATGATTATTTATATGCGTACAAACGTAAATAAAATAGCCTTTTTACTTGACGCTTATAGTAAGTATATGTCAATTACGTTGGCACAAAATGATGAGCATGGTGTTTTTAAAAAAGACGGAACATCTTGGCATCATGGGGGACATTATCCTGCATATGGAATGGGAGCTTTTAAAAATTTACCTAAAGTATTTAGAACCTTATCGGGTACTCAATTTAAAATTAGTACCGCTGGGCATCAAAATTTTAAAAATGCGATGTTAACGACGCGACTATATAGTAATAAATTCGATTACGGTTTTGCAAATGCAGGTAGGCATCCTTTGGAAAATAATTCAATCGAGCCTCTAAAATCACAGTTTTTAGATATGTTGTATTCGGGTAGTCCTGACTATACTTCCGAAATAGATAAAGATTTTGCCGGAGCCTATTTACGTTTATGGGGCGAGGAAGATCCAGTCACTCAACGTTTTTTAATGAATACACATAACATTAATTCTGAAACTTTGCCAGGATACCATGTTATGCCTTACGCAGCTACTTCTATACATAGACGTGAAAATTGGGCAGCAATTATTAAGGGGTATAGCAAATATGTATGGGCATCAGAAATTTATATCGCATCTAATCGCTATGGAAGATATCCTGCCAATGGTACCATTGAATTGCTTTCTGAGAAAGGAGAAATTGGAAGTGGTTTTAATCAGTTAGGATGGGATTGGAACAGATATCCTGGAGCAACTATAATATATTTACCATTAGAAAAACTGGAGTCAGATTTATCCTTACTAATGTTTAAATCTAATCAGACTTTTGCAGGAGCAGTTAAGCATGAAAATAACGGATTGTTTTCGATGGTATTAGATGAAAGCTCAGGTTCTAACTCAGATGGTAAACGGGGAAACTATGGTTTTTCAGGGAAACTTAAAGCGTATAAATCTGTGTTTTCATTCGGTAATAAACTTATATGTATTGGAACTAATATTTCTAGTATTGATCAAGAAAATCCTGTAGAAACTGTTTTATTTCAGAATTATCTGAACGATGATATTTCTAAGACTTTATATAGTTCATTAACAGGTTCAATTGAAAGCTTAGGTTTTGAAAAAAACATAGAAACAAATATTCAAGATTCCTGGTATATTGATGCATACAAGAATATGTATCATCTAATAACAGATAATAAAATAAGTTTAAAATTGGATCATCAATATTCTTACCATAATAAATATTCGATTAATACAGGTAAAATGAATCCTAAAGGGAATGGTGTTAAAGAAACTGAAGGAGATTATGCCGTGGCGTGGATTAATCATGGAATAGCTCCAAAAAACGCTAATTATCAGTATGTAATTTATCCTTTTTCGGACCAGAAGAGTATTCAGCAGGTAAAAACGGGCAATTTTAAAGATGCGAGTTACACTGTAATAAAAGCAGATAGTTTGGCCCATATAGTGTTTGATAAACCAAGTCAGACCTATGGGTATAGTATATTGAAAACAGACCAAAATTTGAATGTACCTTACATAAAAGAAGTCTCGAACCCAGCGCTTATTATGTTGCAAGTAAACAATGAAAACTTTATTAATTTAAGTATAGTAGACCCTGATTTAAATTTTATTGATGACTTAGGGAAACCATCGCCAGGTCAAAGTTATCCTAAAGAAATAGAGATTACAGTGTTAGGAACTTGGAATATAAAAGAAAATGAATCTTCTGTGAGAGTAAAGCATAAAAATGGCAATACATTACTCTCTATAGAGGTCCAAGATGGCGAGACATATTATTATGAATTTTTAAAATAAACACTCTTAATTATATTCGAATTTTAAACTTAAATATTTGATATTATTAATTTAATATCTCTTAACAAAATTTTACAAATAAATTATGTGCTCGAGCACATAATTGAATTTTAATTTGTAGATTAGTAAAATAATTAATAAAAAATGTATGGAATTATCTGTCTAAGAGATTACTGTGCATTGAATTAAAAAAGAATATCTAATATTCTTGAATTTTTATTTATGTGCTGCCAGTCGCGGAGGTTAGCATATAAAAAACACTAAAAATATCACTAAAAACCATCATTATGAATCATCAACCAAAATGTATTTATTTTCGGTCTAATTATCTAAAATCGAAAAATAAATTTAAGTTACATGTTTTAGCTTTAAGTATATTATCATTATTTATTCATACACAAGTTCGAGCAATACATGTTAATTCTTTAATCCAAACGACTTATCAAGAAATTAAAATTTCGGGAATAGTACTCGATAGTAAGGGAATACCATTACCAGGAGCATCTATATTAGAAAAAGGAACAAAGAACGGTACAGAAACAGATTTTGACGGTAACTTTAGTCTTACTACATCCTCAACAGATGCAGTTATAGTCGTTACCTATATGGGATTTATAACTCAAGAAATCAATATCTCTGAAAAACAGACCAAATTAGAAATAACCTTAGTCGAAGACGCTACGAGTCTTGACGAAATTGTTGTGATTGGTTATGGTACTCAATCTAAAAAAGACATTACGGGATCAATTAGTGTTGTTAAAGGTGACGACATAACATCTAGAAACACCACCAATGTGTCAAATGCATTACAGGGAGCTGTCGCAGGTGTAACTGTTACGCGAAGTAGTGGTGCTCCAGGAGCTAGTAATACGATTAATATAAGAGGTATATCTACATTGCAAGGGGATAGTTCGCCATTAATTTTAGTAGACGATGTTCCTGTAGAAGATATTAACGATGTTAATCCAGACCAAATAGAAAGTATATCGGTTTTAAAAGATGGAGCATCTTCAGCCATGTATGGATCTAGAGCAGCCTCCGGAGTAATTATCATTACCACAAAAAGAGGTAAAAAAGGGAAGTTTAAGGTTTCATATAGTGGAGAATTTATTTTAAGCACTCCAAATGAAACAAGGCAAAATGTAGGTGTTACTCGATATTTTGAAATGGATAATGAAAAATCATGGAATGATAATGGTAATACAGGGGTAGAAGATCCAACTTGGGCCTCTGATTATATAGCTAACTATAATGCTAATCATCTTGAAAATCCTGATCAATATCCAGATACAGATTGGGAAGATTTAATTTTAAAAGATTATGCAGATGGCTATCGACATAATATTGCTGTAAGTGGTGGATCTGATAATCTAAAAACGAGTTTAACGATGAGTTATGAAAAGCAGAATGCTTTATACGATCATAGTAACTGGAATCGCTATACTACACGTTTAAACAATGACTTAAAAATCTCTGATAAATTTGGAGTAACAGCCGATATAGCAATTAAACTTACCACGAACAATAATCCCATTGAAGATCCTACAGACGCCGCATTAAGTTATGCCCCTAATTATTCTGCGGTTTGGGAAGATGGTCGAATTGCGGGTGGTAAATCTGGAGAGAATGCATATGCTGTATTGCAATATGGAGGTTTTCAGACGAGTAAATCATACCTGTTTTATGGTAAGATAGGGGCTTATTACAAGCCTACAGATTATTTGAAATTATCAGTTAATTTAGCTCCTAATTTTAATTTTAATAAATATAAATATTTTAATAAAGCTATACCTTATTATGATTATGATGATTCTGCTCAAACAGGAATTCCTGCTTATATATCAAATCATTATGCGAATCAAAATAATTTAATAGAGAATAGGACATTCGATAATACATTAACAACACAAGCCTTAATAAATTACGATAGAGCGTTTGGAAATCATGCATTAAGTGGAGTTATTGGTTACGAAGAATTTGATGCAAATTACGAAACCTTAAGTGTTAGAGGTAATGAATTTGTAAGTGCAGATTATCCTTACCTAAGTCAAGCACCTATTGATGGAGTTTTTGATAATGGATCAACTATTTCGGAAAATGCCTACATTTCTTATTTTGGAAGATTAGCTTATAACTACGCAGATACTTATTACCTTCAAGCAAATGTAAGACGAGATGGTTCTTCTAGATTTGGTAAAGATTATAGATGGGGAACTTTTCCTTCAATCTCTGCAGGTTGGGTCTTATCCAATGAAAAATTTATGAAACCCTTGGATGAAACAATTTCATTCCTAAAACTTAGAGGTTCGTATGGTTCTCTGGGTAATGATAGATTAGGTAATTATTTATATCAATCCGTTTTACAATTTAGTAATGCTTTAATTGCTAATGGAGCTAATGTTGAAGCTGTACGTTCTGCCGCACAAACATATTTAGCTGTAGAGAATGTAACGTGGGAAACTACTATTTCTAAAGATATAGGCCTTGATTTGGCAATGTTTAATAATTCGCTTTCCATTACTGCAGATTATTTTACTAAAGATACAGAAGATATGCTACTCAGTTTAAGTATTCCTACATTAACGGGTTTTACAGATCCTGTTGTGAATGTAGGTACTATGAATACAAAGGGGTGGGAACTTGCACTATCTTATAATAATTCAATTGGAGATTTGTCTTACTCTGTTACTGCCAATGTGTTTGATTCTAAGTCTATTGTTGGAGATATAAATGGGAAGCGTTTAATTTCAGGAAATGTTATTTCTGTAGAAGATGAGGAATATATGAGTTGGTTTGGTTATGTTTCTGATGGAATATACCAAACACAAGAAGAGGTAGATAATTCAGCTGTAACTAGTGCTGCTGTAAGCCCAGGAGATGTTAAATATAAAGACTTAAGTGGCCCAGATGGTGTTCCAGATGGTGTTATCAATGAACTAGATAAAGATTATTTAGGAGGTTCTTTACCACATTATCAATATGGAGGAACAATAAATCTGAATTATAAAAACTTTGATTTAGGGGTAACTGTTCAAGGTGTTGGTAAACAAAGTTTCTATTTATCACAAAGTTATATTCGTCCTTTTTTATATGATTGGCAAGCAGTAAGTGAAATCTACGCTAATAGCTATTACAGTAATTATAACACTGTCGTAGAGAACGAAAATGCTAAATATCCTAGGTTATCAGAAAGTTCATCTAGCAATAACTACCGTTTTTCAGATTTTTGGCTCAAAGATGGATCTTATACAAGAATTAAAAATTT
Organism: Formosa algae; assembly: GCF_001439665.1. GTDB lineage: Bacteria > Bacteroidota > Bacteroidia > Flavobacteriales > Flavobacteriaceae > Formosa > Formosa algae. Next base: position 17,949 of record NZ_LMAK01000018.1, read on the forward strand.
AACTATAGGCTATACATTACACAATAAAGATATTCCTAAAACTCCTTTTACTAGTTTACGAATTTTTCTATCAGGAAATGATTTATTCACGTTTGATAATCTACCCGATGGAATTGATCCAGAGCAACAAAGTGGATATTTAATTACAAAATCATTCATTTTAGGATTGAAGGCTAACTTTTAAAAAAAATAAACATGAAAAATTATATATTCAAAACATACGTTTTAAGTTTAATATTAGGATGTTTCTTTCTTAACTCATGTACAGAGTTAGACTTATCACAAGAAGATGCTGCTAGTTCTGGTAACTGGTACCAAACATCAGAACAATTTAGAGAATCACTAAATGAAACATACCGTGAAGTTTTTTGGCCGGAAGATGAAGTTTATGAAGGAATGGACGATGATTGGCAAAGACGGGACGCTTTAAATGCAATAAAGTCTGGTAGTATGTCATCAGAAAATACGGGATGGACAACTATATACAAGGGCGTAACTCGAGTTATTGCTGTAATTGAAGAATTAGAAACGCAGTCAGTGTTAACAGATGAAGAGGCACAACAGTATATGGGAGAGGCTAACTTTTTACGTGCATCTTTTTACTCTTATCTAATTTCTCATTTTGGAGATGTTCCATTTTATGAGCAACAGATTTCGGTAGAAGAGTCTTTTGAAATAGAACGCACTTCTAAGGATATTGTCAAAGAAAAAATTTATGAGTATTATGATAGTGCTGCAGAAAATTTACCGGTGTCTTATAACGGTTTAAATTATGCTACTAAAGGTGCTGCATTTGCAATGAAAGCACGTATCGCTTTGTATATGGGAGATTATGAAATTGCAGCTGAAGCCGCAAAGAATTGCATGGATTTAAATGCATACGAATTATATCCAGATTACGGAGAGCTTTTTGAATCTACAACAAAGAATTCAGTAGAAACTATTTTTCATATTCCGCGAAGTGAAGAATTAAATGTTATAAGAGCCGATAATGTTCAAGATTTTTTACCAAGAAATCATGGAGGTTATGCAGGAAGAAACCCTACATGGGAGCTTTTAGCGTCGTACGAATGTGTTGACGGATTGCCTATAGATGAATCACCATTATTTGACCCTCAAAATCCGTTTAAAAATAGAGATCCTCGTTTATTAGAAACAATTGCTCCTTTTGGATCATTAATGGATGGCGATGGCCTTTCACCAAGTTCTGGATCTAATTTTATGGATATTGATTATAATCCGCATCCTTTTGCAAAAGTGGTTAGAGATTATGAAAATAATATTGACATAAGAAACCAAGACACGCGTTCTATAGGTGCTTATGCTGCATATAATGGACTTCTATTTAAAAAAGGAATCACAAAAGATTGGAAGGATTTAAGAACAGACCCAGATTTAATTATTATGAGATATGCAGATGTTCTTCTAATGTATGCTGAATCAAAAATAGAACTTAATCAAATTGATGAAAGTGTATTAACTGCACTTAATGAGGTTAGAGATAGAGCATATGCAAATTCTACTTTCGAAAACCCTGCAATAACAACTACTAATCAGGACGAATTACGTTACATAGTTCGTAATGAGCGTAGATCAGAATTAGCTTTTGAAGGACGTCGTTATATGGATTTAATTCGCTGGAGATTGGCAGAGAAAGCTTTGACAGGATATACTTACGGTCTTCTTACTGTGACTGTAGATACCAACATAGATGTTGCTCCAACAGGCCCATTAGTAGATAACCTAGTGAATCAGAATTTATGGTTTTGGGGACAGACACCAGAAATAGATGAGGATGGATTACCTACTTTTACAGGTCTTTTAAATGCAGGATATTGTCGTACTCTAAACGAAATTATATTTCCGGAACGTCAATATTTATTTCCAATACCAGAACAGGATTTATTGCTGAACCCTAATTTAACTCAGAATCCAGGTTACTAGTTAACCTTATCTCTAGACAAAATTGTAATTTATTATATAAAATAAGTTATTGGACGAAATGATGAAATGAGAACACTTCGGTATATGTAACAATTCTACGTTATCGAAGTATTTTTATCATTTTTTGTAAAATAAAAGCTCAAATATTACTTATAGATCTTTAGTGAATAAGGTGAAACTATATATAATAATTGAGGTCAACAATTCTAGAGTCTATATTTTAATTTAAAGATTAATAAAAATGAAAAATACTGTTTTAATAATACTCTCCCTAGTTGTATTGAGTTGTTCTAATAATTATGATACATATAAAAGCATTGACCATAGTTTAGCCGATTATAATATAATTCCAAAACCATCTCATTTAGAAGTTCTTAAAGGAAGCTTTAAAATAGATGAAAACACATCCATTTATAGTGATTCATTACTAAATACTGAAACAGACTATTTAGAAAGCACATTAAAAGCAATTACAAATTTTTCTGTAACGAGGTCAACTAAAAAAGATGATTCCAAAAATATTATCAGTTTAGAATTATCTGATAATATTAAAGCAGAAGAAGGATATACGTTAGAGGTGTTGTATAATAAAATAGATATTAAAGCGAAAACAACAAAAGGTGCATTCTATGCTATAGAAACTTTAAAACAGTTATTAATAACGACTCAGACTGAGCCAGAAACGCAAGAATATTTAATACCTGCCACAAGAATTTTAGATGAACCAAGGTTTGCTCATCGCGGTATGATGCTTGACACTGGAAGGTATTTTTACGATATTGAATTTGTTAAACAATTTATAGACTTGATAGCCTTACATAAAATGAATGTATTTCATTGGCATCTTACAGAAGATCAAGGATGGCGAATTGAAATAAAAAAATATCCTAAACTAACCGAAGTGGGAGCGTGGAGAAATGGAACTGAAATAGGAAGGACGCCAGGCGACAAAAGTGATAATAAAAAACATGGCGGATTTTATTCTCAAGATCAAATTAAGGAAATTGTTGCTTATGCTAGTCTTAAGCACGTTACCATTATTCCCGAAATAGATATGCCAGGACATAATGGGGCTGCAATTGCTTCATATCCTTATTTAAGTTGTTTTCCAGAAGAAGTAACAAAGATGAATGATAATATCATTTCGGAGAAAACGAAAGAATTATTAGATTCAGGTGTTAAAAAAGTAGTTCAAGAATCTTGGGGGATTAAGGCAGATGTGCTTTGTGCGGGAAAAGAAAGTACTTATACCTTTTATGAAAACGTATTAGCAGAAGTTGCAGCATTATTTCCTTCCAAGTATATCCATATAGGAGGAGATGAATGTCTTAAAGATAATTGGAAACGTTGTCCTCATTGCCAGGAGTTTATAAAAGAAAATAATTTAAAAGATGAAGAAGAGTTACAAAGTTCTTTTATAAATCATATGAGTGATTTTTTAAATGGCAAAGGGAAAAAAATTATTGGTTGGGATGAAATTTTGGAAGGTAAAGTAACGCCAAATGCGACGGTTATGTCTTGGCGAGGTGTTACAGGAGGAATTCAGGCTGCTAAACAAGGACAAGAGGTAATTATGACACCTAGAGAACCTTATTACCTAGATTATTATCAAGTGGCGGATACTATAAATGAACCATTAACTGTAGGCGGACGAGGTCCAAATACGGTTGAGGATATTTACTTGTTTAATCCTCTTCCAAGTGAATTAACAGAGTCTGAAAGTAAAAATATTTTAGGAATTCAAGGTAATTTATGGACAGAATATATTAGTACACCTAATTATGCGGAATATATGTTATTACCTAGAATGACGGCTATATCTGAAGTCGCTTGGTCTAAAGAGAGTGATAAAAAAGATTATGAAGAATTTTTACAACGTTTAAAAGTGTTTAAAAAGAATTACATCAAAATGGATGTTAATTATGCTAAACATGTCTTTAAAGATTAAAATTAGAATGAACATAAGTAAGTACAATTGTTAAGCAGTATAAAAATAAATTTTGTTTGTTTGTTAGTTGGTAAAAGAGGCTTGTATCATTTTAGAGCCTCTTTTTAAAAAATATAAAAAATTATGAATACGAATTATGAAACGCGTTACGCCTCAAGCCCGAGTACCGTAAAGACTTACGATACTGAAGCTTTAAGAGCCGAATTTTTAATAGATAACTTAATGCAGGACGGAACAATTAATTTAACCTATACGCATTACGATCGTTACATTGCAGGTTCTGCAGTACCCACCTCAGAAGCTTTAACATTAGAAACCATAGATCCTTTAAAAGCGGAATATTTTTTAGAGCGTAGAGAATTAGGTATTATCAATGTAGGCGGAAACGGAACTGTAACTGTAGACGGAGAAGTTTTCGAGATGGGCTTAAAAGATGCCTTATATATAGGTATGGGCTCCAAAGATGTTGTGTTTGCTAGTGAAGATGCTAGTCATCCAGCAAAATACTATTTAAACTCAGCACCAGCGCACACCAATTATCCAACAAAAAAAGTAAGTAAAGCTGAAGCGAACAAAATAGAGCTAGGGTCTTTAGAAACCGCAAATCACCGTACCGTAAACCAAATGATTATTGGAGGTATTGTAACAACATGCCAGTTACAAATGGGAATGACAGAGCTTAAAACAGGAAGCGTTTGGAATACTATGCCAGCTCACGTTCACGATCGTAGAATGGAAGTGTATTTTTATTTAGACATTCCAGCAGAACAAGCCGTGTGTCACTTTATGGGAGAACCTACAGAAACCCGTCATATCTGGATGCAAAACGATCAAGCCGTAATTTCTCCACCATGGTCTATTCACTCAGGCTCAGGAACCTCTAACTATACATTTATTTGGGGTATGGCAGGAGAGAATCTAGACTACAACGATATGGATGTAGCCAAAATCACGGAATTAAGATAATTTTATAAAATAAGCAAAATGTCAATTAATTTATTTGATTTAACCGGAAAAGTAGCCTTAATAACAGGCGGAGTTCATGGATTAGGAATGGCAATGGCCAAAGGCTTAGCCAATGCCGGCGCAACAATAGTTGTAAACGATTTATCACAGAATGCAATCGATAACGCTATTGCGGAATATAAGCAAGACGGTATCACCGCACATGGTTATGTGTTTAATGTTACTGAAGAATCAGAAGTTGTTTCAGGATTAAAAATGATAGAATCAGAAGTTGGTCCTGTAGATATTTTAGTAAACAATGCAGGGATCATAAAACGTATTCCCATGATAGATATGGAGGTAGCCGACTTTGCAGCGGTTATAAATGTAGATTTAATATCACCATTTATAGTATCAAAACATGTTGCTAAGGGCATGATAGCTCGCGGTGGCGGAAAGATTATAAATATTTGCTCAATGATGAGTGAATTAGGACGCGATTCGGTAAGTGCATATGCTGCAGCCAAAGGCGGATTAAAAATGCTAACCAAAAACATGGCAACAGAATGGGCTAAATTTAATATCCAAACCAATGGTATTGGACCAGGATATTTTGCGACTTCCCAAACAGCACCCATCCGTGTAGACGGACATCCGTTTAACGAGTTTATTATAAATAGAACACCAGCAGCCCGATGGGGAAATCCAGAAGATTTACAAGGAACAGCAATATTCTTAGCATCTAAGGCAAGTGATTTTGTAAACGGCCATGTGGTTTATGTAGATGGTGGTATATTAGCAACTATAGGAAAACCTTCAAACGAAAATTAACATGAAAACCAACATATTATTCTCTTGTGCTATAGCAGCCGCACTTTTATCAAGCTGTGGAAAACAAGATTCTACATCAAACATCATCACAGTAAAAAATACTTTAGACGTCTCACGAAGTTTTGAGACTGTAGAAATTTTAAAATCAGATTTACAATTAGATCCGACTCAAGATTTTGAACGTTTAGCCATTCGCGATGTAGAAAGTAAAACGGTTATGGTCTCTCAATTTGTAGATCAGGATTTAGATGGTACTTCAGATGTATTATTGTTTCAACCAGAATTGTCGGCTCAATCAGAGAAACAATTCGAATTATTTGTAGCAGATGCTAATCTTGTTCAAGACACTACGGCTTACTGTTATTCTCGTTTTGTGCCAGAACGTACAGACGATTATACATGGGAGAATAATAGGGTAGGTTTTAGAACATATGGACCTGTCGCTCAGAAAATGATAGAAGATTCTATTCCTGGCGGAACGTTATCTAGCGGCATAGATGCATGGTTAAAGAAAGTAGACTATCCAATAATCAATAATTGGTATGCTAAAAATGATAAAGATCCAGGATATTATCATATCGATCATGGTGAAGGTTTAGATAATTTTCATGTGGGTTCTAGCCGTGGAGTAGGAGGGTCTGCAGTAAAAGTAGATACATCCTATTACATTTCTAAAAACTTCACAGATTATAAAACCATTACCACTGGTCCAATAAGAACAAGTTTTGTATTACATTATGCAGATTGGGATGCGAATGGTAAAATGATTAGTGAAGAGAAACACATTTCTTTAGACTATGGAAGCAATTTTTCAAGATTCGAAATTCATGTTGAAGGTACAGACGTATTATCAATAGGCTTAACACTACATGATAATTTGGGAACGATTACCGAAAAAGTAGATGAAGGTTGGATTTCGTATTGGGAATCTGAATACTTTGATTCTGAGTTAGGAACAGCAGTAGTTGCACCAAAAGGGGTTATGACAGCCTCAGATTACTATGTTACAGATCTGACAGATCGTAGTAATCTGTATGCACAACTTAAAGTGAATGATAATAAAGTCGTATATTACGCTGGTTTTGCTTGGAAAGAGTCGCAACAATATCCAACAAAAGCCTCATGGGAAGCTTATTTAAGTGAATTTTCACAAAAAATAAATGCACCATTAGAAGTTACATATAATAAATAAGAACAAAACTAATTGAAAGCGGTTTCAAAATTTAGGTTTTGAAACCGCTTTCTGTTTTAATACGTATAAACATGTCATTATATCCATTAAAATTCACTCCTTTATATAAATATAGAATTTGGGGTGGAGAAAAATTGAAAACGGTATTGCATAAAAACTATCAAGAAGATCATATTGGAGAATCTTGGGAGATTTCAGACGTTAAAGGAGACCAAACAGTAGTTGGTGAAGGTATTTTAGAAGGTAAAACGCTAAAGTCTTTAATTGAAGAGTACAAAGAAGATGTTGTCGGTAAAACAGTCTATAATGCTTTTGGAACAGATTTTCCGCTACTAATTAAATTTATAGATGCAAAGACACCCTTGTCTATTCAAGTGCATCCTAGCAATGAGATTGCTAAAGAACGTCATAATTCGTTTGGAAAGAACGAAATGTGGTATGTTATGGAAGCAGAAAAAGATGCAGAACTCATTGTTGGGTTCAATCAGCAAGTAGATAAAGCATCTTATATACAAGCATTAAAATCTGGTAACATTTTAAATGTCCTTAATAACGATATTGTATCTAAAGGTGATACTTATTATATACCAACAGGTCGTATTCATGCTATTGGAGCAGGTGTTATGTTAGCAGAAATTCAGCAAACATCAGATATAACATATCGTATATACGATTATGAGCGTGTAGATGCTGCAACTGGTAAAACTAGAGAACTACATACCGAACAAGCTGTAGATGTTATAGACTATAGTGTAAGCGATAGTTATAAAACAAAATATACAAAACCTGATAATGATACCAATACACTTGTAAATTCACCATACTTTAAAACAAACATTGTTAATGTAAAAGGTGAAATGACAAAAGATTATTCGGCATTAGATTCATTTGTCATATATATATGTGTTGAAGGGGAATTAGATTTACTTTGGAATGATGTATCTTATAAGATTGTAAAAGGAGAAACTGTGTTTCTTCCAGCAGCAATAGATGCGGTTACACTTAAATCAAGTAATGCAGATGTTTTAGAGGTGTATTATTAATCATGTTATTAATATATGGTTGTTATCATAGTGCGCGCTACTATATAGAATAGGAGGTTGACTTTATAAATGTTTTACGGCCTAATATTGGTTAAAAGACATTCCAACTCCCAATCATCACAATACTCTCAAAAGAAAATACATACGTAACAAGTTAGTAACAATGTATTTACAAATTATTTCAAAAAAAGCTTAGAAAATATTAGTTTGCTAAGAATAAAAGGTGGTATATTTGCACCCGCTTAGCGACGCAACTACGGTAGTTTAGTAAGGCAAGAAGTTCATTAACAGCGTTATATTTATTGGGTTTAGATTAGTTTCAAAAAAAGATAAAAAAAAGCTTGTTAGTAATAAAAAAGGTTGTAAGTTTGC
>NZ_LMAK01000019.1 GCF_001439665.1 Formosa algae
CCCGCCGTATTATATCCAGTAAATAAAGACATGCGAGTGTTTAAAGAAGAGCAGTTTGGTCCAGTAATACCAGTGTTACCATTTAAAGATATTCAAGAGCCATTGCATGATATGGCCGAGTCTAATTACGGGCAACAAGTGAGTGTGTTTGGGCAAAATGTAAAAACTTTAGCACCTTTAATAGACACTTTAGTCAATTTAGTATGTCGAGTTAATTTAAATAGTTCTTGTCAGCGTGGACCAGATGTATACCCTTTTACAGGTAGAAAAGATTCTGCTGTGGGTACGTTAAGTGTTCATGATGCGTTAAGATCCTTTTCGATTAGAACTTTTGTAGCCTCAAAGGATAATGATTATAACAATGCGATATTAAATGAATTGCTTGATACCAAGGCATCTAATTTTATAAGCACAGATTATATTTTATAAAAATTTAATAAAAAGTTAATTGATATATTGAATTAATTTGTACATTTGATTTATGATTCTAATTAAAAATAATATACGTCCATCTAGTCCCGCAATTGCATTGCGCCGACGCCGCAGTGCACACTAATCTTCTAGAGTTGTTCACCTAAATTTCACGTATTTATTTTTTTATTTTGATTACATCACTTTATACATTTTACACACAACATATAGTTATTTTAAACAATAACCATACTATGTTACGCCCTATTTTATTGCGCCGCCCGTTAGGGTGTTTTATATTTTAGGAACTTTTAGGTGTGTCCAGTTCTACTTCTAGAAATCAATACTTTTTAACTTTTTAATTTTTAAAATCAAAACAATGGAAATTGTTATTGCAGACAAGTCGCATACAGTTTATGCAGAAATTATTTGTGATACTATAGCAGATTCTGCTAGAGTAAGAGGTACCGGGATCGCTAAAAGAACACCCGAGTATGTCATTGCAAGAATAGTAAATGGAAACGCAGTTATCGCTTTAGAAGACGGTAAATTTGCTGGCTTCTGCTATATAGAAGCTTGGGGGCACGGTAAATTTGTTGCTAACTCAGGCTTAATTGTACATCCAGATTTTAGAAATAGAGGGTTAGCAAAGCAAATCAAACATAAAATTTTCAATCATTCGATTACAAAGTATCCTAAAGCTAAGGTTTTTAGTATTACAACTGGGCTACCTGTAATGAAAATGAATTCAGATTTAGGATATAAACCTGTAACATTTTCAGAGTTAACAGACGATCAAACGTTTTGGAAAGGCTGCCAAACCTGTAAGAATTATGACGTTTTACAACGTACAGAACAAAAAATGTGTTTATGTACTGGGATGTTATACGATCCAGATAAGCAACCTCCAAAAGATCAAAAACCTGTAAAATCAAAAGTATTTAATCGATTAAAAAGCATCAAGGAACATTTGTTTCTAAAAAAATAATTTAAAATGAAAAAATTAGTCATAGCATATAGCGGTGGGTTGGACACGTCTTATTGTGCAGTAAGTTTATCAAAAGAATACGACGTTCATGCAGTAAGTGTAAACACTGGAGGATTTACAAAAGAAGAAATTAAAAATATAGAATCTAATGCCTATAAAATGGGCGTGTCTACATATGTAAATATAGATGCTGTAGCCACATTTTATAATAAAGTGGTGAAATATTTAATTTTTGGTAACGTATTAAAAAATAACACATATCCGCTTTCTGTAAGTGCAGAGCGTATTATTCAGGCTATTGAAATTGTAGAATATGCAAAAAGTATAGGCGCAAAATATATTGCACACGGAAGTACAGGAGCAGGAAACGATCAAGTGCGTTTCGATATGATTTTTCAAACCCTTGCTCCAGAAATTGAAATTATTACCCCTATTAGAGATCAAAAATTAGCAAGACAAACAGAAATCGATTACTTAAAAGAAAATGGTATCGATATGTCTTGGGAAAAATCAAGATATTCTGTGAATAAAGGATTATGGGGAACAAGTGTTGGCGGTGAAGAGACATTAACTTCAGAAAAACCATTACCTAGTGAAGCGTATCCATCTCAGTTAGAAAAAACAGACGAGCAAAAAGTAACCTTAACATTTAATAAAGGTGAATTTGTTGCTCTTAATGGAACAGAAGCTGCCCCAGAAAAAAATATTGAAGCCTTAAATGAAATAGCTTCAAAATATGCCATTGGAAGAGATATTCATGTTGGAGATACTATTGTTGGAATTAAAGGGCGTGTTGGTTTTGAAGCTGCAGCGGCTTTAATCATCGTAAAAGCACACCATTTATTAGAAAAACATACGCTTACAAAATGGCAAATGCAACACAAAGATTACTTATCTAGTTTTTATGGTATGCATTTACACGAAGGTCAGTTTTTAGATCCTGTAATGCGCGACATGGAAGCCTTTTTATCAAGTAGTCAAGAAAACGTAACAGGAGATGTTGTGGTGAGTTTAAAACCATATCACTTCTCTCTAGATGGCATTGTGTCTAAACACGATTTAATGAGTTCTACGTTTGCTAGCTATGGTGAAGAGAATAAAGGATGGACTGCAGATGACGCCAAAGGATTCATAAAAATACTTGGGAATCAAAACAAGATTTACCAACTCGTAAATAACAAGTCATGATACAAGCAGGAATTGTAGGAGGAGCAGGATATACTGCAGGAGAACTGATTAGAATACTAATGTATCATCCACAAGTACAAATCGATTTTATCTTTAGTACTTCTAATGCCGGAAATCCGGTGAGTAAAGTGCACCAAGATTTAATTGGATCTACAGATTTACAATTTACAGATACTATTAATTCAGATGTAGATGTTTTGTTTTTATGTTTAGGACATGGAAATTCTACAGCATTTTTAGAGAAAAATAGTTTTTCTGATACCACTAAAATCATCGACTTAAGTAATGATTTTAGATTAGAAGCCGATGCTAATTTTAATGGTATGGAATTCATTTACGGACTTCCAGAACTTAATAAAGACGCTATTGTAAAAGCTAATTATTTAGCAAATCCTGGATGTTTTGCTACGGCCATTCAATTAGCATTATTACCATTAGCTTCAGACGGAAAATTTAATAACGATATTCATATCAACGCGGTAACTGGAGCTACAGGAGCAGGAACCTCATTATCTGCTACCACACATTTTACATGGAGAGATAATAATTTTTCATATTACAAGCCATTTACGCATCAGCATTTAGGAGAAATTAATCAATCGGTAAAGCAATTACAAAACGATTTTAATTCAGAAATTATTTTTATGCCGAATCGCGGCGATTTTTCACGAGGTATATTTGCCACGGCTTATACTAAATATGAAGGCACTTTAGAAGACGCCAAAGCACTATATAAATCCTTTTACAAGGATGCTAAATTTACGGTGGTTTCAGATGAAGATATTCATTTAAAACAAGTGGTAAATACTAATAAATGCATACTTCATTTACATAAACACAACGATAAATTATTAGTCACTAGTGTTATCGATAATTTATTAAAAGGCGCTTCAGGTCAAGCGGTTCAAAACATGAATTTAATGTTTGGATTTGAAGAAACTGAAGGTGTACAACTAAAAGCTACTTACTTTTAATCCATTCGACTTATGAAAATTGCTATCATTGGAACAGGAAATTTAGGATATTCTATCGCAAAAGGTTTAATTATCGATAATGCGTTTACTACTCTATATTTAACCAAAAGAAATTTAGAATCATTAGAAGAGTTTAATGGTTATAAAAATGTAACTATAACAAGTGATAATATTGAAGCGGTTCAGAAATCTGATATTTTAATTTTTGCAGTACAACCTGCTCATTTTGAAAAGGTATTGGAAGAAATTGCATCGCATTTAACAGAGAAACACGTTTTAATATCTACCATTACCGGATTTTTAATTCCTAGAATAGAAAGTCTTGTAGGTGATAATCAATTCATTATTCGTGCAATGCCTAATACGGCTATAGCTGTGGGTAAATCAATGACTTGTATTTGTAGTAATACACAAGGTACTAAACGAGTAAAAATAGCAGAAGCCATATTTAATCGTTTGGGGCATACTTTAATTATTCCTGAAAGTCAGATGCAAGCCGCAACTGTAGTTTGTGCAAGTGGTGTTGCGTTCTGGATGCGATTAATTCGTGCCACAACTCAAGCTGCTATTCAATTAGGTTTTGATGCCGAAGAAGCACAAGAATTATCTATGCATACCTGCGAAGGTGCAGCAAGTTTACTAATACAGACAGGCAATCATCCCGAAGAAGAAATAGATAAAGTAACCACTCCAAAAGGATGTACTATAGAAGGATTAAACGAAATGGAACACAAAGGTTTGAGTTCGTCTTTAATACAAGGTATGGTCGCGTCTTACAATAAAATTAGCAACATTAAAAAAGAGCAAATATGAGTTTGTTTCCTGTATATCCGCTTTACGATATTACTCCCGTAAAAGCGAAAGATGTTTTTGTTTACGATAACAAAGATGTAAAGTATTTAGATCTTTATGGTGGACATGCTGTAATTTCAATTGGACATGCGCATCCTACTTATGTAGATCGTATTACCAGTCAATTACATCAAATTGCTTTTTATAGTAACGCCATTCAGAATCCGTTACAAGAACAATTGGCGACAGATTTAGCAGAATTTTCTGGTTGTAAAGACTACCAATTATTTTTATGTAATTCTGGGGCAGAAGCGAACGAAAACGCATTAAAATTAGCGTCTTTCCATAACGGAAAATCTAAAATTATAGCCTTTAAAAATAGTTTTCACGGACGTACTTCTGCGGCTGTAGCAGCTACCGATAACCCTAAAATAGTGGCGCCTTTAAACGCACAACAAGAGGTAGAATTTTTTGAACTTGGCGATTTAGAAGGGGTAGAACAAGCGTTAAAAAATAACGATGTTTGTGCTGTAATTATCGAGTTTATACAAGGTGTTGGCGGTTTAGATGAAAGTACAACCGAATTTTACCAAGGTCTTGAAAAATTATGTAAAGCAAACAATACCTGTTTCATTGCAGACGAGGTGCAGTCTGGTTTTGGAAGAACAGGAGATTTCTTTGCATTCCAAAAACATAATATTACACCAGATGTTATTTCTTTAGCAAAAGGAATGGGGAATGGTTTTCCAATTGGTGGAATTTTAATTCATCCAGATATTAAAGGATCGTTTGGATTATTAGGAACCACGTTTGGCGGAAACCATTTAGCTTGTGCAGCATCTTTAGCTGTTTTAGATGTCCTTAAAACAGAAAATTTATTAGCACACACTAAAGAAATTTCAGCTTATTTTATTGAAAAAGCAGAACAATTTCCACAAATTAAAACCATTAAAGGTCGAGGTTTAATGCTAGGTTTAGAATTCGATTTTCCGATTTCAGACCTTAGAAAAAAACTTATTTTCGACCATCACATATTTACAGGAAGTGCCAAAAATCCAAATTTATTAAGAATACTTCCGCCATTAACGATTCAAAAAGCACATTTAGATATCTTTTTTGAAGCCTTAAAATCAGAATTAACATAGCATGAAAAAATACACGCAAATTTCAGATATTTCAAATCTTTCAGAAACCATTAAAGAAGCGATTCTTTTAAAAATGAATCCTTACGAACATCAACATTTAGGTAAAAATAAAACCTTAGTGATGTTGTTCTTTAATTCGAGTTTACGGACCCGGTTAAGCACAGAAAAGGCTGCGAAAAATTTAGGAATGGACGTTATGAGTTTAAACGTTAACGATGCGTGGAATTTAGAGTTTGAAGATGGTACCGTTATGGATGCTAGTACTTCAGAGCATGTAAAAGAAGCTGCTAAAGTAATTTCTCAATATGCAGATATTATTGCTGTACGTGCTTTTCCGAGTTTAAAAGACAGGGAAAAAGATGCTACAGAAATGGTAATTAAAAGTTTTGAAAAGTACGCAACGGTGCCTATTGTAAATATGGAAAGTGCCACGGCACACCCTTTACAAGCCTTGGCAGATGCTATTACAATTTCAGAATTATCTGAGAAATCACGACCAAAGGTGGTAATGTCTTGGGCGCCACATCCTAGAGCTTTGCCTCAGGCTGTGCCTAATTCTTTTGTTGAGATGATGCAGAAAATGGATGTCGATTTAACCATTACACACCCAGAAGGGTATGAGCTTAATCCGGAAATCACAAAAGATACTCCTATTAATTATAATCAGGACGAGGCCTTAAAAGATGCCGATTTTGTATATGCCAAAAACTGGAGTAGTTATACCGATTATGGAAATGTTATAAGTCGTGATAGAACGTGGATGATTACCAAAGAAAAACTTGGTCACGCTAAATTTATGCACTGTTTACCTGTAAGACGAAATGTTATTGTAGAAGATGCCGTATTAGATAGCGATCAATCTATCGTGATGCAAGAAGCGAATAACAGAACGTATGCCGCACAGATAGTTATGAAAGGAATACTAGAAAACTTGTAATATGGAAACATTAAAAGTTATAAAAATTGGGGGAAATATTATTGATGATGATAGTGCGTTATCCCATTTTCTAGAACAATTCGCAACCATTCAAGGTCCTAAATTATTAGTGCACGGCGGCGGGAAATTAGCTACTAAAATGGCTAAATCCATGAATATTGAAGTACAAATGGTAGATGGAAGACGCATTACAGATGCCGATACTCTTGATATTATTACTATGGTTTATGGCGGAAAAATCAATAAAAATATAATTGCGCAATTACAAGCTAATCATTGTAATAGTGTTGGATTTACCGGTGCAGATGGAAACGTAATTGTTTCAGAAAAACGTCCTGTAAAAACGATAGATTACGGATTTGTTGGCGATGTAAAACAAGTAAATACTAAAGTGCCTAAAGTACTATTAGAAAACGGTATTACGCCCGTGTTTTGCGCGATAACTCATGATGAAAATGGACAGTTATTAAATACAAATGCAGATACGGTAACTTCTGAACTGGCTATAGGCTTTGCAGATTTGTATCAAGTCGAGTTGTATTACTGTTTCGAAAAAGACGGGGTATTATTAGATGTGGACGATCCGAATTCTGTAATCGAAGATATCAATACCAAAAATTATGAGACTTTAAAAGCAGACGGCGTCATTACAGACGGCATGCTTCCCAAGTTAGATAACTGTTTTCATGCCATTTCTAATCATGTTTATAAAGTGTGTTTAGGGAAACCAGACATGCTATTTAATCAGAATTCAAAACATACAACCATTCAAGCCTAATGACAACACAACAATTAACTGAAGAGGCCATATTATTACTTAAGAATTTGATTGAAACCCAATCATTTTCTTCAGAAGAAGATAAAACAGCACAGCTTATAGAAGCTTGGTTTATACAGAAAAATATTCCATATACTAGAACCAAAAATAACGTTTGGGCTACAAATGCCGATTTTACAGAAGGCAAACCAACACTACTCCTAAACTCACATCACGATACTGTAAAACCCAATAATGGATATACAAAAGATCCGTTAAAAGCAATCGTAGAAGATGGTAAATTATATGGTTTAGGAAGTAATGATGCTGGAGGTTGTTTGGTGTCTTTAATAGCAACGTTTACTTATTTTTATAATAAACCAAACTTAAAATACAACTTGGTTTTAGTTGCATCTGCAGAAGAAGAAAGCAGTGGACCAAATGGTTTAAACAGTATGTTGTCTATAATTCCAAAAATTGATGTCGCTATTGTTGGCGAACCTACATTAATGAATTTGGCCATTGCAGAAAAAGGATTGGTTGTGTTTGATGCTAAAGTAAAAGGAACACCGAGCCATGCGGCACATCCAAACAATGATAATGCGATTTATAATACCATTGAAGTTCTAAATTGGTTTAAAGATTATAAGTTTGACAGACCATCAGAATCTTTAGGAGATGTTAAAATGACGGTCTCTCAGATTTCTGCAGGAAAACAACATAATGCCATTCCAGCGGAAGTCGAATTAGTCATTGATGTACGTGTAAACGATAAATATACCAATGCAGAAATTAACGATATTTTAGTGAAGGAAGCGCCGTGTACAGAAATTGTGGCACGTAGTTTACGTTTAAATTCATCGTCTATTCCTAAAGACCACGAATTGGTTAAAGCTGGTATTGAAATTGGACGTACCACTTATGGGTCGCCAACCTTATCAGATCAATCTGTTTTAAGCTGCTCGTCTCTTAAATTAGGACCAGGAGATAGTACACGATCACATTCTGCAGATGAGTTTATTTATTTAAATGAAATAGAAGAAGGGATTAAAATTTACATCCAATTATTAGAAAAAATACTATAATTATTTAAGCTGATAACTTTCAGTTTAAACTATAAAAATCTTACTTATGAAACTTTGGGACAAAGGGCTTTCAATAGATAAAAAAATTGAGCAATTTACTGTGGGAAACGACAGAGAAATTGATATTCATATTGCGAAGTATGATGTGATTGCTTCTAAAGCACACGCTAAAATGTTAGAGAGCATTAATATTATTACTGCTGAAGAATTGAAACAATTATTAGGTGGTTTAGATGTATTAGAATCTCAGATAGAAGAGGGTACGTTTGTTATTGAAGAAGATTTTGAAGATGTGCATTCAAAAATAGAATTCGAATTAACGAAAACTTTAGGCGATGTTGGAAAGAAAATACATACTGCACGTTCTAGAAATGATCAAGTTTTAGTGGCGCTTCAATTGTATTTTAAAGCAGAGTTAAAAACAATTCAGGAAAAAACTAAAACGTTTTTCGATACACTAATTGGTTTAGCAGACACGCATAAAGATTCTTTATTACCTGGCTATACGCATTTACAAGTCGCTATGCCGTCGTCTTTTGGGGTTTGGTTTTCTGCCTATGCAGAATTATTAATTGATGATGTGTATATGCTACAAGCGGCTCAAAAGGTAGCCGATCAAAATCCTTTAGGTTCTGCTGCAGGTTATGGAAGTTCATTTCCGATAGATCGTGAATTAACCACAAAAGAAATGGGGTTTTCAACCTTAAAATATAACGTGGTTGCTGCACAAATGAGTCGAGGTAAAAGTGAACGTACTATTGCTGCTTCACTAGGAAGCTTGGCAAATACACTATCGCGTTTTGCTATGGATATTTGCTTGTATAACAGTCAGAATTTTGGTTTTATAGCCTTTCCAGATGAGTTAACTACAGGAAGTAGTATTATGCCACACAAGAAGAATCCGGATGTATTTGAATTGATTCGAGGAAAATGTAATAAAATCCAAGCGCTACAAACAGAGATGGTTTTAATTACGAATAATTTACCTAGCGGATACCATCGCGACTATCAACTATTAAAAGAGAATATGATTCAGGCTCTTGAAGACACGAAAGATATTCTAGATATTTTTAATTTTTCTATCGCGCAAGTAAAAGTGAAAGATATCGATTTACACGACGATAAATATAAGTTCTTATTTACTGTAGATAATATAAATACTTTAGTGGTAGAAGGCATGTCGTTTAGAGATGCGTATAAAAAGATTGGTGGCGAAGTAGAAGCAGGTACATATGTACCAGACGATTCTAAAAAACATACCCATTTAGGAAGTATTCACAATTTAGGATTAGATAAAATAAGTGAAAAGTTTCCGAAAATTTAGAGAAGCATATCGCAACAAAAAAGCGTCTTAGTTTAATTACTAAGACGCTTTTTTATTTTATACTATATTGAAATTTAGATAATAGTAGATTGGCCTAAGTGAATGTTCGAAAAGTTATGATTCGAATCTTTAGGATTACTAATAAAATCTGCAATAAAATCACCAACCTTAGTGGTCGTAATATTATCGTATTTCGTGTTTAAATCTGGTGTTGTAATATGAAGCGCTAAAGATTTGTCTACAGCTGTTCTAATTAAATCTGCTTCATCGTTTAAATCAAAATGTTCTAATAACATAGCTGCAGATAAAATGGAAGCAATTGGATTTGCAATACCTTTGTTTGTTGCTTGTGGATATGATCCGTGAATAGGTTCAAACATAGCATATTTGTCTCCTACAGAAGCCGAAGCTAATAAACCTATAGATCCTCCAATAACACTAGCTTCGTCGCTTATAATGTCTCCAAACATGTTTTCTGTTAAAATAACGTCAAACTGTTTTGGGTTTAAAATCATTTGCATTGCAGCGTTATCAATAAATAAGAAATCTAATTCTACATCTTTATAACTTTTAGAAATCTCGGTAACCACTTTACGCCATAAACGCGATGTTTCTAAGACGTTTGCTTTATCAATTAAAGTCAGTTTTTTTCGTCTAGCTTGAGCAGCTTTAAAGGCCAAATGTGCTAAACGTTCAATCTCTACACGAGAATACTCACATAAATCTGAAGCAGAATTACCATCAGCACTTGTTTCTTTTTTTCCAAAGTAAATACCTCCAGTAAGCTCGCGGTAAATACTAATATCTGTCCCTTTAATAATATCCTTTTTTAAAGGCGATTTACTTAAAAGTGCATCGTATGCTTTTACTGGTCTTATGTTAGCAAATAACCCTAGGGCTTTTCTTAGCGCAAGTAATCCTTGTTCAGGACGTACTTTTGCAGAAGGATCATTATCATATTTAGGGTCTCCGATAGCACCAAATAGTAAAGCATCACTATTTTGACAAAGCTCTAGCGTAGCATCTGGTAAAGGGTTTCCTGTTTCATCTATGGCAATAGCACCAACAGGAGCGTATTTAAAATTAAATGAATGGTTATATTCTAAAGCTATCGCTTTAAGTACTTTTATGGATTGTGCAGTGACTTCTGGTCCGATTCCGTCTCCTGCTAATACTGCTATATTTAGTTTCATAAGAATTATGTTTTAGTAGCCCTTATAATTAGCGCCACTAATTTATAATGGTTATAGGGCTATATGTTTTCGTTCTTAGTTTCAAAAGCTAAGATCTCTTCTTTTTTGCTTAATAAATAATCAATGTCATCATAACCATTTATTAGACACGTTTTCTTGTACGGATCGATGTCGAATTGTTCAGAAAAATCAGTGCCTTGAATAGAAATGATTTGAGTCTCTAAATTTACACTAATTATTGTTTCTGGGTCACTTGTAATGTTATTAAATAATACTTTTAAGAATTCTGGTGACACCTGTATTGGTAAAATTCCATTATTAAGTGCATTTCCTTTAAAAATATCGGCAAAGAAACTAGAAACGACAACTTTAAAACCGTAATCGGCAATTGCCCATGCCGCATGCTCGCGACTAGAACCGCAACCAAAATTATCTCCAGCGACTAGAATACTTCCCATATAAGTAGTATCGTTTAAAGGGAACTCTTCGTTAATATCTCCGTTTTTATTATATCTCCAATCTCTAAATACATTATCTCCAAAACCTTTTCTATCTGTTGCTTTTAAGAAACGAGCAGGAATGATTTGATCTGTATCTATATTTTCTATGTCTAATGGAATGGCTCTAGACTGTAATGTTATAAACTTTTCCATTTAGTTTAATTGTTTTGTAATGTCAATAATTTTTCCTTCTACCGCTGTTGCCGCTGCAACTAACGGACTTGCTAAAATGGTTCTAGCACCTTGGCCTTGTCTACCTTCAAAGTTTCTGTTAGATGTAGATACGCAATATTCGTTTTGCGGAATCTTATCATCATTCATGGCTAAACAAGCAGAACATCCTGGTTGGCGCAGTTCGAAACCAGCAGCTGTAAAGATGTCTTTAAGGCCTTCTTCAATAATTTGTGTTTCCACCAATTTACTTCCAGGAACTAACCAAGCAGTAACGTTAGGTGCTTTTTGTTTGCCTTTGATGTATTGAGCAGCTACTCTAAAATCTTCAATTCTAGAGTTGGTACAGCTACCAATAAAGACAAAATTAATTGGTTTGTTTATAAGAGATTCACCTTTTTTGAAATCCATATATTTCAATGATTTTTCAAAAGAAGCATCATCAAGGGTAGGGATGTTTTCTGTTACTTTTATTCCCATACCAGGGTTAGTTCCGTAGGTAACCATAGGTTCTATATCTTCTGCATCGAAAAAATATTCTTTATCGAACTTGGCACCATTATCTGTTGGTAATGTTTTCCAGTAGGCTACTTTTTGTTTGAAATCTTCTCCTTTCGGTGCGAATTCACGACCTTCAACATAATCGAAAGTGGTTTGATCTGGCGCTATCATTCCGCCACGGGCCCCCATTTCAATACTCATATTACAAACCGTCATACGGCCTTCCATACTCATGTTTTCAAACACATCTCCGGCGTATTCACAGAAATAGCCTGTACCTGCATTGGTTCCTAATTTTGAGATGACATATAAAATAACATCTTTAGGAAGCACTCCATTTTTTAATTTACCATTTACAGAAACGCGTAAACTTTTAGGTTTAGTTAAAAGTAAACATTGACTAGCAAAAACTTGAGCAACCTGACTGGTTCCGATTCCAAAAGCAATGGTTCCAAATGCACCATGCGTAGATGTATGACTGTCTCCACACACGATTGTCATTCCAGGTTGTGTGATACCTAATTCGGGTGACATAACGTGCACTATACCATTGTATTTATGACCTAATTCAAAAAGTGTGATTCCGTTTTCGGTACAGTTCTTTGATAGTTGCTCAAGCTGATGTCTAGATAACGTATCTTGTATTGGTAAATGTTGATTTGTTGTTGGCGTATTATGATCTGCCGTTGCCACAATCTGGTTGGGTCTAAATACAGGAATATCTCTGTCTTTTAACTCGTTAAAAGCTTGCGGGCTTGTTACTTCGTGTATTAAATGCTTATCGATGTACAAAATCTGTGGTCCATTTTCTATGGCGTCCACAACGTGTGCATCCCAAACTTTATCAAATAATGTTTTTTTCATTTCATGTTATTTTTGCTATCTCAAAAGTAATTAAGACATAGACTTTACGCTTATTTTAAGCTGAAATAATTTCTTTATGTATACTACTAGATTTAATAATTTTGTGAATGTCTGAATCATCAACTTCTTTCTTAATATCTGCAAAGTCTAAGAAGCTAGCATACACTACATCTAATTGTAATTTTGTTAATTCGTAGCCTACGTTTTTGGCCCTGTATGCTAAAGCTGCTCTACCGCTTCTTGCTGTTAACACAATAGCAGATTCTGTAACTCCAACATCTTTAGGGTCTATAATTTCGTAAGTTTCACGATTTTTAATTACACCATCTTGATGTATTCCAGAACTGTGAGCAAAAGCATTTGCACCAACAATGGCTTTGTTTGGTTGCGTGTAAATACCCATGTGTTCTGAAACCATTTGGCTTGTACTATATAATAAAGATGTATTTATATTTGTATCTAAATTTAATGTAGGGTGCTGCTTTAAAATCATAACAACTTCTTCTAAAGCTGTGTTTCCAGCACGTTCTCCAATACCATTAATAGTACACTCAATTTGTCTTGCACCGTTAATAACACCTTCAATAGAATTTGCAGTTGCTAATCCTAAATCGTTATGACAGTGACAAGATAAAATGGCTTTTTCAATACCTTTTACATTCTCTTTCAAGTACTTTATTTTAGCACCATATTCATTAGGTAAACAGTATCCTGTTGTATCTGGAATGTTTAAAACCGTTGCTCCGGCTGCAATAACAGCTTCGCAAACTCTTGCTAAATAATCGTTATCTGTACGTCCTGCATCTTCTGCATAAAACTCTACATCTTCAGTAAATGTTTTAGCATAACGAACCGCTCTTACAGCACGTTCGATGATGGCATCGCGATTGGAATTAAATTTAAATTTTATATGAGAATCTGATGTTCCAATCCCTGTATGAATTCTTGATTTTTTTGCAAAACGCAAAGCTTCACCAGCAACTTTAATATCATTTTCTACAGATCTTGTTAGACCACAAACAGTAGCATTCTTTACGATTTTTGAAATGGCTTCAACCGAAGCGAAATCTCCAGGACTTGACACAGGAAATCCTGCTTCGATAACGTCAACTCCTAGTAGATCAAGTCTTTCAGCAATAATTAGTTTTTGCTCTTTGTTTAACTTGCAACCTGGGACTTGTTCGCCATCGCGTAACGTTGTGTCAAATATTTGAATGTTAGAATGTGACATTTATATGAATTTATTTTCTTATTGTTCTACGAATTTATATTTTGCTTTTGTGAAAGCAATACCTCATTGTTGTACTTTTACGATGTTTAAAAGTATTTAAACATGATTAAATATCTGTAAATCAGAATTTTATAACACTTTTTATTTGATGATAAAAGACCAAAAAGATAATTTGTTTTTGTTAGTAAAGTCATTAACCAAGTCTGAAAAACGACAGTTTAAACTGTATGTGGGGAGATTAGGGGTTAATAACGATTCTAAATTTTTAAATTTATTTAATATTTTAGACAAATTAGCTAGTTATGACGAAGAATTTATTTTAAAAAACGGAGACGTTAAGAAGCAGCAATTAGCAAATGTTAAGGCGCACTTGTATAAACAAATTTTAATTAGTTTAAAATTAAACCCTTCACATCAAAACATTAGGTCGCAAGTAAGAGAACAGTTAGATTTTGCTTCCATTTTATACCACAAAGGTTTGTACAAACAAAGCTTGAAGATTTTAGATAAATCTAAAGAATTGGCCATACAAAGCGAAGAAAAAAATTTAGCTTACGAAATTGTAGAGTTCGAAAAATTAATCGAATCGCAATATATTACCCGTAGTATTGGCGGTCGTGCAGACGAGCTTACAATTCAGGCCAAAGAATTAAGTGCTTTAAATGTTATAGCGAGTAAACTTTCTAATTTATCCTTACAGTTATATGGCATTTTTCTTAAAACGGGATACGTTAAAAACGAAGAAGAAGGACAACAAGTTGCAGAGTATTTTAATAACAGATTGCCTAAATACAACATTAAAAAACTAGGCTTTAGGGAAAAATTATGGTTGTACAATGCCTATTTATGGTACAGTTTTTTAACACAAGATTTTAAGAATTGTTACCGTTATGCTTCTAAATGGGTGGACTTGTTTTATGAAAACCCAACCATGATTAATTTAAATCCAGTGTTCTTTTTAAAAGGAAAAAACTACTTGCTAGAAGCACTATTTTTTGTGAGAAGCAAAAATAAATTTGAAGAAGCTTTATTGCGATTAGAAACCATTGTGAATGATAAAAAGTTCTTAAGAGATGAAAATGTAGAGTCTTTAGCATTTCTGTATTACAACCTTAATAAAGTGAATTTACATTTT
This sequence comes from Formosa algae, assembly GCF_001439665.1. GTDB lineage: Bacteria > Bacteroidota > Bacteroidia > Flavobacteriales > Flavobacteriaceae > Formosa > Formosa algae. Next base: position 15,197 of record NZ_LMAK01000019.1, read on the forward strand.
ATAGATGGCTCTTTTGAGGACGGTTTGAGTTTAATTCCAAAAATAGAAAACGACCTTAAAAAATTCACAAATAGAATAGACGAACACCATACCATGATTTTCTATTACAAATTCGCAAGTATGTATTTTGGTGCTGGAGATAATAAACAATGTATCGCGTATTTAGATAAAATTATTTCAAATAAAAGTTTGTCTATGCGCGAAGATTTATTGTGTTTCTCTAGAGTGTTAAATTTGGTTGCACATTATGAAGCAGGATTAGATTACCATATCGATACTTTATTGCGTAGTACCTATAAGTTTTTGATTAAAATGAATGATTTACACGAGGTACAAAAAGAAATGATAAAGTTTATAAAAGGCTTACAAGATGTATATCCGCAAGACATTAAGCAAGCTTTTATAAGGTTAAGAGATACTTTAAAAACGTACGAAGATCATCCTTACGAAAAGCGTGCATTCTTGTATTTAGATATTATTTCGTGGTTGGAAAGTAAAATAGAGAATAAGCCTGTAGGACAGATTATTAAGGATAAATATATAGCGAGAAGTCAAGCTTTGTAAAATGTTTTTTTATAAAAATGTCTTAAATAATTTGGAAAATCGACTTTTCTAACTGAATATTTGTGCTCACAAAGTTCAATAACGTATTGAAATGTTATCAAGAAAGGTGGAGGGATTAGACCCGCTGAAACCTTAGCAACCCTTTAACTTATAAAGAAGGTGCTACATTCTACTTAAAAACCGATTCATTTATCGGCGATTTAGATAGATAACTAAAGGAAATTACTTTCAGGGTAATTTGTATTATTTTCTTTTTAACATTTTTCTATTAAGTACGCCTTATAAAAGGGTGCATTTGACTTTTAGTTTTAATTTATTAACTCAAAAAGAAAGAAAAATGAGTACACAAAAATTCGCAACTCAAGCGTTGCATGCAGGACACGATGTTACAAAAAATGGAGGAACACGTGCCGTACCAATTTACCAAACATCATCTTACGTTTTTAACGATTCAGATCATGCTGCAAATTTATTCGCCTTAGCAGAACCAGGTTACATTTATACCCGTTTAAATAATCCAACTAACGATGTATTGGAACAACGTTTAGCGGCTATAGAAGGTGGTATTGCCGCTGTAGTTACGGCTTCTGGAACAGCAGCTATTTCTACTACATTGTTAACACTTTTAAAAGCAGGAGACCATATTGTAGCATCAAGTAGTTTGTATGGGGGGACCTATAATTTATTGGCCGTTACCTTACCAAGACACGGCATTACAACCACGTTTGTAGACCCTTCAGATGCAGCAAATTTTCAGGCTGCAGTTCAAGATAATACACGAGCTGTGTTTATTGAATCTTTAGGAAATCCGAAGTTAGATGTTTTAGATATTGAAGCGATTGCTAATGTATCTAAAGCCAACGATATTCCTTTAATTGTCGATAATACAGTAGCTTCTCCAGCCTTATTAAATCCTATTCAATACGGAGCTAATCTTGTGATTCACTCGCTAACAAAATACATTAACGGAAACGGAACCAGTTTAGGTGGGGTTATTGTGGATGCTGGAACATTTAATTGGGCAAACGGAAAATTCCCTGAATTTACAGAACCATCCGCAGGATATCACGGTTTAATATATAGTGACGTTTTAAAAGAAGCGGCGTTTATTGCTAAAGTTAGAATTGAAGGTTTAAGAGATTATGGTAGTGCGTTAAGTCCGTTTAATGCGTTTCAAATCATTCAAGGTTTAGAAACTTTAGAACTACGTATTAAAAAACACAGTGAAAATGCTTTAGCTCTAGCACAATGGTTAGAGACTCAAGACGAAATTGCTTGGGTAAATTATCCTGGTTTAGAAAGTAGTAAGTATAAAACTTTAGCAGATAAATACCTTCCTAAAGGACAAAGCGGAATGGTTACTTTTGGACATAAAGGTGGTTTTGATGCTGCAAAAATTATAGCCGATAAAACTCAAATATTTTCACTTTTAGCCAATATTGGAGACACTAAATCTTTAATCATTCATCCATCAAGTACAACCCACCAACAGTTAGATGAAGCCGCGCAAGCCGCATCTGGTGTAACGACCGATTTGGTACGTTTGTCTGTTGGAATTGAAGATCTTGAAGATTTGAAATCTGATTTAAAACAAGCCTTTGAAGCTGTTAAAAACGCCTAACAGTTTATAGTAAATCAAGCCCTTTTAATTCGAAGCTTTTATATATTGCGACATGAAAAATTTACAAATTATCCATTTAGATGCTTACAAAACCATTAGTGGTGTAGAGTTACCTATACAACTATCTTACGAAGTGTTCGGGCAACCTTTGCATCAAGCTCCAATTGTTTTAGTAAATCATGCTTTAACTGGTAACAGTAATGTTGCTGGAGAAGATGGTTGGTGGAGTGATCTTATTGGTGATAATAAAATTATAGATACTAAGAAATTTACTGTAATATCTTTTAATATTCCTGGAAATGGATATGATGGTTTTATTATTGAAAATTATAAAGATTTTGTGTCTCGAGATATAGCAAATATCTTTTTAAAAGGGCTTGAACTATTAAAAATAGATTCTGTATTTGCCATGATTGGAGGCTCTTTAGGTGGAGGTATTGCTTGGGAAATGGCTGTAATGCATCCTACGCTTGCCGAAAATTTAATTGTAGTAGCCACAGACTGGAAATCGACAGATTGGTTAATAGCTAATTGTCAAATTCAGGAACAATTTTTAATGAATTCTAATAACCCAGTTCATGATGCGCGTATGCACGCGATGTTGTGTTATAGAACACCAAAATCGTTTAAAGAACGTTTTCATAGAAGTAAAAATGAGGATTTAGAAATATTTAATGTCGAAAGTTGGCTATTGCATCACGGCAATAAATTACAAGAACGTTTCCAGCTTTCAGCCTATAAATTAATGAATCAATTGTTACGTACTATTGATGTCACTAAAGGCCGCCCAGAAGATGTAAATGTGTTAGATGTAATTAAGTCTAATATCGCCATTGTTGGCGTAGATTCTGATTTGTTTTTTACGGCAGAAGAAAATCGTGAAACTCAGAAAAAGTTAGCACTTACACATCCGAACGTAACGTATAACGAAATTCATTCAGATCATGGTCACGATGCTTTTTTAATTGAGTTTGAGCAACTAGAAACTATAGTTGAAGGGATTTTTAAACCAGAACTAAAGAACAAACGCATGAAAGTGCTAAAGTTTGGAGGGAAATCTCTAGCTAATGGTGTAGGTTTAGAAACGGTACTCAATATCATAGAAAATAAGGTTAAAAACGACGAAAAAATATCAGTTGTGCTTTCGGCTAGAGGACCGTCTACAGACGAGTTAGAACTGATGCTCCAAAAAGCTAAAAACGACGAGTCTTATAAAAAAGACTTAGAAGCGTTTAAGGCTTACCAGATTGAACCTTGTCCGGATATCGATTTTTCAGAAGAATTTTCAGTCATAGATAAAGTCTTAAGTGGTGTGAAACTTTTAGGCGATTATAGTAATAAAATTAAAGATGAGGTTTTAGCGCAAGGCGAATTACTTTCAGTAAAATTAGTCGCACATTTACTTCAAGATCGTGGGATAAAAGCACATGCAACCGATTCTAGATTACTCATAAAAACCGATGATACATTTGGTAACGCACAACCAAATACCAAAGTCTCAAAAGAAAATGTATTAAAACATTTTAAAACATATAATGGAAATACGGTTAATATTGTAACCGGTTTTATCGCTTCAAATAAAGATAACAAAACAACAACTTTAGGTAGAAACGGGAGTAATTATTCAGCAGCATTATTAGCGAATTTCCTAGATGCCGAAGAATTACAAAATTACACTCATGTAAACGGAATTTATACGGCGAATCCAGATTTGGTTCCAGATGCCAAAAAGATTGAAGAATTGTCGTTTGCAGAAGCGAATGAATTAGCCAATTTCGGAGCAACCGTTTTACATGCTAAAACCATAATTCCGTTACTAGAAAAAAATATTTCGCTTCGTATTTTAAATACGTTTAATAGCGGAGATCAAGGTACTTTAATCACCGCAAAAACGGCTTCTAAAGGCATTCGTTCATTATCCGTTTTAGATAATGTGGCGTTAATTAACCTGGAAGGTCGTGGTTTGTTAGGAAAAGTGGGTGTCGATGCACGTGTGTTTAAAACCTTAAGTGCAAACGATATTAGTGTGAGTATTATCTCGCAAGGCTCGTCTGAACGTGGTTTAGGTCTGGTTGTCGATGCCAATAAAGCATCGCAAGCTGTGATTGCTTTAGAGCGCGAGTTTGAAACCGATTTCTATATGCAAGATGTCAATAGAATTGGGATTATAGATGATGTTGCAGTCATTTCAATAGTAGGGCAAGATTTAAGCACCTTCCACAAACCATTTAATGCATTAATCAAAAATCAGATTGTTCCGTTGCTTTTTAATAATACCATTACGGGTGAAAATGTGAGTTTGGTGGTTAGAAAATCACAACTTCATAAAGCCTTAAATGTTATTCATGGAGAGATTTTTGGAATATCTAAAAAAATAAACTTGGCCATTTTTGGTCATGGTTTAGTTGGAGGTACTTTAATCGATCAGATTATTGCCTCGGCTAGCGATATTGAAAAACGTAAGGGCATTAAATTAAATATTTTTGCTATTGCGAATTCTAAAAAAGTCCTTTTAAATAGAAAGGGGATCGATAAGAATTGGAAAGCGGCTTTACAAGAAAACGGTAAGGAATATACGTTTGATAGTTTAGTGGCTTACACTAAAAAGCATCATTTAGAAAATTTAATTGCAATTGATAATACAGCAAGTGCGGCTTTTGTATCTAATTACATTCCGTTAGTAGAACATGGTTTCGACTTGGTGTCTTCAAACAAAATAGCGAATACTATCGATTTTAAATTCTACAGTGAATTACGACGCGTATTGGCTAAAAATCAGAAAAACTATCTGTATGAAACTAATGTAGGTGCAGGTTTACCGTTAATAGACACGATTAAGCTTTTACATTTATCTGGTGAAAATATCACCAAAATTAGAGGTGTGTTTTCAGGGTCTTTAAGTTATTTGTTTAATAATTATTCGCTTAAAAACGAGCCGTTTTCTAAAGTGCTACAAGAAGCTGTAGATAAAGGATTTACGGAGCCTGATCCAAGAGAAGATTTATGTGGGAACGATGTTGCTAGAAAATTGTTAATTTTGGCAAGAGAACTCGATTTACATAATGAAATTACAGATGTTGATATTCAGAATTTAATTCCTGAAGATCTAAGAAGTATAGATGCAGAACGCTTTTTGCAGTCTTTTGGAAGTATGGACGATTTATATCAAGGCATTAAAGACAAGCAAGAACAAGGGCATGTATTGCGCTATATTGGCGATTTACATGGCGATTTAGCTCATGAAAATGGTGCTAAGTTAGAGGTGAAATTAGTATCGGTTCCAGAAAGTTCACCTTTAGGATCTTTAAAAGGGTCCGATTCAATTTTCGAAATTTATACCGAATCTTACGGCGATCAACCCGTAGTGATTCAAGGTGCTGGAGCAGGAGCAGCAGTTACAGCCCGTGGTGTATTTGGAGATATTTTAAGATTAACAGAGAAAAACACGTATTAAAAAGATGAAAGATAGTCACTTCGAAACAGAAGCCATTCGCACACAAACAGAACGTTCACAGTTTTTAGAGCATTCTACACCATTATATTTAAGTTCAAGTTTTGTTTTTGAAGATGCAGAAGATATGCGTGCCTCATTTACAGAAGAAAAGGAACGTAATATTTATAGTCGTTTTACAAATCCAAACACGTCTGAGTTTATAGATAAAGTATGTAAAATGGAAGGTGCAGAGAGTGGTTATGCGTTTGCTACAGGAATGTCTGCGGTGTTTTCAACCTTTGCAGGGCTTTTAAGTAGTGGCGATCATATTGTGTCTGCAAGTTCTGTATTTGGATCTACACATGCGTTATTTACTAAATTTCTTCCGAAGTGGAATATTGAAACATCTTACTTTAATATTAATGATGTAGATAAAATAGAAAGCTTAATCCAGTCCAATACAAAAATTTTATATGCAGAGAGTCCTACAAATCCGGCTGTAGATATTATAGACTTGGAATTGTTAGGTGAAATTGCAAAGAAGCATAATATTTTATTGGTTATCGATAACTGTTTCGCAACACCTTATTTACAAAACCCTATTAAGTTTGGAGCAGATATCGTTATTCACTCGGCTACAAAACTTATGGATGGTCAAGGTCGTGTGTTAGGAGGCGTTGCTGTAGGTCGTGCCGATTTAATTCGTGAAATTTATTTGTTCTCTAGAAATACAGGTCCAGCGTTATCGCCGTTTAACGCTTGGGTGTTATCTAAAAGTTTAGAAACATTAGCTGTTCGTGTAGATAAGCATTGTGAAAATGCTGTAAAAGTAGCGACGTTTTTAGAAGGACATGATAATGTGTCGTTAGTAAAATATCCATTTTTAAAATCACATCCACAGTACGAGATCGCCAAAAAACAAATGAAACTTGGAGGTAATATTATTGCTTTTGAAGTGAAAGGTGGTGTAGAAGGCGGACGTGCGTTTTTAAATAAAATAAAAGTACTATCGTTATCAGCTAACCTTGGAGATACCCGAACTATTGTTACACATCCAGCCTCTACAACGCACAGTAAATTAAGTAGAGAAGATAGATTGGAAACAGGAATTACAGATGGGTTAGTCCGTATTTCTGTAGGTTTAGAACATACAGACGACATTATTAACGATTTAAATCAGGCTTTAAATTAATTCTTAAAAAGCGTATATTTGCGGCATGCTTTCAAAGAAAACCAAATACGGCTTAAAAGCGCTATTGTTCTTAGCGCGACAAGAAAATAATGCTCCTGTGCAGATTAGTGTAATCTCTAAGAGCGAAAATATTTCACAAAAATTTTTAGAAAGTATATTACTAACACTCCGTAAAATAGGAGTGTTAGGCTCTAAAAAGGGTAAGAATGGAGGGTATTATTTATTAAAAGCTCCAGAAGATATAAAAATGTCTTTAGTTATGAGAACCCTTGAAGGCCCCATTGCCATGGTGCCTTGTGTGAGTTTAAATTTTTACGAAAAATGTGATGATTGCCCAGACGAAGCACTTTGTGGTGTACATACATTAATGGCAGAAGTCCGCGATAAAACACTTGATATCTTCAATCACAAGTCGTTAGCAGATTTAGTTTAACTATATTTTTTGATTTAAAGTTTGCATATATTAAATACATCATATACATTTGTCAAATAACCTACTAACCCGATAGGGGAATAGAAGTAGAGGTAAAAAGAAGGCATATGTTGGATAGTACAATAGATATTTCATATTGGAATAAAGAATTAAGAAATAAAACGCCTCAAGAAATTATTTCTTGGGCTTTGAGTTTAACAGATAAGAAAATAGTAACGACTAGTTTTGGAGTATATTCTGCAGTGCTTTTAAGTACCATTTCAAAACAAGCTCAAGATATTAAAGTTGTTTGGTGCGATACATTATACAATACGCCAGAAACCTACAGTCACGCTAATAATTTAATCAATACATTCAATTTAAACGTTGAAAAATATGAGCCTTTGTTGAGTAAGTCGGTAATTGATGCAACAATAGGAATCCCGGAAGTAACCAGTCCAAAACATGCCGAGTTTACAGAAGTTGTAAAGCTGGAGCCTTTTAGAAGGGCTCTAGCGGAGCAATCTCCAGAGCTTTGGTTTACTAATATTCGTGTTAGACAAACAGAGTACAGAAAATCTAAAGATATTTTAAGTTGGAGTAAGGACGATGTATTAAAAGTTAGTCCTTTTTATTATTGGTCAGACGAAGATTTAGATGCCTATATCGCAGAACAAAATCTTCCTAAGAATCAATTTTATTTCGACCCAACAAAAGCCTTACAAAATAGAGAGTGCGGAATTCACTTTCAATAAAACGAGAAACAATCATGCAAAGTTTTAGATCAGAAATAGAAAATCCAGTTGTAGAGAAAGATATCATCGAATTAGAGAAGAAAATTCGATTATTTAATGAAGGAAGCTTAACAGACGAGAGTTTTAGAAGTCTACGTTTAGCTCGTGGTATTTATGGGCAGCGTCAACCAGGCGTGCAAATGATTCGTATTAAATTACCATATGGTAAAGTAACGTCTAATCAGTTATTGAGAATTTCTGACGTTTCAGATCGTTTTTCTACAGGAAGATTACATATAACTACACGTCAGGATATTCAAATTCACTACGTTAGTATAGATGATACTCCAGAATTATGGTCGCAATTAGAGCAAGACGATATTACGTTGCGTGAAGCTTGTGGTAATACAGTAAGAAATGTTACGGGTAGTGAAACTGCGGGGATCGATGTTAACGAACCTTTTGATGTGACACCTTATGCACATGCTGTATTTCAATTTTTCTTACGTAACCCAATCTGTCAAGAAATGGGACGTAAATTTAAAATGTCTTTTTCATCATCAGATGCCGATACAGCTTTAAGTTATATGCATGATTTAGGGTTTATTCCTAAAATTAAAGATGGTGAACGCGGATTTAGAGTTATGCTTGGAGGAGGTTTAGGATCTCAGCCAAGAAGTGCAGATTTAATTTACGAATTTTTGCCAACATATAAAATCATCCCTTTAATAGAGAGTGTATTACGAATTTTTGATCGTCATGGCGAACGTGCTAGACGTATGAAAGCCCGTATGAAATTCTTAATAAAAGAATATGGTGTAGAGAAATTTTTAGAATTAGTAGAAGCTGAACAAAAGGCATTATCTAATCAGGAAGTGCATATTGAAGCCCATGATGAAACTATTAAAATTGCAGATGTTGCAGTACCTCAAGTTGTAATTGAAAACGAGAATGCATACAACGGTTGGAGAGCTTTAAATGTAATTCCTCAGAAACAAGAGGGCTTATTTGCAATTGGAATTAAAATTAAATTAGGTGATTTTTATACTGATAAAGCAAGAAAATTAGCGGACTTAATAAAAAATTATGCGGCTGATGAATTGCGTTTTTCTTTAAGACAAAACATTTTAATTCGTCACGTAAAAGCAGAATTATTGCCGTTTTTCTATCAAGAATTAAAAGCATTAGATTTTGTAGAAGCAGGTTACAATGCGACTACAGATATTACGGCTTGTCCAGGTACAGATACATGTAATTTAGGTATTGCAAGTAGTACAGGAATGGCAGACGAGTTGGAGCGCGTGTTGTATTCGGAATATCCACAATACATCAATAATCAAGATATCACGATTAAAATTAGTGGGTGTATGAATGCGTGCGGACAACACAATATGGCACAAATTGGTTTTCAAGGGATGTCTATTCGTACAAAAGATAAGCTGGTAGCTCCTGCAGTACAAGTGCTGTTAGGAGGAGGTGTATTAGGAAATGGGGAAGGGCGTTTTTCAGATAAAGTTATCAAATTACCATCTAAAAGAGGACCTCAAGCTCTGCGTTTAATTTTAGACGATTTTGAAGCTAACGGAAATCCAGGTGAATCATTTTTAGATTATTATGATCGTCGAGACGGTCAAAAATATTTTTATAATTTCTTAGTGACTTTATCAGATACAGAAAACTTAGAACCAAGCGATTTTATAGATTGGGGAACAAGTGAAGAATATAAGCAAGAAGTAGGTGTTGGAGAATGTGCCGGTGTTATTATCGATTTAGTGGCTACTTTATTATTAGAGGCTAAAGAGAAATTAGAAAAAGCCGAAGAGGTTTTTGAGTCTACAGACAAATGGGCAGATGCTATCTATTTAGCATATACTGCCAATGTCAATGCAGCGAAGGCTTTATTACTATCTGAAGATGTAAAAACCAACTCTCAAGCAACTATTATTAGTTTATTCGATGATACGTTTATAGAAACCAATAAACTTACGTTAGATACTAAAACTAGTTTTTCAGATTTCGTTTACGAGATAAATAAAAACGAACCTACAAAAACATTTGCAACCACATATATTAACCAAACCAAAGCTTTCTTTAACACCATAGACGTTTTTAGAGCACAAGAATTAGTCAATGCAAACAACTAACAACATACCAAAATTAACGGTAGTAGGTGCCGGTCCAGGAGATCCAGATTTAATATCGCTTAAAGCAATTAAAGCCATACAATCTGCAGATGTTGTCCTGTACGACGCACTTATAAATGTTGACTTACTTAAATACGCTTCATCCGCACAAGAAGTGATTTTCGTTGGGAAACGCAAAGGGTGTTATGCATATCAACAAGAACAAATTAATGAGCTTATTGTACAACGTGCAAAAAGCTTTGGTCATGTGGTTCGTCTTAAAGGCGGAGACCCTTTTGTTTTTGGAAGAGGTGCAGAAGAAATCGATTATGCAAAATCAAAAAATTTAAGAGTAGATGTTGTCCCTGGCATGTCGTCTGCATTATCTGTACCAACACACCAAGGTATTCCGTTAACCAAACGGGGTATTTCCGAAAGTTTTTGGGTTATTACAGGAACAACAAAAAATCATGACATTTCTAGCGATATCGAGTTAGCAGCAAAATCTACTGCAACTATCGTAATTTTAATGGGAATGAGTAAACTGTCGGAAATTGTACAATTATTTTCAGCCGAAAATAAACAAGATTTACCTATAGCCATCATTCAAAATGGCACATATGCTAACGAAAATATAGGTGTTGGAACCATAGCTTCAATACAAGATATAGTTGAAGAAAAAGAATTAAGTTCACCGGCAATTATTGTCATAGGAGAAGTTGTAAGTCAACGCGCAACCTTAGATAGAATACAAACAGAAGTACGCGAGTTAGAAACCTCGTTTTAGAAATATAATCAAAACACGCATTTCAGTAAAATTATTTAAAATGATACAAACAGATATACTAATAATAGGAGCAGGGCCAACAGGATTATTTACTGTGTTTGAAGCAGGGTTATTAAAATTAAAATGTCATTTAATTGATGCTTTGCCGCAACCAGGTGGGCAATGTTCAGAGCTTTATCCTAAAAAACCAATTTACGATATTCCAGGATTTCCAGAGGTTTTAGCAGGAGATTTAACGAGTAACTTATTAGAGCAAGGGAAGCAGTTCGAGCCTGGATTTACTTTAGGAGAGCGTGCAGAAACTATTGAGAAACAAGAAGACGGATCATTTATTGTAACTACAAATAAAGGAACTCAACACCAAGCACCAGTTGTGGCTATCGCAGGTGGATTGGGATCTTTTGAGCCTAGAAAACCATTGATTGAAAATATAGCAAATTACGAAGATCACGGTGTAGATTACTTTATTAAAGACCCAGAAAAATATAGAGGGAAGCGTGTCGTAATTTCTGGAGGAGGGGATTCTGCTTTAGACTGGAGTATCTTTCTAGCAGACATAGCTTCAGAAGTAACGCTTATTCATAGACGTAACGAGTTTCGTGGTGCATTAGATTCAGTAGAAAAAGTTCAAGAATTAAAACTTTTAGGAAAAATTAATTTAGTTACACCTGCAGAAGTTGTTGGCGTTTCAGGACAAAACCATATTGAAGGTGTTACTGTTAAAAAAGGCGATGAAGAATTCCAACTTGATACAGATTTCTTTATTCCGTTATTTGGATTATCTCCAAAATTAGGACCAATCGGAAACTGGGGATTAGAGATCGAAAAGAATGCCATTAAGGTAGATAATGCGTTAGATTACCAAACTAATATTCCTGGAATTTACGCTATTGGAGATGTAAATACCTATCCAGGTAAATTAAAATTAATTCTTTGTGGATTCCACGAAGCAACATTAATGTGTCAATCGGCTTATAAAATCATAAATCCAGGGAAAAAGTATGTGCTTAAGTACACCACTGTAAGTGGTATAGATGGTTTTGATGGTACACGTAAAGAAGCGCCTAAAGCGGTAGTACAAGCGATTGTATAAATATCTTATTTTAAAATTAGTCGTTTTGTAAAATAGACTGTAAATTAGTTGAAATTATTCCGACTCTTATTTAAATCTTAAGACGTTTTTTATGGTTGAAGACACAAAATTACAGAACAAATTAGTTTCAAAAATATATAATGTCAGACTAAAAGAATCGATAGCAACATTTACTAAAAATTTATTTTATGTAATGTTCGACGACGAGCCTGCAACAGAATTACAGCATCTAGAAAACCTATTCATTGAAATGAGTAGTAAGCTAGAGATTGAAGATGCTTTTAAAATTTGGGAAACCTTCAAATTTAATTTACCGAGTATAAGACGTCGTCTAGATCTAGATGCCATTGCTATAGAGCAACATGATCCTGCAGCCAAAAGCTTAGAAGAGGTTTACCTAGCTTATCCTGGATTTTACGCCATTGCTATTTATAGATTAAGTCATGCCTTAGTGGAATTAAATGTGCCTATTATTCCAAGAATGATGAGTGAATATGCGCATGGTATTACCGGTACAGACATTCATCCAGGGGCAGAGATTGGAGATTCTTTTTTTATAGATCATGCTACAGGAATTGTAATAGGAGAAACGTCTGTAATTAAAGATAATGTGAAGATTTATCAAGGGGTTACTTTGGGAGGTGTTCAGGTTAAAAAGAGTTTATCTGCAACTAAGCGTCACCCAACTATAGAAAATAATGTTATTATTTATGCCAATGCAACCATTTTAGGTGGCGATGTGGTAATAGGAGCAAATAGTATTATAGGAGCGAATGTGTGTGTTACGGTTTCCGTTCCAGAACATTCAATCTTAACATATCAAAAAGAGTTTAAAATAAGATCTCGAAATAATGATTAAATCAGAAAGTATTTTAGATCAGATAGGGCATACACCTTTGGTCGAAGTCACACATTTACACAACAATGAAAACGTTAAGTTGTTTCTGAAGTTAGAAGGAAATAATCCTGGCGGAAGTGTTAAAGATCGCGCTGCATTTAATATGATTAATGAAGCTTTAAAACGTGGCGACATTAAGAAAGGAGATACTTTGGTTGAAGCAACTAGTGGTAATACCGGAATTGCTTTAGCCTTTATTGCGCCTTTATTAGGGGTGAATATGGTAATTATTATGCCAGAAAACTCTACAGAAGAACGTATTAAAACTATGCGTGCTTATGGCGCCGAATTAATATTAACGTCTAAAGATGTGGGTATTGAAGGGGCTCGTGATTATGCAATAAAATTACGAGATGAAAAGGGTTACTTTATGTTAAATCAATTCTCGAACGCAGATAATTGGAAAGCACATTATAAAACCACAGGTCCAGAAATTTGGGAGGCTACAGAAGGTGAAATAACTCATTTTGTATCTGCTATGGGAACTACAGGCACCATAATGGGCGTATCGACCTATTTAAAAGAAAAAAATAAAGACATTACTATTGTTGGCGCTCAACCTAAAGATGGAGCGAAAATACCAGGTATTCGTAAATGGCCAGAAGCGTATTTGCCTGAAATTTTTGATAAAACTAAAGTCGACCAAGTGGTTGATGTTAGCGAAGAAGATGCCAAAAGAATAACGCAACGCTTAGCTAAAGAGGAAGGTGTGTTTGCAGGTATGAGCAGTGGAGGTTCTGTAGCAAGTGCCTTAAAAATTATAGAAAACTTAGAATCTGGCGTTGTCGTAGCTATAATTTGCGACCGCGGAGATCGTTATTTATCGTCTCCATTATTCGATAATTAGCATAATAATTGCTGTAAATATGAGGGAATTATAAAATTATTACCTTTATTTGCAGCATAGTTCATAAACATAATAATTCGTTATCACGAAAGGCAGAGGGGATAGACCCGGTGAAGCCTTAGCAACCCTTTACCACACTTAAAGAAGGTGCTACATTCTACTCAATGAAACCATTTTCAAAGGGGCAGATAACCCAAGAGAAATCCCTTTCTTTCCTGATGACATACTGATATAAAACATCAAAAATGTCAAATATTTATCAAGCCATACAACAACGTATTTTAGTGCTAGACGGCGCTATGGGTACCATGTTGCAACGTTATAATTTTTCTGAAGACGATTTTAGAGGCGAACGCTTCAAAGATTACCCGTCTTCTTTAAAAGGAAATAATGATTTATTGTCGTTAACCCAGCCTCAAGCTATTGCAGATGTTCATCGTAAATATTTTGAAGCTGGAGCAGATATTGTAGAAACCAATACCTTCTCTGGGACAACCATTGCTATGGCTGATTATGATATGGAAGATTTGGTTTACGAACTTAATTTTGAATCGGCTAGAATTGCAAAGCAAGTGGCTGAAGAGATGACGAAAGAAAATCCTGATAAACCAAGATTTGTAGCAGGTAGTATTGGTCCGACTAACCGTACGGCGAGTTTGTCTCCAGATGTAGAACGTCCAGAATATCGCGCGGTAACTTTTGAAGAATTAAGAAAGGCTTACCATCAGCAAACTGAAGCATTATTGGATGGTGGTGTAGATATGCTTTTAGTTGAAACTATTTTCGATACATTAAACGCTAAAGCGGCGTTGTTTGCTATAGATCAAGTTCAGGAAGAACGTGGTATTAAAATTCCGATCATGGTGTCTGGAACGATTACCGATGCATCGGGACGAACATTGTCGGGACAAACAGTAGAGGCTTTTTTATTGTCAATTTCTCATATTCCGTTATTAAGTGTCGGATTTAATTGTGCTCTTGGAGCCGATCAATTACAGCCTTACTTGAGCCGTTTATCTAACGAAACAGAATTTTACACGTCGGCGCACCCTAATGCTGGATTGCCAAATGCTTTTGGTGAATACGACCAAACGGCAGAACAAATGCAGGTGTTAATCGAGAGTTATTTAAAAGAAAACATTGTTAATATTATTGGTGGCTGCTGTGGAACAACGCCTGAGCATATTAAATTAATTGCAGAAGTTGCTGCAAAATATAAACCAAGACAAGTCGTTGTTAGCGCTTAATTGAGGATTGAAAAGAAAAAACAGCATGTCAAAAAATATCAAACCTAAATATTTAAGTCTTTCTGGATTAGAGCCTTTAATTGTGACTCCGGAAAGTAATTTTATAAATGTAGGAGAACGAACCAATGTTACCGGTTCTAGAAAGTTTTTACGATTAATTAAAGAAGAAAAATTCGATGAAGCATTAGACGTTGCCCGCGATCAAGTAGAAGGTGGCGCGCAAATCATCGATGTGAATATGGACGAAGGGATGTTAGATGGTGCAGAAGCCATGGTAAAGTTCCTGAATTTAATTGCTTCAGAGCCAGATATCGCACGTGTACCTATCATGATTGATAGTTCTAAATGGGATATTATAGAAGCTGGTCTTCAAGTGGTGCAAGGAAAATCAGTAGTAAATTCTATCAGTTTAAAAGAAGGAGAAGAGGCGTTTATTCATCATGCAAAATTGGTGAAACGTTATGGAGCTGCTATGGTTGTTATGGCATTCGATGAAGATGGACAAGCCGATAATTACCAGCGTAGAATAGATATTTGTAAGCGTTCTTACGATATTTTAGTCGATAAAGTAGGATTTCCACCTCAAGATATTATTTTCGATCCAAACATTTTTCCAGTCGCAACCGGAATGGAAGAGCATCGCTTAAATGCCCTAGATTTCTTTAATGCAACAAAGTGGATTCGTGAGAATTTGCCTTATGCAAATGTGTCTGGAGGCGTAAGTAATGTGTCGTTTTCATTTAGAGGAAACACCGTTGTTCGAGAAGCAATAAACTCAGCATTCTTATATCACGCCATTAAACACGGATTAAATATTGGGATTGTTAATCCAACGATGTTGGAAGTTTACGACGAAATTCCGAAAGACCTTTTACAACATGTAGAAGATGTATTATTCAATCGTAGTGACGATGCTACAGAGCGTTTATTAGACTTTGCTGAAACCGTAAAAGGAGATAAAAAAGTTGATGAAGCCAAAGTTTTAGAATGGCGTAGTCATGAGTTACAAGATAGAATTACCCATGCGTTAGTAAAAGGAATTGATGCTTTTATTATTGAAGATGTAGAACAAGCGAGACAAGAATCTGCTAAACCTATTCAAGTAATCGAAGGGCATTTAATGATTGGCATGAATGTGGTTGGAGATTTATTTGGAAGCGGAAAAATGTTTTTACCACAAGTAGTGAAGTCTGCTCGTGTCATGAAAAAAGCCGTAGCTTATCTACAGCCATATATTGAAGCTGAAAAAGACGGAAAACAAGAGTTCGCAGGTAAAATTTTAATGGCTACCGTAAAAGGTGATGTTCACGATATTGGTAAAAATATTGTAAGTGTAGTACTAGGTTGTAATAACTACGAGATTGTAGATCTTGGTGTTATGGTACCGCCAGAAAAAATTATTGAAGCTGCTAAAACTCAAAATGTAGATGCTATTGGATTAAGCGGATTAATAACACCATCACTAGATGAAATGGTATATCTGTCTAAGGAAATGGAACGTCAGAAGTTTACCATTCCTTTACTTATTGGAGGCGCAACAACATCTAGAGCACATTCTGCAGTGAAAATTGCACCAAATTATACGCACGCTGTAGTCCATGTAAATGATGCTTCGAGAGCGGTTACTGTAGTTGGTAATTTATTGAATGCAGATAATAAAGTGTATAAAGAACAGATTCGTGAGGAGTATGAAAAATTCCGCGAGCAGTTCTTAAAACGAGGTAAGAAAAAGAATTTTGTTACCATTGAAGATGCTAGAAGACGCAAATTTAAAATCGATTGGAATACGTCTGAGATCGTAAAACCAAATCAATTGGGGATTCAAGTCATTCAAGATTTTGATCTTAAAAAGTTAGAAGAGTTTATCGATTGGAGTCCGTTTTTTAGAAGCTGGGATTTACATGGAAAATATCCAGATATTTTAACCGATGAGGTTGTAGGAGAACAAGCAACAGAATTATTTGCAGATGCTAAAGAGTTATTAAAACGTGTTTTAGATGAGAAATTATTAGGCGCCAAAGCGATTTTTGGATTGTTTCCAGCAAATACGGTTAACGACGATGATATTGAGATCTATGATGAAAACGGAAAAGCTAAAGTAACTTTTTTAACCTTACGTCAGCAACTAGATAAACGTGCTGGTGTACCTAACTTTGCCTTGTCAGATTTTATCGCCCCTAAAGATACTGGTGTTCAGGATTACATGGGATGTTTTTGTGTAAGTACAGGTTTCGGAACTGCTGAATTGGCAAAACAATTTGAAGCGAATCATGACGATTATAATTCAATCATGATTAAAGCCATAGCCGATCGTTTAGCAGAAGCCTTTGCAGAATACCTTCATAAAGAAATCAGAATCAATTATTGGGGTTACGATTCTAATGAAACGCTTTCAAACGAAGATTTAATAAAAGAAACTTATAAAGGAATACGTCCAGCTCCAGGTTATCCTGCATGTCCAGATCACCTTGAAAAGAAAACCATTTGGAAACTTTTAAAAGTGAAGGAAGAGATTGGAGTAGAAATCACCGACAGTTTAGCCATGTGGCCAGCTGCAAGTGTAAGCGGATATTACTTTGCAAATAAAGAAGCTAAGTATTTTGGTTTAGGAAAAATCACCAACGATCAGTTAGTAGATTATGCGAAGCGTCGTGGTATTAGTAACGAAGAAGCAGAGAAGTGGTTAAGTCCAACTTTAGCCGATTAAATACTATATATATGAGTAAGAAATTTATAGAATTGGAATTAGGAAGTCATATAATAGTTCATGGTTTCGATGCTCAAAATAAAGAAATAAGTGAACGTGTAGAAGCAGAAGGTTTTACTAAAAAAATAGTTGCTATGTCACGAATTAAATCGATTAGTGAAAACTATATACTCACAGATTATACAGCAGGTCGCATTGTATATTGGGAATATAAAGCAGATTATGAATCGATTAAAAAGGAATTAATTAAATAATGAAAGTTACAGATCACATAAAGCAAGCCAACGGAAAAACATTATTCTCTTTTGAAGTTATTCCGCCTCAGAAAGGTAAAAATATTCAAGATTTATATAATAATATAGATCCGCTAATGGAGTTTAAACCTCCGTTTATAGATGTTACCACATCTCGCGAAGAATATATTTATGTAGATAAAGGCAACGGACTTCTAGATAAACGCATAACACGTATGCGTCCAGGAACTGTTGGTATTTGCGCGTCGATCATGCATAAATATCAGGTAGATGCTATTCCGCATTTACTTTGTGGAGGGTTCACTAAAGAGGAAACCGAATATGTTTTAGTAGACTGTCATTATTTAGGTATTGATAACGTGGTGGCCTTAAGAGGAGATGCACGAAAAGACGAATCGTATTTTAAAGCCACTGAAGGCGGAAATCGTTTTGCCAGCGAATTGGTAAAACAAATATCAAATCTAAATCAAGGAAAATATCTTCACGACGATATTCAAGTAGAACATAACTATGATTTTTGTGTAGGTGTTGCTGGCTATCCAGAAAAACATATGGAAGCTCCGTCTTTAAACACAGATTTAAAACGTTTAAAAGAAAAGGTTGATGCTGGCGCAGATTATGTAGTGACGCAAATGTTTTTCGATAATAAAAAGTATTTCGACTTTGTAGATAAAGCTCGAGCTATTGGTATTAATGTACCCATTATTCCAGGGATAAAACCTTTAGCGGTTAAAAGACATTTACAAATTCTACCTCAGGTCTTTAAAATAGATCTTCCAGAAGACCTAATTGATGCTGTAGAGGCTTGTAAAGACAACAAGGCGGTAAGAGAAGTCGGAATTGAATTCGCTATTCAGCAATCTAAAGAATTAAAAGCTGCAGGTGTACCATTTTTACACTATTACTCTATGGGTAAAAGTGATAATATAAAAGCCATTGCATCGGCTATATTTTAAGAATTCTGTTACTTTTGCGGCTTACCTTACGTCATGAAGCAACTATTCCTTTTATTATGTTTTGCAGTATCTTCTTTAGTGTATGCACAAGACATGCTAAATTTATCTTATGTAGATGTTAATTATTTTCGGGGCAATATAGCGCTTCATAATAATTACATTTTACATCTTATTAAAGGACATCCAGAGGGTGCAATTATAAGTTGGAACAAGAAGACATTTGGTACAAAAGATTGGCAAGAACGTTACAATTACCCAGATTATGGGGTGTCTTTTTCTTATCAGAATTTAAAAAATGAAACTCTAGGGAACAATTATGCACTGTACGCACACTATAATTTTTACTTCTTAAAACGAAATTTAATGTTGCGTATTGGTCAAGGTTTAGCTTACAATACTAATCCGTACGATAAATACGATAATTATAAAAATACAGCCTTCGGTTCAACCATCTTAAGTGGAACCTATTTAATGCTAAATTATAAACGGGAACGCATTTTTAATCGTTTTGGTGTGCAAGCGGGCCTTTCGTTACTTCATTATTCTAATGCCAATGTAAAAGCACCTAATTCAAGTATAAATACAGTAGCGTTGAATGTTGGAGTCACTTATAATTTAGATGCAGAAGATCCAGAATATATTCATACAGACCAAAAAGAAAGATTTACGCAACCCATAAAATATAATATTGCGTTTCGTAGTGGTGTTAATGAAAGTGATGTTATCGGGATGGGGCAATCTGCCTTTTATGTGCTTTCTGCTTATGCAGATAAGCGGTTATCTAGAAAAAGTGCCATACAGCTTGGTACAGATGTGTTCTTTTCAAATTTCTTAAAAGATTTAATTGCTTATAATGCTGTTGCTTTTCCAGAAGAAAATATAGATGCAGACACAGATTATAAACGTGTTGGTGTTTTTGCTGGGCACGAGTTGTTTATAAATAAATTATCTGTAGAAACTCAGGTGGGATACTACGTGTATTATCCATATGATTTTGAAGGACGTACATATTTACGTATTGGTTTAAAACGCTATTTTGGAGAGAAATGGTTTGGAGCAGTTACCTTAAAGTCTCATGGAGCAAAAGCAGAATGTGTAGAATTTGGAGTAGGAATACGATTGTAAGACATGAAAAAAATAATAATCATATTAGTAGTGTGTGTGTTGAGTGCTTGCAACAGCGAAAATGCTAGCGACTGTTTTCAAACTTCAGGTAGCACGGTGTCTAAAACTATTGCTGTTGATGCTTTTGAAGATATTTTGGTGAATAGAAACATCGAGTTAACCATTAAACAAGGCGATGATTACGAAGTATATATTGAAACCGGAGAGAACTTAATTAATGATGTAGAGGTTGAGGTTACAGACGGTGTTTTGGAACTCACAGACAATAATACTTGTAATTTGTTTAGAGATTACGATCCTACAAAAATTACAATTACTACCCCTACTTTAGCGCAAATAAGAAGCTCTACACAATTTGATATTACATCTGATGGCGTATTAACTTTTGATAGCATTGAATTACTCTCTGAAGATTTTAATGATTCGGAAAGTTTTAATGTGGGCGATTTTAAATTAGAATTAGACGTAACAGTATTAAATGTAGTATCTAATAATATTTCAGTGTTTTATCTGTCTGGAACAACAGAATCTTTAAATGTTGGTTTTTATGCTGGTGCAGGTCGTTTTGAAGGTGCCGATTTAATAGCAAATACAGTAGATATTTACCATAGAGGAAGCAACGATATTATTGTTAATCCGCAAGAATCACTAACAGGCGAGTTGGTAAGTACTGGCGATTTAATATCTAAAAATACACCCGAAATTATCGAGATAGAAGAAAAGTTTACTGGAAAACTGTATTTCGAAGATTAATTAATCTCGAGTTAACGTTCTAAACAATTCTTCTAAACTTTCGTTTTTCTGATTCAATTGAAGAATTTTTAATTCATTATCATGGGCGAAATCAAAGACTTTTGGTCGCATATCTTCAGAGGTAGAAAAGGTAATCTCGTATACAAAATCGTAAGTGTTCTTAACTTCAGAAACATGTGGCAAACGTAAAAGAAAAGCATCTTCTACGCGGTAATCAAATTCTACAACTACAATTTGTGCTTTACCAGCCTGTAATTCTTTTAATTTTTTATCGGCAACAATTTGTCCTTTATTAATAATAATAACACGATCACACATGGCTTCTACTTCTTGCATAATGTGAGTAGACAAGAACACCGTTTTAATTTTTCCGATGGTTCTAATTAATTCGCGAATAGATACCAATTGATTCGGGTCAAGTCCTGTTGTAGGCTCGTCTAAAATTAAAACCTCAGGATCGTGAAGTAAGGCATTCGCTAAACCAACACGCTGACGATATCCTTTAGATAACTGTCCAATTTTTTTATGAGCTTCGGGTGTTAAGCCCGTAAGTTCAATAACTTCTGCAATACGTTGCTTGGAAACCTTATAAATATCAGCATTAAAGCTTAAATATTCTTTTATATACATGTCTAAATACAACGGATTGTGCTCAGGAAGATACCCTACACTCTGTTGTACTTGATTAGATTCTCCGTGAACATTAAACCCATTCACTTCAGCTTCACCAGAAGAGGCATCAATAAAAGTGGTTAAAATTTTCATCATTGTAGATTTTCCTGCACCGTTAGGCCCTAGAAAACCAACTATTTCCGGTTTTCCTACAGAAAAAGAGACACCATCCAGTGCTTTCTGTGTACCATACACTTTACTTAGCTGTTCTACCTTTATAGACATTTTATAATAGTTTGTTCAAAAGTAAACATTATATAATTTATTTTGCGAAATACGTTAATATCTTTAAAACTATTGGGCGAAAATAAAAAAAATATATTTTTAGTTTTGTAATGTAAAATTATTAATTACTTTAGTCCCAACGAAAAGCAATACATGCAAAATACAAATTTCACATATTTTAACTTTTTCTATTTCTTTTTCAGCAGAAGAAACGAGGCATTGTATGTGTAATTTATAAACATAAATTTAATATAAAGTCTCGATGTAAATCGGGACTTTTTTTTTATATGATAAAAACAGTTTCAATCCAAGGGATAAAGGGGTCATTCCATCACATTGTTGCCAAAACATATTTTGATGACAGTGTTGAAATTGATGAGTGCATGTCTTTCGATAAGTTAGTAGATAACCTTATTAGTAAAAAGAGTGATGTAGCGGTTATGGCATTAGAGAATTCTATAGCGGGTTCAATTTTACCTAATTATGCTTTAATAGATAAATTTAATCTGCATATAATTGGAGAACACTATTTAGATATTCAGCATAATTTAATGGCTTATCCAGGTCAGACTATTGCAGATATTAAAGAAGTTTATTCTCATCCTATGGCATTATTACAATGTAAGGAGTTCTTTAAAAAACACCCGCATATTAAACTTATAGAAGATAAAGATACTGCCGAAACTGCAGAGCGTATCAATATAAATAAGTTAAAAGGTGTTGCTGCTGTTGCAAGTAAAATTGCTGCTGAGATTTTTGATTTAGATATTTTAGCTGCAAGTATACAGACGATTAAAGACAATGAAACCCGTTTTGTAATTGTAAAAACACAAAATTCTGTAATAGATGAAAGTGAGATTACAAAAGCATCTTTAAGGTTTGAATTAGAACACAAGCGCGGAAGTTTAGCAAGCGTGCTAAATGTATTAAGCGATTGCAGAATGAGTTTAACAAAAATTCAATCTTTACCAAAAATTGAAACACCTTGGAAATATGCTTTTTTTGTAGATGTTACCTTTGTAAAGTATACAAATTTTAAAAAAGCAAAAGCCATTTTAGATATCATGGCCAAAGAATTTAAAGTACTTGGCGAATATAAAAACGCAAAATTATGATTACTGTAGCAAACAGGTTACAAACGGTTGAAGAATATTACTTTTCTAAAAAATTAAGAGAGGTAAATGCTTTAAAAGTTAGTGGTAAACCTATAATTAATCTAGGCATAGGAAGTCCAGATTTAATGCCACCACAAACGGTAGTAGATGCTATTACCGAAAGCTTTAAATACCCTAATGTACACCAATATCAGAGCTATCAAGGTTTGCCAGAATTGCGTGAAGCGATGTGTAGTTTTTATAAAACACAATTTCATGTAGATGCAAATCCTGCTTCAGAAATTTTGCCTTTAATGGGAAGTAAAGAAGGTATTCTTCATATTTCTATGGCATTTTTAAATCCAGGAGATGAGGTGTTAATTCCAAATCCGGGTTACCCAACATATGCTTCTGTAACCAAGTTAGTTGAAGCGAAAGCGGTGACTTACGATTTAGATGAGGCTAATGGATGGTTACCAGATTTAAAAGCTTTAGAACAAACAGATCTAAGTAAAGTAAAAGTAATGTGGGTAAATTATCCACATATGCCAACGGGTGCAAATGCTACAGAAACCTTGTATGAGGAGTTGGTTGCTTTTGCAAAACGCAATCATATATTAATTGTAAACGACAATCCGTATAGCTTTGTATTAAACGATAACCCGAGAAGTATTTTAAGTGTTCCTGGGGCTAAAGATGTGTGTGTAGAACTTAATTCGTTAAGTAAAACGTTTAACATGGCAGGTTGGCGTGTAGGCATGGTTTTAGGAAATGCCACGCATATTAGTGCGATTTTAAAAGTTAAAAGTAACATGGATTCTGGAATGTTTTACGGCATTCAGAAAGGAGCTATTGAAGCTTTAAAAAGTACAGATCAATGGTTTAAGAACTTAAATGCAGCTTACCAAAAGCGTCGCGATTTGGTTTGGAAACTCGCAGATTTATTAGGATGTACTTACGATAAGACCACTTCTGGATTATTTGTTTGGTCTAAGTTACCCGAAGGTGTAGATGCAGAAGCTTTTATAGATAAAATATTATACGATAACTCAATATTTATCACACCAGGAATTATTTTTGGAACACAAGGGAAAGGGTATATTCGTTTTTCACTGTGTGCTTCAGAAGCAGAGTTACAAGAATCAATTAACCGTATTAAAAACTAAATACTTATGAATAATATAGTAGTTATAGGTATTGGTTTAATTGGCGGAAGTATGGTGAAGGACCTTAAAAAGGCTCATCCAGACACAAAAATTATTGGGGTCGATAAAAATGTAGATCATCTTAATCAGGCTTTAGTTAGTGGGTTAATAGATGAAAAATCAGATCTAAATGCTGTTAAAACTGCAGATTTAGTTATTTTATCTATACCTGTAGATGCCTCGGTGTCTTTGCTTCCAGAGATCTTAGATTTAGTATCTGAAGATACGCTGGTAATAGATGTTGGCTCTACGAAATTAGATGCTTGCCAAAAGGTTGAACACCATGTAAACAGAAGAAATTATTTGGCTTGTCACCCTATTGCAGGAACAGAATTTTCTGGCCCACAAGCAGCAATTTATGATTTGTTTAAAAACAAAACAAACATTATTTGCGAGGTAGAAAAAACGGCTTTTAAATTGCAAGAACGTGCTTTGCAAGTGTTTTCAGATTTAGGAATGCGTATTCGATATATGAATCCGGAATCTCATGATAAACATATTGCTTATGTGTCACATTTATCGCATATTAGCTCCTTTATGTTAGGGAAAACCGTAATAGATAAAGAACGTAACGAACGCGATATTTTTGATATGGCTGGCAGTGGATTTGCATCGACAGTGCGTTTGGCAAAAAGTTCGCCAAATATGTGGACACCTATTTTTAAACAAAACAAAACTAACGTCATAGAGACATTAGATGAATATATAAATAACCTCAATCAATTTAAAATTTTATTAGAACGAGATGACTTTGAAGCTATTTTTGATGAGATGAAAAACACAAATCGTATTAAAGATATTTTAAAAGGAATTGCTTAAACAGTTAGTAACATTATGGAAAACAAGAAAGAATTAAGAACCTGGTTAGATGATTTAGCATTAAATCACCCTTTAGTAATTGCAGGTCCTTGTAGTGCAGAAACGGAAGAACAAGTATTAAAAATAGCACACGAGTTAAAAGATACAGATGTAAGTTATTTTAGAGCAGGAATCTGGAAACCAAGAACTAGACCTGGAATGTTTGAAGGTGTTGGCGCATTAGGTTTAAAATGGTTACAACGTGTTAAAGCTGAAACTGGTATGAAAACGGCTACTGAGGTTGCCAATGCAGCTCACGTAAAATTAGCTTTAGAACACGATGTAGATTTATTATGGATTGGAGCACGTTCTACAGTAAGCCCTTTTATTGTACAAGAAATTGCAGATGCTTTAGAAGGTACAGATAAAATTGTATTGGTTAAAAACCCAGTAAACCCAGATTTAGCGCTTTGGTTAGGTGCTATCGAGCGTTTAGCTACAGCTAACATTAAAAACTTAGGAGTTATTCATAGAGGATTTTCAACGTACGAAAAAACAAAATATAGAAATACTCCAGAATGGCAATTAGCGATTGAATTACAATCTAAATTCCCTGATTTGCCAATAATTAACGATCCTTCGCATATTACTGGTAAGCGTGATATGATTTTTGATGTATCTCAAACAGCTTTAGATTTAAACTTTGACGGATTAATGATTGAAACACATTACGATCCTGAAAATGCATGGAGTGATGCTGCACAGCAAGTAACACCTTCTACTTTGGTTCAAATCATGAAAGATCTTAAAATAAGAAAAGAGACAGATCCAGAAGCAGATTATAACGATGCATTAAACAACCTAAGAGCTAAAATAGATGTTATCGATAATCAAATTATCGAACTTTTAGGAAAGCGTATGGTTGTTGCCGATGGTATTGGAACTTTAAAACGTCAGAAAAACGTATCTGTATTACAGAGTAAACGTTGGAACGAAATTTTAGGAAAAATGGTTCTAGAAGGTCAAGAGCATGGTTTAAGTGAAGAGTTTATCTTAAAAATGTTTAAAGCTATTCACCAAGAATCAATTAATCATCAAGAAAAAATTATTAAAAAATAATTCTAGTATAGATATAAAAAGGCTCATAATATATGAGCCTTTTTTATGCTATTTATTTTGTGCGTTTAAAGATATATCGGGTTATAAATATGCCTTGTCCGTCTTCCGTTCCAGAGTCACTTTCTACAGCGCTGGTAACAAAAGCTAATTCCCAGCCGGCTTCGGTCATGGTATTTATTTTAGAACTCACTAAAACATCGTTTGATGCGATGTTCTGAAAACGAATACCTCCAATATTATAAAAATTTAAAAGTTTGGTTTCTTCATAGTTCTTAACACGTAAATCACTTCTTTTAGATTTGTTTCTATTGTTATCTTCTTCTGTTTGGGCTGTAGTATAATTTTCAAAGTCTCTTTCTTCATCAGAAGAAATTAATCTTGATCGCCCTAAACCATTGGGAACAATAGATTCTATAGAGGTAATTATTTTGTATTCTACTTGTGCATTAATAGCATTCAAGCCAATGAAAAATAGTAAGATAAAAAGTAGTTTTTTAATCATTTTTTATGGGTTTTAATATGAAAAAGATAAGATAACTATTTTGGTTTGAGCTAAATTTATTTTTTTTACTTTACTTTTGACAATAATATGACAGGAATAGTATACAAATCAACAGGAAGCTGGTACACCGTAAAAACACCATCAGGTGAAACTTACGATTGCAGAATAAAAGGTAAATTTAGACTTAAAGGGATTAAAAGTACCAATCCAATTGCTGTTGGAGATGAGGTTGATTTTGAGGTAGAAACTTTAGATAATGTCACTACAGGTGTCATTCATCATATTCACTACAGAAAAAATTATATTGTTCGTAAATCGGTAAATCTTTCTAAGCAAACACATATTATTGCGTCTAATATAGACCAAGTGTTTTTGTTAATTACCATTAATAATCCGCCTACACTAACAAGTTTTATAGATCGGTTTTTAGTCACTGCCGAGGCGTATGCCATTAAAACGGTTTTATTGTTTAATAAAATTGATGTGTACGATGAAGAGACCATTTTAGAAGTGCGCTATTTGGCTTCTATTTACAGGGCCATTGGTTATGAATGTATTGGAATTTCTGCAGAAACTGGTAAGAATGTAGATAAAGTTAAAGCATTAATGCTTGGTAAAGTGAGTATGTTTGCCGGACATTCGGGTGTGGGAAAATCAACTTTAGTAAATGCCATAGAACCAACCTTAGATTTAAAAACTAAGGCTATTTCTAGTCAGCATATGCAAGGGCAGCACACTACGACTTTTGCAGAAATGTTCGACTTAAGTTTCGATGCCAGAATTATAGATACGCCAGGGATAAAAGGTTTTGGAGTAGTCGATATGGAGAAGGTAGAAATAGGCGATTATTTTCCGGAATTTTTTGCTTTAAAACAAGATTGCAAGTTTAATAATTGTCTGCATGTAGAGGAGCCTAAATGCGCTGTAAAAGCGGCATTAGATCGCGATGAAATTGCGTTCTCACGTTACAGAAGTTACCTGCAGATTTTAGAAGGTGAAGACGAACATTACCGTACAGATATTTGGGATAAAGAACAAGACGGATTCTAATGAAAGCAGTAATTCAACGTGTATCAAAAGCCAGTGTAACTATTGAAAATGAAACGGTTGCTAGTATATCTCAAGGGCTTTTAGTTTTACTTGGTATAGTAACAGACGATACCCAAGAGGATATTTTATGGTTGTCTAAAAAGATAGCGAATCTTCGCATTTTTGAAGATGAATATGGCGTAATGAACACCTCTTTAATTAATATAAAAGGCGATGCTATTGTGGTTAGTCAATTTACACTTCATGCGGCTACAAAAAAAGGAAATAGACCAAGTTACATTAAGGCGGCTAAACCGGATATTTCTATCCCTTTATACGAAGCTTTTGTGAGTCAATTAGAAGCAGATTTAGAACGAAAAGTCCAAACTGGCAAGTTCGGTGCAGACATGAAAGTTGAGCTCTTAAACGACGGCCCTGTAACTATAATCATCGATACCAAGAATAAGGAGTAAAAGTTTCGTTTTTAGTTTTGTTTAACATAAAATAATGTTAAATTTATAAAACAAACTTAACCTATTTATGTGTTTAAAATCTTTTTTAGGCATCTTCATGCTATGCCTAACTTTGAACGTTTCTGCCCAAACAGATTTTAGTTCAAATATTCTCGAAAAAGCTACTATTGGTAAGAATGCTAATGCGTTAGTGAAGATTAACGATGTGCAGATTCACATTCAAGCTTACAATAAAATGCTTGTAAAATCCCATCGGACGGTAACCATTTATAATGAGTCGGGCGACTATAAAGGTCAGGCTTACGAGTTTTATGATGAGACTACCAAAATCAAAACTTTAGAAGCTACAGTCTACAATGCTAATGGCGAAAAAATTAAACGTTTTAAAGAAAAAGACTTCACCGATATTGCTGCCGCAGATGGAATTTCTATATATAACGACAATCGTGTTAAGTATTTAAAATACGCAGCGGTAAGTTATCCTTACACTATAGATTATATTTCAGAAGTAGAGCATAAAATGACTGCTTTTATTCCTAGTTGGTCGCCTTTAGAGGAGCATTACACTGGTGTAGTGAAATCGTCTTACCAAATTTTTAATGAAACAGATGTGCCGCTGGCTATTAAAGAAGAACATTTAGAAGATTTTGGTATTACTAAAGTTGGAGATTACCATTATGTAGCAGAAAATCTACTAGCCATTAAACCGGAAAGTGTAAGTCCAGAATTTCACACCTATGCACCACGTGTAAAAGTAGCCATGCAAACTTTCGATATGAAAGGTGTAAAAGGAATTAATACCAACTGGCAAGATTTCGGGAAATGGATGTACGATAGTTTACTTATGGATACGAGATCCCTTCCAGAATCTGTAAAAAATGAAGTTAGAGCGCTCACCAAAGATGCTACTACAGATATAGAAAAGGCTAAGATTGTTTACGAATATCTTCAACAAAAAACACGATACATTAGTGTGCAAGTAGGTATAGGTGGTTGGAAACCCATGCTGGCAGAAGATGTAGATAAACTGAGTTATGGCGATTGTAAAGGGCTTTCTAATTATACAAAAGCTTTGCTAGATGCTGTTGGTGTACCCTCTTATTATGCGGTAATATACGGTGGGAAAAATATTAGAAACTTCGATAGTGAATTTTCAGCTACAGAAGGAAATCATGCGGTGCTTACCATACCCAATGGCGACGATTACATTTGGTTAGAGTGTACTAGTCAGAAAACGCCATTCGGTCACGTGGCAAACTTTACAGACGATAGAGATGCTTTAATAATTACCCCAGAAGGCGGAAAGATTGTGCATACTCGTGTGTACGATGCTAAAGAAAGTGTATTGCATACCACTGCTGAAGTCAATTTAAATCTTAATGGAGGTTTTAATAGTCAAGTGCAAATTAAATCTTATGGATCTCAATATCGAGGCGATGAAGGTTTAGAAGACGAATTGGAAAAAGATCAGAAATTACGGTATAAAGATCTTTGGGATAATGTAAACGACTTAAATATTGAGTCGTTTCAATTTACAAATAATAAAGAAGAAGTTGTCTTTACTGAAGACGTTAAAGTATCTGCAAAAACCTATGCTTCTAAAACTGGAAATCGATTAATAGTGGTGCCCAATGTATTTAATAAACTGTCTCATATCCCGCCGCGATATTCTAAGCGTACTATGCCTGTAGAAATTGATAGAGGGTTTTTAGATAAAGATGAATATCTAATACATTTAGAAGAAGGCTTGGAAGTAGAAGCATTACAAGCTCCTGTAACTATAGAAAATAAATTTGGTACATATACTATGTCTATTGAAGATTTAGGAGATGGAACATTAAAATATAAACGTAAACTACAAATAGATAAAGGGCTCTATCCTAAAGAAGACTATAATACCTACAGAGACTTCTGGAGTTCTATTTCTAAGTATGATAATTCTAAAATAGTACTATTAATCAAAAACCCAAATTAATGAAAAATGTATTCAGCCTACTATGTCTACTAATAGTCTCCTACATCCATGCACAAGACTATAGATTCGGTAAAATTTCAAAAGAAGAACTCTCAGAAACCTCAAATGCTAAAGCTCCAGAAGCACATGCCACCATTTTGTATGTAAACGAAGAGGTGTTTTTTCAATACACAGAAAATGAAGGTTTTACTGTGGTTAAAGAAGTGCAGAAACGAATAAAAATTTACGATAAAGAAGGCGTAGATTGGGCAACAGAACATGTTCCTTTTTATGATAATGGTAGTTCTAATGTAGAAAATTTATCAGAATTAAAAGGCTATACCTATTACTTAAAAGATGGTAAAGTTGAAAAAGATAAACTAGATAAAGACAATGTATTTAGAGAGCAAACCAACCAATATTGGGGACAACTTAAATTCACAATGCCTAATATTACAGATGGCTGTATTGTAGAGTTTAAATACAGAAAAGAATCTCCTTTTATAGCGTTAGACGACGTAGATTTTCAGTACGATATCCCTGTGAAAAAACTAGAGTTTAATGCACGTATTCCTGAGTATTTTTACTTTAATAAGTATTTAAATCCTAAAGCAAAATATGTTGCTAAAATAACAGAAAGTCAGAGAAATAGAGTCGAAAATGTGAATTCAAAACAACGCTCTGGAGGTGCCGGTTTCTCGAATACACAAACAAGCTTTGATAGTTCTAAATGGGAATTTAAAGAAACCGAGTATATGGCAGACTTAGAAGATATTCCTGCACTTGTAGAAGAGCCATTTGTAGATAATATGGATATGTATCGTGCCACTGCAAAATGGGAATATGCCATGTATAAAGGTCCAGATAATTCTATTAAAAACTATTCTACAGATTGGGAAAGTGTGATTAAAACCATTTACGATCATAGTAGTTTTGGCGGACAATTATCTAAATCTAATTATTTTGAAAAAGATCTAGATGCTCTACTAGCTAACGTTACCAGTAATACAGAACGTATTTCTTTAATTTACAATTTTGTAAAATCTAAAGTTGCCTGGAACGAGTTTTATGGAGATTATGCAGAGAACGGTGTTAAAAAAGCTTATAAGGATGGTACCGGAAATGTGGGCGATATTAATTTAATGCTAACGGCTATGTTGCGGTATGCTGGTTTAAATGCAAATCCAGTACTAATAAGTACAAAAAGTAATGGAATTCCATTGTATCCAACCCGAAACGGATTCAACTATATTATTTCAGCAATAGAAGTTCCTAACGATGTCATACTTTTAGATGCTACAGATCGCTATGCCTTACCAAATGTATTGCCTTCTAGAGCCATAAACTGGCAAGGTCGTATTGTTCGTGAACAAGGGAGTTCTGCTTGGGTAGATTTATTACACCCTGTTTCTGAAGATGAAAAAACGACTTTACAGTATAAAATAAATCCCGATTTAAGTGCAGAAGGTCGTGTGTATGTAAAATTATCCAATTCAGCAGCCATGAAATTTCGATCTAAATACGATAATATGGGCGACGATGAACGCTTACGCGATTTAGAAGAAGATAAAGGTGAAATAGAAATTTCTAATTATAAGATAAAAAATGAAGACGATCTTAATAGTCCAACTGTTGACTATTCTTATACGTATGTTTTAAAAAATGCAGTAGAATCTATAGGCGATAAATTGTATGTCTCTCCGATGTTGTTTTATGCCACAACAGAGAATATTTTTAAACAAGAAAAACGTAATTATTCTTTAGAATTTACATATCCGAAGGACTATCATTATACAGTCTCAATCATGTTGCCAGAAGGTTATACTGTAGAGTCTATGCCTGAAAGTACAAAAGTACAGTTTAATGGAAATGAAGGCACGTTTTCCTTTTTAGTATCTCAATCTGCTAATATGGTGCTTATAAAATCGAGTTTTCAAATTAATAGCACCTTTGTTTTACCTAGCGATTACGACCAATTCAAGCAATTTTTTGGTATGCTAGTAGAAAAAGAAACAGAGAAAATGGTCTTAGTGAAGAGCGAATTAAAGGGAACCGAATAAGTTTTTGTTTTTTTAAGTTTAAAAAAAATAAAATAGTAATTTTACAATATCAAGTTAATAAGTCGTCAAGTCTTTATGCTTAGTTAAAGCCTAAAAACTTGACGATTTTATATAAAGTAGTTACACATGAATATTGAAGATGCACAATTAGCCGTAGATTCTTGGATTAAAGAACATGGCGTTCGCTATTTTAACGAGCTTACCAATATGGCACAACTTACAGAAGAAGTAGGCGAAGTGGCTAGAATTATTGCTAGACGTTATGGTGAGCAAAGTGAAAAAGAAAGTGATAAAAATAAAGATTTAGGAGAAGAATTAGCCGATGTTGTTTTTGTTGTTTTATGTTTGGCAAACCAAACCGGAATAAACCTGCAAGAAGCGTTCGATAAGAAAATGGATATTAAAACCAAACGCGATCACGACAGACATCACAATAATAAAAAATTAAAATAATACACAATGAATATCACTTTAGAACAATCTGAAATTATTCAAAAACCCTTACATGTTACCATTACAGGGTCTAAAAGCGAATCGAATCGGTTATTAGTCTTACAAGCGTTATTTCCAAATATCGCTTTAGAAAATGTGTCGAATTCTGATGATTCTGATGTGATGCAAATGGCTTTAAAATCTGAAGAAACACTTATCGATATTCATCATGCAGGCACAACCATGCGTTTTCTTACGGCTTATTTTTCTAGCCGCGAGGGGAAATCTGTAACCTTAACAGGTTCTAAACGTATGAAAGAACGTCCGATAAAAATTTTAGTCGATGCGTTGCGCGATTTGGGAGCAGATATTTCATATGTAGAAAACGAAGGGTTTCCTCCAATAAAAATTTCAGGTAAAGCAATTACTAAAAACGAAGTCACACTTAAAGCTAATGTAAGTAGTCAGTATATTTCAGCATTGCTTTTAATAGGTTCGTCTTTAAAACATGGTTTAAAACTGACACTAGATGGAGAAATTACGTCTGTGCCTTATATAAAAATGACATTAAATTTATTACATCAATTGCATATTGATGCCGAATTTAAAGGTCAAACCATTACTGTACAACCAAAAACAGAAGCTGTTGCACAACAGACCTTAACCGTAGAGAGCGATTGGTCTTCTGCATCGTATTTTTATAGTATTGTGGCTTTAAGTCCAGTTGGCACTGTAATAACATTGTCTTCATATAAAGAAACATCGTTACAAGGCGATTCAGTTTTAGCCAAAATTTACAAACAATTTGGTGTAGAAACTACGTTTAAAGACAACGCTATTACACTTCAAAAAGTAAGTGATGTTTCAAAAGACACGCTTATTATTCTAGATTTAATACACGCGCCAGATATTGCTCAAACCATAGCGGTTAGTTGTTTTGGTTTAGGATTAGGTTGTGATTTATCTGGTTTGCATACATTAAAAATTAAAGAAACCGATAGACTAGAAGCACTTAAAACAGAGCTTGGTAAGTTAGGAGGTGAGGTTATTGTGACCGATAAAACTTTAAAATTATTACCTTCTACTCAAATTCATGAAAATGTAGCTATCGATACATATAACGATCATAGAATGGCTATGGCATTTGCGCCTTTAGCTTTATGTACTAAATTACGTGTAAATGATGCAGAAGTCGTATCTAAATCTTATCCAGAATTTTGGAGTGATTTGGAACAAATAGGATTCAAAGTTAAGAAAGTCTAAATTTTAAGGTAAAAAAAGCGTTATTTCAGGGGTAATTATCAATTAAGTCAATAATAAATAGCGATTTACTTGACAAGGCCTATGTTCAGATTGTATATTTGCGGTTCCTTTTAATAATATTGAGGCATAGAGCATTCTATTTTTTCTCAATATTTCAAAAATAAAAATATCAGAACATGAAATTATCACATTTTAATTTTAAACTACCAGACGAATTATTAGCAGAAGACCCTTGTGAAAACAGAGACGAGTCACGCCTAATGGTTTTGGATAGAAAAAATCAAACTATAGAGCATAAACAGTTTAAAGACATCATTAATTATTTTGATGAGGATGATGTGATGATTCTTAATGATACTAAAGTATTTCCTGCACGTTTATTTGGAAACAAAGAAAAAACTGGAGCGCGTATTGAAGTATTCTTATTAAGAGAATTAAATGAAGAACAACGCCTTTGGGATGTGTTGGTAGATCCGGCTCGTAAAATTAGAATTGGAAACAAATTATATTTTGGAGACGACGATACCTTAGTGGCAGAAGTTATAGATAATACAACATCTAGAGGGAGAACGTTACGTTTCTTATATGATGGATCTTATACAGAATTTAGAAACAAACTTAAAATATTAGGAGAAACACCACTTCCAAAATATATTAAGCGTGAAGTAAAACCAGAAGACGAAGAGCGTTACCAAACCATTTATGCAAAGCATGAAGGTGCAGTTGCTGCTCCAACAGCAGGTTTACACTTCTCCAAACATTTACTAAAACGTTTAGAAATTAAAGGTGTTAAATTTGCAGATGTTACTTTACATGTTGGTTTAGGTACTTTTAATCCTGTAGAAGTTGAAGATTTGTCTAAACATAAAATGGATAGTGAAGAGGTAATTATCGAAGAAAAAGCGGTTAATACTATCAATACAGGAATTAAAGAAAAGCGTCGTGTATGTGCTGTAGGTACAACATCTATGCGTGCTATAGAAAGTTCAGTATCATCTCACGGAACATTAAATGAATTTGACGGTTGGACAAATAAATTTATTTTTCCTCCTTACGATTTTAGTATTGCGAATTGTATGATTACAAATTTCCATACACCAAAATCTACACTTTTAATGATGGTTTCTGCTTTTGCTGGTCACGATTTTATTAAACGTGCTTATGAAGAAGCCGTAAAAGAAGAATACAAGTTTTACAGCTATGGCGATGCCATGTTAATTATATAAGTTTAAAACTTACTAGATACATTAAAAAGCCTTGTTCGTCAAGGCTTTTTTTATAGCTTTAAAAAGCTTAGAGAAGCAGAATTCGCTAATCACAAATTAATTACTTTTGCAGTATTATGGCAAACAAGAAAAAGGACGTACGGGCATTAACTAAAGAACAACTTCGAGATTTTTTTGAAACTCAAGGCGATAAAGCATTTCGCGGAAATCAGGTTTACGAATGGTTATGGAGCAAAGGTGCACATCATTTTGAAGACATGACTAATCTCTCTAAAGAGACGCGACACATGTTGGAAGAGCACTTTGTAATTAACCATATAAAAGTCGATACCATGCAACGTAGTAGTGACGGTACGGTAAAAAATGCTGTGCAATTACATGATGGTTTGGTTGTCGAGTCTGTTTTAATTCCTACAAAAACAAGAACCACAGCCTGTGTATCTAGTCAAGTAGGCTGTAGCTTAGATTGTCGTTTTTGTGCTACGTCTCGTTTAAAACGCATGCGTAATTTAAACCCTGACGAAATTTACGATCAGGTTGTTGCTATAGATAACCAAAGTCGTTTGTACCAAGATAGACCATTAAGTAATATTGTGTTTATGGGTATGGGAGAACCACTTATGAACTATAATAATGTGGTTAAAGCCATCGATAAAATTACAGATGTAGAAGGTTTAGCGATGTCTCCAAGACGTATTACCGTATCTACTTCTGGTGTGCCAAAAATGATACGAAAAATGGCAGACGATGAGGTTAAATTTAAACTCGCGGTTTCATTGCATTCTGCAATCGATGAGGTTAGAACGTCTATTATGCCATTCAACGAAACTTTCCCTTTAGCCGATTTAAGAAGTGCTTTAGAATATTGGTTTGCTAAGACAAAAAGTAGAATTACTTACGAATATGTTATTTGGAAAGGTATTAATGATAAACGTAAAGATGTAGACGCTTTGGTGCAGTTCTGTAAATTTGCGCCTAGTAAAGTAAATCTAATTGAATACAATCCTATTGATGATGGCGAATTTCAACAGGCGCAAGACGAAGCTATAAATATGTATGTAAAAATTTTAGAGGCTAATAATATAACGGTTACTATTAGACGCTCAAGAGGTAAAGATATCGATGCAGCTTGTGGTCAGCTTGCCAATAAAGGGTAGTGCATCTTGTGTAATAAAAATAAAATTTGGCTTTAAAATCAAATCATCATGATATATGCTTGGGGACACGAAAAACGGTATAACGATTACAGTTCGTATATCAAACACACCTTTAAAGAGCGTGTTCAAAAAGTATCTGTAGATGCTGGGTTTTCTTGTCCTAATAGAGACGGAAGCAAAGGCTATGGTGGCTGTACATTTTGTAATAACTCTACCTTTAATCCTTCATATTGTAGTGAAGATAATTCTATAAGCAGTCAGATTAATACTGGAATTGGTTTTTTTGCAGAGAAGTATAAAACACAGAAGTACTTAGCTTATTTTCAAGCTTACAGTAATACGTACGACAGTTTAGATAGTCTTAAAAAACGCTACGAAGAAGCATTATCTCTCCCTAAAATAATAGGTTTAGTTATTGGTACGCGTCCAGATTGTATTAGTGATGAACTTTTAGAGTATTTGGCGACTTTAAGTCAGCAATATTATGTCACTATAGAGTACGGAATTGAATCTACAAACAATACAACATTGAAAGAGATTAATCGCGGACACGATTATCAGACAAGTATAGAGACTATCAAAAAAACGCATGAGGCTGGCATTCATGTGGGGGCGCATTTAATTTTGGGGCTACCTGGAGAAACAAGAAAAGATATTTTACAACATGCGCAAGAAATGTCTAAATTACCATTAGATTTTCTAAAACTACACCAATTGCAATTGGTAAAAGGCTCTATTATGGGCGAACGCTATTTAAAAGGTTTAGATGAAATAGATTTATACACAGCAGAGGCGTATATAGATTTAGTTATAGATTTTATAGAACTACTTCATCCTAAAATTGTTTTAGAGCGATTTGTGAGTCAATCTCCTAAAGAGTTTTTAATTGCACCCAAATGGAACTTAAAGAATTTTGAATTTGTAGATAAAGTGAACAAACGATTACAAGAACGAAATACATGGCAAGGCAAATTACATACTGTATAATAACAGCTTCAAGTTATAGTTTTTTATTTCAGACCACTTTAAAAATAGTTTATAACGCACTTTTTTATTAGGTTTGTATAGCTAATAATCCCTAAAAATTCTAGTTGAAAATAGTAGAGCAAATAAAGCAACCCATTGCTTACGAAATGGAACTTTTCGAACAAAAGTTCTTACTTTCCATGTCTTCTAAAGTGGCTTTACTTAATAGAATTACCCACTATATTGTAAATAGAAAAGGAAAACAGATGCGACCTATGTTTGTGTTTTTGGTTTCTAAAATGGTCTCTAATGGTGAGGTTAGCGAGCGTACTTATAGAGGAGCTTCTGTTATAGAATTAATACATACGGCCACCTTAGTACACGACGATGTGGTAGATGATAGTAATAGACGTCGCGGTTTTTTCTCTATTAATGCCCTTTGGAAAAATAAAATTGCTGTGCTTGTTGGCGATTATTTACTGTCTAAAGGTTTGTTGTTATCAATAGATAATAATGACTTCGATTTACTTAAAATAATTTCAATTGCTGTACGCGAAATGAGTGAAGGTGAGTTGCTTCAAATTGAAAAAGCACGTCAGTTAGATATTACCGAAGCGGTATATTATGAAATTATTCGTCAGAAAACAGCAACTTTAATTGCGGCCTGTTGTAGTTTAGGTGCAGCGTCTGTAAAACCAGAATCTACCCATGTAGAAACTATGCGTAAATTTGGTGAGCTTATAGGTATGGCGTTTCAAATTAAAGATGATTTATTCGATTACGGCCAAGAAAAAATTGGTAAACCTACCGGAATCGATATTAAAGAACAGAAAATGACACTTCCACTCATATATGTTCTTAATACCGTATCTAAAAAAGATAATAAGTGGTTAATAAATTCTATTAAAAACCATAACAAAGATGCCAAGCGCGTTAAAGAGGTTATTGCTTTTGTAAAAGTACATGGCGGATTAGATTATGCCGTGACAAAAATGAAAGCATTTCAAGAAGAAGCTTTAAAAATGTTGGAGCCTTACCCAGAATCTGCATACAAATCATCGTTAATTTTAATGGTGAATTATGTTATCGACAGAAAAAAATAAAATCTTCAGGCAACCTTTCATATCGTTTTTGCGTCTTTATAAATAGAAGACCAAATGAAACCGTTTTTGAAAGTTATACAATTACATAAAAACCAAGATCTGCTTATAAAAAAAGCGTGTCAAAACAATCGCGAAGCACAGCAAGCCTTGTTCGATACGCATGCACCTAAAATGCTAAGTGTTTGCAGATACTATATTAAAGACATGCAGCATGCAGAAGAAGCGATGCTAAATGGGTTTTTAAAAGTATTTACACAATTAAAATCTTTCGAAAACAAAGGGGCGTTTGAAGGCTGGATTCGTAGAATCATGGTCCGCGAGTCTATTTCATTTTTAAGACAGAAAAAGCAAATTATTTTTGTTGAAGTTGAAGACGATACAACAGAAGCTTCTCCACTTTGTAGTGAAGGGCATTTAGCGGTAGACGATATTCAAAATCTAATCGATAATTTGCCCGAAGGTTATAGAATGGTATTTGTAATGTATGCTATAGAAGGATACAAACATCATGAAATAGCCACCTTACTTAAAATTTCTGAAGGGACTTCTAAATCGCAATTGTATAAAGCAAAACAATTGCTACAACAGCAGTTACATGCACTTAATTCTAATGG
The DNA here is from genome assembly GCF_001439665.1 of Formosa algae. GTDB lineage: Bacteria > Bacteroidota > Bacteroidia > Flavobacteriales > Flavobacteriaceae > Formosa > Formosa algae. The sequence goes on from NZ_LMAK01000019.1 coordinate 53,835, forward strand.
TTATGGCACAAAATAATATTGAAACCGATATAAAAAAAAGTCTAGAGCAGCGAAGATTGCAGCCATCTGCCCAAGCTTGGACTAAATTACAATCTCAATTAGATGGTCAAGACCAAAAACGATCTACGAATCGCTATTGGTATATAGGGATTGCAGCGGGTTTTATCGGAATTTTATTAATAGGAACATGGATGTTTAAAACGAATTCTTCAACACATATTAATGTTGTAGATGTTGAATCTCCTGTTGAAAATATTGAAAAAGTAACCGAATCTTTTAATACCAATTCAGAAGAAGTTGTGGCATCTTCATCTAACAAAGCAGATAGTGTAGAACCATTAAAAAAAGATGTTAGTCCTAAAACTAAAATTACTCCAACAAGTACAGCAAAGCAATCAACCGTTATAGCTGAGGTTTTAGAAGAAGAACATCTAATTCCTAAAGATACATTGTCTAATACCTTAATAGCACAAGAAAGTATAGCTGTTAACGACGATTATATTGAAGCTTTATTGCAACAAGCCGAACAACAAATTAGTACAGAAAAAACTTTAATAAATGCACAACACACCGTAGATGCAGATGCACTCTTGGAAAGTGTAGAAAATGATATAGAACACAGTTTTAGAGAAAAAGTTTTCGATGCCGTAAAATCAGGTTTCGTAAAAGTTAAAACTGCAGTTGTAGATCGCAACGATTAACACATTTCATCATTATAAATCAATCATCATCAATCAAAAAACGAACATTATGAACACGATTACTAAATTAACTATTGCGCTCACTTTAGCATTAGCATCTCAAATTAGCGTTGCTCAAGACACAGAAGTCATAGTAAAAAACGATTCTTTAAACGTTAAAGAAATTGAAGTTTTAAAAACACAGAAGGAAACGGTACGTGCCGAAGAAAAAGAATTATTAAGACAAGAAGTAGAAGCTATAAACGATAAAGTTGATGCTGGTTATATTACCGCTGAAGAAGGCGAAATTCTTAAACAAGAAATTGCTAAAAAGCGGGCTTTAAATATTGAAAACCGGATTGCTATTCTAGACAATAAAATAGATTTATTGGGACGTAATACAGAGTCTTATACGTTTGGAGAAGACGGACAAATTGTAATACGTATTGGAAAGGATTACGATAGCGACAGATCTAGCGAGCAAACATCTATTTATATAGGTCCTAAAAAACAACACATACCAACTTACGATAAACGTACCACTAGCGATTTAGTATTTGCCATCGGATTTAATAATGCGCTAATTGAAGGTGAAAGTTTAAACGATTCACCTTATAAACTCGGTGGTTCTGGATTTGTAGAATTGGGTTGGGCTTGGAAAACACGAGTTTTTGAAAACTCTAATGCATTACGATTAAAGTATGGATTCTCATTTCAATGGAATAAATTAGATATTAAAGACAATATGTATTTTAGAGAAGAAGGCGATCAAGTGGTGTTTGAAGAATATCCATACGACGTGAGAAAATCAAAATTTAGAACTACTAATTTAGTGTTTCCGGTTCATTTTGAATTCGGGCCTTCTAAAAAAACTGTAAACGATGATTATTTCAGATATTCAACACACAAAAAATTTAAATTCGGAATTGGAGGATACGGAGGATTCAATATCTCATCACTTCAGAAAGTCAAGTATAAAGAGGATGGAAACAATCAGAAAAAGAAATACAAAGATTATGATGCTGTAAATAGCTTTGTATACGGCGTTAGTAGTTATGTGTCTTTAGGCAGTGTTGGTCTGTATTTTAAATATGATTTATCTCCGATATTTAAAAATCAAACCTTCGATCAAAATAACATTTCACTAGGCTTGCGCTTCGATATGGATTAGATATAAAAAAAGGCTTCAATTTATTTTGAAGCCTTTTTTGTTATTAGTGTATTGCTGCTTTAAATTGATTTTCGCCACCTACTATAGGTAACTCTAACAATGTGCCATTTAAATCTATGGTTAATTCGGTTCCTGCTTTAGGTAGTAAGGTGAAATTGTTATCGCTAGAAAAAATCATAAGTCCAATCTGTTGTCCTTTTTTTATGATTTGATCGTCTGGTTGTAAATCGAATGTTAGATTATAGAATTGTCCAGGTTTTAAAGCCTCACTAGTCTCTATAGATTTATAGTTCTGAGGATCTGCCCAACCGCGCGTAATAATATTATCTGTGATTGGTGCATTGATATCTGCATTCCATGGTAAAGCCACGAGCCAAACCGATAGGTTTGCTGCCGGTTTATTACTTGCCAATTTAATATGTAGTGTCGCTAATCCAGAAACATGTAAGTCTTTAGTTAAAGTAGGCGTCACATATAATAAACGGTGGTTAGATTCTGCTAAATTAGCTAGAGAGTCACCCGAAAAAGAAGCATCATCTACAAGTGTTTCTTGTGTAGTTGTGGTCGGTTTAGACAGGGTTAGTTCTCCTGCTTTTTGCCCGCCCGCTGTTATATGTAAGCTAACTGGTTTGGCATCAGGATTCGGGTAATCTGCGTAAGAAGTAGGTTCGTTCGGACTATCATTTTCTCTAACAATCCACGCTTTTGCATCCTGCTCTACGCCATTATCTACCCCGTGTAAGTAATGTGTAAACCAACGATTCATCATTGTCATTGGTGGTGGACCACCGTGTCCGTTTTGGTGATAATACATTTGAACAGGAAGTCCTTTATCTTTTGCTGCCTTGTAAATGCGGTAACTGTGTTCAGGCATAACATTCCAATCGTTAAACCCATGAGACATTAAAAGGGCTGCTTTCATAGGCTTCATATCGTTTAAATAATCACGACCTGCCCAAAATGCATTATAATCTCCAGTTTCTCGATCCATACCGTTTTTCATTTCTGTATCGCGAATAGTCTTATTACTATATGCCCGTTTAGATTCGTCTCCGCTATGAATAAAATCATATAACACATCAATATCTTCACCTAAATAACCACTAGGAGAACGTACTAAACCGTTAGATCTGTAATAGTGATAATAAGAGGTGTTTGGCGCAACAGGTATTATCGCTTCCAAACCATCTACTCCGGTTGTTGCGGCTGCTAAAGGAATGGTTCCGTTATATGAGGTTCCTGTCATTCCTACTTTTCCTGTAGACCAGAAAGCGCTTACCGTTTCAGTCCCATCAGGAGTTGTATATCCTTTTGCACGGCCGTTTAACCAATCGATAACGGCTTTAGGAGCCAAAGATTCATTATCGCCTCCAACCGTTGGAGAGCCTTGAGATAATCCTGTTCCTGGTGAAGAAGAATGCACGACAATATAACCACGTGGTACCCATTTTTTTACTTGAGAATTAGAAATCACAGGACGTTTTCCCACACGAATAACTTCGGGATGTACACGTTCTGCGGCAGGCTCACCCAATTCATGATTAACATTCCAAAATAAACCAGGGACATCACTAGCAACTCCAGCATAATACGGGCTAGATTCGTAAACAATAGGAAGTTTTAACCCTTCAGTTTCTGTCTGATCCGGTCTGGTAACATCTACATGCATACGATCTAATTTTCCATCGCCATCGGTATCAAATTCAGTTTCTACCCATAAATCGTGTCTAATCCAATGTTCAGGATCATTAAATGCTTTTACAATTTGAGCTTCACCATCTTTAAAAACAGGAACGGCTTTTTGTTGTGCAAAACTAAGATTTATTGAGATACAGAGACATAGAATACAGAAGTAGCGTGCGGTGTTGTTTTTCATACTTTAAGTTTAAAAATAATGTTTGATAAGAAGCTAAGTTAAGCATTTGGTATTTACTATGATGAGAAAATATTAGTGCCAACTCAGAGATTATGTGAATAAATGCCGTTGTTTTTGGTAATTTAGCGTTAATCTTTAAAGTATATTTGCAATCTAAATTACATCACTTAAAACGTTATTTCATTGATTTCAAAATCTTCCATAGACACTGTATTTGAAGCTTCACGATTAGAAGAAGTTATTGGCGATTTTGTTCAGCTTAAAAAAGCAGGGAGCAATTATAAAGGACTTAGTCCGTTTAGTGACGAGCGTTCTCCTAGTTTTGTAGTTTCTCCAGTAAAGCAAATTTGGAAAGATTTTTCTAGTGGAAAAGGCGGAAATGTTGTGGCCTTTTTAATGGAGCACGAACATTTTACCTATCCAGAAGCCATTAAATATTTGGCAAAAAAATACGGGATAGAAATTGAAGAAACGGAACAAACTAACGAAGAAAAAGAAAAGCAAGATACGCGTGAGAGTTTGTATTTAGTAAGTGAATTTGCTAATACACATTTTCAGAAAATTATGCATAAAACCGATGCCGGTCAAGCCATTGGTTTAAGCTATTTTAAAGAGCGTGGATTTACTCCTGAAACCATTAAAACATTTGGTTTAGGGTATGCTTTAGATGAGTGGCAAGGCTTTTCAGACGAAGCATTAAAGAAAGGTTATAAGTTAGAATTTCTAGAAAAAACAGGACTTACTATTGTAAAAGGAGAAAAGTATTTCGACCGTTTTAAGGGGCGTGTTATGTTTCCTATACAAAGTATGAGTGGTCGTGTGTTAGGATTTGGTGGTCGTATTTTAACTAATGATAAGAAGGCTGCAAAATACATGAATTCTCCGGAAAGTGAGATTTACTATAAAAGTAAAGTACTGTACGGAATTTACCATGCTAAGCAAAGTATTGCCAAAGAAGATAATTGTTTTTTGGTTGAAGGCTATACAGATGTAATTCAGTTTCATCAAACAGGAATTACCAATGTAGTTTCTTCTTCAGGAACGGCTTTAACTCCAGAGCAAATACGTTTAATAAATAGGCTTACAAAAAACATTACGGTATTATTTGATGGTGATGCCGCTGGAATGCGAGCTTCTGTTCGTGGAGTTGATTTAATTCTAGAACAAGGTATGAATGTACGTGTATGTACATTTCCGCAAGGAGAAGATCCCGATAGTTTTGCCAAGCAAAATACAGAGGAAGAATTGCGAGCTTATTTAGAATCTAATTCTAAAGATTTTATTCAGTTTAAGGCCGGTTTATTGGTTGAAGATGCTAAAAACGATCCCATAAAAAAAGCAGAGACCATTCGTGATATTATTCAGAGTATCTCTAAAATTCCAGATCGTATTAAACAAGAGGTGTATTTGCAAGAATGTGCCAGAATTATGGATATTAGCGAATCTGTATTGTTTAGCTCTTTAGCCCAAATAAGTAATAAGGAGACTAATAAACCTTCTGGAGGTAATAACAATAATAATAAAAGTAGTAGTGGTAGTAGTTATGGAGGTGGGTATGGTAGTAGTCAGGAACCACCACCAGATTTCTTTGAAGTTATTAGAAACGAAGATCAGCCTAAAAAGGTGGACGTACAATACCTTTTAGAACGAAAAATTATTGAAATCTTATTGCTTTATGGGAATAGAACTGAAGATTTTGAAGATTTAATTTTAAAAGAAAATGATAAAGGCGATCTTGAATTAGAACCCGTTGTACAGCAAGCCAAAGTTTTTGAAAAAATATTTTTAGACTTGCAAGAAGATGAAATGCAGTTTGGAAATGAAACGTTTAAAACCTTATATTATACTATAATTGAAAAATTAAATCTAAACCCAGATTTTGTTTTAGAGCAATTTGTAAATACGGTAGATCAGCAACTGTCACAAGAAATAACAAGTATTTTAATGGAAGACGAACGCCATACGTTACACGATTGGGAACGCAATAATATTTTTCCGAAAGCGAAAACAGAAGGTGTTGCGCAATTGGTAAGTGAAACTATTTTAAGTTTGCGTTGTTTTTTAATCGATCAAAAAGTACTTGAATTTCAACAATCAACTTTAGAACACAGAAACGAAACCAATAGAAATGTTCTAGAAGAGGTTAAAGATTACTATGGTCTAAAGATGTTGTTGTCTAGAAAATTAACACGTGTGTTATGATTCTAATAATTTTGCTTGATTTAGTAACTCGACTAAGTTAGACGCTTGTAATTTTTTCATTAAACGCGCTTTGTAAGTGCTAACCGTTTTTTCATTAATATCTAATTCCTTAGCGATTTCCTTATTTTTCTTTCCAATAGAAAGCAATTTAAGTACTTCGACTTCTCGTGTAGATAGTTTCTTGTAAAAAGAACCTGTTCTATGTACGCGTTCTCCAAAAGCTAAACGATGGGTTAAGTCGTTACTTAAGTAAATACCGCCTTGGTCTATTTTTAAAATAGCTTCTCTAAGGGTTAAAATATTAGCTGTTTTAGAAATGTATCCAGAAGCGCCAGCTTTAATAGAACTCATAGCATAAACCTCTTCTGGGTGTGTGCTAAACATTAAAACTTTAAGATTTGGATATTCTTTTTTTAAACGTCTTAAGGCTGTAATGCCGTTTAGTTTAGGTAAATCAATTTCTGATATTAATATATCTACAGTGTTCGATTTTAAAAAATCGAATATAGATTCTCCGTCATCTACACCGCCTTCCACTTTAATCACAGGCGATGTTAAGAACAATAACTCAAGTCCTTTCCGAATAATAGGGTGGTGATCCGCTACCAACAGTTTTATCATAATTTATATAGTTTGGTTTGTTTGCTTACTTGTAATAAAAACGACTGTAGGGGCGTAGTTCAATAAAGAAACCAGTCTATGTAAATATAGAAAAAAACTATTTTATAAGCTAGTGTTTACATTAAATTGTCAGGTATGTTGCACACGGGTATCGGATCCATTTTATGTTTGTTAGACGTATTGTATCTTTTATATATGGTAAAAACCTCTTTTTCTCTACCAGAGAAATCATCAACGGTTTTACCTGAGTCTGCCATTTTCATAGCCCATTCTAGTTCTGGATAAGATGCACCTATTTGATCTTCGTCACTTCTAGCATCTCCAAATAAACCATCGCTAGGAGTTGCTTCAATAATAGATTGTGGTACATTTAATACCTTTGCTAATGCATAGACTTCAGATTTCATTAAGTCTGCTATCGGACTCAAATCTACACCACCGTCTCCGTATTTTGTGTAAAATCCTACTCCAAAATCTTCAACTTTATTTCCAGTTCCTGCAACCAAAAGACCTTGTAATCCTGCATAATAGTATAACGTAGACATGCGTAAACGGGCTCTGGTATTGGCTAATGCCATGGCTACTGTGGCTTCTTTCCCTTCTAAAGAGACTTCTGTTTTAAACTCTTCAAACACAGGTGTTAAATCTACGCGTGTGTCTCTAACATTAGAAAATCTATCACGAAGTTGGTTAATATGTTCTACGGCTCTAGACACGTGGCTTGGTGCTTGGTGAATAGGCATTTCTACACATAATACATCTAAGCCGGTTAAGGCACAAAGTGTAGAGGTTACAGCAGAGTCTATTCCGCCAGAAATACCAATAACAAAACCATTTACGTTAGCATTTGTCGCATAATCTTTTAACCAATTTACAATGTGATCAACAATTTTTTCTGTTTGCATTTTTTGAAGGTTTTAATGCAAAGAATCTTACCTTTGCCTAACAAAAATAACAGAATCGTTTAAGTAATAAAAATTAACGGCATTTAGTTTTCTATGAAATATCTAAGTTTTTTCCTTTTAATAATAATCACTATAGTTTCTTGTAAAAATGATAGTAAAGTCACTGATGAAATTTCAAAAATTGAAATGCCAGTACATATTGAACGTTTCGATAAGGAATTTGCAACAGCAACGGCAGCAGATTTAAAAGGATTACAAGCTAATTATCCGTTTATGTTTTCAAAATCGTATCCAGATGCATTTTGGCTTGATAAGATTCAAGATACTATACAGCAAGAATTATCTGCAGCAGTATTAAAAACCTTTTCAGACACTGAGACTATCGAAAATGAGATTTCGTATTTATTTCAGCATATAAAATATTATTATCCAGAATTTAAAGCACCACGTGTGGTGAGTACAACCTCTTATGTAGATTATCGCAATAAAGTTATTGTAACAGATTCTATAGATATAATTGCACTAGATACGTATTTAGGTCCAGAACATGAGTTTTATCTTGGTGTTCAAGAATACATTAGATCTGGATTTACTAAAGAACAAATAGTGGTCGATTTGGCCAATGCGTATGCAAACTATTATATTTTACCCACAAAAAATAAAACCCTATTAGACGAAATGATTTCTGCAGGGAAGCGTCTATATTTTAAAGATGTGATGATTCCGTTTAAAACAGATGCAGAAAAAATAGAATATACTACGGCACAATTACAATGGGCAGAAACTAACGAGGCTTACATTTGGCAATATTTTGTAGAGCGCGAATTGTTGTTTAGTACAGATTCTAAATTACCATCACGGTTTATAAATGCCGCACCATTCTCTAAATTTTATTTAGCAGAAATAGATAACGAGTCTCCAGGTAGAATAGGAGAGTACATAGGCTGGCAAATTGTAAAAGCGTATATGGAACACAATACAGAAGTATCTTTTAAAGACATGTTTAACATGAGTGCTGAAGATATTTTTAATCATTCAAAATTTAAACCTAAGAAATAATGGCAAATCTTAAATCAACGATACAATTAACAGTAGAATTAGACGAAAACCGTGTTCCTGAAAAATTAAATTGGACAGCAGAAGACGGCGGTATTACAAACGAAGAGGCTAAAGCAATGATGCTTTCTGTATGGGATAGCAAAGCACAGGAATCTCTTAGAATAGATTTGTGGACCAAAGATATGCCGGTAGACGAAATGAAAGTGTTTTTCCACCAAACTTTAGTCGCAATGAGTGATACGTTTAATCGTGCGACTCAAGATGAAAAAATGACGGCAACAATGAAAGATTTCTGTGATTATTTCGCCGAAAAATTAGAATTGAATAAAGACTAAAAAAGAAAATAGTATTTAAAATGCCCTTTATGTTGAAGTGTAATTTCAATATAAAGGGCGTTTTACTATCTAGTGTGTGCTATACAGTGTTTAAAACGTCTCGTTTAAACGTAAATAAAATCCTGAAGTTCCGTAACTCCCCCAAGCATAATCTAACCCTAAATTAGTTCTTGCTTTCTGATTTATATTCAACCTTAATCCTACGCCATAACCCGGATTTATATATTTAAATAAACTAATATCGTTGTCTGAGGCATTTGCAGTTGTTAGATTTAAATAGGCTACAGCCCCTAAAAGACTTGGATTCTTTTTAGAAGCATATAAATGTTTCCTGTATTCTGTTTCTGCGTATAGCATGTTTTCTCCTCTAAAACGCCCTTGTGCATAAGGTCTACCGGATTTAGCAAATTGGTCGTAACCAATAGCAGGCAAACTCATATAGGGTAAATCTCCAGAAGTTGTAAAATTACCCCAAGCCCAAAAGCCTAAGATATTATGATTGTCTTGTGGGGTGAAATTTAAGTAGTCGCGATATTCTAACCAAAGAGAGGTAGAGGATTTGTCGCTACCTATAAACTCAGGGTTAATTTTAAAAGAAGCATATGCATAGCGGCCCGTATAAGGATTATTTTGATTGTCTCTAGTATCATAAATACCATTTAAAGATATGCCGACTAGGGTATTGTCTTTGTTATCGAAACCATATTTTTGGTTGTAGGCATAAAAACTAGTGATTAATGGGTCTTCGCTGTCAAGATCCAACAATTGGTCGTTCATATTATAAAATTTATCAAAATGAACACCAACTCCTGCATAAACACCGGTTTTTATCTTTTTTAAAGCAGTCTGATAAAAGCGAATAAAGTTGAATTCCATCATTTGAGCTTCATCAATGCCGTCTGAAAAACTACCGTCATCAAATTCAAATCCGTTACCCACTAATTTAGCAGATTGTGGTCCTGTTCCCAATCCCCAAGTTGGTTGAGAGGAGTCTAAATAGCGCCAATCACTAATTAAAAACCAGTTGTTATTTTCGGTAAAAACAACATTCTTTATGGTGAAAATAGTTTGACTTTTAGTTGTAAATGCTAAACCAGCTAATGAAGATGATAATCTAGTGGTTTCTGGATCTCCTAAATAACCACTAGTTGCAGCGCCTACACCATAGATAAATCCGAATGCTGGGTTAGATCCAATAATAGGGAGCGGTGAAAAGTAAATATCTCCTTTTTCTGGGGGTTTATTTTTCTTAGCTTCTTTGGCCTCTTTTTTAGCAGCCTTTTTTTCTACTTTGGTTAATTCCTGTCCAAAAGATTGTATTGAGAAAGAAATTAAGAGCGAACATGCTATAAAATATTGTATGATGTTAGCTTTTTTCATGTGGTTTAAATTGGGTGGTTATTTTATAAATGTATTGTATTTGCTGTGTTGTTTTTAATTCTGATAATGCATAGTACCTTTATGTAACTGCTATTTTATCGTAAATACATAAGATTTATATAAATGTAGTCTTTTTATTCGATTTATTGCAAGTGTAAAATTTTATTGTGGTAAGGGTATGTGCTTCAAAGTGTTTACGTTAGCTCTCATAATAGATAAAAAATTACCAGTATCTGGTGTACCCGAAAGCGGAGCAATTACCACACTCGTAATTCCCATTTCTTGAAGTGTTTTTATACTTTCAGCCTGGGGTGAAGCTTCCCAAATTAAGGTTTTTACAGCTTGTTTTTCAATAAGATGTTCTAAATCTTGAAGCTTGTCGTGGTCTAACGTATCTGTAGGTTCCCAATGTAAACTTTGGCCGTGTATGCCATAAGCACCCATAAAATATTGGTATACTGGATGCGAAAATAATACAGCATCATGCATTTGTTCTCCTACACTTTTAAATTCTTGATCTAATTGTAATAAATCGATGGATAAGCTTTTGAAATTAGTATTGAATTGCGATGCTAAAGCTGGAAATTTTTCAGATAAGGCGATTTTAATAGCTTCGGCCTGGGCATTTGCATATTGTAAATTTAACCAAGTCGTATAAGCTGTTTCTGTATGAGAATGCGCTTCTTCATCGCCATGAGTGTGGGTGAAAATTTCTCCGTTTCCAAGTAATTTGTCTTCAAAAGATGCGCCTGTGTTCACAATCAGATCTTCAGGAAGCGACACGTTCATGAGCCATTTTTCGTAAGTTGCCCCATTTATAAAAACAAAATCGGCCTGTTGCATAGCAGCGATGGTGTCGGTTTTAGGTTTCCAATTTGCAGGTTCGGTCATATTGGAAGCTGGGAAATGTAAATGAATGACGTCGCCACCAATACGATCTGCGAAATAGTATAACGGATAGTTTGATACATATACCACAGGAGTGTGTGCTTCTTCAGGAGTCGTTGCTGTGGCTTTTTTATTGTCTTTACAAGACGTAAAAGTAAAAGTGAAAATGATTAGAAAAATAGGTGTAATTCTCATAATAATTAGGCTAAAAAGGAGTCGTTTACAGACAGTCCATAATGATTTTATAAAACACTATAAAGTAAAGCCAAAAGTATATTAACAGCAATAATTAAAATAATTTCTATCGCTAAAAGCTGAAAAATAAAACCATTGGACGCATCAATACGTTTCATGGTTCTAAGCTCTGCGGTTCTCAACTGAGCCGATAGTATTAGTACTAAGCCATGTAGAAGAGTTGTGTTATATAGCAAAATCTTTTACATCTATTACACGTTCAAAATGTTCTAAAATATCGTGATCATGCGTTACTATAATTAAGGTTGTTTTTTCACAACCACTAAAAAAAAAGGCTTAAGTTTTAAACTTAAGCCTTTTTTCTAGTAGTTACATAAAATTATTCTTCGTCTTTAACTTCAACAATTTCGTACATGTCTTTACCATCTACTTGTACCGGTTGGTAGTAGGTGTCACCAAACTGAACGTAAGTCTGATCTCCAATTTTTGTTTCTTCACCACCTTCTGGTAAACTAGGAACAATAGTACCCGCAGTTGCTGGAACTACCGTATATCCGTTAGCATCTTTTTCGTAATATGCTCCGCCGTAGTAATAGTTGTTTGTGGTTTCATTAACCTCTACAGTTGTAGCTTCTTTAGGTAGCGTTTGTACAGTCGCACCTACAGGAGCTTGTACAACAGTATACCCATCGTTTTCGGCTACATAATACACGCCGTTGTCGTAGTGGTATTTTTGATTCTCTACGCTAACAATAATGGCTGTTGTTGCCAATGTTGTAATAAAGAATCCCCATGGGTGCCAAGCTGGTCCCCAATAAAACGGACGGTAAGGATGATAATAATATGGTCTGTGACAGTAATACCCACGACCTCCATATCTGTATGGCGGACGGTTGTAATGTCTTGGACTATGTCTAACAGCTGTATTTCTTCTGTTAACATTTGAATGTCTGCTGTTGTTTACATTAATGTTGACATTATTTTTACTATTATTAATATTAACCTTATTGCCAGATTTGTTTTTAATATTAGACGTTTTTTTGTTTCCTAAATTTGTAGTTTTCTTATTCCCTAAGTTTGTAGTCTTCTTTTTTATTCCAGAATTACTTGTTTTATTAGGTAGTCTAGAAGTTGAACCTGTTGTTTTTTTAGGTAAATTTCTAGAAGATGATTTATTAAAACCACCATTGATACTAGATTTTTGTCTGGTAGAAGTTGATTTAGCTCTAGACATGCTGCTAGATCTTGAAGGTGTAGAACGGTGTGTTGATGCTCCTCCACGAGATGCTCCACCACCACCGCGACTAAAGCGTTGTGCTTGTAAATCGATAGGGTTTAAAAATGCCAATAATAGCACGACTAAACCTATTTTTATATGAGTATGTATATTTTGAATTTTCATGAGATTAGTTTTTTAATTTGTTGTTAATGTTAAGATTTAGCAATTAAAACGCTAATTAGTCGAGCACTTGCAGGAGGTGTGAAATCAAAAATATCGTCATTTAATTCAGGGCTTAATTGCCAGTCGCTAAATGTGGCTTGAAACTTTAAATTGTCTTTCTTTTTGTAAGTAATTTCAAACTGCTTTGGAAGGGTGTGTGCTTCATCTGAAATCCAAATTTTTACAATAACATTTTCATTTTCTATTTGTGTTAAATTACATTCTTCTCCTCCTAAAAGGTCTAGTCCGATGTAAGTTATAGTGTCAAAATTTTCAATAATATCGTCTGTAAACGTTGGGTAAAAGAAATCTGCTGCAGGAAAATCCATAGAGAAATTATCGTGCATAAAATCAATCATGTCAATAATATTATCTGGAGCATCTACTGTAATGTAGTTATTCTCACTAAAAGAATAATAGGTAATCACTTCGCCGTTGTAGTAGTATGCACTATGCTTGTCTTTACTGTGTTGCTTCACAGATAATTTATCTGGACCAACCATTTTAACATCGCATTCGTTGTATTTATTTACTGTTTTTTTATCGGCATCAAATTCTTCAGTGATGGTACTTAAGTGAAAGGATACGGAGCTTAATTCTCCGATGGCTTCTCCCATTTGATCGTAAAGCATTATAGCATCAAGATCAATTTTTTTGTCTTCGTTTTGTGCAAACGTCGCGTAAGGCAAAACACTTAGAACAAATAATGTAATGTATTTTTTCATTGTTTTCATTTTATATTGGATTGGTTTGTTAAAAGATTTAGCGTCTAAAGCCTCCGAATCTGCCAGAGGATCTGCTCATACTACTAGGTCTAAAAGAAGATCTGGTTCTAGTTGGCGAAGTAAACGGTCTGGTTGAGGTTCTATTGAAATTTTTAGAATTAGTGCGATTAAATTTCGCATTGTTATTTAAATTAATATCACGCTTATTAGTCATGCCTGCATTTCTTTTTGCAAAAGATTTTCCAGGATTTTTTTTCTGAAAATCTTTATGACTCACAGATTTTTGTAAACGTTTAGCGTTGTGGTTGCGTTTTACGTGATCGTGATTATATCTATTATGGGCATTAATATGTCCATGTACATTATTGTGATAAATATGTGGAGGAAAAGGTCTCCAAGGACTAAAATAAGGCGGATAAAACCCCCAATACCAAGGTGACATCCAAGGGTTATACATTGGCCCCCAAAACCATCCAAAAATAGGAGGTGTTATGCCAAAATAAGGCGAGATAAAATAGTTGGGACCGTAAATATAAGCATCTCCTGTAATAATAACTTGAGTGTCTTCTCCAGATTTTTCAACATCAATAGTTGCTACATCTTGATACTCATTTTCGGCTAGTACAGATTGAATCGTTACTACATGTGTATGGTCTTCCGAAACTTCAAGAACTCTTAAATAATCTACATTGCCGTCTTCGTTTAAGTCTAAATTAGAAATTTTAGATTCCGGATTATTTAGTCGTGTTTCAAAATCTTCTAAATCTTTAGATTCTCCAAAAACAGAAGCAACGGCTTCTAAATCTAGATTAAGACTAATATCTGTACTTGTTGCAGATACTGTGGTTGTAGTGGTTTCTTGAGCTTGAATACTAATAATAAAGAGAACGCAAATTGAAGCTAAAAATCGTTCTTTAAAATTCATAAATGTTTAGTTTTTAATGTTTTGTTGTAAATTTTGAGTAAATATAAATTAAATATTTAGTTTCGCTATGCATTGAGATTTTTTTTGTCTCACCTGTTCTAAAGTTAATGTAAAATGAATTAAAATTATAAAGTTTTAAAAATGTTATGTATTTGTAATTGATTTTATTGAGGTTTTTATACATTTATTTCCATTAATTTTAGCCAAAATTGTACTCTAATAAATATGTAATGATTCATAAATTACAACATGCAACACCTTGTTTTCATAGCGAATTGAAAAGTTATGTACTTCAGGTTTTATGTGTGATTTGTTTCTTTTTCTTTAATAATAAGATCCATGCACAAGTGGACGACGAAAGTGTTATTAGTGATAATGATTTTACTAGTCAATTGTGGTTTGATCTTAATCCGAGTTGGGATGTTGGTTCTGGTCAAAAAATAAATGGTGAGTTTGGGTATAGAACCATTTGGCCTAAAAGTTGGCAGAGGTTTATTGTTAGAGGATCTTTTCAGTCGGTTTTAGAAAATCCGCTATTATTTAAAAACACAAAACATACAGAAACAGTAGTTTTTGGTACAGGACTTTTTTTATTAACGAGTAAAACATCGCATAATTCTTTCGAGGTAAGACCTTTCCAAGGCTATAAGTTTGCCTTTAATATTAGTCCGCGATTTGTATTACAGCAATATTTTAGAGCCGAACAACGGTTTGTGTTTTCTGGCGCAGAGGATAATCAAATAGTAGGTTTGCGAATGCGTTATCAGGTTAAGGGAATCATTAATTTAGAGGGTGTTTTTTTTGAAGATGATATGGGTTTTTATTTACCCGTTTCTATCGAAGGATTCTTTAACCTTATACAAGCCTCTCAGTTTAATGATGTTATTCGTGTCACTCCAGGTTTAGGCTATCAGTTTAATTCAGATTTTAAGTTAGAAGGCAGTTTGGCTTATCACTATACCCGACAAGATTCTGAAAAATTAGTACGTACAAACGATATTGTTTTCAGATTTAGAATTATTAAAACTTTCCGTTAGCTACTTGTAGAATTTTGTGCTTATTGTGCTTTTATCGTATTTAATAGTGGAATAAACTCATCTGGTCTACTTAAGTAATGTATCTGTTCCGAGATTGAGGTTAGACTTTCCGCATTTTCAACATATCCAGAAACGATGATAGGAACGTCTAATTGGCTACTTAAGTTTCTAAGTCTTGTTTCAATAGTTTTAGCAGTTTGCACAATAAACATAGTAACCAAAACATCGGGTTTTGTAATGTCTGCAACCATTTTTAAATTTTCTATGGGTACATTTTGTCCAAGGTAATACACGCGCCATCCAATTTTTTGAGCAATGTAAGAGGCTAATAAAAGGCCTATTTCATGATTTTCATTTTCAGTTAAAAATAACACCGCCTTTGGAGCATTGGCTAATGGTTTTGGAAGTAGCTCTATGGCTGTGAAAATTTTTTGTCTAATTAAATTAGATATAAAATGTTCCTGCGCCGGCATAACTTTGTTAACACCCCAAAGTACACCAACTTGTGCTAAAAACGGATAAATTAGCCCTGTAATTGTAGATATTAAGCCGGTTTTAATGATTTCTGCATTTACCGTTCTATCAAATTCATCTTCATTTAAGGTCATTACGCTTAGTATTAATGCGCTAATCTCATCTTCTGGAGAACCTTCTAATAAAATTTTAGAAACTTGTGCATGCATGTCAGCTTCAGACATGCCGTCTATTTTAGAGATCCTATATCCATTACGTGTGAGTATACCAATGTTTAATAGCTTCTTAAGCTGCTCATCGGTATAATATCTAATGTTTGTGTCTGTACGTAATGGTTCAAGGAAATTGTAACGACTTTCCCATTTTCTTAACGTATGCGATTTTATGCCTGTTAAAGACACAATTTGCGCCATAGTATAATTACTCATGTCTAAGTATTTGTAAGGCAAAGTTAAACAAAAAAAAGACTTTTAAAAATTTTACACAAAATACATTTGTCTAAATATTTTTAAAATAAGTTGGACAAAAGAAAATAATAACATAGTTTTGTATAACATTAACTATAAAAAACATAGACATGAAAACAACATTAAAATACGTATTAGCATTTTTTAGCTTAGTTTTAATAGTCGCATCTTGTGATAGTGATGATGACGGCGTAGAGATGACAGCCGACCAAAATATTGTTGAAATAGCTCAGGAAACGTCAGAGTTAAGCAATTTAGTTGCCGCATTAACTTTAGCAGATTCAGGTACAGACAGTAATTTAATTGCCACTTTAAGTGGAGACGGACCATTTACAGTTTTTGCTCCAACGAATCAGGCCTTTGTAGATTTATTAGCCCAATTAGATGATTATAATAGTTTAAGTGACTTTGATACAGATGAAGGAAAAGCCATGTTAACTACAATCTTACAATACCACGTTGTAGCCGGTGCAGCTGTATCTTCTAGTGCATTGACAGATAATCAGGAGATTACAACCGTGCAAGGAGAAACCGTAATGATAGATTTAACAGATGGTGTATATATTGAAGACGCTACAGAAGTTTCGGCCATGGTTACTACAGCAGATATTGAAGCAAGTAACGGAATCATTCATATTATAGACAAAATTTTATTACCACAAGAAATTATTGATATGATTAATGCTGAAACTTTAGTTGAACTTGTTTCAGGCAACGAGGATTTATCAATTTTAGAAGCCGCAGTTATTAAAGCAGATTTGGTAGATACCTTAAATAGTGATGGACCATTTACTGTATTTGCACCAACAAATGATGCGTTTGTAGCTTTACTAGATGCATTAGGAGATGATTATAATAGTTTAGACGATTTTGATACAGATGAAGAAATGGCATTGTTAAAAAACATTTTATTATACCATGTTATTCCATCAGAAATTTATGCCGCAGATCTCACAGAAACTTCTGTAGAAACGGCTTATACTGGTAATAATTTAAGCGTTGTAGCGTCTGGAAGTAGTTTCGTTATTCAGGATGCCACAGGTGAAAATGCTAATATTTTGGCAGCAGATGTTATGGCATCTAATGGTGTTGCGCATGTTATAGACCGTGTGCTTTTGCCAAATTAATATATGTGTAGTAAGAAATATATTCTTATATTGAGTTGAAATACAATTAATTAATAGGTTAGTTAAAGGTGAGTATTCCTGCAGCTCATTTTAGTAGTTGCAGGATTATTTAAAGATTTTAAAACATATGCAAAACAAAAAAGTTGTTATTATTGGTTCGGGATTTTCATCGTTAGCTTCTAGCTGTTACTTAGCTCAGGCAGGCTTTGATGTTACTATTCTAGAAAAAAATAATACCATTGGTGGTCGTGCTAGACAATTTAAAAAAGACGGTTTTGTCTTTGATATCGGACCAACATTTTACTGGATGCCAGATGTTTTTGAGTCTTTTTTTAATGATTTTAAAACTGCGACAACCTCATATTATAAGTTAGAGAAATTAAATCCTGCTTATAAAATTTATTTCAATAAAGAAGAATCTATTGCTATCGAAGATAGTTTAGAAAAAATAAAATCAACGTTTGAAGCGGTAGAGCCTCATAGTGGTAAAGCGCTTCAGAAGTTTATAAATAAATCTGAAGACAATTATAATATTGCAATTAAAGATTTGGTATATAATCCAGGAGAAAGTGTTTTCGAGATTATAAATTGGGATACTATAATAAAATCAGGTGCTTTTTTAACGACCATTAAAAAACAAGTGGCGAGCTATGTAAAGCACGAATCACTTCAAAAAATATTAGAGTTTCCAGTATTATTTTTAGGAGCAAAGCCTAGTAATACACCTTCGTTTTATAATTTTATGAATTATGCCGATTTTAAATTGGGTACCTGGCATCCTATGGGAGGCATGTACGAGGTGGTAAAAGGTATAGAAAAATTAGCCTTGAGTTTAGGAGTTAAATTCGAAACACAGAGTGCTGTAACTTCCATTAATTTAGAGGGTAAACAAGTTAAAAGTGTGTCTACTCAGAAACAAGATTATGTTTGCGATGTTTTACTAAGTGGAGCAGATTATCATCATACAGAAACGTTATTACCACAAGCGTTTAGACAATATTCTGAGCAGTATTGGGATAAAAAGACTTTTGCGCCTTCAGCCTTATTGTTTTTTGTCGGTTTCGATAAACCTTTAGAACATGTAACACATCATACTTTGTTTTTTGATACTGATTTTGAAGCCCATGCAGAAACGATTTACGATACGAAAACATGGCCAGAGAAACCTTTATTTTATGCTAGTTTTCCAAGCAAAACAGATCGTGTTGCAGCTCCAGAAGGTAAAGAAGCGGGTATCTTTTTAATGCCAATAGCACCTGACTTAGAAGATACACCGGAAATACGAGCGCAATATTTCGATAAACTGATGTCTAGGTTAGAACAAACAGTTGGAACTGAAGTGAAATCGCACATATTGTTTAAAGAATCATACTGTGTTAATGATTTTAAAGAGGATTATAATTCATACAAAGGTAACGCTTACGGATTAGCAAATACATTAATGCAAACGCATGTGTTACGTCCAAAATTAAAAAGTAAAAAAGTAGATAATTTATATTTCTGCGGACAGTTAACTGTGCCTGGTCCAGGAGTGCCTCCTTCTCTTATTTCAGGTAAAATTGTAAGCGAATTAATTTTAAAATACTCTAAATCATGAAGGCACTTTTCGACACATCTAGTTTAAAATGTAGTAAAATAATTACTAAAGAATACAGTACTTCGTTTTCTTGGGGTATACAATTATTCGCACCGTCTATTCGTCCACATATATATGCCATTTATGGTTTTGTACGTTATGCAGATGAAATTGTAGATTCTTTTGAAGGGTACAATCAAGAGGAATTGTTTTATGAGTTCGTAGCAGATTATCATAAAGCTTTAGAGCGAAAAATTAGCTTAAATCCTATTATTAATACATTTCAAGAAGTAGTTAGAAATTATAATCTAGAGACTTATGTTGAAGATTTCCTTAAACGGATGGAATGCGATTTAAAAGTTACTGAATACGACACCGACGAGGCGTATAAAAATTACATATATGGTTCTGCAGATGTTGTAGGATTAATGTGTTTACGTGTGTTTGTTAATAACGATGAAGCGCAGTTTAATGCATTAAAAGAATCGGCTAAATATTTAGGTTCAGCGTTTCAAAAGGTGAATTTTTTAAGAGATATAAAAGATGATACCGAAGTTTTGGGACGGTCTTATTTTCCTAATGTGAACAAGAATGGATTAACAAACTTAGCTAAAGAAGATATTATAAAAGATATTGAATCTGATTTTGATGAAGCTTATAAAGGTATCGTGCAATTGCCTATGGAAAGTCGTCTGGGTGTATACTTAGCCTATAAGTATTACTTGAAATTATTGCATAAATTAAAAAGATTAGATTCTAAACACTTATTATATGAACGAATTCGTATCTCAAATCCGTTAAAATTGGTTATTTTAACCAAAGCATATATAAGGTATAAACTCAATGTTATTTAAATCGATACTCATATTACTTTTTTTTACAATGAATTCAGGAACAGATTGCAATAAAATGCCTAAGGTAAGGTCGGAGTTCCATGCCATAATCACCGAAGATGAGCTTGACTTATTTTTGGATAATGTAAAAACAGTAGATTGCGATTTAAAAACACCATATCTAGCATCTGCTATTATGAGACAAGCAGAATTTACTAATTGGCCTTTTAGAAAATTGAATTATTTTAAAGAAGGTAAAGATGTATTAGAAGATTATATAGCAGAAAATCCGAATAATATTGAAGCGCGTTACATGCGATTACTTTGTCAGCTTAATGCACCTAGCTTTTTAAATTATGATGATAAAGAAGAAGATAGAGACTTTATTAATACGCATATAAAAACCGCTAACTTACCAGAAGACTTTAAACAAACCATGTTGTTTAATATTAAAAAACATACAAACAAATAATGATTCAAATCCTATTATATATAGTTGTTACGATAGTTACATTTCTAATTATGGAAGGTATCACTTGGCTAACGCATAAATTTGTAATGCATGGATTTTTATGGTATTTACATGCAGATCACCATCAGCCTAAATATCCACATGTGTTCGAAAAAAACGATATATTTTTTGTCATTTTTGCAATTCCGAGTATTGCATTAATGTATTTTGGAATCGAACCAGAGTTAAACGTCTTATTCTTTATTGGTTTAGGAATTATGTTTTATGGTATGGCCTATTTTTTAGTGCACGATGTCTTAATTCATCAACGTTTTAAATGGTTTAGTAAGACTAAAAACAAATATTTAATCGGACTTAGAAAAGCACATAAAGTACATCATAAACATTTAGGTAAAGAAGATGGAGAGTGTTTCGGCATGTTAAATGTACCTAAAAAATATCATGAGCAATACCAAAAGAAATGAAATCACTTACCTATCTTTT
Organism: Formosa algae; assembly: GCF_001439665.1. GTDB lineage: Bacteria > Bacteroidota > Bacteroidia > Flavobacteriales > Flavobacteriaceae > Formosa > Formosa algae. The sequence goes on from NZ_LMAK01000019.1 coordinate 74,707, forward strand.
AATCGATTTGGCTTGTGTTTTTGTTCCGTTGGTTGCTAGTTTTTATCCTAAACATGCTTTCTACAAACGTTGGATGTCTTTCATTAAAGCAAATTGTATAGTCACTATACTATTCTTAATTTGGGATTATATTTTTACAGCTATTGGCGTTTGGGGTTTTAATCCAGAGTATTTAACCGGTATTTTTATTGGGAATTTACCGCTGGAAGAGGTCTTGTTTTTTATTTGTATTCCGTTTTGCTGCGTATTCTCATACTTTGCTTTTACTTATCTTGTTAAAAGAAGTCCTTTTACTTCGGTACAGCATCATATTACAACTATTCTAATCGTTGTTTTTACTATTCTGGCTGGTCTTTATTTTAATCATTGGTATACGGTTACTGCCTGTGGTTTTACAGCATTGTACTTAATGTACTTAAAGCTTAAAAAAGTAGATTTAGCGTTTCACTATTTAACCTTCCTATTTATATTACCGTTCTTTTTTGCAAGTAACGGTTTACTTACGGGTTCGTTTTTAGATGCTCCAATTGTTTGGTATAATGATGCAGAAAATATGGGAATTCGTATGTTTACAATTCCTATTGAAGACAGTATCTATGGCTTGCTACTTATCTTTTTAAATATAGAAGGCTTCCGTTATTTTGAAAACAAGCGTATTTAAGATCTTATACCTTCTTTATAAACATCTAATGCACGAAGACGTGCTGTTTTATGATCGACCATAGGTTCTGGATAGGAATCTGTACCATATTCTGGAATCCATGTTTTTACATATTCTAAATTTTTATCGAACTTTTCTAATTGAGTAATCGGATTGAAAATCCTGAAATAAGGCGCAGCATCGCAACCGGTTCCAGCAGACCATTGCCAGTTGCCGTTGTTAGAGGCTAATTCATAATCTAATAAATGCTTTGCAAAATAGGCTTCCCCCCAAGTCCAATGCACTAACAAATGCTTACATAAAAAAGCTGCAGTTACCATACGTACACGATTATGCATATAACCGGTTTTGTTTAATTGGCGCATACCTGCATCAACCATCGGATATCCGGTTTTACCTTCGCACCATAATTTAAATTCATCTTCGTCATTTCGCCATGCGATATCATCGTATTTATTTCTAAAGTTATTGTGCACAACATGTGGAAAGTGAAACAAGATTTGCATGAAAAATTCACGCCATATTAATTCACTTAAAAAAGTACTGTCTTCAGGTTTTAATTCTGAAATAATTTCTCGAATACTCACTGTTCCAAACCTTAAATGCGGACCTAAATAGCTACCAATATCTTTATTAGGGTAATCTCTAAACTTAGCATAGTCGCTAACTTGGTCTAATTGAAATGCTTTTACCGCTTTGTTAGCGTTTTTAAAATCTATAGATTCTAAACTAGGAAAATCAAATGCGTTTTGGTATAAATTTTCAAATTCTGGTTTGGTGTGTAATGCGACACCTTTAAAGTGTTCTAACCATTTATTTTTAAAAGGAGTATAAACCGTATATGGATTTCCGTCTTGTTTTAAAATGTCGTGAGGTTCAAAAATAACTTGATCTTTAAATGTGTGAAAAGAAATGTTATTCTCGGATAACAGAGATTCAACTTCAGCATCACGTTGTTTTGCGTAGGGTTCATAATCTGTGTTGGTATAAACGGCTTCAATATTATAATCTGAAATAAGCTGTTTCCAGAGTTCTAAAGGGTTTCCTTTTAAGCACAATATGGAAGATTTATAGTTTTTTAGTTCATTATTTATGTGCTCAAGACTTTGATGAATAAATTGAACACGCGCATCGTCAGCTTCCAACTCATTTAAAATCTTTTCATCAAAAATAAAAATAGGAAGTACGTTTGTATTACTTTTTAAAGCTTCAAAAAGTCCAGTGTTATCTGTTAGTCTTAAGTCGCGTCTAAACCAAAAAATGGTATGTGTCATAAATAATTAAATTATAATAATTGTGTGTTTAAGCTGTCAGGTGTTTCAACATGTTTTTAAAAATAAAGCCGTGAAAAGGAAGTACGCTGTACCAATATAAACGGCCAGATATGCCTACAGGTCTAAAGGTTGCGGTTTGCACCAAAGTGTTATCTTTAATTTTAAATTCTAACCATGCATCTCCAGGCAATTTCATTTCGGCTAGTAAAAGTAATCGGCCTTCAGCTTTATTAGCATAAAGTACGCGCCAAAAATCTAAGGCATCTCCAGCATGTAATTCGTTTACATGTGTACGGCCACGTCTTAATCCAACACCGCCATAAAGTTTATCTATAAACCCTCTTAATTTCCATAAACCGTTGCCGTAATACCAACCAGTTTCTCCACCTATACGCCAAATCCGGTCTATACATTCTGCTCTATCTGTAAATTCACGTTCGCGTTTATCGATAAAGCAACCGTGTGTAGGGATTTGAATAAAGTCGGACATATTAATTGCCATTGTACCACTACTTAAAGCATCTTTCCAACTGGATATTATTTCATTAGTTTCAATTTTTTTAAATGCTTTATCTAAGGCTTCTTCATAAGAAATAGGAGTCACATCTAAAATTTTATTGATTTTATGGTCTCTGCAAACTACTTCAACTTTCATACTATTTACTAAAGCGATTGCCAATTTGTATGATGTAGAGGTTACAAAATATAACCAATATGATGATAAACGAGGCGTCATGACAGGTACAATGTAAATGTGTCGTTTTAATCCGCGCGCTTTCGCAAATTTAAGCAGCATTTCTTTATATGTTAAAATGTCTGGACCTCCAATATCGAAATTTTTATTAAATGTTTCAGTATTGTTAAGCGATTTGCATAAAAACAAAATAACATCTGTAATACCTATGGGTTGGCATTTGGTGTTAAGCCATCTAGGCGTAACCATAATGGGGAGTTTTTCCACTAAATCTCTAATAATTTCAAAAGAGGCACTTCCAGAGCCAATAATTATTCCTGCTCTTAAAGCGGTTAAACTGTATTTGCCTTTATCTAATTCGTGTTCTACCGTTTGTCTTGAACTTAAATGTTCAGACAACGTATCGTCATTCACAATACCGCTTAAGTAAATAACTTGTTTGGCTTGCGTTTTATTAATGGCTTCTCTGAAGTAGACTGCAGATTGTTTCTCTAATTCTTGATATTTGCTAGATGCCGACATAGAGTGCACCAAATAGTAAGCAGCTTCTATATCTTTAGGAATGTTTTCTAAGCTTTCTTCGTCTAAAAGATCTATGGTAACTACACTAATTTTAGGAGCTATTGATTCCGGCGGATTAAAACGTTTTGGGTCTCTTACGCCACAGACAACATCGTGACCTTGAGCTACCAAAACGGGTAGCAAGCGTTTTCCAATGTATCCAGTAGCACCAGTTAAAAGTATTTTCATGAAATGGTATAAAATATGAGAGTTACTCTACCATAGAGTGCTATAAAGATAAGAGAAAAGTTTCTTTGTCTTTAACACTAAAGCTACATAAAAGTGCTCAATTCATATATTATTTAGAAACTTTTGCTCAATTTTGAAAATACTTGTGTTTGCATGGATTGCTGACCAATAATCGGGTTTGTCATGGTTTTAACACCTGTTTCTAAAAGATAAGTTTTCATTTCGGTTTTTATTCCAGTTCCAAATTCTGATTGTAAAAAGAATGGATTCAGTCGTAAATTATCTGGGTTATCACCTAGAGGTTTGCTTAAATGTTGATTGTAAATGTAGGGCTGAATATAATCTGTGATAGCGTAAGATAATTCGGCGCGATAATATAAATGTAAGTTTGGTGGCAGCGGACTAAAAAAAGACTGTTGTAGGGCAGGTCCACCTTCTACAGTTATTTTTAAATTTGGTAATGGCTCTGCAGTGAACGCATTACTAAAAATGGAATACTGACCCAACGCATAATTATTCCTAACCGTAGTATGTTGTGTGTAAGTTAAAACCTTAAAGGGATTGTAAGTTGTAGTTCCCGTAGCAATATCTTGTGATACACTTTGTTTGTTTTCAGAATTTGTGTCTGTGTTTTGAGCGAATACACTTGTAGAAAAACTTGTAATTAATACATATAAATAGTACAACACATGTTGTTTTGTGAGAATGGGAACGGTGTAGTTTTTTAACATAGACATTATGGTGGTTAATACGGTTATAATGCTCTACAAGATAGTGTGTTAAAGTGTTTTGTATGTTAATTTATTTATGTTTAACATTTTATTATGTTTAGCGATAAGATTGGACTACACGTGTTGGTCTATTAAAATGGGGTTACCGTCTGGATCCATAATAATGATGTTGCCTGGTCCTGTAGTTGTTTCATCTACTTCAGAAGATAAAGTAATGCCTTTTGATTTCAGTTCTTTTTGTATGTCCCTAACATCGATAAACGATTCTAGTGTTTTTGCGTCTTGGTCCCAACCCGGATTGAATGTTAAAATGTTTTTATCGAACATATCCTGAAACAATCCAATTAAAGTGTCACCATTTTTCATGATGAGGTAGTTTTTTTCGAGATCACCTGCGAAAACAGTGAATCCCAATGTTTCATAAAACAATTTGGATATTGAAAGATCTTTTACATTTAAACTAATAGAAAAAGCGCCTAAAGCCATAAGAGTAATTTTAAGTTGAATTTTTAAACTTAATAAAAAAACCCTGAAATATTCAGGGTTTTACATGCTTTTTATAATTGTAAGTATTTTACAATACAACTTCGTTTTCTAGAGATTCCTCGTTTTGATAAGCTAAAAGATTCCCTAAAGTAACTTCTGCAATTTTATCTAAAGCTTCATGAGTTAAAAAACCTTGATGCGATGTAATAATAACGTTTGGAAATGAAATTAAGCGTGAAATAACATCGTCCATTATAATGTTTTCAGACAAATCTCTGAAGAATAATTTTTCTTCCTGTTCGTAAACATCAATTCCAAAATATTCTAAAGTTTGATTTTTTAAGGCTTCAACAGCATCTATTGTATTTATTAAACCACCACGACTTGTATTAATTAACATGGTTCCTTTTTTCATTTTAGAAAAGGCTGCTTCATTAATTAAATGATGCGTGTCTTCGGTTAAAGGGCAGTGTAACGAAATTATATTAGAAGATTTTAATAATTCATCTAAAGAAAGATACGTAACGCCTAAGGCTTTTAGTTCTTCGTTTGGATATAAATCGTATGCAATAATTTTACATCCAAAACCCAACATAATTTTGCTGAAATATTGTCCAATTTTACCAGTACCAATAACACCTACCGTTTTGCCATACATATCGAAACCTGTTAAACGCTCTAAAGAAAAGTTTCCGTCGCGTACACGATTGTAAGCTTTATGTGTCTTTCTATTTAAAGTCATAATTAAGGCGGTTGCATGTTCTGCAACAGCCATTGGCGAATAGGCAGGGACACGTACAACTTTTATATTTGCAGCTTTAGCCGCTTTTAAATCTACGTTATTAAATCCGGCACAACGCATTGCAATAAGTTTTACGCCATATTCACTAAGTAACTTTATCGTTCGCTCATGTAAATGATCGTTCACAAAGGCGCATACCGCATCGCAACCTTGTGTTAATTTTGCGGTTTTTGTATTTAAAGTACTTTCATAAAAAATAATATCATGCGCACCTGTGTTGTGTTTCTCGAAAGAAGTAATGTCGTATGATTTTGTGCTGAAAAAGGCTACTTTCATAAGATGTAATTTTTAAACTTTTAAAGACTAAAGATACTTTAAAAATGCCATTTTATAAACAAAAATCAATGTAGAGTTAACCTAGTAAAATCAAGGATTCATGTGGTGAAATTAACAGTTTTTTATAGTTAAAAAAGTATAAATAGTAGTATAGTATTATTGCACAAAACAACTTTCAATAAAATCTATAAAAGTCTGTTTTCCTTTAGTTAAAGTGCCACGAGGTATGCGTTCGTTTACGTTGTGTATATATTCTAAATAATGACGCTCTAATGCAATTGGTGTAAAACAGTACGAGCTAATGCCTTTTTCTCTAAATAAACTAGCATCGTTGTAATTAGGTACAGACGCACTTAATGTATTGGCTTCTGGATAGTTTTTTTTGATTGCATTATTAATGTTGACGAAGAATTTGGATTGATCATCTGAAGGCGGAACAATAGGAGACTCTTTTATGACTTTAATTTTGATCCGTTTATTTTTTAATTGTTTTTTAACTGAAGCAACAAATTCGTCGTTGGTTTGATGGGGCAATAACCTGCAATCTAATAGTGCGGTAACTTCATCTGGAATTACATTTATCACATTGTTATGACTGTCAACACTTGTTAGGGTGATAGAGTTTGAAAATAATGAAAAGAGTTCGGGTTTGTTTCTTAAAACAGGTGCCAATAACACTTTAAAAAGTCTAGGGTGTTTTAGGACTAAAGATCCCATGCCTTTTTCTAACCGCCCTAATTGTTTTAAAATATTAATATTTGTTTCGTTATATACCGTTTTCTGTTTCTTTTCTATAAGATTATCTAGGGCTTTTATCATGCCTTTATTCGCATAATTTATTGGCGTGATAGAACCGTGTGCAGATGTTTTAACTTTTAAAGATAGCTCTAACCATAATGGTCTTTTGTTTGTTACAGAAATACCAAATAAAATCTGATCGGGATCAGATTTTAATATGCCATTAAAGCCAGGAGGTCCTTCGCCTAACACAACAATAGGGTTTAAAGTATCCAAATAATGTTCTAATACATATTCCGCACCGCCACCATCACATTCTTTTTCTTCGCAAGATACAGCAAGAAGTGACACATTATAAGGCATTTTGTCTTTGCCATATTTATTTAAGATTTCAATCAGACTAAATAAATGCATGATGCCATTACCTTTATTATCGAAAGCTCCACGACCCCAGATTTCTGTATCGGTAATATCTCCTGAAAATGGTGGATGTTCCCATTTTGTAAGGTCACCAGTAGGCACAACATCAATATGATTTAATAAAATTATATTTGGAAGATTGCTGCTTAACGGATAAACAGATGCTGTGAAATTATAATTGCCATTAGTGTCTCCCATTTGTTCAACATGCAAACCATTTTCTATGCATATTGATTTAAACCACTCTCCAGCTTCTATTTCATCACCACTTATAGACTCAAATTGTAAATATTTACTGAGAGCTTGTTCTATATTTAAACTTTTACCATGATCTTGAATTATCGTTTTTGAAGACGGATTCTGACTTTGAGTCTGAAAAGTAATACATAAAAAGAATAATAAGTATCTAAGCTCTTTGCTCATAATAGCACGTTTATAAAACAATAATTTTGTCAGTAAGATGTCTTAAAATTAAGATATTGCTATTAACAAACAATTAATAATTATTGTTTTTTTTAAGCTATTGTGTTTTATTTTATTTAAAATAAGAGTTAAAATTTTAAGAATTAATAATATGCTACCATTCGTTAATTCTATTAGAATCTAATTTTATAAAAATGAAAAGTAAAATAGTAAAGCCCCAAAGACCTGAACCTCCATAACTAAAGAACGGCAGCGGGATACCAATTGTTGGGATAAGTCCCATAACCATTCCTATATTTATCATAAAGTGAAGAAACATAATTGATGCTACTGCGTAACCGTACATGCGACTAAATTGCGATTTCTGGAGTTCTGCAAGATGGAGAACCCGAAGCATTAATAATATAAAAAAGATAATGACGAACGCGCTACCAATAAATCCCCATTCTTCGCCAACGGTACTAAAAATATAATCGGTGTGTTGTTCGGGAACAAATTTTCCGGTAGTTCGTGTACCTTCCATAAAACCACGTCCCTTTATACCTCCCGAACTAATTGCTTTTTCAGATTCGTATAGATTGTATAAAATATCACGACGCATTTCCGCAATTTTTGTCGGATCTTTTTCTAATCTTAACCATAAACTTATTCGGTCTTTTTGATGCGCTTGAAGTACATTACTATAAAAGAATTGTACACCAATAGACATGGCAATAGCAATAATTGTGATGATTATTGGCTGGACAATAATAGGCTTTTTTTTGTTTAAAAAATATTGTGTAAACACAATTAAAGCGGCTAAAATAGAGGTGATTACTGGTCCGAATTTTAAAGATAAGATGGATATAAAAACGACACTTACAGCAAGCGTTAAGTAAATTTGAGGTAAGCCTTCTCTATACAATACAAAGAAAAAGGCACCATATACAATCGTACTTCCAGCATCGTTTTGTAATAGTATTAAAAACGCAGGAATTAATATTATGATAAAGGTTTTAATCTGGTCTTGAAACTTGCGAATATCTGTTTGTAAATCGCTTACATATTTAGCAACCGCTAATGCCGTGGCAGCTTTAGCAAACTCGCTGGGTTGTATAGTCATACCACCTATGCCGTACCAAGATGTCGCTCCGTTTACATTCTTTCCAAATATAAAAAGTCCAACTAGGGATAGCATAGATATAATATAAATTACACTGGCAAAACGCTCGTAAAATTTAGCCTCTATAGCTAGAATAATAATGATTAAACCTATTGTTAAACCAATAAACATAAGTTGTTTGCCGTAAGGTTGTGAAAAATCAAAGTAATCTAAAGTTTCTCCAACATGAGAAGATGATATTATATTTAACCAACCAAAACCTACCAATAGCATAAAAATAATGATGGTTATCCAATCGAAAGAAAAATGTCTATTAGTTTCTCTAATCATAGTTAAGATTTAGCAGGTAATAAATGGTCATGATTAATTACTGTTGGTTCTACAAGTTCTAGAGTTGTACCACGATTAATTTTAAATGGTTCTCCAGAATATGGTTTCTCATATTCATGTTCTAAGCTATGGCTTAAAATCCATTTTTCTAAATCGGTTCTAGATATTGTACCATTTATGTATTTTTCAATCATTAAAGTTGCAATTCTACCAGCAAATCGACTTCCCCAATATCCATTTTCTACAAATACTGCAATAGCAATTTTAGGATTGTCTTTAGGTGCAAAAGCCACAAATATGGAGTGGTCTGTAAGTTGAGTTTTTACACCATCAATTTTTGTAAAGTTTTCTGCTGTTCCTGTTTTTCCACAAATTTCTAAACCTTTTACTTGTAAACTAACGGCTGTTCCTTTGTTATACACATCATACATTCCCTGAACTACAGGTTCAAAATTCTCTTTGTCAATTGTGGTATGTCTTGGTGTGGTATAATGCGCATCTATTTCTTGTCCTTCAATTGTTTTAATAATATGAGGTGTATAAAAATAACCTCGATTTGCAATGGCAGCGACCATATTTGCTAATTGTATTGGTGTCGCTTCAATTTCTCCCTGTCCAATGGCGTTAGATAAGGTAAAGGTTGTTCTCCAACGGTTTTTTCCATACCATTTATCGTAAAAATCGCCACTAGGAATACGTCCTGGGCTACCAATTTTAAGGTCGTATCCCAAGTAATCACCCAAACCAAAACTCGTTACATGTTTATTCCAAACATTCATGCCTTCATAAGGTGTATCGTATTTCTCAATAATACGGCGATACACATTTGCAAAATAAGCATTACAAGATTCGTAAATCCCTACGTTCATGGCCAATGGACTAACGTGGCCGTGACATCCCATTTTTCTGTTTCCGTAACTATAGCCATGATTACAAGTGAATTTATCTTCAGTAGTCACAACACCTTCCTGTAACCCAATAAGGGCATTTAAAACTTTAAAAGGGGAACCTGGAGGATATTGTGCAAGTAAACTTCTGTCGTAAGTAGGTTTAGAAATCGAGTCGTTGTATAGTTTTGTGAAATTTTGAGAACGCTTTCTTCCTACTAGAGAATTTGGATCGTAAGTTGGAGCAGAAATCATCGCTAATATTTCGCCTGTACTAGGTTCTATAGCTATAATGCCACCATGTTTATGTAGCATTAATTGTTCGCCATAGGCTTGTAATTGGGCGTCGATAGTAATTTTTATATCTTTTCCGGGTTCAGGTAATGTATCAAACTTTCCTTCTTTATAAGGACCTATATTTTTATTGAATCTGTTTTTTTGAATGAATTTAATTCCTTTTTTCCCTCTTAATTCATCTTCATAAGACAATTCTACACCTTGTTTTCCAATTAAATCACCCATTTTGTAATAAGGATTTTTATTGATAATGGCATTGTTTACCTCTCCAATGTCTCCTAAAACATTTGCACCAATAGAGGCTTCGTAATGACGAAGTGAACGTTTTTGAATGTAAAATCCTTCATATTTTCTCATTTTTTCTTGAAGTACAGCATAGTCTTCTTTAGATAAATGGGATACAAATACAGATGGTAATCTTGGGGAATAGTGGTAGGCTTTGTTGTATGTTTTTTTGAATTTCTCTTTATCAATTTTTAATAAATTACAAAATTCTAAGGTGTCTAAAGCTTTGACTTCGCGAGGAATAACCATGACATCGTATGATGATTGGTTAGATACTAAAAGGGTGCCGTTTCTGTCGTATACAAAACCACGTTTCGGGTAATCGTATACTTTTCGAATGGCATTATCATCATATAAATTATTAGCTGGAGAGCTGTAAACTTGTAAATAAAACAGTCGAGATATAAATATGATCCCAACCGTAATTATGGTAAAAAATAATAAAAATTGTCTCATTTAGAACGTTTGCTGAAAATAATAGTAACTATAACACATAGAAGGATGGTAAAGATACTAGAAAATAACGTTTTTTGGAGAGTTAAAAGTGTTTCTGAAAAGTTAAATACTTCTAAAAGAAAAAGGACTAAATGGTGAATAACTGTTAGGAGACTAAAATACATGAGTTTGGAACCAAAGTCTACATTGTTAAATTTTATAGTTTGATGTTCGTAAACCGTACCAAAAGACCATTTTAAAACTAAAGGGCGTAAATACGCAATAGTGACACAGGCTGCGGCATGAATACCACCTGAATCGGAAAATACATCTACTAATATGCCTAATAAAAAACTTAAAAGCATAAAAATCATGCGGTCATTTTTAACTGGATATAGTACTACAAATAAGATGTACAAATACGGATTAATGTATCCTAAAAAATTAATATGATTTAGAATGACAACTTGCACTAATATTAGTGTAATAAATTTAAGTATTTGAGATATAACGTTACTGTTCATTAGATAAATTTAGTAAGTTATTAATCTCTGGAGCGTCTAGGTGTTCTATAATATAGGCGTGTTCAATATTGGTCATGTCGTTAAACAGTCCTACATTTATTTCATAATTGTTTTCTGCAGCATCAAGTTTAAAGCTTTCAATAGTTCCTATCTGAATGCCTTTAGGGAAAATAACCGAGCGTCCAGACGTTACTATAGTATCACCAATTTGTATAGGTGCAATTTTTGGAATGTCTACAAGTTGAACAACTTTAGGCGATTTTCCATCCCAAGTTAATGTTCCAAAATGATTTGTCTTTTTTAACTGCGCGCTAATTTTACTTTTAGTATTTAGGATTGAAATTACTGTCGCATAATTAGGACTAGTATGGTCTACAATTCCTAGAATTCCTCTTGGAGTGATAAGTCCAAAATCTTGACTGATACTGTCGTTATCACCTTTGTTAATGGTTAAAATATTTGTTGTAGCAGCGTAGCTGTTCTTAATAACTCGTACAGGTCTGAATAGGTAAGAACCATTAAAATTAGTAGTGTCTACATAATTTGTATCTAGAGCAATATGATAGTTTTGAAGCCTGTTTCTAAGACGTGCGTTTTCTTCAGATAAGTTTTCGTTCTGACTTTTTAAGCTTAAATATTGATCGATACTATTAAGTTGCGTATAAATACCGCCGCTTAAAAAATTAGCAGAATTTATAAACTTACTTTTATGGTAAGAGTGCGTTTGTACAGTAAAAAACACAGCCAACGACATAAGCAGCACGTACAACAAAAAGTTTTTGTTGCGGATAATAAAATTTAGGATTTGCTGCATGCTTTAAGGCTATTTTATCAAGACGCTCTTAAACTTTGGTAAGTTTTTTAGCGTAATTCCTGTTCCACGAACAACAGCGCGTAGTGGGTCTTCTGCAATATACACTGGTAAATCTGTTTTTTGAGATAGACGTTTATCCAAACCACGTAACATAGAACCACCACCGGCTAAATAAATACCTGTATTGTAAATATCGGCAGCTAATTCTGGAGGTGTTTGCGATAAGGTTTCCATTACGGCATCTTCAATTCTAAGAATAGATTTGTCTAATGCTTTTGCAATTTCTCTAAACGAAATTTGCACTTGTTTTGGTTTTCCAGTTAATAAATCACGTCCTTGAACACTCATGTCTTCAGGAGGAAGTTCTAAATCTTCTGTTGCAGCACCAATCTGAATTTTAATTTTTTCTGCAGTACGTTCACCAACATACAAGTTATGTTGGGTACGCATATAATATATAATATCGTTTGTAAAGACATCACCAGCAATTTTAACCGATTTGTCGCAAACAATACCACCTAAGGCAATCACTGCAATTTCGGTAGTTCCACCACCTATATCTACAATCATGTTTCCTTTAGGTTGCATAATATCTACACCAATACCTATGGCCGCAGCCATAGGTTCGTGTATTAAATAAACTTCTTTTCCGTTTACACGTTCGCAAGATTCTTTTACAGCTCGCATTTCTACTTCGGTAATACCAGAAGGAATACAAACCACCATACGAAGTGCAGGAGTAAACATTTTTTTCTTTAAAGCAGGAATGTTTTTAATAAACAGACTTATCATCTGTTCAGACGCATCAAAATCTGCAATTACGCCATCTTTTAAAGGGCGAATTGTTTTAATGTTTTCGTGTGTCTTTCCTTGCATCATGCTCGCTTCTTTACCAACGGCAATGATTTTACCGCTAACACGATCACGAGCTACTATTGAAGGACTATCCACCACAACTTTATCATTGTGAATAATAAGTGTATTGGCTGTTCCTAAGTCAATAGCTATTTCTTCTGTAAGGAAGTCAAAAAATCCCATGCGTTATATGTCTTTTTTTGCTTTAATTAAAATGAGTATTGTAAAAGTAATGAAATTAATGCTTGAAATGACGCGTTCCTGTAAATACCATAGTAACATCGTTATCATTACAATAATCTATGCTTAACTGATCTTTTATTGATCCTCCAGGTTGGATTACAGCAGTAACTCCAGCATTTTTTGCAATTTCTACACAGTCAGGGAAAGGGAAAAAGGCATCACTTGCCATAACAGCACCTTTTAAATCGAAATCGAAAGACTGTGCTTTATGAATGGCTTGATTAAGCGCATCTACACGACTTGTTTGTCCTGTTCCGCTAGCACATAACTGGTTGTTTTTTGCTAAAACAATAGTGTTAGATTTGGTATGCTTACAAATTTTAGAAGCAAAGATTAAATCGTTTAATTCACTATCACTAGGGCCATTTGTTGTCGCATTAGATAAATCTTCTAAAGCATCTGTAATATTATCTTTTTCTTGCACTAAAACTCCGTTTAAACAAGATCTTACATTTGTTTTAGGTAATTCTATATCGTGAAGAATTAAAAGAATCCTATTTTTCTTTCCTTTTAAAAGTGCTAAAGCATCTTCGCTAAAAGAAGGTGCAATCACAACTTCACAGAATAAACTGTGAATATCTTCAGCCGTTGCTAAATTAATTTCAGTATTAGAAATTAAAACGCCACCAAATGCAGAAACTGGATCTCCAGCTAAAGCATCTTTGTAAGCTTGTTTTAAAGTGTCGCGTTGTGCAACACCACAAGCATTATTGTGTTTTAAAATGGCAAACGTAGGTTTGTCACCTTTAAATTCGTTTATTAAATTCACAGCAGCATCAACATCTAAAAGGTTGTTGTAGCTTAATTCTTTACCGTGAAGTTTTGTAAAAATATCGTCAAAGTTTCCGAAGAAGAATCCTTTTTGGTGAGGATTTTCTCCATAACGTAACACTTGTCCGTTTTGTTCACTAATTTTTAAAACAGTTTCTTCGCTGTTTTTATTAAAGTAGTTAAATATCGCAGAATCGTAATGAGACGATACGTTGAATGATTTTCTTGCAAAATCTTTACGTTGTTCTAAAGTCAAGGTTCCGTTTTGTTCAGAAATAATATCTAAAAAGTTAGAATAATCGTTAACAGAAGATACACAAACTACATCTGCGTAATTTTTTGCAGCAGCACGAATTAATGAAATTCCACCGATATCAATTTTTTCAATTATATCTTGTTCACTAGCTCCAGAAGCTACTGTGTTTTCAAAAGGATATAAATCTACAATCACTAAATCGATTTGAGGGATATCAAATTCTGCTAATTCAGTACGGTCTTGATCATTGTTTTGACGATTTAAAATACCTCCAAAAACTTTTGGGTGTAATGTTTTTACGCGTCCGCCTAAAATTGAAGGGTAAGATGTTACGTCTTCTACAGGGACAACATCTATGCCTAAGTCGTTAATAAAAGCCTGAGTTCCACCAGTTGAATACATGGTTACTCCTAATTCATTTAACTTTTTAATAATAGGTTCTAAACCATCCTTGCTAAATACAGATATTAATGCAGATTTGATTGTTTTTTCGTTGCTCATTAGTGTTGTGTTATATTAATGCGCAAAAGTAAGGATTTAGAATAAAATTTTTACAGTTTGTTTCGTGTTTTGTTTTTATTTTTTTTGTAACAAAACTATAATTTAAACGTCATATCTTTAAATCTCAGAATTTTTAATAAAAGCACTTCTAAATGATTTTATATTTAAGACTTTTTAAAGAAAGTTTTTCGTTTGCTATTAATGCTTTACGAAACAATAAATTAAGAACATTTTTGTCTCTTTTAGGAGTGACTATTGGTATATTTTCTATTATAGCAGTATTAGCCGCAGTAGATTCTTTAGATCAAAGTATTAAAAGCCAGTTGTCTGGGTTAGATAAAAATACCATTTATTTAACCAAGTATTCTTTTGGGCCTACAGAAGTGCCTAGATGGCAACGCGACAATTACCCACAAACAGAAAATGATGATTACGAATTTGTAAATCGAAATATTCCAAATATTAAATCGAGTGCTTATGTTATTTTTGGAAATTCTGAAACCATAAAATATCAAGATAATGCGATTAGTAATGTAGGTGTTACTCCAGCATCTTATGGTATTTACGATATTGAAGATTTAAAAATAGGAGAAGGGCGTTTTTATAGTGAATCCGAATCGTCTACCGGAGCACCAGTTGTGGTTGTAGGTGCTGGATTGGCAGAGAATTTATTTGAAAGTGAAAATCCGATAGGCAAACAAGTGCGTATGTATGGCCGAAAAGTTACGGTTATAGGTGTGCTTAAAAAAGTAGGATCTTCTCTTTTTGATTCTCCAGACGAAAAAGCATTTGTGCCTTCAAATTTTGTGAGACAATTTACCAATGGTGGCGCAGATGGTATTCCTGGTGCTATTGTAATTAAACCCGAAGCGGGAGTAGATATTGCTGCTTTTGAACAGGTTTTAAAACAACGTTTTAGAATACATAGAGGATTAAAGGCTGATGAACCTGATAATTTTTTCGTGAATAAATTATCTGGAATGACGGATGCTATAGATAATATTATAGGCGTCATGAATCTTGTAGGCTGGATTATTAGCGGATTCTCTCTTTTAGTTGGTGGCTTTGGAATTGCAAATATTATGTTTGTGAGTGTAAAAGAGCGTACCAATTTAATTGGGATTCAGAAATCTTTAGGTGCTAAAAATAAATTTATACTGTTTCAATTTTTATTTGAAGCTATTATTTTAGCTGTAATTGGAGGATTAATCGGACTACTATTTGTGTGGATTATTTCTATGGTAGCTTCTTTAGCGGTAGATGATTTTGAATTTGTTTTATCGTTTTGGAATATGCTAATCGGATTTTCTTTATCGACATTTATTGGGTTAATTTCAGGAGTTTTACCAGCGCTTTCTGCCTCTAAACTAGATCCTGTTGAAGCTATCCGTACGGGAATGTAAATATTAAACATACTGGTTTTAAATTTGTGAACAATACCTCTCGTTAAACCATGCAAGCTAATTACAAATAGAAAAGTTTCGACTTTAATCATTTAATGATTAAAGTCGAAACTTTTTTTATTTAAGATACTATATAGTTAAGCAAGTTGTTTGGCAACTTCTGCACAAACAAACTCTAAGAAACGTTCGTCTTCAGCAGTAAACGGGTCAGGAGTATTCGAATCGATATCTATTTGACCAACATTTTCGCCATTTACAAATAATGGTACTACAATTTCTGCTTTTACCGTAATACTACATGCAATATAATTGTCTTGTGCTGCAACATCTGGTACAACAAAGTTTTCATTGCTTACAGCAACTTGTCCGCAAATCCCTTTTCCAAATGGAATAATGGTGTGGTCTGTAGGTGCACCAACGTAAGGTCCAAGTTTAAGCTCATTTTTATCACCGTTTTTAAAGTAAAATCCAACCCAATTATAGTAAGAAACTTCTTGATCTAATAATTCGCAAACAGCTAAAAGACGTTCGTCTAGAGTTTTGTTTGTCTGTGTTAATATGGTTTCTACTTGAGGTTTTAAAGACGCTAAAGACATAGTTTTGATTTTTTTGTAAAAGTATTTAAAAAGCAGCGATTATAGAACTTCATTTTTATAAATTTATCATCTTATATAAATACCTTTTATTTGAAGACCTTATTTAAAACATATAAACCTGTAATTCGTTTTGTAATCACGTTTTTAGCTGTGTATTTTATCATGTCTCTATGTTATAAGTGGTATTTAGATGTATCTAAAACAACGCAATTTCAGCCCGACTATATCACTTATCAAGTGGCAGAACAATCGCAAGCCGTTTTAAATGTTTTTGGTTTTAAGTCTACTATACAATTGCAAGAAGGCGAGCAATGGGTAAGATTGTATTTAAACGACACTTATATTATTCGCGTAATTGAAGGTTGTAATGCTATAAGTGTTATCATCCTTTTTATGGCGTTTATTATGGCATTTGCATCCACAATTGAAAAAACGGTGTTATATGTTTTAGCCGGAACAACCTTAATTTATATGGTTAATGTATTGCGAATAGCTCTAATTTCTATAGCCTTATATTATTACCCAGAATCTGAACACTTAATACATGGTGTTATATTTCCTTTAATTATTTATGGGATGGTTTTTTTATTATGGGTATTTTGGGTGAATAATGTTGTGAAACCTAAAAAGAAATATGCAGAACATTCAACGGTATAGTATTATATTCTTACTATTTATAGGCTTGGTTTTAATAAGAGCTTTTGAAACAGATTTGTTTTACGATCCTTTTTTAGAATTCTTTAAGAATGATTATTTGTTTCTGGATGCTCCTGTTTTTGATACTCTAAAACTAATGGCATTTACAAGTTTGCGTTACCTTATAAATACCATATTGTCGTTGGGTATAATTTATTTCGCTTTTAAGAATGTTGGCGCTTTAAAATTTTCAGCTGTGTTTTATGCTGTAGCTTATGTGATTTTAATACTTATATTTTTGTTTTTAGTTTTACATGCCAAACAGAATAATTATTTCTTTCTGTTTAATATCCGTAGATTTTTAATTCAGCCCCTATTATTGTTGTTGCTTTTACCTGCTTTCTATTATCAGAAGCACATTAAGAACTAAAATAAAATACTTTTTAAACATAAAAAAACCGAAGCTTTTAAGACTTCGGTTTTTAATTTTATAAGATGTTAGGATTACATCATACCTGGCATACCACCACCCATTGGAGGCATAGCCGGAGCATCTTCTTTAATATCTATTAAAGCACACTCTGTTGTTAAAATCATTCCAGAAACTGAAGCTGCATTTTCTAATGCAATACGGGTTACTTTTTTAGGATCGATAATTCCTGCAGCAAGCATATCTACATATGTTTCTGTTTTGGCATCGTAACCAAAGTTACCTTCACCTTCTAAAACTTTAGACACAACAACACTTCCTTCTCCACCAGCATTTTCAACAATAGTTCTTAAAGGCGCTTCAATAGCACGAGCTACAATTTGTATCCCTGTTGTTTCGTCTAAGTTTACCGTAGTAATTGCTTCTAGTACAGCTTTAGCTCTAACTAAAGCTACACCACCACCAGCAACAATACCTTCTTCTACAGCTGCTCTCGTAGCATGTAAAGCATCATCTACACGGTCTTTTTTCTCTTTCATTTCAACTTCACTTGCAGCACCAACATAAAGTACAGCCACACCACCTGCTAATTTAGCAAGACGTTCTTGAAGTTTTTCTTTATCGTAGTCGCTAGTTGTTGCTTCAATTTGAGATTTAATTTGATTTACACGATTTTTAATCATGTCTTTCTCACCTGAACCATTAACAACTGTTGTGTTGTCTTTATCTATAGTAACACGCTCTGCAGTACCTAACATGTCAATAGTAGCATTTTCTAAAGTAAATCCTCTTTCTTCAGAAATTACAGTACCACCAGTTAAGATTGCGATATCTTCTAGCATTGCTTTACGTCTGTCTCCAAAACCAGGTGCTTTTACAGCTGCAATTTTAAGAGAACCACGTAATTTATTTACGACTAAAGTAGCAAGTGCTTCACCATCTACATCTTCAGCAATAATTAATAAAGGCTTACCTGATTGAGCAACTGGCTCAAGAACTGGTAATAAATCCTTCATTGTAGATACTTTTTTATCGTATAATAAAATGTATGGATTGTCTAAATCAGTGATCATTTTTTCACTGTCTGTTACAAAGTAAGGCGATAAATATCCTCTGTCAAATTGCATACCTTCAACAACATCTACATATGTATCTGTTCCTTTAGCTTCTTCAACAGTGATTACACCTTCTTTACCAACTTTTCCAAAAGCTAAAGCGATTAGATCTCCAATAACATCGTCGTTGTTAGCAGAAATTGCTGCAACTTGTTTAATTTTATCTGAAGAATCTCCAACTTGTTGTGTTTGTTTTGCAAGGTCTGCAACAATAGCTTCAACAGCCTTGTCGATACCACGTTTTAAATCCATAGGGTTTGCACCTGCGGCAACGTTTTTAAGTCCTTCTTTAACAATAGCTTGAGCTAAAACTGTAGCGGTAGTTGTTCCGTCTCCAGCTAAGTCGTTGGTTTTAGAAGCTACTTCTTTTACCATTTGTGCTCCCATGTTCTCAAGAGCGTCTTCTAATTCGATTTCTTTAGCTACAGAAACACCATCTTTAGTTACAACTGGTGCTCCGAAAGAACGACCGATAATTACATTACGACCTTTTGGTCCTAAAGTTACCTTTACTGCATTTGCTAGTGCGTCTACACCACGTTTTAAACCGTCGCGTGCTTCAATATCAAATTTTATATCTTTTGCCATTTTATTATTTTTTCTTTAAGCATAAAAGCGGTTGGCTTATGCTTAACTGTTTAACTTGTGTTATGCGTTTGTTTTGAAGAATTTCGTTTTAGGAAATAAAAATTAGATAATTGCCATAATGTCGTCTTCACGCATCATTAGGAAATCTGTACCTTCTAATTTTAATTCAGAACCAGAGTACTTTCCGTAAAGAACTTTGTCGCCAATTTTTACAGTAAGTGGTTCATCTTTTTTACCGGTACCAACAGCAACAACAATTCCTTTGTGTTGTTTTTCTTGAGCTGAATCTGGAATAAATAATCCTGATGCTGTTTGAGTTTCTGCAGGAAGTGGTTCAACCAGAACGCGGTCTGCAAGTGGTGTGATGTTTACTTTACTCATGTTATTATAATTTTAAAATAGATTAATTTTTATGATTGTATGTATTTCGAAAATTGTGCCAAGTCTATTGGACTGACAAACTTTCAGCAACAAAAAATGCCAACTGTAAAAGTTGGCATTTTTAATAGTATATATATGAGTATATGTTGTTTATTCTGCAGCGTCTTCTGTTGGTGTAACAGGTGTAGTTGCTGGTGCAGCAGGAGCTGTAATAGGTAAAGGTTGTGCTGTAGTTTCAGTATCTAATGCTTTAGATTCTAATGTTCCAGAACCTCTGTTTATTGCAACGTTAGATAATAAAATTAAAACTAACATTACTCCAGCTAATGTCCATGTACTTTTATCTAAAAAGTCAGTGGTCTTTTTGACACCACCAATTTGTTGAGAACTGCCTCCTCCAAGAGAAGAAGATAATCCACCTCCTTTAGGGTTTTGTACCATAATTACTACGATTAATAAAAATGCTACTACAACGATTAGGAATAAAAATATTGTAAACGTACTCATTAGTTCTTCTTATTTTGTTCTTGTATTTGTTTTACTGCTTTAATTCGGTCTGCAAAGAAACCACTTTTTTCTGGATATTTCAAACTTAATATGTTATAAGATTGAATTGCCTTTTTGTAGTTTTTTTGTTCGACATAAATTCTAGCTAAAGTCTCTGTCATCAGAGATTCAGGTTGTAGCACATGCGACTCTGCTAAATTCTGCGATACTCCCGAAGATTTTTTAGGATCGATTTTGGGGTTTGTAGATATAAATTTATCTATTAAAGCAAACTTTTTAACTTGTTCTGGAGAAGGTGTTATGTGTTCTGGTTCTTGCTTTGGAACTTCAGCTTTTGGCAGAATGCTTTGTGGTGCAATAGTTACAATGTCTTCTTCTGCTACCTTAATATCTTCTACATCTTGATTAGGTGGAGTAGGTTGTGTCTCTGAACGATTAACAGGATTAAAAGACGTTAGCTTTAGCCACTCGTTAAAGGAATGGGTTTCATTATTATTGAAATCTAAGGGTTTACCTATTTCTAAAATAGTTTCTGGAGTTTCTTCAGAGGTAACAACGTCTTCTGCTTTTGTGACTTGTTTATCAGAATTAGCTTGGCTAGTGTTTTCTAAAGCTTCAGAATGTTCTTCTGTAAAATGAACTAATTTTGCGGGTGTTATTTTTGGCTGAAATAATTCTGGGTCTAACACCCCTTGTGTATCCTCAATATGTTGGTCTATTATATCGTCTCCAGTTTTACTACTGCCAACAGATATGTCAACCACATCTACATCTATATTTTTTAAGTGTAGAGTGTTTTGTTTTATAAATTGAGAAATTTCATTTTGAACAAATGCTTCAGAGGTAATAAAGTCGAATAAAATACTACGATCGGTAGTGTATGCCGCCGTGGTTTTTAATTCTTGATTGTATTTAAAGCTTTCGTTGGTTTTTAAACCTTTTAAATATAGTGCACGAGCTGGCTGAAAGTATGGAAATTCTTCTATAATACTTTTTAAATGTCCAGCTTGTTCCGGTATTAAGGCTTCTGGTTCTTGTAATATGTGTGAAAAATCTGTGCTTGTCATGGTTACCATTGCGCTAAAGACGCATTAAATATGTCTTGAGTTATTTGGTCGAATATTTCTTCTATAGCTGTTGTTTTTATTGTACCAATAAGTTGCGAGGTACCATCGTAATCATAAAAGAATGAAAAACGTTTTTCAAACTCAGCTTCTTCATCTTGTTTATTATAAAAACGAACGTTTACCGAAATGGTTAAACGGTTTTGTGCTGCAGTATCATCGGCAGTTGCTGTTGTTGGGGAAATTCTGTATTCTACAATTTCACCTTCGTAAACCAAATCTCCGTTAGATTTTACATTGTCTAAACTGGTCTGATTTATAAGTAAATCTGTTAATGCATTAGTGAAATCTAAATCTAATCCAGGTTCTATTAAAGCGGCATTATTCTGAAAATAATTAACCTGAAAGGTTTTTGTATTCGAATTAACTTTTGCTCCAGTAAACGAATACGAACCACATGCTGTAAAGCTTAAAGCTGTGATTAAAAGGATAAAATAGTGTTTTATAGTCATGATTTATAAATCGTACTGTTTAATTTTTCTATATAAAGTGCGCTCGCTAATTCCTAATTCTGCGGCTGCCAATTTACGTTTTCCTTGGTGGCGTTCCAATGATTTTTTAATAAGCTCTAACTCTTTGTCTTGTAAAGATAAGGTTTCTTCTTCCTGAATTTCTTCAGCAAAATGATATTTATCTAACGGGTTTATAGAAGGATCTACTAAAGATGTAGGTGTTGGTTCTGGTATAGAAAGGATTTCTAAATCGTCTTCTGTCTCGTCGTATTCGGCATCAGACTCGTCTCCATATATTTTCTGAATTAGACTTTCGTTATTTTTCTGCACATCTTTATCGTTGCCATGTTTCATCAATTCGGCAGTTAACTTTTTAAGGTCGTTTAAATCTGCTTTCATATCAAATAACACTTTGTAAAGTATTTCGCGCTCACTACTAAAGTCAGAGTCTGATTTTGTATTCGATATCACAGCGGGTAAATTTGTAGCTGTATTTGGTAAATAACCACGAATAGTTTGTCCGTTAATCGTTCTGTTTTCTTCTAAAACAGAAATTTGTTCAGCCACGTTTCTTAACTGACGGATATTACCGTTCCATCTAAACTTTAAAAGTTGTAAAGTAGCATCGTCTGTTAGTTTTATTGTTGGCATTTTGTATTTTAGAGCAAAATCACTAGCAAATTTTCTGAACAATAAATGAATATCGTCTTGACGATCGCGTAAAGGTGGCAAGTGAATTTCTATCGTACTTAAACGGTAGTACAAATCTTCTCTAAATTTCCCTTTTTTAATGGCTTCAAACATATTCACGTTTGTAGCGGCTACAATACGCACATTTGTTTTTTGAACTTGACTAGAACCTACTTTTATAAATTCTCCATTTTCTAAAACACGAAGTAAGCGCACTTGTGTGGTGAGTGGTAATTCTCCAACTTCATCTAAAAATATAGTTCCGCCATCGGCAACTTCAAAATACCCCGATCTGGTTTGTGTTGCTCCAGTAAAAGCCCCTTTTTCATGGCCAAAAAGTTCACTGTCTATCGTGCCTTCAGGAATGGCACCGCAGTTTACAGCAATATATTTGCCATGTTTTCTATGCGATAATTGATGAATTATTTTAGGGATGCTTTCTTTTCCAACCCCGCTTTCTCCTGTAACTAATACAGAAATATCCGTAGGCGAAACTTGTATGGCTTTTTCTATAGCACGATTAAGTTTCTGGTCGTTACCAATAATTCCGAAACGTTGTTTTATGGCTTGAACTGATTCCATATAATAATGTATTTAGCTTTAGTGTGTTGGTCTACGTTTGCTTATAAATTAGATAATGCTATACCTTCTCCTATAAGTGTAGCACTAGTACAGTCGTTAATTTTTACCGTTACAAAATCTCCAACTTTAAAGTCGGCTTTAGGGAAAACAGCAACAATATTTTGCGATGTTCTTCCCGACCAATGTTGGTCTGATTTTTTAGACGATCGTTCTATAAGTACTTCAACTTCCGTATTTACATACGCTTTGGTTCTAAATTCGCTGTGTTTACGCTGTAGTTGTACTACATCGTCTAAACGTTTCTTTTTAATTTCTAATGGGATATCATCTTCCATTTTACGTTCTGCCAAAGTCCCTGGACGTTCAGAATAATAAAACATATATCCGAAATTATATTTTACATAGTCCATAAGACTCAAAGTGTCTTGATGGTCTTGTTCTGTTTCTGTAGGGAATCCGGTAATCATGTCCTGACTTATAGAACAATCTGGAAGGATGCGACGAATATTGTCTATTAATTCAAAATATTCTTCGCGTGTGTGTAAACGGTTCATGGCTTTAAGAATACGGTTACTTCCACTTTGAACCGGTAAATGAATATGGTTGCAAATGTTTTTGTATTTGGCCATGGTTTCAATAACATCTAGTGTTAAATCTTGTGGATTAGATGTCGAGAAGCGAATACGCATTTTAGGATACGCTTTCGCACATAATTCTAAAAGTTTCGCAAAATTAACCGCTGTCGCAACTTGCATGTCTGTCGCTTTTTCAAAATCTTTTTTAAGTCCGCCGCCATACCATAAATAGCTGTCTACGTTCTGACCAAGAAGTGTAATTTCTTTAAAACCACGGCTCCATAAATCTTGTATTTCTTCTAAAATACTTTGAGGTTCGCGGCTACGTTCGCGTCCACGTGTAAATGGTACTACGCAAAAGGTGCACATGTTATCGCAACCTCTAGTAATAGATACAAATGCACTTACACCATTACTATTTAGGCGTACAGGAGAGATGTCTCCGTAGGTTTCATCTTTAGATAAAATAACATTTATGGCATCTCTACCTTCATCTACTTCTGCAAGTAAGTTGGGTAAATCTTTATAGGCATCTGGCCCCACAACGAGGTCTACAATTTTTTCTTCTTCTAAGAATTTACTTTTAAGACGTTCTGCCATACAGCCTAAAACGCCTACTTTCATCCCTGGGTTAATGCGTTTTACGGCATTGTATTTTTCAAGACGTTTACGTATAGTAAGTTCTGCTTTATCTCTAATAGAACAAGTGTTTACTAGTACTAAATCGGCGTCTTCTAAATTTTGAGTTGTGTTATAACCTTGGTTATGTAGTATAGATGCAACTATTTCGCTGTCACTAAAATTCATAGAACAGCCATAGCTTTCTATAAAAAGTTTACGTGAATTTTCTTTCTTTTGGTCTAATACAAGGGCTTCTCCTTGTTTGCTTTCGTCAATTGTCTTCTCCATAATGTTGCTGAAAATAAGTATCAGTCAATAAGTTTGCAAAGATACAATTAAAATTAAGTTTATGACAAAGTGTCAGTTTAATTTTTCTAGTAATTTTGTTAAAATATGCGTCCTTTAGGCGTAACAAAACCCAACCATATGTTTATAAACGAATTTGAAACAAAAGTAAATCAGGCAAAATCTTTAGATTTCGGAATTATTTTTAGTGAATCGATAGAACTTTTTAAAAAAGTATGGCTACAAGGTTTAGTCACATTACTACTTACCGTTGTTATCATTATTCCTTTTTACCTTATTATATATATACCTCTAATCGCATTAAGTATAAATCCTGAAATGATTCACGCTAATGACAGTGTAAACCCGTTATTTATTATAGGAATGGTGTTGTTTTTTATGTGTTTTGGTACTGTAGCCTCAGCAGTAAGTATTGGAATGAGATCGGCATTTTATAGAATCTGTAAGCTCAAAGATTCTGGAGCTTTAGTGTCTGATGATTATTTTTATTATTTCAAAAAACCGTATTTCATGAAATTAATAGTGCTCTCTGTAGTCATTATGCTAATTTCTTTACTTGCAACATTGTTGTTTGTATTGCCTTTGTTTTATGCTATCATCCCATTGTCGTTTATTAATGTGGTTTTTGCGTTTAATCCAGATCAGAGTGTCTCAGATATTATAAAAGCCAGTTTTAAATTGGGTACAAAAAAGTGGTTAATTGCATTTGGTTTAATGGTAGTCTGTGGGTTTTTGGCAGAGATTATTGGGGTTATGATGTGTTTTATAGGCGTGTTTGTAACTGTGTCTTTCGCATATATACCTTTATATATAATTTATAAGGAGGTAATTGGGTTTGAAAATTCAGAAGACGAAACTGTTTCCATTGAAACCTTAGCATAATTCGTAAAATTTTAATAATTAAGTTGAAAAAATAGAGGTTCAAAATCGAAGTTTTTAACCTTTCATCGTACTGAATACTCATAAAATTAGGATGATGTTGCTTTTTTGATATACATTTGTAGCACCAAAAAAATAAAAATGGCGAAGAATTTAGTAATAGTGGAGTCACCTGCAAAGGCGAAAACGATCGAAAAATTTTTAGGTAAAGATTATAAAGTAGAGTCAAGTTTTGGTCATATTGCCGATTTGCCTTCTAAAGAATTAGGGGTAGATGTTGACGGTGATTTTAGTCCGAAATACGAAGTTTCCTCCGATAAGAAAGCAGTTGTTAAAAAGCTTAGAGATTTATCTAAGAAGGCCGAAATGGTTTGGCTAGCAAGTGATGAGGATCGCGAGGGTGAGGCTATTGCTTGGCATTTAGCCGAGACTTTAAAATTAGATAAAAATAAAACGAAACGTATTGTTTTTCACGAGATTACTAAAACAGCAATTCAAAAAGCAATAGAGAATCCGCGTGGTATAGACTATCATTTAGTCGATGCGCAACAAGCCCGTCGTGTGCTGGATAGAATTGTTGGTTACGAATTATCTCCAGTATTATGGCGTAAAGTAAAAGGTGGGTTATCTGCCGGACGTGTACAGTCAGTTTCTGTAAGATTAATTGTAGAACGCGAACGTGAAATTCAAGATTTTAAAGCTGTAGCATCTTATAGAATTGATGCAGAATTTTCTAATGAAAGCGGACAATCATTTAAAGCTAAGTTACCAAAATCATTCACATCAAAAGCAGAGGCTTTTAAATTTTTAGAAGCTAATGTGTCTGCCGATTTTAAAGTAGCCGATTTAGAAAAGAAACCCGCTAAAAAATCTCCAGCGGCACCATTTACAACATCAACACTTCAACAAGAAGCAGCACGTAAATTATATTTTTCAGTAAGTAAAACTATGACTATGGCACAACGTTTATACGAAGCCGGTTTGATTACTTATATGAGAACAGATAGTGTGAATTTATCTGACGAAGCAAGAAAAGGAGCGAAAGCAGAAATTGAAAATGCTTACGGAAAAAAATACGCTAAAGAACGTAATTATAAAGGAAAGGCTAAAGGCGCACAAGAAGCTCACGAAGCCATCCGACCAACAGATTTTGCATTGCATTCTGTAGATATTGATCGTGATCAAGCACGTTTATATGAACTGATTTGGAAACGTGCCATCGCATCGCAAATGAGTGAAGCGCAATTAGAACGTACTAGCGTTAAAATTTCAGCTTCAACACATAAAGAATTATTCTCTGCAAACGGAGAAGTTATTACGTTTGAAGGGTTTTTAAAAGTGTATTTAGAAGGAACAGACGACGAAGATTCTGAACAAGAAGGAATGTTGCCTGCAATGAAAGTAAACGAAACACTTTTAAACGAATACATTACAGCTACAGAACGTTATACAAGACCGCCTTACAGATATACTGAAGCTTCTTTAGTAAAGAAGTTAGAAGAGTTAGGTATTGGTCGTCCGTCTACGTATGCACCAACTATTTCAACCATTCAAAACAGAAATTATGTTGAGAAAGGTACTGTGGAAGGCGTAGAGCGTGAGTATACCCAAATTACATTAAAAGCTGGAGAAGTTAAAGATGCATTACTTATAGAAAAAGTAGGATCTGATAAAGGGAAGTTAGTACCTACAGATATTGGAATGATTGTAACCGACTTTTTAGTGAATCATTTTGAAAGCATCTTAGATTATAACTTTACAGCAAAAGTTGAAGAAGATTTTGATGATATTGCTGAAGGGAAAGAGAATTGGACAGAGATGATGAAGACGTTTTATGCTAAATTTCATCCGCATGTTAAAGATGTTCAAGAAAATGCAGATCGTGAATCTGGAGAACGCATCCTTGGAACAGATCCTAAAACAGGACGTCAAGTTAGTGTGCGTTTAGGAAAATTCGGTCCAATGGCTCAAATAGGAGCAGCTGAAGAAGAAGATAAAATATTTGCAAGTTTGTCTCCAGACCAACAATTAAATACCATTACGTTTGAAGAAGCGTTAGATTTATTTAAACTTCCTAAAGATTTAGGGGTGTACGAAGATCTTCCGGTTGTTGTGAATAACGGACGTTTCGGACCATATGTTAAATTTGGAGATGCTTATGTGTCCTTGCCAAAAGGTGTAGATGCGTTAAGTGTAGAGTTAGAAGATGCTATTGTTTTAATAAAAGAGAAACAAGAAGCAGATGCTCCTATATATATGTATAACGATTTGCCTGTACAGAAAGGTAAAGGGCGTTTTGGGCCATTTATAAAATGGAACAATATGTTTATTAACGTAAACAAGAAGTATGATTGGGATAATTTATCTGATGATGATATTGTGACGTTAATTGAAGAAAAAATTCAGAAAGAGATTGATAAAGTCGTTCACAACTGGGAAGATGAAGGTATTCGTGTAGAGAAAGCGCGTTGGGGAAGACACAATGTTATTAAAGGAAAAATTAAAGTAGAATTAGATAAAACAGTAGATGCAACAAAGCTAACTTTAGATAAAGCAAAAGCGTTAATAGAGGCTAAAACGCCTAAACGTAAAGCTCCAGCTAAAAAGAAAGCAGCCACTAAGAAAAAGGCTCCAGCAAAAAAGACAACCACTGCTAAAAAGAAATAATTCATGGCCGACCTTAATTTTTTGGCTCCAGTACCCGATGTCGTAGTAGCGTATACAGAGTTATTATCGCCACAAGCCATCGGAAAAAAAATAAAAATACATTCTAAACAACACGGTATTCCAAATCTAGAAGGAGTTGAAATTGTACTATTGGGTGTTTTAGAGAATCGTAACGATGTTAATTATATAGGTGAAGATTTCAATTTAAACGAAGTCCGTAATGCATTCTATAAATTATATCCAGGCAATTGGTGTACAACCATGGCCGATTTAGGCGATATATATAAAGGAGAAACTGTAGAAGATACGTATTACGCTTTAAAAGAAACCGTTTCCGAGTTAGTAAAACTAAATATTATTCCTGTTGTTCTTGGCGGAAGTCAAGATCTTACTTACCCAATGTATCGTGCCTTCGATAAGATTATACCAATGGTTAATCTTGTAAATGTAGATAGTAATTTTGATTTAGGCGATTTAACACAACCCATTAAGAATACAAGTTATGTAGGGAAAATTATCTTAGAAGAACCTTACAACTTATTTAATTATGCTACTATTGGCTATCAAACCTATTTCAATTCTCAAGAAGAAATAGACTTGATGGAAACATTATATTTTGAAGCCTATCGCTTAGGGCAGGTATCTAACGACATTACGTTAGTAGAGCCAGTGATGCGAGATGCAAATATTGTGACTGTAGATTTAGGCTCTATTAAAGCCTCAGAAGTAAGTTTAAACCAAAAGGTCTCCCCAAATGGTTTAGACGGTAAAGAAATATGCGCTATTACAAGATACGCTGGTATTAGTAATAAGGTAAGCGCGCTTGGGCTATTTGAATACAAGCCTTCGCAAGACGATGAGATCACTTGTGTCTTAATCTCTCAAATGATTTGGTACTTTATTGAAGGCCTGAATAATAGAGTTGAAGATAGTGATTTTAAAGACGAGCATATTTACCAAAAATTTATTACCTTAGTCGACTCCCAAGAACTCAATTTTTACAAAAGCATCAAGACTGGACGCTGGTGGATTGAGATCCCTTTTTTAAATGAAATCAATAATAAATTAAAAAGACACACGTTATTACCGTGTATGCATCAAGACTATTTAGATGCATGTAACAATCAAATTCCTCAACGTTGGTTCAAAGCATATCAAAAAAATTGCGTTTAAATGACAAAAAAGATAGACGAAACGCAGTGGCTATCGACTAAAAGCACTTTTTTACGATGAAATGATTAATTTTTCCTCAAAAAAATTGTTTTTTAGAAAATATATAAATATGTTTACAGTCTTAAAATTTAGGTACCAATTATAACCTCAAGTTTTCTATGGATATGAAAAAATTAGTATTATTAACAGTTGTTTTAACAGTAATAATGAGTTGTGGCTCCGGTGATAGGGGTGAGCTTATTGGAGTTCAAGGAAAAAGGTGGCATCCAGAAAAACCTTACGGAATGGCATTAGTTCCTGGTGGGTCTTTTATAATGGGTAAAGCTGATGACGATTTAGCAGGCATACAAGATGCGCCTTCTAAAACAGTAACAGTGCGTGCATTCTATATGGATGAGACTGAAATTACAAATGGTGAATACAGACAATTTGTAAATTGGGTTCGCGATTCTATTGTTAGAACTAAATTAGCCGTTTTAGCAGACGAAGTTGGAAAAACTCCTGAAGATGGAGGAATTGGTGAATTTGCATTTACCGATGCTGACACCGCTAGTATGACTGTATATGAAAAGTATATGTTAGATAACTATAGCGGATTAGGTCCAACAGGTAATGAAGGAAGAAAATTAAATAAGCGTGTAGATCTTATTTATGACGAAGCCGATTACCCAGACGAGCTTTACGCTGAAGTTATGGATTCTATGCATATTCCTTTAGAAGAGTCTTATAACGGACAACGTACTTGGGATGTAAATAAATTCAAATTTCAATACACGTATTTAGATATACAAAAAGCGGCTAAAAACAGAGATCTTAAACGTAGTGATGTTATTGTGCAAGAAGAAGTAGAGGTCTATCCAGATACTACTGCTTGGATTAGAGATTTCTCTTACTCTTATAACGAGCCAATGCATAACGATTATTTCTGGCACGATGCTTATGGAGAATATCCTGTAGTAGGTGTAAGCTGGAAACAAGCTAATGCATTCTGTCAATGGAGAACATTATATAAAAATGCTTACCAAAAAGATAAAAGAAAGCAATACGTAAACTCTTTCAGATTGCCATCTGAAGCAGAGTGGGAGTATGCTGCTCGTGGTGGTCTTCAAGCTGCAACTTTCCCATGGGGAGGACCTTACGCTAAAGATGATAGAGGATGTTTCTTAGCAAACTTTAAACCTTTAAGAGGTGACTATGCAGCAGATCAAGCTTTATATACTGTTGAAGCTAAATCTTACGAACCAAACGATTTTAACTTATACAACATGGCTGGTAATGTCGCAGAATGGGTTTACTCATCTTACGATCCAGCTTCATACGAGTATTCATCAACAATTAACCCAATTGTAAACGACAACTCTAATCAACGTAAAGTTGTGCGTGGTGGATCTTGGAAAGATGTAGCCTACTTTTTACAAGTAAGCTCAAGAGACTACGAATATGCTGATTCAGCAAGAAGTTATATTGGATTTAGAACTGTTCAAGATTATATGGGAACAGACATTACAAGTAACTCAGCAAGATAATTATTTAACTTAACCTTAACTTAATCATTATTAATCAACCTTTTAAGGAGACACCTTAAAACAAAAAAAATTAGAAATTATGGCACAATCAAAAGCAGGAAAAAGATTTATAAACATGGCCTACGGTCTTGGAGCATCAGTAGTAATTATTGGAGCACTATTTAAGATTACTCACATTGAATTTGGTCCAATTACGGGTAACTTAATGTTAACAATTGGTCTTGTTGCAGAAGCAATTATTTTCGCAATATCTGCATTCGAACCAGTAGATGACGAATTAGACTGGTCTAAAGTTTATCCTGAATTAGCAGGTGGAGCACCTACTGCAAAAGGTAAAAAAGAAGAGCCTAAAGATGCTGAAGGTTTATTATCTAAAAAATTAGATAACTTATTAAAAGACGCTAAAATCGATGCAAACTTAATGGCAAGTTTAGGTACAAGCATTAAAAACTTCGAAGGCGCTGCTAAAGGTATTAACCCAACTATCGATTCTATCGCTTCTACTAAAAAATACGGAGAAGAAATGTCTATCGCTGCATCTCAAATGGAATCTTTAAACAGTCTTTATAAAGTACAATTAGAGAGTGCAAGTCGTCAAACTTCAATCAACAAAGAGTCTGTAGAAAACGCTCAAAAATTAAAAGAACAAATGCAATCATTAGCGTCTAACTTATCATCTTTAAACGGTGTATACGGTGGAATGCTTTCTGCAATGGTAAAAAAATAATCACTAATTAGAATATAAAGTTCTATACATTATTAACTTAAAAACTAATTAGAAATGGCAGGAGGAAATTTATCCGCAAGGCAAAAAATGATTAACTTGATGTATTTAATCTTCATCGCGATGTTAGCGTTGAATATGTCAAAAGAAGTGCTTTCAGCATTTGGATTAATGAACGAAAAATTGGTAGAATCTAACCAATTAGCAACAGGACGTAATCAAGCATTATTATCTAATCTAGCTGTAAAAGCAGATGAGAACCCTGAAAAGTTTAAATCACTAAAACAAAAAGCAGACAAAATAGGATCTTTAGGTAATGACTTAAACTCGTATCTTGAAGATTTAAAATCTAAAATGACTGCAGACTTAGATGATGCAACAGATTACGAAACTATGGATAAAGGTGATTTCTTAGACAATCACTTCTTCCAAGGAGATTCTCATAAAGAAGAAGGTGAGAAATTCTTAAGTGAAATCGCTAAATTTAGAGATCAGACCGTTGCAATTTTAGAATCAGACCCAAAATTAGCACCAATGGCTGCTGATGTTAAAAAGAAATTTAGTACCGACGAAGTTGAAAACAGAGATGGTATTAAAGTAGACTGGTTAGAATATAACTATAAAGGATATCCTTTAGTTGCATCTTTAACAAAGGTTACACAATTGCAATCTGATGTTAAAACTACAGCTTCTGAAGTGTTAAATAATATGTTAGCAGGGTCTTTAGCAGCAGATGCTTCTATGACTAACTATACTACATTATTAGAAACATCTAAATCGGCTTACTTTAATGGAGAAACTTTTGACGGAAACATTGTATTAGGTCGTAAAGATGGATCTACAAAGCCAAATAAAGTTGAATTAACATTAGATGGTAGACCTTTAACTGCAGAGCAATATACTGTAGAAGATGGTAAAGTGAAATTAAACTTTGGAACAGGAAGTGCTGGAGAACACGTTATTGAAGGGAAATTAACATTCTTACAAGATGGTGAGTCTGTAGAAGTTCCTGTAAAATCAACATTCGCTACTATTTCTAAACCAAATGCAGCAACGATTTCTGCAGACAAAATGAATGTAGTATACCGTGGTGTTGCTAACCCAATGACTATTACATTTGCAGGTATTGCAGATAGTAAAGTTGTCGCTACAGGATCTGGTTTAAGAAAAGGTACTGGAAGTGGTAAATATATTATGAATCCTGGTACAGGAAGAGAAGTTACTATTAACGTAAGTGGAACTTTACCTGACGGAAATAAAGTGTCTGATAAAGCAACGTTTAGAATTAAAGATATTCCAAGTCCTACAGGAACAATCCGTGGAGAGTCTGGAAACGTATCTATGCAACGTAATAGTTTATCATCGGCTACTATTGGGGCTCAATTAGAAGATTTCGATTTCGATTTACCATTAAAAGTAACCTCATTTAAAATTAAAATTCCTGGACAACCAACCATTACTGTTGGAGGAACAAGACTTAACAGTAGAGCAGAAGCTGCTTTACGTAAAGCAAAACGAGGTGAATCTGTAACTATTTTCGATATCTCAGCTCAAATCAATGGTAATTCATCTTATAAATTGAAAAAAGTATCTCCAATTATAATAGAGCTTTCTAACTAATATATAGTTTAGTCATCTCAAAAAATAGATTAGCACAACATTTTAAAATTTTAAACAATGAATTATAAAAGTTTTTTATTAACCCTATGTAGCATATTTGTTGCTTCAGCTTCTTTTGCGCAAGCCAATATATTAAATGCAAAAAGCCCAGAAGAAATCGGTTTAAGAACTGATGCTCAAAAAACATTAGATAATGATAAGCCGTTAGAATATGGTTATGTAGATGACCGTGACCTATTGTTTTCTAAAATGGTTTGGGAAAAAGTTGTGTTAGACGAGCGTGTAAACTTTCCTTTATACTATCCTGTAGATACAAATAATATTGGAAGCAATAGACGTTCTCTTTACGATGTTCTTATGAAAGCTATTAAGCAAGGAAAAATCGAAAATATTTACGACGATTCTTACTTTACAACAAAAAGAACATTAGGAGATATTCAAGATGCCTTAGTCTTAGTTGATACAACGAATATGGGGTATGAGCAATATAACGCAGAAGGTGTTGTAGATGAACAATATATAGATAGAAGACAAATTTCTTCTTACGATGTTGCTGAATACTGGATTAAAGGATTATGGTATTTTGATAAACGCCAGTCTGAATTAAAGTACCGTTTATTAGGTATCGCTCCAGTTGCACCAGATGTTAACTTCCTTGACGATCCAGAAAATAAAGAGTTAATTCCTTTATTTTGGATTTTCTATCCAGATGCTCGACAAGTGCTACACGAAGCTAAAGCGTTTAACGACGATAACAGTGCCGTACCGTTCTCTTTCGATCACATCTTAAACTCTAGACGTTTTAATGGATATATTTTTAAAGAGGAAAATGTTTTTGGAGACAGACAAGTTACCGAATACATTGCAGATAACGCTTTAATGCAGTTATTAGAATCTGATAGAATTAAAGAAAGTATTAGAAATTTTGAATTAGATATGTGGTCTTACTAAACCATAGTATTATAATCTTATAAAAAAGGCTCGCAATTTGCGAGCCTTTTTTGTTTGCTCAGATTTTAAACACCGTATCTTTGACATATGAAAGAAGTAGATTACTTAATTGTCGGTTGCGGATTAGCAGGGATATCTTTTACAGAAGAGGTCAAACAGAATAACGGTTCTGTGTTGGTTTTCGATAACCAATCGCAACAATCATCAACAGTGGCAGGAGGTGTTTATAATCCAGTTGTTTTAAAGCGTTTTACGGCTGTTTGGAAAGTGAAAGAGCAATTGGCAATAGCCTTACCGTTATACCATAAACTAGAAACTAGATTAGGTGTTAAATTAGATTATACCACGCCTGTATATCGTCGTTTTTTATCTTCAGAAGAACAAAATGATTGGTTTACAGCTTCAGATAAACCTAATTTAGGCGAGTATATTTCAACCCAATTAATTAAAAATTCTACTTCAGGTATTGATGCTGATTTTGGTTATGGCGAAGTGCTTGAATCTGGAAGAATAGATACTGCCCAGCTAATTTCTGCCTATAAAGCAGAATTAAAATTACATGGTGAATTAGAGGAAAGCGCATTTCAATATCAAGACTTGCAGATTACAGATTCGGGCTTCAAATATCAAAATGTAAAAGCTAAGCACTTAATTTTTGCTGAAGGTTATGGAATTCTAAATAACCCGTATTTCAATACACTTCCTATGGTTGGTGCAAAAGGCGAGCTGTTAGTTATACATGCGCCAGATTTAAAAATGGAGTTTCTTTTAAAAGCGAGTTTGTTTTTAATTCCACTAGGCGACGACTTATATAAAGTAGGGGCTACGTACCAGTGGACAGATAAAACAAATGCTGTAACCGAAGCAGGTAAAACAGAACTGTTAACTAAATTAAACACCTTTCTAAAATGCGATTTTACGGTCGTAGAACATTTAGCAGGAATACGTCCTACCATAAAAGATAGACGTCCTATAGTTGGAGTACATCCAGAATACAAGAATATGTATGTGCTAAATGGATTAGGAACTCGAGGTGTGTTAATTGGGCCTTATGTATCTAAACAACTTTATAATGCTATTGCACATGGCGTAGATTTAGATTCTGAAATTAATATACAAAGATTTATTAAGGCTTAGACTCTTGTTTTTTTACTAAGTTTTTATCGTAACTCATAAACATATTTATCCATATGTTACGGGATAAACGCATTATTACAGGCGTAAATACAATTAATGTACAGACAATTGCAATAAAAGAGGTTACTAATCCCGTCCCTATAAATAAATAACTAATAACAAAAGCGGCTACGGCAAAGGCGATACCTACGGCATAACTCACATACATGGCGCCGTAAAAAAAAGAAGGCTCAATTTTATATTTAGTATGACAATGCGAACAATGTTCGTGCATTTTTAAAGTGTCACTAAGTATATATGGATTTTTAGTAACGTACATAGATTCTTGGTGACATTTTGGGCAAACACCCGTTAACATACTATATAGTTTCGATCCTTTTGTAAACATTTTATTTAATGTATTTTTACAACTTAATTTAAAACACAAACTTAAGATTTAATCTCTTAACGTTTGGTAACATTTGTAACAATTCTATGCTTAATATACATAACCTATCTATTTCATTTCAGGGTGAATATTTATTTGAAGAAATAACCTTTAAATTAAGTCAGGGCGATCGCGTTGGTTTAATTGGTAAAAACGGTGCAGGTAAATCGACCATGCTGAAAATTATATCAAAAGATTTAGAACCAGATTCTGGACAAATATCTGCTGATAAAGATTTGAAAATAGGATTTTTAAGACAAGACATAGATTTTGTTTTAGGACGTACTGTTTTAGAAGAAGCTTATCAGGCCTTTACCGAAATTAAAGATCTAGAAGCTAAGATGGAGTATATAAACGAACAGTTTGTAACTCGAACAGATTATGAAAGTGAATCGTATCATCAATTAATGATAGATTTAAACGATTTACAACACCAATACGAAATTGTTGGAGGTTATAATTATCAAGGTAACACAGAACGTATTTTACAAGGTTTAGGATTCCAGCGCGAAGATTTTGAAAAACTAACAGATACCTTTTCTGGAGGTTGGCGTATGCGTATAGAATTAGCCAAGTTATTACTTCAAAATAATGATATTTTATTACTTGATGAGCCTACAAACCACTTGGATATTGAGTCAATAATTTGGTTGGAAGGGTTTCTTAAAAACTATCCAGGAGCTGTGGCTATTGTGTCTCACGATAAGATGTTTTTAGACAATGTTACCAACAGAACCATAGAGATTTCGTTAGGTAGAATATACGATTATCCTAAAGCCTATTCTCAATTTTTAGTTTTGCGTCAAGAAATTAGAGATCAGCAAATTGCCTCACAGAAAAATCAGCAAAAACAAATTGAGCAAACCGAAAAATTAATTGAAAAATTCCGTGCTAAAGCGTCTAAAGCTACCATGGCACAATCACTTATTAAAAAGCTTGATAAGATTGATAGAATTGAAGTTGATGAGGATGATAATAGCGTAATGACTTTAAATTTCCCGGTATCTGTAATACCAGGAAAAGTAGTGGTCGAGGCTAATGATATTGTAAAAGAGTACGGCGATAAAAAAGTGCTTCAAGGCGTAAGTTTACATATAGAACGCGATAGCAAAACAGCTTTTGTTGGACAAAATGGGCAAGGGAAATCGACTCTTGCAAAAATTATTGTTGGCGAACTAGAGCACGACGGACATTTAAAACTAGGACATAATGTACAAATCGGATATTTTGCACAAAATCAAGCAGAGTATTTAGACGGAAATAAAACCGTTCTAGACACCATGATAGATGCTGCTAACGAAAAGAATAGAAGTAAAGTTAGAGATATTTTGGGATCCTTTTTATTTCGAGGTGAGGAAGCCGAAAAATATGTACGTGTACTTTCCGGAGGTGAAAGAAACCGTTTGGCATTAGCTAAATTAATGCTTCAGCCGTTTAATGTATTGGTTATGGATGAACCTACCAATCACTTAGATATAAAATCTAAAAATGTCTTAAAAGAAGCTCTAAAACGCTTCGAGGGAACTTTACTTTTAGTGTCTCACGATCGTGATTTTCTTCAAAATTTAACGGATAAAGTTGTCGAGTTTAAAGATCATAAAATAAAAGAATATTTAGGTGATATCGATTTTTACTTAGAAGAACGTAATGTTGAAAATTTAAGAGAGGTTGAAAAACGTAATGTTATTAAAGATCAGCCTAAAGAAAAAAAGGCAGCCTCTTATGAAGATCAGAAGAAATTAAAATCACTTAAAAATAGATTAAGTAAGATTGAATCTCAGATTAATGAATTGGAAAAAGACATTAAAAAACTCGATTTAGATTTGGCTTCAAATTATGATGAATTAGCAGCAAAACCAGACTTTTTCGATGCATATAATAACAAAAAAAAGAAGCTTAAAACATTAATGTCAGATTGGGAAGATGTGCAAATGGAACTCGATATTTTAGAAAGTTAACAATTGATGTAGTTGGTCGAAAAAATTTGAATTTGAACAGAGATTTATTTAACATTGTTATCTAATAGCCCCTAAATCCCTTTCAAAATGAAAACAAGACTACTTGCTCTTATTTGTTTATTTTCATCCTTTATTTCCCTCGCAAGCGTACCTTTTAGCGAGAAAAAAGCTTTAGTAAATTTGTACTATGCCACAGATGGCGAACATTGGACAATCCCTTGGGATTTAAATGCTCCAGTAGAGACTTGGTATGGTGTTAAAATAAGCGATGAACATGTGGTGTCTCTTAATTTACATAGCAACAATTTAAGAGGAGAATTACCCGCAAGTATTAGTGAGTTAACGTATTTAACAGAATTAAATTTAGCATCTAATAAATTAGGCGGTACAATTCCGCGTTCTATTGGAGAACTTAGAGATCTTAGAAGTTTAGAATTGTTTTTAAATGAATTTGTAGGTTTTCTACCTGTAGAAATAGGGAATTTAGATCAACTAGAATTTTTAAGTTTATATCATAATAAGTTTAAAGGACCAATCCCTTCTACATTTAACAAACTTGAAAATTTAGAAATTATACAATTGGGACGAAATCATTTTTCAGGATATTTCCCAGTTCAATTATGTGAATTAAAAAAACTAGAACATTTAAGTTTACACGATAATTTATTTGAAGGTGAATTGCCAGCCGAAATCGCACAATTATCGAACTTAGAAGAGTTAATTATTACCAATAATAAATTTTCAGGTTATTTACCGTTGTCTTTAAATAAATTAAAGCACCTTACAACCTTAATGTTAAAGAAGAATAGTTTTACTAAAGACTATCATAGTTTTACAGATCATATGCCAAAAGACTATTTGTCTTTAGAACCAGGTTCTGTAGTTACAGATTATTAATTAATAGTCTGTGAAATGTATGTCATACACTATGTTAACTATCGTAGTGACAACTATAAAGGCCCTATTTTCATATTTTAACGTAGTTATAATTTGAAATTTACTGTTTGTTATTAGTCGTAATGATGTTTAATAGATTTTAAAACCACTTTTTTAATTGTCAATATGCAGTGTATCAGTTGGGTAAAAAATAGTTTGAATATTTTTTATAAAAACACTTGAAATATCAAAAAAGGGTCGTATATTTGCAGTCCGAAACAATTAGGTCAGTAGTTATGAACTGAAAGTTAAAAGCTAAGTTAATTGATTTAGAATTATATCGCGGGATAGAGCAGTAGGTAGCTCGTCGGGCTCATAACCCGAAGGTCACTGGTTCGAGTCCAGTTCCCGCTACTAGATTAAATTAATCCTTATAAACATACGTTTGTAAGGATTTTTTGTTTTACATAGGTTTTAAAATTGCAAAAGAAGTTGGTTGGATTGTACTCAAGGATCCGTTTTTGCATTTTTAGCATTGTGGGTTTGCTTTCTCTTGCTTCAGTCAAAGAGGTAAATTCTGTGCTTTAAACACATTTATAAATTCAGTAATTATCAAAATATGTATGCTTAAATAATATAAATATTCTTTTTTATTTATTTAAGTATTCAATACGTAAAAAATTAGTGCGGTTATCCATGTTTATTACTTTTTAAGTAGATTTGGTCTTTGTAATTTAATTTAAAGCAAGTGTCCTCTCCCGAAAATGTATATACCTTGTCCTTAAAATCGTATAAGGATGTTTACGATACATTATATGTTTCGTTATGCATTTTTGCAAAAAGCTATGTCGATAATCTAGATATAGCGAAAGATTTAGTTCAGGACGTTTTTATAAAGGTTTGGGAGGAGAAAATTGAATTCAAAAATGAGATTGCCGTAAAGTCGTATTTATACACTTCTGTGAAAAATAAATCGATAGACTTTTTAAAAAGCAAACGCTATAAATCTACAGATAATATGTCTGTTAAAGATATAGATGCATTAAATAAAGATTCTTTTTATTTAAAAGAAGTGGTTATAGAAGAAGCGGCTTCAAGAATAGAAGAAGCCATAAATACATTGCCCAACAAGTGTGCTCAAATTATAAGATTAAGCATAAAAGATCTAACAAACACAGAAATAGCTCAACACTTAAATATTTCTGTAAATACCGTTAAAGCTCAAAAAAAAATAGCGTACAAAAGATTAAGACCTTTATTGAAAAATTACTTCGTCTTAATCGCTTTTGCATTCGATTCTACCCATTAAAAATTCTCATAATCCAGCCTATAGTCAGTCTCTAAATGTTAATATTTTACGTCTTGGTTAAAAATAATAATATTTTTTTAACCCTATCTTAATGTTTTGTCGTCTTAGGTGTAAATAGTTATTGTAAGTCATGTTAAACTTTAATAAAATCATATTATTATCTAAGCAAGTAGCCTCTTCATTATTAAAAGATGAAAAGGTAAAGGCGTTAGAATCTTCAGAACTATTCTCGGATCAAGAAAAAAAAGAAATTATAAATAGACTTACAAAAGAATCCGAAGTTACATCTCGATTACACTTAAAATCTAAGATTGATAGTAAAGCAGATTGGAAAAAACTACAGTCTCATTTAGTTATGCCAAGAAAAACCTATTACTGGCAATATGCCGCTGCAGCAGTTGTTGCTTTAGGATTGATGACAACTATATACTTCTCTCAAAATAATGATTTAAATAGGAATAATATCTCTCCAATTATTGTCGACAACCAAATAGAACCAGGTGTAGATAAGGCGATTTTAACCTTAGAAAGCGGGGAAACTATTCAACTTGTTAAAGATGTAAAATATAAGGCTAAAAATTTACAAACAAACGGTGAGGAGCTTGTCTATGATGAAGATGCAAATACCGAAATAAATCCTGAAGCAATTGCTTATAACTATTTAACAATTCCAAGAGGAGGTCAATTTAAAATAACATTAGCTGATGGGACTCAGGTTTGGTTAAATTCAGAATCTAAAATAAAATACCCTATACATTTTATACCAGGAGAAACTCGTGTAGTAGAACTTGTTTATGGTGAAGCCTATTTTGATGTTTCTCCGAGTACCAAGCATCATGGGGCGAGATTTCAAGTTGTTAATACAGCACAAACAGTCGAGGTGTTAGGTACCGAATTTAATATTAAGGCATATAAAGATGAATCTAGCGTGTATACAACTTTAGTGGAAGGTAAGGTTTTAGTGCGCTCCGAAGGGATTGTTCAAAATTTAATTCCAAATCAGCAATCTAAATTACAGACTTCCACCAATACATTAGCAGTTTCTCAAATCGATGTTTATAATGAAATAGCCTGGAAAGAAGGCGTGTTTAATTTTGAAGATAAATCGCTTAAAGATATCATGACAGTACTGTCTAGATGGTACGATATAGATGCAACATTCGAAACAAAAAGTTTAGAAACGCAGAGATTTAACGGAGCTCTAAAAAAGAATTATAGTATAGAAACTATTCTATCTATTTTACAAAAAGCAAATATTATTAACGGATTTGAGATTCATAAAAAATCTGTAATTATAAAATAACAGCTAAGATATTATCCTGTTATAAAAAAGGAGAAATAGTTTAAACCGCCAAGCTCAAGACTATTTCTCCACAATAAAATATTAATTAATTAAAAAGTTTAATCAACTAATAATTTACAAATTAATGAAATTTAAATTAATTAGTGCTAGACCTCTTATGGGGAAAGGTATCTTAAACTGTATTATGCGAATATTTATATTCTTGTTTTGCGCTACTATGTTTAGTTCTAACCATGTACGCTCTCAAAATGCTGAAATTAATATTAATGAAGATAAAATAGTGACTGTTGATGAAGTTTTTAATCTAATTAAAACGCAATCAAGTGATTATATGTTTATATATCCTCAGAATTTATTTGAGTCTTTCCCTAAAATTCAATTAAAAAAAGGGATTATTAAAGTAGATAAGCTTCTAGCTTTGGCACTGTCTGGTGGGAATATTGATATGACTATAACCGATAATAATATCATTATTATAAAGGAAAAAGAAGCTGTTAAAAGTCGGATATCGGCACGGCAAAGAAACAGTCAAAAAATTGAAATAAGAGGCCAAGTTTTAGATGTTAATCAGCATCCCTTATCCGATGTTAATGTTATTATCGCAGATTTAAATATTGGAACATTTACAAATATAGATGGAGAGTTCTCTATGGAATTGCCTCACGAAAATTTTAAAATTGATTTTAGTCTTATTGGTTTTAAAGCAGAGCGTATAGATGTGTCTACATTACCAGATGTATCTCATATAATAGTTACTTTAAAAGAAGACTTATTGAGTTTAGATGCTGTTGTAGTAACGGCAAAAAAGACAGAGAGTAGGGAAGGGACATCAACATACAAAATAGAAAGTCAGGCGATAAAACAAGTTCAGGCTATGAATTTATCTGATGTGTTAAGTCTGCTTCCAGGAAACAAAACAGAGCAAGTTAATTTAACATCTGCAAAGCAAGCCAATATTAGAAGTGCAGTTACGTCTGATGTGAATTCTTTTGGTACCGCCATAATTATAGATGGAACCGCAATTAGTACCGATGCGAATATGCAAACTAAAAATTCATCGACTTTAGATGGCGGAAATGCTGTGGTTGCGGGAGGTGTAGATTTAAGAAGTATAACTCTAGCCAATGTGGAATCTGTAGAAGTTATAGCAGGTGTCGCTTCACCTAAATACGGAAATTTATCATCTGGAGGTGTTTTAGTCAAAAGTAAAGTGGGGAAGTCTCCTTATATTGTTTCTGCCAATATTTCGTCTACAAATTATCAAACCTCAATAGCTAAAGGCTATGAGTTAAATGATTTTGGAGTGTTAAATTCAGATTTTTCATTTGCATATTCTTCAGGCTCACCTACCGAACGTAAGTTGTTTTATAAAAGTTTTAATTTAGGTTTACGCTGGAAACTTCCTGTTTTTGAAAATTTAGACTGGAATCATTTTACAGCGTTAAGAATTGGGCATTCAGATGATGGAAATCGTCACGAACCAGAAGAGGTTTATAAGAATGAAGCAGATGTAAAAAGTACATCTTATCAATTAAGTTTATCTGGAGACTTTACATCTTCATTTTTAGGAAAGATTAATTATAATGTGAGTGGGAGTCTTGTTAACCAACATTCATTCTACGATAGCTATGTGTTAGATGGCCCTTATCCAATTATTGAATCTTTAGAAAGTGGCACTTATAACACCACTTATACGCCAAATGCTTTTAATCAGACTAGAGATATTAAAGGACAGCCAATAAATTTTAACGGGATGGTAAATGCATCTCAATACTTACATTTAGAAGATTTCGATTTCAATTTCGAAACAGGTATACAAT
Organism: Formosa algae; assembly: GCF_001439665.1. Classification (GTDB taxonomy): domain Bacteria; phylum Bacteroidota; class Bacteroidia; order Flavobacteriales; family Flavobacteriaceae; genus Formosa; species Formosa algae. Next base: position 117,638 of record NZ_LMAK01000019.1, read on the forward strand.
ATACATTAGATGATAATACAGGAAGTGGTCGCGTAGCTTCTGGAAATATTGCGCATACTCAGGATATCGCAGGGAGCCGATCTGCAGCTTTCGAGAAAATTCCAGCATCTAAAACATTTTCTACCTATCATCAGACCATCATTAAACGTTATGGCGAATCTTCAAAACAGCAACTTAATTTAGGAGTGAGATATGATAATATGTTAGAGCGCTATAATTTATGGTCTCCACGTATGTCATTCTCTACCAATCATAACGATTTTACGGCTCGAGTTGCTTGGGGTGTATCTTACAAAGCACCTGCAATGGTACAGTTATATCCTGGGAAATCGTATATAGATTATATTAATTTTCAATACTATGCAGAAGATCCAAACGAACGTTTAGCTGTGGTAACTACATATGTATATCAGCCTACAAACGATCATCTAAAACCAAATTATTCAGATTTAAAAGAAATTGGTTTTGACTGGTCTCCTAGTTTTATGAATCTGAATTTTACTTATTTTAAGAAAGATTTAAAACGCGGTATAAATACAACCTCAGAATTATTATTGTTGCCTAAATCAGTTTATGAAGTGGTTAGTGCAGAAGCCGGTGAACAGCCAATAGTACAACCAACAGGCGAAGTTTATAACATTCCGAGAACAATAAGTGTTATGAAAAATAACTACTCCGAGTCTACAAATGGAGTTGAAGTGACTTTAAGTCCGAAACGTATAAAAGCAACCAATACAGAATTTAATTTTAGATACAGCTATTTAGAAAGTGTAGTTACAGATAAAGGGTTTAGTATAGACAAATCTGCCTATGTTGTTGGAGATAATTCTGTGAGATATGGCGTATACGATAATCCATTAATTAAAGCCATTAGAAGTTTCGGAACACTAACATTAATTCAACATATACCGTCTTTACGATTTGTTTTAACCCTTTCTGCCGAATTAAATTTTAAAGAAAGTAGTGAGTATATAGGTACAAGCTTATATCCGTTTGCATATTATGATACAGACGGGAATTACATCGCAATCCCAGAAGAAAATAGAGCAGATCCTGAATATGCAGATTTAGTGAAAGACGCTAATACTTACACCACCGTAGGGACGCCTTTTTACAGCAATTTTAACTTACAAATACGTAAAGAAACAAAACAAGGCCATTCGTTTAGTTTTTACGCTAACAATGCGCCTTGGTACAATCCAACTTATGATTATTTAGGAAATCGGCAAACATTAAATAATAAATTATCTGTTGGGTTTAATGTCACAATACTAATTAATAATAAATCAAATGAATAACATGAAAAACACAATTTTAAGAAGAGTAGGCATAACAAAACTGATAGCAGTTGTTTTGTTAGTAACGGGGGTAATGGGATGTAGTGAAGATGACAGTATTGCTAATCTTGGCGATTTACAAGTGCAATTAGAATTAGCTACAGGACTTAGCGATATCTCTTTAGAAGGGGTTGAGGTTAGTGTTACAAACACGGTAGATAACGCGACTATAGAATCAATTACAGACGTAAATGGTTCTGTACTCTTTACAAATCTTTCTGTAGGAACGTATACTGTAGTTGCAACAAATACAACAGACGATTATACGTTAAGTGGTACTGCTAACAACGTTTCTGTTTCTATTCAAGAAACTACGGTAGCGACTGTTGAGGTTAATGCTGTAAATTCTGATGGCGGTTTAGTAATCAAGGAAGTTTATTCTTCAGGATCTGGTTATATCACTTTATTTAAAGATTCATTTATAGAAATTTTTAATAATTCGGCTGAAACTTTATATGCAGATGGTATGTATATTGCCAATATATATGGAGACACAGGAATGTCTGGTGATACTGCATTATATAGCGTTTTAACAGATAGTGATTATGTATATACAGATGTTATGAGCCAAATCCCAGGAGATGGAACAGATTATCCTATAGCTTCAGGACAAAGTATTGTTATCGCGTTAAATGCCGTAAATTATAAAGAAGGAAGTACAGCTCCAGATACCCAATTAAATAATACAGATGCAACTTTAGAGCATTACTCTATAGATTGGTTAGAGGCTCAAGGGCGTGCGGGGAATTCATTTTTCGAATTAGATAATCCAGCGGTACCAAATATGACTAACATTTACATGTTTGATGAAACCAATTTTTTCAGATTAGCAACAGCCTCTTCAAGTGTAGTTTTAATAAGTAATGAAGCTACTTTTTCAGATTCAGATATAGTAGATTACACAGAATCTGGATCTACAACGACATATAAATTAATGAAAATCTCTGTGGATCAGGTTATCGACGCTGTAGATATTTTAGATAATTCTGGAGCAGCAGATTTTAAACGTATACCAAGTGCTTTAGATGGCGGGTTTACTTATGTAAATGCAGATGGCGCAATATCTTACACAGGATTAAGTTCAAGAAGAAAAATTGACGACGTTGCTTCTGATCGTTTTGGTAGAACTATTTTAATAGACACAAACAATTCAACTGTAGATTTTGAAGCTATAGATTTCCCTGATAAATATGGTTACAACAACTAAAAAAAGAAACCGTTTAAAGATAGAGAGAATGTGTCTTACATTCTCTTTATTTTTATCTGTGTTGCATCTTTGCGCTCAAACAATACCTAATGTAAATAGTTTATCTGCTATAGAGCGAGACTTCCATTTTAATCTTTTTGAAGACAGGTATTTTCAAATGCCTTCATTACTCAACCAATCTAACCTTCAAAAATTTTCTTATGGCGAACTCAATTATCTCTATTCAGAAGGGGAACTGAGACATCCTCAAGATTATAAAAAGCAAAACGGGCTGTATCTAGAAACAGCTTCGTTAGCGTCTTTAAAAGATACAAACTGGACTCTATATGGAAGTTTAGAATATTTAAATACAAGAAAAGAAGATATAGAAAACAACTTAACGTATGGTATAACAGAAAATAGTTCGCCTTACTATTTGTTTCAAGAAACTACTGGTTTATGGAATCATCAAGATTACAATTTTAAGGTAAGTGCTGCGAATGCACTGAATTCAAAATTAACTTTGGGAGCCTATTTAAATTACGATACTAGTTTTTATTTTAGAAAAACAGATACTCGAAATGAGTTAACAGCATTAAAAGTGCAAACAAAAGTGGCTTTAAGTTATCAATACACCCCTAAACACGTATTTAGTTTAGCTTTAAGTAATGAGTTTTATAAAACAGATTCTGCATTGGGAAATAAATTTCCTGAGAATAATACGGCAACAACGGCAAATTATTACCTAAATACCGGTTTAGGTTCTTATATAAAAAACATAGAGACGGGTTTTGAAACCAAAAGAAATATTCCTGAGTTACAATTGTTTTGGCTTACTAAACAAGACGGTTGGGATTTATCTATAGAGAGTGCTACCGAGTATGGCGTAGAGCGTTGGAGAGACAAAAACATTGTTAACATAGAGGAGAACGATGAGCTTTCTAAATATAGTTTTGTAAAAGAACAATTACACATTTTTTATAATACATATCAGGCAGATAAATTAATGTCACTTCGCTTAAAAGCAGAATATTTAAAGGGTAGCGGAGAAGTTTGGCAAGATGCAGGGGCGTATTACTATAAGAATTTTAAAACAACAAGCTATAATGTAAAGGCAGAAGCAGACGTCTTATTTTATAATGCGTTTTTAAATAAAGTTAGTGTAGGTGTTAACTATTATAACAAAAGTCAGTTCGACTTAAATTATGCTTACACGTATGATTTTCAATATATAGACCCTGAAATTGCTATAGGTTTAAACAAGAGCATTTCTAGTAAAACTGCTTTTTTTGCGAACTTTTCGGCCTTGTATCACTTAACACTACATGTAGAACACGATCCTTTTGCAGCGAATAATATTTACGTAGACTGGATAGGGAATAAAATGGCTTATTTTACAGAAATAGATGCCTTTAATGTGAATACGAAACTGGGTATCGATATAAAATTGAAAGCTAAAAATAGACTAGAATGTACACTTACTACAGCATATACAAAAGCTACAGAATTACCTGTAAGTAGCGAGAGTTATTATGCTAATAGCGACGATTATTTAAATATAACGGCAGGACTAAAACTGTATTTTTAAGTCGGTTAAATGATATGTTGTTATACCTTCTTAAGGATTGTACTAGGTTTTAAAAATTAAAAAATGAAACAGATTTTAAGAATAGTAATGTTTTGCATACCCATGGTAATTTGGAGTCAGAATATGGATAATGTGCATTTAGAAGAATATGATTTAGCCAACGGATTACATGTTATTCTACATAAAGATGTAAACGAACCCAATGTAATAATTGGAACCAAATACCATGTGGGTTCTAAGAACGAAGTTGAAGATCGTACAGGATATGCGCATTTTTACGAACATCTTTTATTTCATGGAACTAAAAACATTCCGCAAGGCGAATTAGAGAATATTATTTTTAATGCGGGCGGATACTGCAATGCGTATACCAATTACGATGTGACATATTACTACCAATTACTACCTGCACATGAATTTAAATTAGGACTTTGGGTAGAATCAGAACGTATGATGCATCCTGTAATTACCCAAGAAGGAATAGATCGTGAGCGTGAAATTGTAAAGGAAGAAAGACGTATGCGTTACGATAATAAGCCCTTAGGGAATTCGTATTTCGATCTCATGTCCGAACTATTTACCTACACCGCTTATGGCCATAATATGATTGGTTCTATGGAAGATCTAAACAAGGCTTCTAAAACAGATTTCGATGCCTTTTTTAAACGGTTTTATGTACCAAACAATGCGTGTTTAGTTGTTTCAGGTAATATTAACATTGAAGACACTAAGAAATGGATTGACCTATATTTTAAAGATATTCCGGAAGGCAAAAAGATTAAAAGGCCTAAAAATTTTGAAAAGCCATCTAATGTAAAACAGCATACAGATAAATATATAAAAGGTCTAAAAGACGAATCCATAATTGTAGGGTATCCTATAATGTCTCAAAGCAATTCAGATGCTCCAGTAATGCAAATTATAACATCTATTTTATCTGGAAATAGTGATTATTCTTATTTCGAAAAAAATTTAATACCAGAACAAGATACCATTATAAAACGTGTAAATGCTACTGCAGATTTTTGGGAGAACGTAGGGACTTTAAGTATTAATGCTACTGTCGCTTCAAAAGATAGTGAACCTTATTTACTTCAAAAAATAGACTCACAATTGGAGTTGTTAAAAACAAAACCAGTGAACCCGTTGGTATTGCAAGAAGTGAAAAAACAGTTTGTTTCTGCTTATGTTGATTACTTTTATCATGCAGAAACGTTCGCAGATAAGGTGACTAACTATTATCATTTATATAAAAACACTTCCGATATAAAAGCACTATTATCAGATTTTGAAGGTGTAACAAGTGATGATATACAACGCGTAGCTAAAACATATTTTGATAAAAATAAACGCATAGTCATTGCTTATCATCCTGAATAATATAATATAATGAAAAATTTACACGTATTTATTTTAATGATCTGTTTCAGTTTATCCAGCGCTGCACAAGTAGATCGATCTATGCCTCCAGAAGCGAATAATCCAGAGACATTGAACGTTGGTAAATTAATTCCAATGGTATTAAATAACGGACTTCGGGTGTATTTGGCTCCAGTTAAAGATTATCCAAAATTCACGATGTCTGTTAATATTGAATTACCAAATTATACTGAAGAAACGCGTTTGGCTGAAAAAAACATTTTAAATACAGCATATGCAAACACGCTTTCTAAAAAATATCCGAATCAGGAGATAGATTCTATTGTTAATACATACGCGGCCATGTTAAATGCAAATATGTACGGTGGCACCATAAAAGGGATGAAGCAAGACATTAATACGTTGTTAGATGTTTATGTAGATGCCTTATTAAACCCTATAATTACTCAAGAATATATTAGTAAAAAATACAAAGCTTCAATAGCACAGGGAAGAAAGAAAAGCGATGTATTTACACAACCTATAAAGCAATTTTCTATAGATGCTGTGGTCGATTCATTACTTTTTGGCCCTAAAATAAAACGCGAAGAAACCAAACAGACTTCAAAGCCAAATTATGAAGGCTTAACAATAGAAGATGTAGAAGATTATAAGGCCGACCGAATTGTATCTAACAATGCACTCATTGTTATTGTAGGAGATTTTTCTGAATCGGAATGTAAAACATTAATGACGCACTATTTTGGAAGATGGAAAACAGGAGCGCCGTATGTAAAAGAAAGTCCTGTAAAAACGAAAACATCAATCATTCAAAATCGAAAAATAATTGTAAAAGATGCACCCGATGCGGTACAATCTAAAATAGCTTTTAAATGGCATTTAGGAGATGCTTATACTTATTTTGAAAACGATATTAAACTACAGGTTTTAAATAATATTTTCGGAGCAAGTCAATTATCATATCTGTATAAAAATTTAAGAGAAGATAAAGCACTTTGTTATTACATAAACTCGTCTGTAGGGAGTGCTGCAGATGGCGGTACAGGAGCTGTATATACAAGTGTGCGTAACGAACAAACGGCTTATGCTATCGAAAATATAATTCTAGAAATGCTACGATTAAGAAATGAAAAAGTAAGTGCTTCAGATTTAAAAATTGCTAAAAATAGTTTAATAGGAGAGTACACCAGATCCTTAAATCCGATAGCTCCAATTCCGTACATTACTTTTGCCATGCAAAAAGATTTATACCATTTACCAGATGATTATTTGCAAAATAAAGTAGAAAAATATTACCAAGTCACCATTGAAGATATCATGAAAATGGCGCAAAAATATATAGATCCCTTTAAATGCGTCATTACAATTACAGGAAAAGTATCCGAATTAAAAGGAACGCTCGAAAAATTTGGAGAGGTATTGTATTACGATCAAAAGGGGAATAAATTAGAGTTTTAAAACATACCATATTTATTTTTAAACTAAACACATAACAGATATGAAATATATTATAACATTAATAATTTTGTTAATACTATCAATAGTAAGTGCTGCAAATGCACAACATAAAGCGGCATATCAATTGTATCAAAACAATGGAGACCTTGCAAATTATGAAGATATGATTTCCGATCTAGCAGATAGTGATATGGTGTTTTTTGGAGAATATCATTTTAATCCTATTTCGCATTGGTTGCAATTAGAAGTTAGTAAAAGCTTATTCGATATTAAAGGAACAGCATTGTTTTTGGGAGCAGAAATGTTTGAAAGTGGTAATCAATTGGTTTTAAATGAATATTTGAATGGATTCTATACCGATTCCAAAATGATTCCAGAAATGACTCAAATGTGGAGTAATTATAATACCGATTATAAGCCTTTAGTTGAATTTGCCAAAGACAATAGTCTGCGATTTATTGCTACAAATATTCCTAGACGTTATGCGTCCATGATTAATAAGAAAGGAGTAGAGGCTTTAGATAATTTAAGTCCCGAAGCTTTAGAACTCATAGGCCCAGATTTAAAAACATTTTTCGATCCAACAGTTAAGGCTTATGCAGAAATGGCCAAAAACATGGGTGGACACGTACCGCCAAATATGCTAAACATTCAAATGGCTCAAGCATCAAAAGATGCAACCATGGCACATTTTGCACTTAAAAATTTTAGTGAAGGCGAATTATTATTGCATTTTCAAGGGTCTTACCATTCAAACTACAGTCAGGGCATTATATGGTGGATTAATAAAATCCAACCAGGATTACATATAAAATCCATAACTACTGTATTACAATCGGAGTGGGAAAAAATGACCACTGAAGAAAAAGCAACTATAGCCAATTATATTATTGTAGTTGCAAATACAATGACGAGTACCCAAGGTTAATTTATATGAATGTATGGGGAGTTAAATTGAGAATCATGTAAATTATAATCTGTTTTAAATTAAAAACATTTTACTTTTGTACCTTTAAGTATAATCAATATAACTTTTAAACCAATTTAAAATGATGAACAAAATCAAATCTGTATCACGTTACCTTGTTATGTGTAGTGTGCTTTTTGTGAGTGTGTTATCTTGTAAACAAGAAGCTACTCATGCAGATACTCAAACAAATGAAACTAAAGATGTCGCTGAGGTAGTGGTGTCAGACCCATTACCATCTTGGAACGATGGAGACATTAAAAAAGCAATCATGGCTTATGTAGAAGATGTCACGAATAGTTCTAGCGCTAATTTTATTCCTGTTGCAGATCGTATTGCAACGTTCGATAATGACGGTACCTTATGGTCGGAACAACCCGTATATTTTCAATTCTATTTTGCCGTATCTCGTGTAAAAGCTATGGCAGCAGATCATCCTGAATGGAAAAACAAACAACCGTTCAAAGCTATTCTAGAAAATGATATGGAAGCTTTGATGGCGCAAGGAGAAAAAGGGTTGTTAGAGATTGTAATGACCACACATGCAGGAACAACGACAGATGAGTTTGAAGCTTTAGTATCTGATTGGATTGCAACGGCAGAACATCCTATAAAAAAGAAGAAGTTTAAAGAATTAGTATTTCAACCTATGTTAGAACTGTTAGACTATTTAAGAGCTAACGATTTTAAAACGTTTATTGTATCTGGAGGTGGTATAGAATTTATGCGTCCGTGGACAGAAGAAGTATATAACATTCCTAAAGATCAAGTCGTAGGGAGTAGTATACAAACAGAATATGAGTATAACGATGGAAAACCTTTTATTAAAAGATTACCTAAGCTTGATTTAAACGATGATAAGGAAGGAAAGCCTGTAGGGATAAATAGATATATTGGTAGAAAACCAGTATTTGCAGCAGGAAATTCAGATGGCGATTTACAAATGTTACGTTGGACAGACGCTAATAAATTAAAGACATTTAAATTATACGTTCACCATACAGATTCTATTAGAGAATGGGCTTACGATAGAACGTCTCACGTAGGTAAGTTTGATAAAGCTTTAGATGAAGCTGGAGAAAAAGGTTGGTCTATTGCAAGTATGAAAGACGATTGGAACATTATTTATCCATTCGATAAAGAATAGAAAATTTACCCCAAACCTTTACAGGTTAGCGGTTTTTTTAGAGTGTTAAATGATAGTCGGGTGTAAACCCGACTATTTTTTTTGATAATATATCCTGTTTTAAAATCTACTCTTCAATTTAAGGATATCAGTTTAAAGCGCTAAAATAATTTTTCACGTTTAAAATATGTTTGTCTTTGTCTACAGGGCTTAACCAACTGGCTTCAAAACCATTTATTGCTAATTGTAATAATTGATCTTTACTTAAATTAAAAACCTTAGCGGTTTCGTAATAATTCTCATTCATATATCCTCCAAAATAAGCAGGATCGTCAGAATTTATAGTGGCCATAATGCCACGGTCAAGAATTTCAACAATGTTATGATCTTCCATTTTTTGAATCACTTTCAGCTCTAGATTACTTAAAGGGCATAAGGTTAAAGCAATGTTGTCTTCAATTAATTTTTGCACCAATGTATCATCATCTAAACAGCGGTTTCCATGATCTATTCTGTCAATTTTTAAATGATCTAAAGCTTCCCAAATATATTCCACAGGACCTTCTTCACCAGCATGAGCGACTAATTTAAAACCGTGTTTTGCAGAAGCTTCAAAAACATTAATAAACTTACTTGGCGGATTTCCTACTTCAGAAGAATCTAAACCTACACCATCAATCCAGTCTTTAAAAGGCAAAGCCTCTTCTAAGGTTTTAAAGGCTTCTTCTTCGCTTAAATGACGTAAATAAGACATAATAAGTTTGTAAGAAATGTTTAATTCCTCTTTACCTTTCTCAAGTGCTTTTTTAATACCGTTAATCACAACATCAAAAGAAACACCGCGTTCTGTATGGGTTTGTGGATCGAAAAACACCTCTACATGCACGACATTTTGGCTGTGTACTTTGGTGAGATACGCCCAAGTTAAATCGAAAAAATCTTGTTCGTGAATAAGTACTTTTGCTCCCAAATAATAAATGTCTAAAAACTCCTGAAGGTTATTAAATTTGTAAGCCTTCTTTAAAGATTCAACCGTATCATAATCTAAAGTGATGTTGTTTCTTTTTGCTATTTCAAACATCAATTCAGGTTCAAAACTACCTTCTAGATGTAAATGTAGTTCTGTTTTGGGAATGCCTTGTATGATGTTTTTTAATTCTGTAGATTTCATATGATGTATTATTTCGAAGTTTAATATACGATTTGTACGTGTTAATTAATTAAATGTAATACTGTTTTTAGTCGGCTGTACAGTAAGAACTGTCAACAGATATTCATTTGTGTTCTGATTTTGATGCAAATTTATATGCAAAACATAATTCTAAATAGGTATATTTCTTTTATAAAAATGTATTTTTCAAGCATGATAAAAGACCAGAAATATGAAGCTGTAGAAGCCTATTATCTTAAAACAAGAAAATGGAAAGTGAAAAAACTTTTAAATTTTTTTCAGTTTGTATATGTCATTTCAGGAGAAGGTACCCATAAATACAGTGGAAATTCTATTCCGTTTCAAAGCGATTATTTGGTGCTTTTAACACCCAATAAAGACAATGATTTTGAACTGCATGGAGACACTGAATTTTTAATAATGAAAGTCCACGTGTCTTACGTTAGAGATTACCGATGGAAAACGATTGATTATCTTGAAGAATTATTGTTTTCTTCTAGTCAGATTTCAGGGACTATAGTTACAAACAACTCAGATAAAGTACTAATAAAGCATATTGCAGCGTCTTTAATACTCAGTTTAAAAGAACAAAAACTTTACCATCAAGATTTAAATCTTCATTATATTAATGCGTTAACGGTTATTGCTGCGCGGAACATTTCTGAGAAAAAACCACATGGATTTACAGAAAAAGTAGATAATAAATTTGAAAGTATCCTGACGTATGTCGAGCAAAATATTTACGAGCCCTCTCGATTACGAATTCAAGTAATTAGCGAAGTTTTTGGTATATCTCCAAATTATTTTAGCTCTTATTTTAAACAGCATTCTGGCGAAAATTATAAAAACTATTTGGCTCATTATAAAATTAAGCTAATAGAACATCGCTTAAAATATAGTGATAAACGCATTGCAGAATTGGTGGACGAGTTTGGTTTTATAGACGAAAGTCATATTAATAAATTCTACAAAAAACATAAACACATAAGCATTAAAGCCTTTAGAAAAGCACAGAAACTATAATGCTAAATTTATTATTATTTGGACGTTTTGTTTTCTTAAGATTTCAAGCGAATACTTTTGAAGCTATTTTAGGCGATAATCCTATTTAAATCTTACTTCTTTTATAAAATTCTATTGTTAATAGTTCTAAAAGAATTGGCGTAATTGACTGTAGTCAATGTATATTTGTAGGATCTTGAAAAAACGAAATAGCATTAATTAAGAAATATCAATCAACTCTTTATTACTTTTCATTCACTATGAAGCATATCCTTTTTGCCCTTTTATTTACAATTAGCATATCTGCATTCTCTCAAATTTTAGACCCTGTTAAATGGTCTACTTCAGTAGAAAAAGTATCGGATACAGAATATAAGTTAATTTCCATTGCAGATGTCGAGACAAGTTGGCATTTGTATTCGCAATTTGTTCCGGAAAATGGCCCCATTCCAACTACTTTTATTTACGATAATTCTGAAGGCACTTTTACCTTAGATGGCAACACTTTGGAAGGTGAAGGACATGTTATAGATGATCCTGTTTTTGAGATGGAGATCAAATTTTTTGAAGGACGCACAGAGTTTGTTCAACATATTAAAGTGGCTTCGGCGATTGATAAAATTGATGGATTTGTAGAGTATATGGTGTGCGACGATACGCAGTGTATGCCACCTACAGAGGTAGAATTAGAATTTGTATTAAATGAAAACGCCACATCTGCTAGCGCTGTAGCAGAAAAAACCGAGGTCGTTTCAGAAAAACAGATTGAGAAAAAAGAAGCTTCAGCGTCTAAGAAAGGGCTTTGGTCTATCTTTTTTATTGCCTTTTTATCAGGTTTTGCGGCCTTATTAACGCCTTGTGTATTCCCGATGATTCCTATGACAGTGAGTTTCTTTACCAAACAAAGTAAAAACAAAGCGGCAGGTATTAAAAATGCGATTATTTATGGGGTTAGCATTATTGTAATTTACGTGCTATTAGGAACGGCTGTAACAGGAATTTTTGGTGCTAGTGCTTTAAATGCGTTGTCTACAAATGTGTGGTTTAATGTGGTGTTCTTTGTGTTGTTGGTTGTTTTTGCCGTATCTTTTTTAGGAGCTTTCGAAATAGTGCTACCAAATTCATGGGCAAATAAAGTCGATTCTCAAGCCGACCGTGGCGGATTAGTAGGGATTTTCTTTATGGCTTTAGCCTTGGCTATAGTCTCTTTTTCTTGTACAGGACCTATTGTTGGTACACTTTTAGTCGAATCGGCATCAAAAGGTGGTATTGCTCCAATTATAGGTATGTTCGGATTCTCTTTAGCCATAGCATTACCGTTTGCGTTGTTTGCAGCGTTTCCGGGATGGTTAAATTCTTTACCTAAATCTGGTGGTTGGTTAAATACGGTGAAAGTAGTTTTAGGGTTTTTAGAATTGGCTTTAGCATTTAAGTTTTTATCGAATGCCGATTTAGTATTGCAATTGCATGTGTTAGAACGCGAAGTGTTTATTGCGATTTGGATTGCCATTTTTGGTACTTTGGCATTATATCTCTTCGGAAAAATACAATTACCACACGATTCGCCTTTAGCCCATATCTCGGTAGGGCGATTAAGTTTAGGTCTTATTGTATTGTCTTTTACTATATATATGATTCCTGGATTATGGGGCGCACCTTTAAATCTTATTAGTGCCTTCCCGCCACCATTAGAATATAGCGAATCGCCTTACGGTGTAGGATTCTCTAAACTTGGAGGTGGAGCTACAACTGCAGAGGCTCATGGCGATTTACCTGAAGGGGCACACTTATTAGCGCCACACGATATCTTGGCGTTTAACGATTATGATAAAGGGGTCGCTTATGCTAAAGAAGTAGGTAAGCCTATTATGTTAGATTTTACAGGTTGGGCTTGTGTGAATTGTAGAAAGATGGAACAAAATGTATGGCCAGAACCTGGCGTGTTGAGTATCTTAAAAAACGATGTGGTCTTAATTTCTCTATACGTAGATGATAAGCGTCCTTTAGAAGAAGATGAAGTTGTAGAATCTCAATTAAAACCAGGAAAAAAATTAAAATATATCGGACAAAAATGGAGCGAAATGCAAACCATAAAATACAAGGCTAATTCACAACCGTTTTATGTGATTATAGATCATTCTGAAGAAAAATTAGTAGAACCTGTCGCTTATCTTCCAGATGCAGAGCTATACCAAGATTGGTTAGAACAAGGAATTCAGGAATTCAAAAAATAGAATTTTGTAGGATTAAGATCTTATTAATAATAAAAAAAGCCTTCGATACATCTGTAATAACGAAGGCTTTTTCAATTTGTAATTTTAGAGATTAGAGTTTTAAAATCTTATTTAATTCGGTTTCAGAAACGGTTAATAGTCCAGATTTAGGTAAACGTTCTGTCATGATTCTCCAGTTATTATCCTTTTCAAAAATAGATTTAAAAATAGGTAGTGCTTCATTAAGCTGTCCTGAATTCGCCATGGCAATTGCTGTCCAATATTTCATTTCTAAATTTTCAGGAAACATGCGTTGTGCGGTACCGTAAGCTTCCATTGCCTTTTTCATATCGCCATGTTCTACAGCTAAGTCGCCTTCATTCATAAAATTATATGCGTTATGGACTTTCAATAAACGTTCTAATTCTACTAAAGGTTCTTCGCTATCTTCTACGTTTAAATTCACCAATTTATCTTGCCATGTGTTTGCGACCAATTCAGGTCCAACCACAATGAGTGCAGCCGATTGTCGACCACGTATGTCTCCGCCTGCAGCTTGAGCGGCTTGTAAAACTTTAACAATGCGTTCTGCCAAAGGTAAATTACTATGGGTTTTAAAAGCGCGTTCCATGGCTGGTACAACAGCGTCGTTTAGCATCATATTTGCTTGAACAGAAAAATTGTCTCCTATAATTTGGTGGGCAGATGTTACACAATTTGCTCCAGTAAATGCATCAACACTACCGTTAACATCTAGCATGGCTACCTGACGAAAATCACGACCGTCGTCTTCTTTTACTAACGTTTTTAAAGCGTCTTTTGCCGTAGTTCCGCTTTGCATTAATTCTAATCCGTTAGGGCCGTAAGCCGGATTTACAAACGATTGGGTGGCAACAACGCCAACACCCGATTTCCCCCAAGCCACAATACTACCAACATTAAACCAATGGCTTTGTACTCCAACGGCCATTTCTCCGGTGTTAACGTCTCGGGCAACGATAGAAAAGGTATGTGCAAATTGATCTTTGTAAACTTGTGCGAAGGATAACTGCGTTAAAAAGATTACAGCAATTATAATTACGGATTTAAATGAGTGTGTGTGCATAGATTAGAGAATGAGTGATGGTTTTCAGGATTAATAATCCATTAAATTAGAATATTTAAAGGTATAATTTAGTGCAGATATGAGTTTTTTTGGACTTACAATTTTATATACGTTATCCGAATCAGGATCTAAAATAGGATGTAAGCGTCCAACTTTAGCCATTTCTTTGGTGTAAAAATCGGCACGTTTGGGGTGTGAATCTGCACATGCATTGAACGTCTGATTCCAAATGTTTTTTTCAATGATGCCGATTAAAATTTGGATACAATCGTCTTGGTGAATTAAGTTTATAAAGCCTTCTGGATTCGGGATTGTATTGTGTGCTCGTATAAAATTTCCAGGTTTTCTTTGGTATCCGAATAAGCCACCAAATCTTATTATCGTCGTCTCAAACGCTGTGTTTTGTCTGAACAATTCTTCAATGCCTACTAACGGACTATCAGAATTCGGACTGCTTTCTGTAACCACAGCATTCGTGTTTGGATAAACAGATGTGGAACTGATAAAAATTACTTTTTTTATACTAGAAATTTCAATGAATTTAATTAAGCGTTTAAAAGCTTCGTGATCTTTACTGGTAATTAAAATGATTAGAATATCTGCATTTAAAAACTCGGTATTGATTGATTCAGACGTAATATTCACAAGGAATGCATCGATTCCAACAGCATCTAGAACGGGTAATTTTTCTGTTTGCGTAGTCGATCCTTTAACATTATAGTGCTTATCAATTAAGGTTTCAGCTAAAGGAAGACCAAGCCAGCCACATCCTAAAATACTTATGTTTTGCATATAAAATTGTAATTATGGTGTTTTACAGTCGATAAAAAATTAAAAAGCTTAAGGTTGTATGTGTAAATTTCGTAATTTTTCAGTGTTATTTTAAGATATTCTTTTTAATAGATTGCTTATTGTTTGTTTTTAATAATCTATTGGGTAATCCTTTAAAATATACAACCACTAATAATTAACAAATTAAGATAAATGGAACAAACTACACTAACTATTAAAGACAATTCGGCAAATCCTGGTCCTTTAGGCCTTTTAGCTTTTGGAATGACTACCGTTTTATTAAATCTGCATAATGCTGGGTTTTACGATATGAATTCTATGATTCTTGCCATGGGAATTTTTTATGGTGGTTCTGCACAGATCATTGCAGGTATATTAGAATCTAAAAAAAATAACAGCTTCGGAATGACCGCATTTATTTCTTATGGTTTTTTCTGGTTAAGTTTAGTCGGAATTATTTTAATGCCTAAAATGAATATTTTTGAAGGGCCTTCTGTTGGCGCAATGGTTGCCTATTTAATTATGTGGGGTATTTTTACGTCTCTATTTTTTATAGGCACATTAAAAATAAGTAAAGCCTTGCAAGTTGTTTTTGGAACTCTAGCAGTATTATTTTTCTTATTGGCATTAGGCGATTATACTGAAAATAGCACAATTAAAACCATTACAGGAATAGAAGGTATTTTTTGTGGCGTATCGGCCATTTATGCAGGTGTAGGTACGTTACTTAATGAGGTGTATGGTCGTGTGGTGATGCCATTAGGGCCTATAAATCAATAAGTTTTTTCTAATTGTAATCTGTTTTAAATTTTAGGTAACCTAAATTTAAATTGTAGTTTTAAACGGAGTAGTTTACTTTTGATTACATTAACAAACTAAATTATAAGTGCATTATGAAATGGCAAGGAAGAAGACAAAGTTCTAACGTAGATGATAGAAGAGGGCAGAGTGGACCAAGTACAGGTGGCGGATTTGGAGGTATTAGTCCAATGTTGTTGATTCCTTTGATAAAAATGCTGTTTTCAAAAAAAGGATTAATAGTTGTTGCCATTGTCGCTGTACTTTCTTTTGTTACGGGATATAATCCTTTAAACTTAGTCAGTCAATTTTTAGGTGGTGGACAAATACAAACGGAGTCATCAACCTATCAGCCAACAGCCGAAGATGAAGAACTTGCACAATTTAGTAAAACCATTCTTGCAAGCACCGAAGATGTTTGGAATACATTGCTAACCAATTATCGCGAACCTACATTAGTACTATTTACAGGGTCTGTGTCTTCTGCTTGTGGTGCAGCATCTAGTTCTACGGGACCTTTTTATTGTCCTGGCGATGAACAATTGTATTTAGATATTAGTTTTTTTGATGATATGGAGCGCCAAATGAATGCTCCTGGAGATTTTGCACAAGCTTATGTGATTGCACACGAAGTTGGTCATCACGTACAGAAAATTATGGGCATTACAGATAAAATGCAACAGTTAAGAGGACAGTTAAGCGCTACGGAATACAACAAATATTCAGTACGGTTAGAGCTTCAAGCCGATTATTTTGCAGGAGTTTGGGCACACCATTCTCAAGAAATGACACAAATGATGGAAAGTGGCGATTTAGAAGAAGCTTTAAACGCTGCCAATGCTATTGGAGACGATCGTTTACAAAAACAAGCTACTGGTCGTGTTGTACCTGATTCGTTTACTCACGGAACCTCTGCACAACGTATGCGCTGGTTTAAAAAAGGATTTGAATCTGGAGATGTGTCTCAAGGCGATACATTTAGTACTAATCCGCTTTAAGCCTATAACCTAATCCACATCTTATTTATTTTAAATGCATGATTAATGAGTAAAGACTCCATAGACAGAGCATATTTATCTAAACTTATTTTAGAACGCTTAACTAAAGATAAAGAGGCTATAAAGCAACAGTTTGAAGCTTCAAAAGATAAAATTGGATATTTTTATATAGATAATGTTTTACCCGATGCGCTTGCCAAATCAATTCACAATCAATTTCCTTCACCCGAAGATATGGTGCTTAAAAAAAGCCTACGGGAGTATAAGCATGTCGCAGCTCAAATGGATAAATACAACCCCATTTTAGAAGACGCTATTTATGCTTTTCAAGATGAAGACATAGTGAAATTGGTCCGTGAAATTTGTGATATAGATGATTTGTATCCAGATGAAAATTTATACGCAGGTGGAATATCAGCAATGCGTAAAGGTCAATTTCTTAATCCGCATTTAGATAATTCTCATGATAAAGATAGAAGTCGGTGGCGCGTTTTAAACTTGTTATATTATGTGTCTCCAGATTGGCATGATGACAATGGCGGACATTTAGAACTTTGGCCCAACGGATTAGAATCGCCTCAAACGATAGTGCATTCCAAATTTAATAGACTCGTTGTTATGGCAACTCATAAAACATCTTGGCATTCTGTAAGTCCCGTTACTGCAGACGCTTCAAGACAATGTGTATCTAATTACTACTTTTCAAATCGACCGTTACAAACTACAGATTCTTTTCATGTCACCACTTTTAGAGGACGTCCAGAACAGGTGTTTACAAATCAGATTCTTAAACTCGATTCATTCTTACGTATGAGTATTAGAAAAGTATTTAAAAAGGGCATTGTTGAAAATCCGCATGTATACAAAAAAGACGAATAAAGCGTTCTTTAAGCCTTAGTACCTTTGGTTCTTAAAGCAATTAAGCCTAAAATGGGACCTATAGCTAAAGTTACATACACGTAAGTTGGATTTATAAACGTTTGTAAGAATCCCAAAGTTTGTATGCTAACTATGGTAATGGCATATCCAATACAGTTTACAATAGTTAATGCACTCCCTTTGGCATGAGATGCTGTATTATTAGCAACTAAGGTTGAAAATAGTGGTGAATCTGCAACGACAAACATGCCCCAAACGACCATAAAAAGAATAAAAAGCAAGCTTGAGTTTACATAAAAACTTAAAGGAGATAATACACAACATACAGCAGAAACTAATAGTATAAAATAAGCTGAAGGTTTTAGGCCCTTGCTCCCTGATAACCAACCGCTGATAATACAACCTAAACTTCCCATACCTATAATTAAAAAGGAATACAAGGCAATATCTAAATGAGCCTCTGGATGTAGGCCGTTGTATGTTTTTATCATGATTGGCGTAAAAGCCCAAAAGGCATAGAGCTCCCACATGTGTCCAAAATAACCATAAGCTGCACCTTTAAAATCTTGATTTTTAAAAAGTTTTGTCAGTGCTGTTAAGTCTATTTTGATGCTGTGTTTTCTAAACGGACCATTAGGAACAAAGATTAAGATTATTAGTCCTCCAAACAAAGATAGTAAAGAGGTCGCATATATAACTGTTTCCCAAGGTAAATGTTGAGTGATATTACTTAAAAGATGAGGGAATGCGGTGCCTAAAACTAATGCGCCAACCAAAAGGCCTAGAGCCTTACCTAAGCCCGTGTTGTAATAATCGGCTGCGATTTTCATGCCTACAGGATAAATGCCAGCAAGGAAAAAACCAGTTGAAAAACGTAAGAGTAATAACACGGTAAGCGATTGCCCTTTTAAAACAATGCCAAGATTAAAAATAGCTGCTAAAACGGCACTTATCATAAACACTTTAGAAGGGGAATACCGGTCTGCAATTGTAAATAAAGCAAAGACAAATGTGCCAATAATAAATCCAAATTGCACTGAAGATGTTAAGAAACTCAGTACAGACGGATCTAAATTATAGACACGTATAAGCTCATCCATAACACCATTTCCTGCAAACCAGAGTGATGTACAACAAAATTGAGAGATAATAATTAACGGTAAAATTTTCTTAGGTATACGTTCCGTCAGACTTTGTTGTGCGTGTATCATTTACATAGTTTGCTAACTACTTGGTGTTATTATATTCCCGATAGAACCTGCTTCTGTACGTTCCAATTGGAAAATGAATGTTGGTTTTAGTTCTTGCTCAGTTTTATGCGAAACATATAAAATAGCCGTCTTACTTTCCTTAGCAATTTTTTGAACTAAATTTATAAACACACGAGCACCTTTATCGTCTAAACCAACTGTGGGTTCGTCTAGAATTAGTAAAGGCGGATGTTTAATCATGGCTCTACAAATTAAAATTAAGCGTTTATTAGTTTCAGAGAGGTAATAATAGTTGGTGTTTGTAATAGTATTTAATCCGATTAATTCTAACCATTGCTTTGCCAAATTCACTTCTAAATCTGTTGGAGTTATATACAATCCAATACTATCTTTTAATCCTGAAATAACCATATTCAAGGCGGAGTGTTGGCCCTTAAATAAATGCATCATACTTGGCGTAAAATACCCGATGTTACGCTTTATGTCCCATACCGTTTCTCCAGAACCTCTCTTTTTCCCAAATAAATTTACATCCTGACCATACGCTTTTGGATTATCTCCAATCATCATGGTAACAAGCGTAGATTTACCAGTGCCATTTGCGCCTTTTAATTCCCAAAACTCACCTTGTGTAATAGACCAAGTAATGTTATTTAAAATGGATTTGTCGTTATATGATACGTTAACTTTCTTAAGATCTATTAATTTACTAGGTAAAGTGTGTTTTGGTTCTGAAATAGGCTTTGGGAGCGGATTATTAAAACCGAATGTGGGTGTGTTTTGTTCTTGTGCAAAATATTCTGAAATGGGTTGTATGATGTAAATGTCCTCTCCGAGTTTTAAATGAGATGTTACATATGGCATAATCTCATCTGTACGACTAAAAAACTGAATAGTAGGAATGTCTTTAGATAACAAGGTTAAACGCGCTTTTAATTTGGCTACATTTTCAATGTCTAGAGAATCAAACGGATTAACAAGAACTAAAAATTGAGGATTGCCTTTTAATAGATGATTGAATAATAAAGTCCTGCGTTCACCACTAGAAAGTGATAATAGGTGTCTTTTGGAATCTTTGGTTAAGGTGAAATCATCGTGTAATAATTCTGCCTTCACATATTCATCTAAAGTGGCATTTGATAAAAATGTGCCTTGCTTACCCTTGAATTCCGATAATAAAGGATGTTCTGAACTTGTAATCGCTGTAATGTAATCTTCAGGTGTTGGCGTTTTACTAAAACGTATGGCAAGGTGTATGTGTGTCATGTTATTTAATAATTTGCGTTTCGAAGCCGTCTATGCTTTTGGTGTTTTTATCTGCCCAGTATTGTTCAATACCATCTTCCCCTTTTTGATTGGCCCAATCGTCTAACATGCTGCGTTCCGAATTATAATCCATAAACGGAACTCCAAATCCGCATGAGGTTTGAACTAAATCTACGTCCATTTCAATAATTTGTCTAGACCCAACAGCGTTTGGGAAATACTCACTATACTGCTGAAACTCGGTATCTCTCGGGTGAAAAATAGTTGCATTGCCGTAAAGTCTTAAAATAAGTGGTTTGCCTTCAAAGGCACAAAACATTATGGTCATGCGATTGTTTTGTAATACATGCGCGGCAGTTTCATTTCCGCTTCCTGTTAAATTTAGCCATACAATCTTATTTTTGTTAATGACTCTAAAACTGTCTGTGCCTTTAGGAGACACATTTACGCGACCTTCTGCTGCTGCAGTACCAACAAAAAAGATATGCTGATTTTTAATGAATTCAGCTATACGTGGCGCTATATGATCTGTTTTTTTACCCATGGTTTACTGTTTTAGTGACTGTAGTAAGGTATAAAAATAAAACATCTACTTTTTAACTTACGTTTTGTGAGTTAAAAAGTAGATGTTTTTATAAAAAAGAGAATAAAATCTAAACTGCTTTTTCTGGCGAAATAAATTTATATACTACACCGGCAAGTATTGCGCCTACAATTGGAGCAACCCAAAACAACCATAATTGACCTAAAGCCCAGTCGCCAACAAATAAGGCCTGACTCGTACTTCTTGCAGGGTTTACCGAAGTATTTGTTACTGGAATACTAATTAAATGAATAAGCGTTAAGCCTAATCCAATTGCTAATCCGCCAAAACCTTTAGGTGCTTTAGAATGTGTAGCGCCTAAAATGATCATTAAAAACATAAATGTCATTACAACTTCTGTAATTAAAGCCGACATCATATTGTATCCGTCTGGAGAATGCTCTCCATAACCGTTAGCAGCAAAGCCACCCAATTCAAAGCCCGCTTTTCCTGAAGCAATACCATATAAGATTCCTGCTCCTAAAATTCCTCCGAGTACTTGAGCAATAATGTAAGGTGCCACGTCTTTTTTGTCAAAACGTCCGCCAACAGTAAGTCCTATAGTTACTGCGGGATTTAAATGGCAACCTGAAATATGCCCGATAGCATATGCCATTGTTAAAACGGTAAGTCCAAAAGCCATTGCGACTCCTACAAATCCAATTCCTAATTCTGGATATCCAGCTGCTAAAACTGCGCTACCACATCCGCCTAATACAAGCCACATGGTGCCTATAAATTCTGCTACTAATTTTTTCATAAAGTTGGTTTATTGATTAGTTGAAAAGTTGATCTGTTGTGTACAGCTTTCAGCTTAACGCAATAAATATGCGAAAAAACTAGTTATAATTTAAGAAAAATTTAAGATAATATCGTCTAAGAATCAGTGTGTTCTACCCAAATTAGGTCTTTAATGTTGTAGCCAATAGCTTTGGCTTGATTTAAGAAGTCTTGTTTTATGTCTTCGGGAATGGTGGTTTCTCTAGACAAAATCCATAAATAATCTAGGTTTTTACCTGCAACCAAAGCATAATTATAATTGTCTGCCAAGGCAATAACATTGTAACCAGAATAAAAAGGCCCGAAAAAGGACACTTTTAATTTCGCAATAGTATCACTGTCTACAAATTTGGCTTTTCCGTTTGCTTCTGTCCATTCATCTTTTACATAATTATAGCCTTTGTTAACCACTTTAATACTTTCATCTGGATTAATGGAATAGTTCGCAGTGGTGTTGTTTAAATCTTTTTCATATTTAAAATCCAGACGTGCAATTTCATACCAAGTTCCAAGGTATTTTTCTTTATTAAACGGACTTACAGCTTTTGCGCTTTCAGGAATAGTTGCACAAGATGTAAAGACTATAGCGGTTAATACGATTAACACGGTGGGTATTATGAATTTTATATTATTCATTTTATAATGTTTAAATGTTATACATGCATTTTGCAATTGTAATTTTATACATTTTAAAGCAGTTGAAAGGATGGTATTAAATGTTTTTTTGATTTAAATGAATATAATTAAAAGATATAAAAAAAGAGAAGCTCATGCTTCCCTTTTATAGTTAGTGATTTAAATACAAATTTATTTAAGCGTGCTTTCTTTTTAGAAAAGGCCCTGTTAATAATAAACCTATACCGCTTCCAAAGGCAATGCCTTTAAAGAAATCGAATGCATCGTTTTGAAGGTAATAATGTAAAAATACTCCTGTACTAATACTTAATATCCCTAGAATAAAAGTTATTTTCGTTTTCATATGTTTACCAGTTTAAGAAAGTAAATTAATAAATTTTTTCGAAAAAGCATAATGACCTTAAATGGTCATAGAAAATAATTTGGTTTCCGGTTTACTTTTATGCAATTTTAGATCGAATGCCATACACACGTTTCTAATAAACATACGGCCTTCTTCTTTTACAACCAGTCGATCTTCGAAAATATTTAAAATACCATCTGCTTCCATTTCTTTTAAATGCGATAAAATTTCTGGAAGAGCTTCCAATAGCATATCAGGAATTTTCCAAGAGGTTTCCAGGTTGCACATAATATTTAAGATGTGTTGTCTAACCACTAAGTCTTCATTAGAAAGTAAATGCCCTCTAAAAATAGGCAATTCTCCAGCGCGTAAACGGGCATAATAATCGTCTATGTTTTTTTCGTTTTGAGCAAAACTATACCAAGAATCACTAATAGACGAGACTCCTAATCCAATCATGAGTTTTGTTTTTCCAGAGGTATAGCCCATAAAATTACGATGTAAAGTTTTGCTTTCCATAGCGGTGTACATCGAGTCTGTAGGCAAAGCAAAATGATCCATGCCAATTTCTACGTAGCCGGCATCGAAAAACAATTGCTTTCCTAATTCGTATAAGGCACGCTTTTCGTGATCTTGTGGTAAATCTGTGTCTTTAAATCCGCGTTGTCCATTACCTTTAATCCACGGCACATGTGCGTAGCTATAATATGCAATACGGTCTGGTTTTAATTCCACTGTCTTTTTAATCGTTTCACGAATGCTTTCTTCGGTTTGAAACGGTAAACCAAAAATTAAATCGTGACTTACAGAGTTGTATCCTATGGTTCTAGAATCTTCTGTAACTTGTTGTACAGCCTCAAAAGATTGTACTCTGTGTATAGCTTTTTGTACTTTAGGATCGTAGTCTTGTATTCCAAAACTATTTCGTGTAAATCCTAAATCAAATAAAACTTGTAATTGTTCAGTGGTGGTAAAATTAGGGTGCCCTTCAAAACTAAATTCAAAATTTTCAGCTTTATTGGCGGTTTCAAAAA